>NZ_JBISCE010000009.1:0-156335 GCF_044385685.1 Streptomyces sp. ALB3 | reverse complement strand
GCTCAACAGAGGATGATCAACCGCACGCGCACCCAACCCCGACCCATCCACCCCACCCGCCGCAAGCGACGCCAGCCAGAAATGCTCCCGCTGGAAGGCGTAGGTGGGCAGGTCCACACGGCGGGCGCCGGTGCCGGCGAAGTACGCCGCCCAGTCGACGGACTTCCCACGTACGTGGAGCTCGGCGAGGGCGGTGACCAGGGTGGTCGCCTCGTCACGGTCCCTGCGCAGCACGGGCGCGAACGCCGCGTCCTCGACGCAGTCCAGGCCCATCGCGGACAGGACACCGTCCGGGCCCAGCTCCAGGTACGTGGTCACGCCCTGGTCCTGCAACGCCCGCATACCGTCGACGAAACGCACCGCACCACGGACATGGCGCACCCAGTAGTCCGCCGAGCACAGCTCGTCGCCGGTCACGACCTGGCCGGTCACGTTGGAGACCACGGGGATCTGCGGAGCATGGAAGCTGAGACTCTCGGCGACCGTGCGGAACTCCTCCAGCATGGCGTCCATGCGCGGTGAGTGGAACGCGTGACTGACCCGCAGCCGCTTGGTCTTACGGCCCTCCGCCTCGAAATGGGCGGCGATGGCGAGCACGGCGTCCACGTCACCTGAAACCACGGTCGCGGAGGGTCCGTTGAGGGCGGCGATGGACACGCCGTCGACCAGCAGCGGCAGGACCTCGTCCTCGGAAGCCTGGAGGGAGACCATCGCGCCGCCCACCGGCAACGCCTGCATCAAACGGCCTCGGGCGGCCACCAGCCGCGCCGCGTCCTCCAGGGACAACACCCCGGCCACGTGTGCGGCCGACAACTCACCGATCGAGTGTCCGAGCAAATAGTCGGGCTTCACACCCCAGGCGGACACCAGACGGAACAGCGCCACCTCCAGGGCGAAGAGTCCCGCCTGCGTGAACTGCGTCTGATCCAGCAGCTCGCCACCCTCGAACACCACCTCACGAACCGGCCGCTCCACATGCCGGTCCAACTCCGCACACACCGCGTCGAACGCGTCCGCGAACACCGGATACGCCTCATACAACTCACGGCCCATACCCGACCGCTGCGCACCCTGACCCGAGAACAACACCGCGAGGCCACCAGGCGCGGCAGCACCCCGTACGACCCGGTCACCGATCATCACGGCCCGATGACTCATCACCGCACGCGTCGTCACCGACGAGAACCCGACATCCACCGGGTTCCGGCCCTCGGCGAACGCCGACAACCGCTCCACCTGCGCGTCGAGCGCCCCGGCCGTCTTCGCGGACACCACCCACGGCACCACCGGCACCGTGGCAGGGTCGGAGGGCTCGACCACTGCCTCCGTCTGCGGCGCCTGCTCGAGGATTACGTGCGCGTTCGTCCCACTGACGCCGAAGGACGACACACCCACCCGTCGCCGTTCGCCGGTCTCCGGCCAGGCCACCGGCTCGGTCAGCAGAGAGACATAACCGGACGCCCAGTCCACCTGCGGTGTCGGCTCGTCGACGTGCAGCGTCTGCGGCAGCACGCCGTGCCGCATCGCCATCACCATCTTGATCACACCGGCCACACCGGCGGCGGCCTGGGTGTGGCCGAGGTTGGACTTGACCGAGCCGAGCCACAGCGGCCGGCCCTCCGGACGCTCCTGGCCGTAGGTCTCCAACAAGGCCTGGGCCTCGATCGGGTCACCCAGCCTGGTTCCCGTGCCGTGCGCCTCCACCGCGTCGACCTGGGCCGCGTTCAGGCCCGCGCTGGTCAGGGCCTGGCGGATGACCCGTTGCTGTGCCGGGCCGTTCGGCGCGGTCAGGCCGTTCGACGCGCCGTCCTGGTTGATGGCCGATCCGCGTACCACGGCCAGGACCTCATGGCCGTTGCGCCGCGCGTCCGACAGCCGCTCCACCACCAGGACGCCGACGCCTTCCGACCACCCGGTGCCGTCGGCGGTCGACGAGAACGACTTGCACCGCCCGTCACCCGCGAGACCGCGCTGGCGGCTGAAGTCGACGAAGGTGCCGGGCGTCGCCATCACCGTCACGCCACCGGCCAGAGCCATCGTGCACTCGCCCTTGCGCAGCGACTGCACCGCCAGGTGCAGGGCGACCAGTGACGACGAGCACGCCGTGTCGACCGTGACGGCGGGGCCTTCGAGGCCGAAGGTGTATGCCACTCGGCCGGAGACGACGCTGCCCGAGTTCCCTACGCCCAGGAACGCTTCGACGCCCTCGGGCACCGCCGCGAGACGGGCCGCGTAGTCGTGGTACATCAGCCCGGCGAACACACCGGTGCGGCTGCCGCGCAGCGTGGCCGGGTCGATGCCCGCCCGTTCGAGCGCCTCCCACGAGGTTTCGAGGAGCAGGCGCTGCTGGGGGTCCATCGCCAGCGCCTCGCGCGGGGAGATCCCGAAGAAACCGGCGTCGAATTCACCGGCGTCGTGGAGGAATCCGCCTTCTTCGGTGGCGGATTTCCCGTCCTGTCCGGAGTCGGCCTCATAAAGGTTGCCGAGATCCCAGCCACGGTCGGCCGGAAATGCGGAGATGCTGTCGGTGCCGGCGGCCACGAGCTGCCACAGATCCTCGGGGCCGGTCACTCCACCCGGATAGCGGCAGCTCATTCCCACGATGGCGATGGGCTGCTGATCCTGGGCCTCGATGTCGCGGAGGCGCTGTCGCGTGCGGCGCAGATCTGCGGTCGTCCGCTTCAGGTACTCACGGAGCTTCTCTTCGTTGTCCACTCAACCCAACCCGTCGCGGCGGTCAGCAGGTGAATTTCGACCCACCGTCAAAGGTCCGTCAACACGGAAAATCGGCTCAGCGTCAGCGCGATTTCCTTACGGTTGTTTCGCGGTGGCGCTACTCCGAAGCACTCCGCAGCATTCGAATTGTTCCCCTTACTCGGGGAATCTACGGGGGGTCCGCAGAACCGGACAACCCCTAGGGGGTTGGCTCGGCCCCCTACCGCGCAGCCCCCTACCCGGGGGGTGTGCCCCGGGCGAGGAGGACCGCGCCGTGCAGGGACGACAGGCCACCGAGTGAGGCGGCGCGTACGGGGGCGACGGGGTGGCCCGGTCTGGCGAGCGCGTGCGCCCTTTCCGCCACTGTGCCGGCGAAGCCGGGGAGTCCGTCGGCGAATCCGCCGCCGATCAGGACGAGTGCGGGACGGACGAGTTCGTTGAGGTTGACGATCGCCACCGCGAGGGCGTCGCAGGTCTCTCCGATCGCCGTGGTGGCCCAGTCCTGGTCGTGGTGAAGGCCGTCCGCGAGTTCGGCGAAGCTCACAGCGGTTCCGCGGAGGCGGCCGGCCCGGCGCAGTGTGGCCGGGCCGGAGGCGACAGCCTGCACGCAGCCGCGGCGCCCGCAGTCGCAGTGCGGTCCGTGCGGGTCGACGATCACGTGGCCGACCTCGCAGGAGCCGCGGGTGGTCCCGGGGCAGAGGCGCCCGTCGAGGACGATGCCGCCGCCGATGCCGGTGCCGACTCCGAGGTAGACGACATCCTGGCAGTCCGCGTCGTGGGCCTCGGCGAGGGCGGCGAGGTCTCCGTCGTCTCCCCAGAGCACCGGGCTCCCGGGGAAGAGCGAGCGGAACGTGGCACGGAGGTCCAGCCCGGTCCAGCTGGGGCGGCCCGGCCAGGTGGTGACCAGCCCGTCCGGGCCGACGGTCGCCGGCATGGCAACGCCTACCGCGTCGAGGGGCTGCGGAGAGCCGTCGAGCAGCGCGCGGATGTTCCCGGTGAGAGCTTCCAGGTCGTCCGCGACGCTGCCCGTACGCGGCCAGGGGAACACGGCGCTGCGTGACGGTGTACTGCCGTCGGTCCGCAGGGCGACCTTCGTGCCACCGACGTCGATCCCCAGGACCGTCACGCCGGTGAGGCGACGACGTCGAGGGTGAGGTTCAGGTACCGGGCGGTCATGCCCTTGTCGGCGGTGACGCCGAAGGCGTACCGGTCGATTTTCGTGGTGGCGCGGAAAATGATCTCGCCGGCCCTGGTGTCCGAGTGCTCGATGAGCAGCTCCACCGGGCGGGTCGTGCCGCGGACGGTCAGTTCGCCGTGCAGGGCGTAGTCGCCCTGGGATTCCCGTACCGCGTCGGAGGTGAACGAGATGTGCGGGTGCGTGCCGGTGGCCAGGTATTTGTCGGAGCGTACGACCTTGTCGCGCGTGTCGTTGCCCGTGGTGAAGCTGGTGGCGTCGATGACGGCCGTCGCGTCGGACTCCGCGGCCTCGTCCGCGAGCCGGATGCGGCCGCTGAGCACGGAGAAGGAGCCGTCGACGCCCGCGAGGCCGAAGACGTGCCGGGTGCGGAAGGTGATGCTGCTGCGGCCGGGGTCGATGGTGTAGGTGCCGGGGGCCGGCACGGTCAGGGAGTTCGCCGCTGTCTGGGACACGTTGCTACCTCTGGGGGTTCGGGGGGTGTGCGGAGAAGTGGATTCAGCCGCAGTCGAGTTGGGCTCGTTCAGTCTTGACCACATCGCTGCGGAGATCCACTGGCAGGTCCTTCCGGCGTTTCACCTTGAGCTTCCGGTAGACGCGGGTGAGGTGCTGCTCGACCGTGCTGGCGGTGATGTGGAGCTTGCCGGCGATCTCACGGTTCGTGCATCCCATGACGGCCAGGGAGGCGACGCGCCGTTCCGAGCCGGTGAGGGAGGGGATTCCGTCGGCGCTGCCGGAGGTCGTCTCCGGGCCGTTGAAGTCGCCTGTTGCTGCGAGGAGTTCCTTCGTCAGTGGACCGGCACCGCACAGGTCGGCCACGTGCCAGGCTCTCCGGAAGACCATGCGGGCCCGCCGGTACTCCTCCATCTGGTAGTAGCTGCGGTTGAGGTCGACGAGGGCTCTGGCCTGCTCGTAGCGGTCGCCGCAGTCCTCCAGCAGGTCGAGCGCCTCGGTGAGCAGGTCGGGGCGCCTGGCCGTGGGACCGGCCGCCGCGAGCAGGCGCAGGGCGGAGCCCCGCAGGCGCGGCCTGTCGGTCCCCGCCGAGGTCAGCTGGTCGTGGAGGAGCCGCTTGGCCTGGTCCCGGTTGCCGAGCCGTATCCAGGCTTCGGCCGCGCCGGTCCGCCAGGGCACGAGAGCGACTGCGTCGAGGCCCCAGTTGCGCATGAGTTCGCCGCAGGAGATGAAGTCGGCGAGCGCGGCGTGCGGGTGATCGGTAGCGAGGTAGTAGTGGCCGCGGGCATGGAGGTAGTGCAGCCCGTAGCGGCTGCGGAACATGCCGTCGGCAGCGGAGTACGTGAGGTGCTTCGCGGCTTCCTCGTAGTCGCCCATCCTTGTCGCGGCGAGGATGAGGCTGCCCAGCGGGAAGCCGATCGCGACGCCCCAGGCCTGGGGTGGCAGCTGTGTCAGCGCCTGCCGGGCGTATGCGGCGCCCGCTGCCAGGTCGCCCTGCCTGACCGCGATCTCCGCGCGTGTGGCGGAGGCCATCGCCGACCGGACGGGGGCCTCCCGTGTGTCCGCCTCGGTCAGGAGCTTGTCGCACCGGTCGGCCGCGCTGCGCAGGCGTCCCGCGCAGATCAGGCCGAGCAGGGCCAGCTGCACGGCTTCCTCGGTCCAGGGCGACGTGCGGCCCAGGCCGAGGCCGAGGCCGTCCAGGACGCGTTCGGCCCGGTCCGCGGCCGGGTCGCCCGGCCCGTGTGTCAGCAGACCGGCCAGTTCGGCTGCCGACCGCAGCCACGGATCACCGCGGGGGTCGGCGAGGGCGGCGGAGCCGTCGTCGGCGGGGACGGGCGCTTGGTGTCTGCGGGCGAGCTGAGGATGTGTGGCGGCCAGCCAGAGCTCGGTGTTACGCGTCAGTGCCGCCTGTGAGGTCCCACCCGTCTCGGGGCTGCTGCGGATCTGTTCGAGGACGGGCTGCGCCTCGCTCGTACGGCCGTGCCAGAGCAGGTGTCTGAGCAGGACCAGGAGGTCGGCGTGCGCGAGCCGGCCGGCGCCGGCCGCCGCGGCCAGCGGGGTGAGGTGCCGCGCTGCCGCGGAGGGGTTGAGTTCCCATTCGGCCTGGGCCAGCCGTGCCCTGATACCCGGTCGTTCCTGTTCGTCACCGCACGATCTGTGGGCGAGTGCGAGGCATTCCGTCGCGAACCAGGTCCTGCCGCCGAGGAGCGCGTGATCGGCGGCCTCCAGCAGCACCTGGACCGCCCACGGGCCCTGCGTGTGCCTGGACTCCACCAGGTGGCGGGCGACGGTCGCGGCGGGTGCGCCCCGGGCGTGCATGAGCTGCGCGGCGCGGCGGTGCAGGGCCGCCCGGTCCGGGGCCTGAAGTCCGTCCAGGACGGCCGAGCGGGCCACCGGGTGCCGGAACACGCCGTTGCCGGTCAGACCGGCCGCCTCCATGTCGTGGAGGGCGCGGCCGACCGCTTCCTGGTCGGCTCCTGCCAGCTGTGCCAGCGCCTTGACGTCCCCCTCCGTGTCGAGCACCGCCAGGGCGCGCGCGACGTACGTGATCACTGGCTTGTCCCGGTACAGGCAGTTGAGCAGGGCCAGCCCGTAGCCCTGTGCCCGTGCCTCACCGGCGATGTGGTGGTCCTCGATGAGGGCGTGCAGGAGCAGGGGGTTGCCGCCGCTGATCCGGAAGAAGTCGTCCACGCCCCACGGGGAGGCGTGTTGCTCGGCTTGCTGCGACGGGATGGGGTCCGCCGGCCCGGCCGAGTGGCCGGAGTGCCGGTCGCGGAGCACCTCGGCGACGCCCTCCCGGGTGAGCGGTGCGAGGCGCAACCGGTGGAACCGGGACTGGCGCCGGAGTTCGGCGCGGAACGGGGAGTGCTGCGCCCCGAGTTCCGCGTCCTCGGTGAGGACCGCCATGATCCGGGCCGACCCTATTCTCCGCACGATGTGGAGCAGGCAGTGCAACGACGAGTCGTCGGCGTGCTGGACGTCGTCGACGGCGATCAGCACCGGTGACTCCCCGGCGAGGTCGAGCAGTACGGCGCCGAGGCCCTGGAAGATCTGGACGGCCTCCGGTTCGACGCTGTCGTGGCGGGTCCGGGGCAGGGCCTCGGAGGCCGCTCCCTCCTTCAGCAACTGAGCGGCCCGGTCGGCGATGTCCAGGGGCAGACTGGCACTGTGCAGCAGTTGCGTCAGGACTCCGAGGGGCAGGGTGCGCTCAGCACGCGAGCAGGTCGCGCGGAGCACGACGACGTCGGCCGGGGCCCGCTCGGTGAAGACGCGCAGGAGCTCGGTCTTGCCCGTGGTGACCGGGCCGTCCAGTACGACGACGTGCCCCCGTCTCCCGCGGCACTCGTCCAGCAGCCCGTCCAGAGCCCGCACGTGCTCGTCACGCTCGACCAAACGCACCCTTCCACCCCTGCCCTTGCACGGTTGTCACTGTCCCGGCGCGTCCCGCTTCCGGGTCATGCTCAGATCGTCGGCTTCTTGGCGACCGCGATCACGTAGTCGATGGTGTCCAGCTCCTTCTTCAGCAGTTCCTGGTCACTCCAGTTCTGGCTGATCCCCTTGTACTGGGTGGGAGTGACCAAGTTCTTGTAGCCGGGGCTTTCGATCTTCTCCACCATGAACGTGCGGTACTGCTCCCACACCCGGTCCCGGATCGAATCGACCCGGTTCTCCTCGAATCCCGCCTCGGCCAGCTTGTCGGCGTAGACGCCCGAGGTGTACCAGTTCTCCTCGTCGTAACTGAGGAGGATCCAGCTGAGCGCACGGGACTTGAGTTCCTTGCGTACGACTGTGTCGTCAGTGGGGAGGACGTCCGCGACGGCGAGTACGCCACCGGGCCGCAGGACCCGGAAGGCTTCCTCGAAGAATGCGCTGCGCGGGTAGAAGTGGAATGCGGATTCGAGGGCGACGACCTTGTCGAACGTGTTGTCCGGGAAGGGGATGTCCGTTGCGGAGCCCTGCTGGAATTCGAGGCGGTCCTCGAGCCCTTCCGCCTTGGCCCGGGCCCGGGCGGCCTCGATCTGGTGCGGAGTGATGTTCAGCCCGTGGATCTTCTTGGGCTGGCGGTTGCGGATCCAGGAGAAGTCCTGGTCGCCGTAGCCGAAGCCCAGGTCGAGCACGGTGTCACCGGCCTCGATGCCGGCGGCGTCGCCCAGCCGGGTGGCGAGCTCCTCCGCGGCCTCGTCGAGACTGACGCATCCGTCGTTCCAGTAACCGAAGTTGCAGTACGTGGTGGTGCGGTCGACGAACTCGAAGCTGGGTGGCATGAACTGGTAGAGGCGCCGGGTCCTCTTGACGGGGTCGCCCGTCGAGATCATCTGGATGAGCTTCCCGAACTGTTTGGCCGCTTCCAACATGGAGGTGGTGCCTTTCGTGAGGTGGGGTGGAGGTTCAGGCGGTGGTCCGGCCGAGACGGGCGCGTAGCTCGTCGATGAGCGCGACCAGGTCGTCGGGGCCGTGGGCGGCCCCGAAGAGGTAGAAGTCGGGGCGTACGAGCATGCCGATGGCCCCGTCCGGCCCTGGGCCGGACAGCCCGGCCAGGTAGGGCAGATAGAGGTTCTCGGCGTCGACGACCGCGTGTTCCCCCGCCTTCTCCGGTGGGGTCTCCACGGGCAGTACGTGCACGAGGTGGCAGCCGAGGGTGTCGAGGAAGGCCAGGTCCGCGGTGGGGAGGAGCAGGTGCGGGTCCTCGGAGCAGAGCAGGACGAAGCCGGTGCCGACGACCTCGTCGAGAAGCCCCCGGGAACTGCCGCGCACGACCTCCCCCTGGGGGACGAGCCGGCCGGCCGGCCGTGGGGCCCCTTCGGCGGAGGGGGCACCGGTGCGCAGGAAGCCGTCGCTGAGGGAGTCGGCCAGCGAGGGCCCGCCGGGGGCTGCCTGGTCACGGCCGCCCCGGGCGCGCATCCGGGCGGCGAGCATGAAGGCATCGCGTCCGGCGGCGGCGGCACGGTCGGTCTGGCAGATGACGTTGCCCAGCGCGATCGAGGTCTCGATGGCGGGCCGCACGTGTGCGCTGCGTTCGAGGGTGTAGGTGTCCAGCAGTTCCTCGCCCGCGAGACCACCCAGGACGAGGTCAAGCTTCCACGCCAGGTTGGCGGCGTCGCGGAAGCCCGAGCACATGCCCTGCCCGACGAAGGGCGGCATGACGTGCGCGGCGTCGCCGGCGACGAGCAGCCTTCCGGAGCGCCACTGGTCGGCGCAGGTGCCCTGTGTGGTGTAGACGGCGTGCCTCTCCAGGCTGGCGTTGTCGGGGGTGAGGCCGAACAGTCCCAGGAGCCGCCATACGGTCTTCTCCTGTCCGAGTTCCTCGATCGTCTCGCCGGGCATCCGCATGAACTCCCAGCGCCGGTGCCCCGGTCCTGCGGAGACGGCGGTCCTGGGGCGGGCAGGGTCGCAGATCTGCAGGTTGTTCGGTGTGTACTCGCGCTTGTCGTGGGTCACGACGTCGCAGATCAGCCAGTCGTGCGCGAACCCGTAGTCCGTGACCGTCGTTTCGATGTGCCGGCCGACGAAGCTGTTGGCTCCGTCGCAGCCGATGACCCAGCGGGCCCCGTACGTCGAGCGGTTGCCGTCCTCGTCCTCCGCGACCACCTCCACGTGGTCCCGGTAGTCGGTCAGTCCGACCGCCGTGCGGCCCCGGTGCACGGTGACGCCGGGCAGTTCCGCGCCGCGCGCGGCGAGCGCGGCCTCCAGACCGGGCTGGTACATGGACGTCGACTCGGGCCAGCCCGACGGGCTCCTGCCCGGTACCTCCATGTGGATCAGCGTCTGTCCGCGGGCGTTCTCCCAGACGTACTCACCGGTGGGTTCCCGTACGCCCTCGAGACGGTCGGCCACACCGGCGGCGGCGAGTATGCGGGCCGCCTCACCGTCGTACGCGACGGCGCGGGGCATCGGGTAGGGCTGCGGCCAGCGCTCGACCACGGTGACCGTGCGGCCGTGCTGGGCCAGCAGGATCGCCGCCAGTTGGCCCACCGGACCGTATCCGACGATCAGCACATCGGAGTTCACCACGTCTGTATCTCCCTGAACGCTGCAGCGGGGGCCCGAACGGTGTTCAGGACGACCCCAGTTCCTTGTCGATGAGCCCGAAGATCTCGTCGTCGGAGGCCGTGTCGAAGTCGAAGGCGTCCTCCTCGTGGTCGAGGCGGCCCGCGGACCCCCATGAGGCGGTCAGCGATTCCAGTCGGGACAGCCGCGACATGAGGTCGGCCCTCAGCTCTTCGTCGGGGTCCGCGTGCGCGAACGCCGCTTCCAGGCGGTCCAGTTCGGCGGCGAGCATCAACGGCTGCGAGCCGGCGGCCGGCACGTCGGCGGGCTCCGGGCGGAGCCGTTCGGCGAGGCACCCCGCCAGCGCCAGGGGGGTCGGGTAGTCGAAGACCAGCGTTGCCGGCAGCCGCACCCCGGTGGCGGCGACGAGCCTGTTGCGGAGTTCCACTGCGGTCAGGGAGTCGAACCCCACGTCCTTGAACGCCTGCTCGGAGTCGACGGCGCCTGCGGCGCCGTGGCCGAGCACGGCCGCCGCCTCGCCGCGCACCAGCTCCAGCAGCGCGGTCGCACGCTGGGCCTCGTCCATGCGGGTCAGTTCCCGTGCCGGTGCGCCTGCCGGGGCGGAGGCACCGCCGCGCGAGCTCCTACGGGTGACACGCAGCAGGCCGCGCAGCAGCAGCGGTACGGCTGCGGTCTCCGTGCCCTCCACACCGGAGGTCAGCTTGGCGGGCATCAGCTTCGCGTGCCCCAGACGCAGTGCGTCGTCCAGCAGTTCCACGCCCTCACGGGACGTCAGGGCGTCCATGCCGCCGCGCCGGCCGCGCTCCATCTCGGCACCGCTGAGGCCGCCCGTCATGGCGGAGGCCTCGGCCCACAGCCCCCAGGCGAGGGAGGTGGCGGGCAGCCCCAGGGAACTGCGGTACTCCGCCAGAGCGTCCAGGAAGGCGTTGGACGCCGCGTAGTTGGCCTGGCCGGGCGTTCCGAGGAGGCCGGAGGCCGACGAGAAGAGCACGAAGAACGCCAGGTCCGCTTCCCGGGTCAGCTCATGCAGGTGCCAGGCCGCGTCCGCCTTGGGGCGTAGCACGGTGTCCAGGCGTTCGGGGGTGAGCGCCGTGACCACACCGTCGTCCAGGACGCCCGCGGCGTGCACGACACCCGTGAGGGGCCGTTCGGCGGGGATCGCGTCGAGGACGGCGGCGAGCGCCGCACGGTCGGCGACGTCGCAGGCCGCGAACGTCACCTCTGCGCCCAGTCCGCCCAGTTCGGCTTCGAGCGCGCGGGCCCCGGTACCGCTTCCCCCGCTGCGGCTGACCAGCACGACGCCGCGTACGCCGTGTTCGGCGACCAGGTGGCGGGCGACCAGTGAGCCCAGGGTCCCGGTGCCGCCGGTGATCAGTACGGTGCCCTGCCTGTTCGGCGGGCGTCCCTCGGCCGGCGCATCGGAGGGGACGCGCGCCAGTCTGGGCACCCGGACCTCACCGGCCCGGATGGCGAGCTGCGCCTCCCCGGAGGCGACGGCCTGCGGCAGGGCGAGCCGCGAGCTCTCCTCGGCGTCGATGTCGGCGAGGACGATGCGGTCCGGGTTCTCGGACTGGGCGGCACGTACCAGGCCCCACACGGCGGCGGCCGCCGGGTCGGTACCGGGCAGGCACGCGTTGCGGGTGAGTACCACGAGCCGTGCGGAGGCGGGCCTGTCCTCGTCCAGCCAGGACCGTACGGCGTGCAGGGCCCGTCCCAGCAGTTCCCGTACCCGGGCGGGGCCCTCCTCGGTGTTCGGGGTCCCGGTCAGGTCGGCGTACTCCAGCGGCTGTGCCGGGACCGGCTGTCCGGGCAGGGCTGCGGCGGGCCAGTCGAGGTGGAACAGGCGGTCGTGGGCAGCGGGCCCCGTTCGCAGCCGGTCCGCGGGGACCGGGCGGAAGGTCAGGGACTCGACGGACATCACCGGTACGCCGTCCGCGTCGGTGGCCTCCAGCGAGAAGGAGTCCGGGCCCGCCGGGGTCACCTTGACGCGCAGGGCGCAGGCGCCCGAGGTGTGCAGGGTGACGCCGGTCCACGCGAACGGCAGGAGGAGCATGCCCTGTTCCGTGCCGCCGAGGGCCCCGAAGCCGGCGGCGTGCAGGGCGGCGTCCAGCAGGGCCGGGTGGATGCCGAACTGCCGCGCTTCCTCCTGGTGTTCCTCCGGCAGCGCGACCTCTGCGTAGATCACGTCACCGAGGGTCCACACGGACCGCAGGCCTCTGAAGGCCGGGCCGTAGACGTAGCCCGCCTCCGCCATGGAGGGGTAGAAACTCTCGGCGTCGGCCGGCCCGGCGCCCTCCGGCGGCCACGCCCCCGTCCCGCGCGGCGGCTCCGTTCCGCCGGTGGCCAGCAGGCCGCCCGCGTGTCTGGTCCAGGGCGCGTCGGGGTCCGCGTCGGCGGGACGGGAGTGGATGCCCACGGGGCGGCGGCCGGTCGCGTCCGGCGCGGACACGGCGACCTGCAGCTGTACGGCGGTGTGGCCGGGCAGTACGAGGGGAGCCTCGATGACGAGTTCGTCGAGGACCGGGTAACCGGCCTCGTCGCCGGCCCGCACGGCCGCCTCCACGAGCGCGGTACCCGGCACCAGCACCTGCCCGCCCACCGCGTGGTCGGCGAGCCAGCCGTGGGTGGCCACGGACACCCTGCCGGTGGCGAGCACCCCGTCGCTGTCCGGCAGGGTGACGGTTCCCCGGAGCAGCGGGTGACCGGCGTCGGTGAGACCGGCCGCACCCGCGTCCGGTGCGGCACCGGACGGTTCGAGCCAGTAACGGCGGCGCTGGAAGGCGTACGTGGGCAGATCGACCGTCCGGGCGCCGCTGCCCTCGAACAGAGCGGCCCAGTCCACCGGGACGCCCCGGACGTGGAGGCGTGCGAGCGCGGTGAGGACCGCCTGCGGTTCGGATCTGTCCCGTCGCAGGGTCGGCACGGCCACGACGCCTTCCGCGACGTCGCCGAGGCAGTCCTGGACCATCGCGGTGAGGACACCGCCCGGACCGAGTTCGAGGAAGGTCCTGACGCCCCGGCCGTGCAGGGTCCGGACCGCGTCGTGGAACCGTACCGGCCTCCGCACCTGGTCGGTCCAGTGGTCCGGGCTGCACAGGACGTCGGCGCCGGCCGCTTCGGGGGCGCTGGTCGACACGACGTGGATGTGGGGCGCGCGGAAGTCGAGCGTCTCCACCACGGCCCGGAACGCGTCGAGCATGGGGTCCATGAGCGGCGAGTGGAAGGCGTGGCTGACCCGGAGCCTCCTGGTGTCCGTGCCGCGCCCCGCGAACTCCGCCGCCAGTTCCTGGACGGCCTGCTCGTCGCCCGAGAGCACCACGGCGGACGGTCCGTTCACGGCCGCGATGCTCACCCGGTCCTCGAGACCGGCGAGCAGGGGCAGCACCTCGTCCTCGGGAGCGGCGACGGCGATCATGGAGCCGCCCGTGGGCAGGGCCTGCATCAGTGCCCCGCGGGCGGCGACCAGTGCGCAGGCGTCGGCCAGTGAGAGGATCCCGGCGACGTGCGCGGCTGCGATCTCACCGACCGAGTGTCCGGCGATGGCGTCAGGCCGTACGCCCCAGGTCTCCATCAGGCGGAACAGGGCCACTTCGACGCTGAACAACGCCGCCTGGGCCATCGCCGTCTGTTCCAGCGGCGCGGGATCGCTGCCGAGGAGCACACTGTGCAGGGACCGCCCCAGGCGCGGATCGAGTTCCGCGCACACCGCGTCGAAGGCTTCGGCGAAGGCGGGATAGGAGTCGTAGAGTTCACGCCCCATGCCCAGGCGCTGCGCGCCCTGGCCGGTGAACAGGACGGCGGTGGGACCGTCGGCGCGTACGCCCCGCTCGAGGGTGGCGGCGGTCTCGCCGTGGGAGAGGGCGCGCAGCCCCGGCAGCGGGTCCTCGCCGTCCGTGGCCACGAGGACCGCGCGGTGTTCCATGGCCGGGCGTGCGGTGAGGGAGTACGCGACGTCGGCAGGAGCGGGGGCGTCGGGCTGTTCCAGGAGGGCCACCAGGCGTGCGGCCTGGGCGGACAGTGCGTCCGGGGTCCGCGCGGAGAGCAGCCACGGGGTGGCGGGCGGGGTGGTGCGCGCCCGGGGTGCGGCCGGTCCGGCGGCGGGTGGTTGCTCGAGGATCACGTGCCCGTTGGTGCCGCTGATCCCGAACGACGACACGCCGGCTCGCCGGGGCCGGTCGAGGGCGGGCCACTCCCGGGCCTCGGTCAGCAGTTCCACCGCGCCCGACGCCCAGTCGATGTGCGGAGAGGGTTCGTCGACGTGCAGGGTGCGGGGCAGTACGCCGTGGCGCATCGCCATGACCATCTTGATCACGCCGGCCACGCCTGCGGCCGCCTGGGTGTGCCCGATGTTCGACTTCAGGGAGCCCAGCCACAGCGGCCTGTCCTCGGGCCGGTCCTGGCCGTAGGCCGCCAGCACCGCGTGCGCTTCGATCGGGTCGCCCAGTGTCGTCCCCGTGCCGTGGGCCTCCACGACGTCGACGTCCGGCGCGGTGAGACCGGCGTCGGCCAGGGCCTGACGGATGACCCGTTGCTGGGACGTCCCGTTCGGAGCGGTCAGTCCGTTGCTCGCACCGTCCTGGTTGATCGCTGTCCCGCGCACCACGGCCAGGACGGGGTGTCCGTTGCGGCGGGCGTCGGACAGCCTCTCGACCAGCAGGAGTCCGGCTCCTTCGGACCAGCCGGTGCCGTCGGCCGAGGCAGCGAATGCGCGGCACCTGCCGTCGGTGGAGAGCCCGCGCTGGCGGGAGAACTCGACGAACCCGTCGGGTGTGGCCATGACGGTCACCCCACCGGCCATCGCCAGGTCGCATTCGCCGGAGCGCAGGGCCTGGGCGGCCATGTGGAGGGCCACGAGGGAGGAGGAGCAGGCGGTGTCCACCGTGACGGCGGGACCTTCGAGGCCGAGGGTGTAGGCGACCCGGCCAGACAGCACGCTGGACGCGTTCCCGGTGACGAAGTAGCCCTCGGCTCCGCGCCGGGCAGGGCTCTGCCCCGTGCCGTAGTCCTGGTGCATGGCGCCGACGAAGACGCCTGTCCGGCTGCCGTGCAGGGACTCGGGGTCGATGCCTGCCCGCTCCACCACCTCCCAGGCCGTCTCCAGCAGCACGCGCTGCTGCGGGTCCATGGCCAACGCCTCGCGCGGCGATATGCCGAAGAAGGCGGCGTCGAAGTCTCCGGCGTCGTACAGGAAGCTGCCGTGCCGCACGTAGGACTTGCCGGTCCGCCCGGGGTCCGGGTCGAAGAGGTTCTCGACGTCCCAGCCACGGTCGTCCGGGAAGTCCGACACGGCGTCGCCGCCGGCCGCGACGAGCTTCCACAGGTCCTCGGGGGAGGCGACGCCACCCGGCAGCCGGGTGCTCATGGCGACGATCACGATCGGGTCGTCGTCGGGTGCCGCACCGGTGGCGGGGGCCGGAGTCGCGGTGTGTTCCCCGACAAGCAGGTCGCGCAGACGGGTGGCGAGGGCGGCGGGGGTGGGATGGTCGAAGACGATGGTGGAGGGCAGGGCGACGCCGGCCTCGGCGGCCAGGCGGTTGCGCAGGTCGAGCGCGGTCATGGAGTCGAAGCCCTGGTCCCGGAAGGCGCGGGCCGGGTCCACGGACGCCGGCCCCGGGTGGCCGAGGACGGCTGCGGACTGGGCACGCACCAGTTCGAGCAGCAACGTGTCGCGCTCCGGGCCTGTGAGCCCGGCGAGACGCCCGGCCGTGCCCGGGGTCTCCCGATCCTCCTCCTCGTCCGTCCCCGTCTCCCGTACCCCGGGGATGTCCGCGATGAGCGGGCTGGGACGGGTCATGGTGAACGCGGCGCCGAACCGCCGCCAGTCCATGTGCGTCACCGACACACACGTGTCGTCGTGCTCGACGGCGCGTATCAGCGCCGAGACGGCCGCGCCCGGTTCCATCTCGAGCACACCCGCCCGCCTGAGCCGTTCGGACGCCCCGTCCCGTGCTCCGAGTCCGATGCCCCCGCCCCACGCGCCCCAGGCGACCGACGTCGCGGTGCGGCCCCGGGCGCGGCGCTGTTCCGCGAGCGCGTCCAGGAAGGCGTTGGCGGCGGCATAGGCGCCCTGGCCGCCGCCGCCCCAGACGCCGGAGTTGGACGACATCAGGACGAACGCGTCCAGGTCGGTGTCCCCGAGGAGCTCGTCGAGATGTGCGGCACCGGCCGCTTTGCCCGCGAGCACGTCGGCGAACTCGTCGGGGGCGGTGTCCGCGAGCAGGCTGTTCTGTCCCACTCCCGCGGCGTGCACCACGGCGGTGAGCGGGCCGGGCAGCGACGCGAGGAGGCTGCGCACCGCTTCCCGGTCGGCGAGATCGCACGCGCGGAGGGTCACGTTCGCCCCCGAGGCACGTATCTCGTCGGCCAGTTGCTCCGCTCCGGGAGCGTCAGGGCCCCGTCGGCCGGTCAGGACCAGGTGAGCGGCGCCCTCGGACGCGAGCCGGCGGGCCACTTCGGCGCCGACGCCCCCGGTGCCGCCGGTCACCAGGACGGTCCCGCGAGGGGCCCAGCGGCGGGTGGCGGGGGCCGCGCCCGTGGGTGCCGGCACGAGGCGGCGTGCGAACACCCCGGTCGGGCGGACGGCCAGCTGGTCCTCGCCGTCCGTGCCGCTCAGGGCGCCGGCCAGCCGGCGCAGCGCCCGTTCGTCGAGGGCGTGGGGAAGGTCCACCAACCCTCCCCAGCGGCGCGGCTGTTCCAGTGCGACGACTCTGCCGAGTCCCCACACCATCGCCTGCGCCGGGCTGGTCTCCGGGCTACCGGGGCCCGTGGCGACCGCGCCGCAGGTGAGCGCCCAGAGGGGGGCGTCGAGACCGCTCGCGTCGAGCGCCGCCAGGAGTGTGACGGTGGCGGCCAGGCCTGCGGTCTGTGCGGGGGCTCCGGCCAGGGGCCGCTCGTCGAAGGCCAGCAGGGACAGTACGCCATCGATTCCGCCGGGCTGTCCGGCTTCCTCCCGGAGGCGCGCGGCGAGCTCGTCCCGGCCGGTTTCCGGGGTGTTCACGTCCATCCGTACGCACTGCGAGCCACGGGCGCGCAGCCCTTCCAGCACGGCGTCGGTGCGGCCGGTGCCGCCGCACGCGTCGGGCGTCACCACGAGCCATCTGCCGGGCAGTTCGTCGCGGCCGGCGCCGGCCAGTCGTCTCCAGGTCACCCGGTAGCGCCAGGTGTCGCCGGCGGACCTCTCCCGGTGGCGCCGGCGCCAGTCGGCCAGCACCGGCAGCGCGTCGGCCACCGCGCCGATCCCTTCGGCGTCCTCCCGGCCGCCCGCCGTCAGCGAGGCGGTCAGTGCCTCCAGGTCCTCGCTGTCGACGGCCTTCCAGAACGACGCCTCCACAGGGTCCGACGACGTGCCGGCCGGGTGGGTGTCGCGGTCGGACGACGCCTGGAGCCAGAAACGGCGGCGCTGGAACGCATAGGTGGGCAGGTCTGCCGCCGCACCCCGCGCGGGCTGGGTGGGCCAGTCGACGGCCAGGCCGCGCACCCAGGCCCCGGCGAGCGAGGTGAGCAGTCGCCGTGTGCCGCCGTCGTCGCGGCGCAGTGTGCCGACCACCGTCACGGAGCCGCCGCCCGCGTCCTCGGCGGTGGCCTGGACCGCCGGAACCAGCACGGGGTGGGAGCTGACCTCCACGAAGAATCCGAAGCCCTGCGCCAGGAGGGCTCGGACCGCCTCCTCCATCCGTACGGTTCCCCGGAGGTTGCGGTACCAGTAGTCCGCGTCCAGGTCCTGCGTGTCCATCCAGCGGTTGTGGACGGTGGAGTAGAAGGGGACGTCCGAGCGGCGGGGGGTGATCGGAGCCAGTGCGCTCGCGAGATCGGCCTCGATGCGCTCGACCTGTGCGGAGTGGGAGGCGTAGTCCACGGGGATCCTGCGCACCCTGACGCCCTCGGACGTCAGTTCGCCGGCCAGGGCGTCCAGTGCTGCGGGCTCTCCCGCGACGACCACGGACGACGGCCCGTTGACCGCGGCGAGCGAGAGTTCCCCGTCCGGGGTGGCGCCCAGCCGTCTGTCCGCCTCCTCCGCGGACAGGGCCACCGACATCATGCCGCCCCGGCCGGCGAGGTGCTGGGCGATGGCGCGACTGCGCAGCGCCACGACCCGCGCCGCGTCCGGCAGGGAGAGCGCGCCGGAGACGCATGCCGCGGCGATCTCCCCCTGCGAGTGACCGACGACCGCGTCGGGTTCGACTCCGTGGGACCGCCACACCTGTGCGAGGGAGACCATGACGGCGAACGACACCGGTTGCACGACGTCCACCCGGTCGAGCGTGGGTGCTCCGGGAACCTGTCGGATCACATCGGACAGCGACCAGTCAACGTGCGGGGCGAGTGCCTCCGCGCACAGGGCCATGTGGTGGGCGAACACCGGTGAGACGTCCAGGAGTTCGGCGCCCATACCGGCCCACTGGGAGCCCTGGCCGGGCAGGACGAACACCACCTTGCCCTCGGTGACGGCGCTGCCCGCGACCACGGACGTCGACGGCAGGCCGGCGGCGACCGCGTCCAGGGCGGACCGTGCCTCGTCGATGTCGTCGGCCACCACGACGGCCCGCTGCTCCAGCGCGGCGCGGGTGGTCGCCAGTGCGTGGGCGACGTCGCCGAGGTCGGCCCGCGGGTGGGCCGCGAGATGTCCGCCGAGGCGGGCCGCCTGGGCGGCGAGGGCCGGGGCCCCGCGTCCGGACACGAGGAGCGGCAGGGTCCGGTGTCCGCCGCCGGTGTCTCCCTCCCGCTCGCTCCCCCGGACGGTCTCGGGAACGTGCTCCAGGATGACGTGGGCGTTCGTACCGCTGACCCCGAACGAGGACACCGCGGACCGGCGCGGGCGTCCCGTGGCGGGCCAGTCACGGGCCTCGGTCAGCAGTTCCACCGCGCCCGACGCCCAGTCGACGTGAGGGGACGGCGCGTCGACGTGCAGGGTCCCCGGCAGCACGCCGTTGCGCATCGCCATCACCATCTTGATCACGCCCGCCACCCCGGCGGCGGCCTGGGCGTGCCCGATGTTGGACTTCAGCGAGCCCAGCCACAGCGGCCGGTCGGCGGGCCGGTCCTGTCCGTACGTCGCCAGCAGGGCCTGCGCCTCGATCGGGTCGCCCAGTGTGGTGCCCGTTCCGTGTGCCTCTACCGCGTCCACCTCGTGGCCCGCCAGGCGGGCGTTGGCCAGCGCCTGGCGGATGACCCGGCGCTGCGCGGGTCCGCTGGGCGCGGTCAGGCCGTTGCTCGCGCCGTCCTGGTTGATCGCCGAGCCACGGAGCAGGGCCAGCACCCGGTGCCCGTTGCGCTGTGCGTCCGAGAGGCGTTCGAGGAGCAGCACGCCGACGCCCTCGGCCCACGAGGTGCCGTCGGCCGCCGCCGCGAAGGCCTTGCATCTGCTGTCCGGTGCCAGCCCACGCTGCCGGGAGAACTCGATGAAGGATACGGGCCTGGCCATGACCGCCGCCCCGCCGGCCAGTGCCATCGAGCATTCTCCGGACCTCAGGGCCTGCGCCGCCAGGTGCAGGGCGACCAGCGACGAGGAGCACGCGGTGTCCACCGTGATCGCGGGGCCTTCGAGGCCCAGGGTGTAGGCGACCCGGCCCGAGACGACGCTGCCCGCGGTACCCGTGCCGATGTACCCGCCCACGCCTTCGGGGGCGTCCGCGGCGTCGGTCCCGTAGTCGTGGTACATGAGCCCGGAGAACACGCCGACGTTCTCGCCGCGCAGCGAGGTGGGGTCGATGCCCGCCCGCTCGAAGACCTCCCACGACGTCTCCAGGAGCAGTCGCTGCTGCGGGTCCATCGCCAGTGCCTCACGCGGCGAGATGCCGAAGAAGTCCGCGTCGAAGTCGCCGGCGTCATGGAGGAAACCGCCCTCGCGGACGTAGGTGGTGCCCTGCCGGTCGGGATCGGGGTCGTACAGCGCCGCGATGTCCCATCCGCGGTCGTCGGGGAAGTCGGTGACGCCGTCCCGGCCTGATTCGACGAGCTGCCACAGCTCCTCGGGAGAGGTGACTCCGCCGGGCAGCCGGCAGCCCATGGCGACGATGGCGACCGGCTCCGCGGAGGCAGCGGTCGCGGGCGTGGACGGGATGTCGGCCGGGTCCTCGTCGGTCAGCAGGGCCTGCAGGTGGCGGGCGAGAGCCGTCGGCGTCGGGTGGTCGAAGGCGGCGGTCGCCGACATGCGCAGGCCGGTCGCCCGGGTCAGGGCGCCCCGCAGGGCGACGGCCGCGACGGAGGTGAAGCCGAGTTCCTTGAACGCCCTGTCCGCGCCGACGGTCGCGCCCTCCGGCAGGTCCAGCACGCGGGCCGCGCGGGTACGCACGAGCTCCAGCAGCACCCGTCCGCGTTCGTTGTCCGGGACGGCGAGCAGCTGTGCGCGCAGTGCGGCGCCGCCTGCCTCGTCCGGAGCGGCCGCGCGGGGAGTCACCTCGATGACGCCGCGCAGCGGCGCGGGGACGTCGTCGGTGTGCAGCGTCCCGGAGTCGAGTCGCATCGGCACGAGGACGGCGTGGTCCACCGTCCGGGCGGCGTCGGACATGGCGCGCCAGTCGTGCGCGGTCAGCCGGCCGACGCCTGCGGGCGTCGGTGTCCCCGGGCCGTCGCCGTGTCCCTCCGAGGGGCCCCAGGCCAGGGACAGCGCGGCGTGGCCGGCGGCACGGCGGTTCTGTGCCAGTCCGTCGAGGAAGGCAGCGACAGCGCCCTGGCCGGGCGGCTCGGCCGCCCCGAGCAGACCGGCTGCCGAGGAATGGAGGACGAAGGCGTCGAGGCCGGCGTCGAGGGTCAGCTCGTGCAGGTTCAGGGCCCGCAGGGCCGCCGAGCGCAGGGGGTCTTCCTCGGTCCCGGCTCCTGCCCCGGGGGTGTGCACCACAGCGGTGAGGGGGCGGCGGACTCGGGTCAGTACGTCGGCGAGCGCCGCCCGTTCGGTGAGGTCGCAGGCCGCCAGCACGACCCGGGCCCCTGCGCGGGTCAGCTCGTCCTCGAGCTCGACCGCGGCTCGGTCGCGCGGGCCTCCCTCGCTGAGAAGCATCACGTGGCGGACCCCGTGCCCGATGACCAGGTGCCGTGCGGCTGCCGCCGCGGCGGCACCGTCGGCGCCGGTGATCAGGACGGTGCGGCGCGGGTCCGGCGCGGGTTCCCGCTCGCCGGGCGCGGGCGCGGCGGCACGCGTCAGCCTGGGCACCAGTGTGACACCGGAGCGGACGGCGAACTGCGGTTCGTCGCCCGGCAGCAGGGTGGGCAGCACCGCACCCGCCCGCGCGTCGGGCGCGTCCAGGTCGGCGAGGACGACGCGTCCGGGGTGCTGCCTCTGGATGTCACGCAGCCCGCCCCACAGCGCGGCCTGCCACAGGTCGGGGATCTCCTCGTCGGACGCGGTGGCGACCGCGCGCCCGGTCACCAGCAGCAGCTGTCCGGCGCCGAGGAGTTCGTCATCCGTCCAGGCGGCGGCCGTCCGGGTCAGCTCGTGCACCGACCCGCCGTCGGCTGACCCCACGACGGGGGCAAGCACCGTGACGTCCGGCGCCGTCCGGGCGTCGGCGGACACGGCGTCCCGCAGTGCGGCCAGGCCGGAGTGGTGCGCGACCTGCATGCCCTGGTCGAGGAGTCCTTGCGTCAGCCCTTCCGTACCCGGGCCGACCAGCGCCCACCGGCCGGGGACCACGGGCGGCGGTGGTACCGAGGGCAGCGGGATCCAGTCCAGCCGGAACAGCGACTCGTAGTGGCTGACGCCGGCCGCCCGCAGCCGGGCGGGCTGTTCCAGCAGGACGTGCCGGGTGATCTTGCCGGACGCCGTACGGGGCACCTGCGCGATCTCGTACAGCTCCTCGGGCACCTTGTAGTACGAGAGCTCCTTGCGGCAGGCCGCGAACAGGGCCTGCGGGTCCAGCCCCTCCGGCCCGGGGACCAGGCAGGCGACCGGCACCTCTCCGAGCGTCTCGTGCGGCCGGCCGACCACGGCGACGTCCGCCACGCCCGGGACCCGTCGCAGAACCTCCTCGATCTCCCCGGGGTGGATGTTCTCCCCGCCCCGGATGATGAGTTCCTTGATACGCCCGGTCACGGTGAAGTACCCGGCGGCGTCCCGTCTGGCCAGGTCGCCGGTGCGGTACCAGCCGTTCTGGATCGCCTCGGCGGTGGCCTCGGGCTGGTTGTGGTAGCCGGCCATCACGCTGGGCCCGCTCACCCAGACCTCGCCCTCGCGCTCCGCGGGAACGTCCTCGCCGGTTTCCGGGTCCACGAGACGTACCCCGAGACCGGGCACCGGAAGGCCGCAGGAACCCTCCACCCTGGCACCGGTGGGCCAGTTGATCGTGATGGAACCGCACGTCTCGGTGGATCCGTACGCGTCGAGCAGCGGCGCACCGAAGGCGTCCTCGAACGAGCGGCGCAGCGACGCCGTGGTGATCGCGCCGCCGACGAGGCACATGCGGAGGTGGGGTGCCTCGAAGCCCTGCCGGCGCGCCGCCCGCACCAGGTAGTGGTACATGGTGGGCACACCGGCCAGGAAGGTCGCCGAGTCCTCGCGCAGCGCGTCCAGGACCTCGTCGGCCTCGAACCCGTCCACGATCCGGGCCGTCGCCCCGACCGCGGTGACACCGAGGACGCACGCGATGTGGGACAGGCTGTGGAACAGCGGCAGGGGCCACACCACCCTGTCGTCGGAGTTCAGTCCGGGTACGGGTGCGTAGCAGGCGGCGACCGACCACAGGCAGTTGCGCTGGGTGGAGAGGACCCCCTTGGGCCGGCCGGTGGTCCCCGAGGTGTAGAGCATCCACGCGAGGTCGTCGAGGCCCAGGTCGTCGCGCGGTCCGACGGCCGGCTCGGTGCCGGCGAGCGTCTCGAAGCGCAACGCCCCCGCGGGCGCGTCGCCCGTGACGACGACGCGGACGTCGGTCCGGTCCGACAGGACCCGCCCGAGCTGGGCGGCGTGGGCCGCGTCGGTGATGACGACGCGCGCGTTGCTGTCGTCGAGCAGGTAGCGGAGCTCGGCGTCGGTGGCACGGGGATTGAACGGCGAACCGATGGCGCCGGCCCTGACGACGGCCAGGTAGCTCTCGACGACCTCGACGCAGTTGCCGAGGTAGAGGGCCACGCAGTCACCCGGCTGCAGCCTCATGTCGGCGAGGTGGCCGGCGATCCTCCCCGAGCGGCGTTCCAGCTCGGCATAGGTCACACTCCGGCGGGCGTCCCGGAAGGCGACCTTGTCTCCGAACCGGTCGGCGTGCGCCTTCAGGAGTTCGGGCAGCGGCCGTATCAGTTCGGTACGCAGCATCTCACCACTCCGCCGGCCGGCGAGGCACCTCGCGCGAGCCGGTATCCGTTGCCACCCACGGCAGTGGGCGAGTCACTGCCCAGTGTCGGGCGCGTCCACCTCGCGCCCTACCCCTACCGGCCCCCTAGGGCATCCCTAACTCCGTGGGATGCGGGGCCGTTCCGGGCCGGCGGGTGGGGGTGCCGCCCGTCGGGATGCGCGACCGGGAAGCAGGGCGCCGCCATGGCCGGGCCGGCCGGCCACCGCACGCCGGCGGCCGGCTGAGGGGCCGGTCAGCCGGCGACTGCGGCCGGCCACAGCGCGAGCAGGTCGCCCGGCTTCTGCAGCACCGCGTCCGGCGCCGCGGCGAGCAACGCCGGCTCGTCGGTCTCCCCCCACAGTGCCGCCAGGGCCGCGACTCCCGCACCGTGGGCACTCGCTATGTCGGTCACCGCGTCTCCCACCATCACCGCGTCGTCGGGCTCGGCGCCGAGCAGCTCCAGAGCCCGCAGGACGATGTCAGGAGCCGGTTTCGGACGGGCTATCTCGTCCGACCCGATCACGTGGTCGAAGAGGTCGAGCACCCCCAGCTGCGACAGCAGCGACCGCGCCCGCGGCCCGCTCTTCCCCGTCGCCACCGCGAGCCTGATGCCCCGCTCACGCAGTGTGTGCAGCATCTCCGGCACCCCGTCGAACATGGGCACCAGATGAGCCATCCGGTAGCTCTCCCTCACGAACGGCTCCTCCATCGCGAGGGGCAGATCCATGATCCGCATGATGTCGGGGAAGTACCGGCCCAGATGCCGGTTGTACTCCGCGAACGGCGCCGGTCCTTCGCCGACGACCTCCGCGTACGCGATCGAGAACGCCTCGCGCATCACCTCGGTGCTGTCCACCAGCACCCCGTCGAGGTCGAACACGACCACGCTCCTGGGGTGCTCCAGCGGGCCGACAGCGGGCGTGTCGCCGGTGAGCCCCGTCATGCGCCTGTCCATCTGGTACTCCCTGATCGGTTCGTCGTCCGAGTTGTTCTGGCGGGCGCAGGCGTAGAGGCGCTCGATGACCCCGATGTTCCGCCGGGCGTCCGCCACCGCCCGTCCTGCCATGGCCGGTTCGCCCAGCAGCCCGGGCAGTTCGTCGAGCTGCCGGTCGTACTCGGCACCGATGGGTTCGGCCGTCAACGGCACCCGGGTCGTCTCTCCGCCGCTGGTGAACGTCAGGGCGGATCCCCCCTCGCGGTTGGGGCTGAACCCGAACGTGCAGCGCAGCGACGCCACACCCGCACTGCCCTCGACCCTGATCAGCGTGACGTCGCGCGCCTCGTGCGACGCCCAGCTCGCGCGAAGCGCCACCGAGACACCGTCCTCCGTGACCAGGAAGGCCCGGACCGTGTCCTCGACGTCTCCGCCTCCCGCTCCGGCGCCCGCCGCCACTGGAGCGTCACGCCATCCGGCCCGCGCACCCGACGCGTTGACGAAGTCGTCGGACAGCGTGCCGGCCACCTGTGTCAGGGCGGCCGGGCCCAGAATCGGCGCGATGCTGTCCAGCAGGTGCCAGCCGAGGTCCACCAGCGCGCCGCCGCCCGCGAGCTGCGCCTGTGTGAACCAGCCACCCGAGTCGGGAACGCCACGGGCCCGCACCCAGGACACGTCGATGTGCCGGAGCTGTCCGACCTCCGCCGTCCGCTCGTACAGCGCCCGGACGTCGGCCCGGTACCTGGCCGCGCTGCCGGCGAGCAGTACGGCGCCTCCGCTCCGCTCCGCTTCCGCCAGCCGGCCGGCCTCCGCCGACGTCAGGCACACCGGCTTCTCCAGGAAGACGGGGACGCCCCTGAGCAGCAGCTCCTCGGCGATGACGGCGTGGAGGTGGTTCGGCACGGCGACGACCGCGAGGTCGACCGTCCCGGGCGCGATCTCCGCGACGTCTCCCAGCAGCGGTACTCCCGGATCCGCCGTACCTGCCGCCGGATCGACCACGGCGACGACCTCGAAGCCGGGATGCTCCTTCAGCCGTGGAAGCCAGATCTCGCGGCCGGCCCAGCCCATCCCGACCACCACGACACGGACGGGCCCGTTCACGCCTTGGCCATGCTCTCGGCGATGACAGCCGCGATGTCGTGCATCTGCTGTTCGGTGCCCAGCAGTGTCCGGTGGTGCAGCCACACGGAGTCTTGGGTGAGCGCCTCGGAGTTGGGGCAGCGGCGGGCGATGTCCTCCACGGACTCGTCCGGGGCGGAGGACTCCCAGAAGCCGTCGCTGCGGTAGATCGCGCGGAAGCCGACGAAGGCCGGGAGTCCGCGCTCGATCAGTGCGTCCACGAGGGCGTTGCGCCGCTCCTCGCCCAGTCCGGGGACCCGGAACATGGCCATGTAGTGCGGATTGCGGTCGTTGCGCCCGTCCCTTTTCTGGGGTACGACCCCGGGGATCTCGGCGAGCAGGCTCGCCAGCAGCGGCCAGCGCTCCTCACGCGTGTCGATCTGGCCGGCCAGCCGCCCCAGCTGCGCGCGGAGCACCGACGCGCTGAACTCGTTCATCCGGAAGTTGGAACCCGAGGTGTTGTGGAAGTACTTGCGGTCCGTCGGGGGCCGCCCGCAGCTGTGCCGCAGGAACGCCCTGTCGTACAGCTCACGCGTCGGGAAGGTCACCGCGCCGCCCTCGCCCGCGGTCATGAGCTTGCCGTTCTGGAAGCTGAAGGCTGCCACGGACCCGAGATCGCCGACCTTCCTCCCCTGCCACCGCGCACCGTGGGCGTGCGCCGCGTCCTGCAGGATCGCCACGCCCGCGTCGGCGGCCAGCTTGTCCAGCGCGTCCATGTCCGCCACCTGGCCCGCCATGTGGACCGGCATGACGACCTTGGTCCTGGGGCCTGTCGCAGCGGCGACGGCGGCCGGATCGATGCAGTACGTGTCCGGGTCGACATCCACCGGAACGGCCACCGCACCCAGCCGCTGCGCCGCCTGCGAGGAGGAGATGAAAGTGAATGCGGGGACGATGACTTCGGATCCGGGACCGACCCCGAGGACCTGCAGCGCCAGCTCCAGCGCATGCGTCCCGTTGGTCACCGCGAGGGCGTACGGGGCGCCGTGGTAATCGGCGAACTCCTGCTCGAAGGTGTCGACCTCACTGCCTCCGATGCGCCACCATTGCCCCTGGTCGAGAGCACGGTGCAGCGCCGTCCGCTCCTCGTCCCCGTACTGCGGCCAGGCGGGGAATTCGAATGACTGCGGAGAAAGTCCCATGAATTGCACACTCTTTCAGCGAAGGGGTCGATGCGGGGCGTGACGCTATCGCAGCAATTCACTCCGGCCTCCCCCTTCGCTTTCCCCTATCACCCCCCTATCCCCGTACGCCACGGCACAAGGTGAGCGCGTTATGCGGAGCTCGGGCGGAGACCTGCCGAGCCCGCGGTGTCCCACTCCCCGCCCCGCCCGGGCCCGGCTCCGGATTCGAGCAGGAGGCCGTGGAGGTGCGGGCCGCCGGGGCCCGCTCGCGCCTCCGGTCGGCGGGGACGGGGGGGAGTCGGGGGCGCGTGGTCGAGGTCGGCGCGTGCACCCGGTGGCCCGGGAGGTCGCCGGACAGCGGGAGCTCCGGACGACAGGCGGATCCGGCCGGGTCCGGGGTGGTCCGTGGGCGCCGCAGGTGCGTCTCGTCGACCGGCTCCAGCCGCACGGTCTGCCGGATTCCGGTGACCAGGGTGTAGTCGCGGTCGTGGTCGGCGTATCGGACCACCTGTCTACCGCAGGCCCGCGGTCCCGAGCGCGAGTCACGGGCCCGGACGGTGATGACCACCTCCCGTCCGGAGCCCGCGATGGCGCAGACCGGGCCTGCCCACCTGTCGACGGCACCGGACGCCTGCGACCGCGGTACGAGTCACGCGCCTGGCGGGCAGCTGCCGCGAGAGCGGGCGAAGTGGCTCGGGACGTGTCTGCGACGATATGCCGTATGGATGTGCGGAGCGGGAGTCACGGGCGGGTGACCGGGCGGACCGGTGGTCCGGTGGTCGCGCTCGCGCACGGGCGCGGGTGCGACCAGGACATGTGGCGTCCGGTGGCCCGGGAGCCGTATGTCTCGCTGGACGGGAAAGCCGGTGGTGTAAGGGAGTTGGGGCTGGGCCGCACCGATCCGGACGTCGCGCGGGCGTTCCCCCGGGTGACGTTCCTGTCCGACGACCGCGCTGACCTCCCCCACGTGCGGGTGCCGGCCCTGGTGTCCCGGTGTTCCAGCGATGCCGTCGCCCGGCCGGAGGCGGGCGCGTGCGGCCACGTGAAGACGGCCCCGGAGAGGACCGCCGCGGTGGTCGCCGCCTTCGCGGGAGCCACCTGGTGACGAGCAGGACGAACGGCGGGGAAGACGGTGCACCGGGGGAAGAGGACAGGCCACCACAGGAGCAGGCCGAGTTCTCCGCCCTACTGGAGGACAGCGCGGAGGATCTGTACGAGCACGCGCACTGCGGTTACCTCTCCACCCTCCTGGACGGGCAGATCGCGAAGATCAACACGACCTTGCTGGACTGGCTCGGTTACCGACGCGACGACGTGGTCGGCCGCAAGTACTTCTCCGACCTGCTGACCGTGGGCGGCCGCCTCTACTACGAGACCCACTTCGCTCCCACGCTGCGGATGCACGGTGAGATCAGCGGCGTCGCCCTGGAGCTCGAAGCCGCCGACGGCACCCGCCTACCGGTACTGGTCACCTCAACGGTGAGAACGGGCAGCGAGGGACAGCCCTTCCTGATCCGCACCACCCTTTTCGATGCCCGTGACCGCCGCGCCTACGAGACCGAGTTGCTGCGCGCCCGCCAGGAAGCCGACAAGGAACGCGACCGCCTCCGAGCCCTGAACACCACCCTGCAGAGGACTCTCCTGCCACCGGCCCTGGCGAACGTGCCCGGCCTGGACGTCTCCGCGCACTACCACATAGCCTCCGCCGACGAGGTCGGCGGCGACTTCTACGACCTCTTCCCTCTCGCGGCCGGCACCTGGGGTCTCTTCCTGGGGGACGTGTGCGGCAAGGGCGCCGCCGCCGCGGCCATCACCTCCCTGGCCCGCTACACCCTGCGCGCCGCCGCCGTCTACGACCCCGACCCGGCGGCCGTACTCGGCAACCTCAACACCGTGCTGAACCACGAGTACAACGGCACCGACCCACGCTTCTGCACCGTGATCTTCGGCGTGCTCACACCCGACGGCGACCAGGGCGGCTTCCGCATCACCCTGGCCAGCGGCGGACACCCCCCGGCCCTGCTGATGCGCGCGGACGGCACCGCCGACTTCCTCCCCACCCCCGGCGGACAGCTCATCGGCGTCCTGCCCGACGCCCGCATCACCACCACCACCCTGCGCCTGGACCCGGGCGACACCCTGCTCCTGCACACCGACGGACTCACCGAGGCCCACGTCCACGCCACCACCGGCCGCGGGGACCGCTACGGCGACGACGCGTTCCTCGACTTCGGCCGCAGCCTCGCGCCCACCACCGCAACAGCGACGATCGACGCGGTCCGCGACCTGCTCGACACCTTCGGCACCGGCGTGGACGCCGACACCGCCGTTCTCGCCATCAACGTGCCCCGAGCTCCCGGTGATGAGCAGCAGTGAGCCGGCGACTGACCGACGGCATGTCACCCAGGGACCGAACGAGCTCGCCGAAATTCCGGCTGCCCTCCGTCATCGCTCGCCCGCGAGGTCGACTTCTTCCTTGTGGACGGGTACGGCGTCCGTCACCCCGGCGCCACGCCACGGATGTGCGACAGGGGTGGAGACCGCCCGCCACCAGGGGTCCGAGGGAACACTGCCCGCCGGCTCGAACGGCTCCCCCGGCTGAGGGAGTGCCACCTTCTGCCCTGACTCCTCCCCGGCGTCCTTCATCCACTCCCCGGGTTCCGCCCACGGATGCGGGGCCAGGTTGAAGGTGCCCCAGTGGATCGGCAGCAGCGCGCCGTGCGGCTTCCCGCCCTGGAGGTCCAGATGGGCACGCATGCCCTCGGCCGGAGTCATGTGGATGTCGGGCCAGTACTCCGCATAGGCGCCGACCTGAATCATCGTCACGTCGAAGGGGCCGTGCTCCGCCCCGATCTCACGGAAACCGGAGAAGTAGCCGGTGTCCCCGCTGTGGAAGACACGGTGCTCCGGGCCCGCGACGGCCCACGACGCCCAGAGCGTGTGCTGCTGGTTGCGCAGACCGCGCCCGCAGAAGTGCCGCGCCGGGGTGGCCGTCAAGCCGATACCCGCGACGTGCGCCGTCTCGTTCCAGTCGAGCTCGTGGACCCGTTCCACGGGCACCCCCCACCGCTCCAGGTGGGCACCGACGCCGAGGGGCACCGCGAAGACCGTGTCCGTCCCGGCCAGAGTCCTGATCGTGGGCAGGTCGAGGTGGTCGTAGTGGTCGTGGGAGATCACGACGGCGTCGACGGGCCCGAGCGAGGCGAGCGGCAGTGGGACGGGGTGCAGCCGCTTGGGTCCGGCGAACGGGAAGGGCGAGCAGCGCTCGCCCCACACCGGGTCGAACAGCACCCTGCGGCCGTCGATCTCGACGAGGACGCTGGAGTGGCCCAGCCAGGTCACCCGCAGGCCCGTCGCCGGCGGCGTGGCCAGATCGGCCAGGGTCGTGGCATGGACGGGCACGGTACCGAGCGGGGACCTACGGACCCGTTCCTCCTTGCGGAAGTACACCTTGGCGAATTCGAGCATGGAGCCGGAGGGCCTGGTCCGCGCCCCTTCCGGGTTCTGGAACACTCCGTCGGCGAAGTTGGGCGAGCGGCGGATCCGCTCCATCCGGGCTCCGGCCGGGTCCGCTCCGAAGGCGTCGGGGCGCAGCGAGCGGAGTCGGGTACGAAGCGAGGACTGGTGGTCGGCGCCGGTCACAGCATCTCCTGAGGGAGTCGGTCTTCTCATTATGGTCGGGAGGTTCGGCGGGGCGGGAGTCCGACCGGGGAGGGTGCGTCCCGGGGCGCACTCCCGCGGCCGTCCCGCAGGAGGTGCCGCGTCAGGCGGCCGGCCGGCCGTGGACGTGGTCGATCCGCAGGGTCAGGACCACTCCGCGTCCTGAACCGTCACCCCGTCGGCGACGGTCCAGCGCGTGATGGCTCGCTCGCGGATCCCGGCGAAGGTCGCGGGTCTTCGCCCGGCCTTCGGTGACGGACGCACGGATCAGCCCGCCTTCGGGGTAGTAGGCGTGATGCACGTTGGACAGCCGGGGCCTGCCGTCCGGCTTGAGCGTGACGGGCACCCCGCCGTCGTACTCCCCGAGGATGCGGAGCAGCGCCGCGCGCCCTGGTTCGAAGTCCGTCATGCCGACTCCAACGTCCACACACTCCGCAGGATTCCGCGTCCGGGGTGCTCGCCGCGGCCCGGCTGCCGGTCATGGCGGAGCGGTTCGGGTGGTGCCGGTGGAGGCCGGGGACCGGGGCGGCGGCCACGTCCACGGCGTTGGCTAAGGTAACCGGGTGGCAAGAGTACGGCTGAGCGTGGCGGAGCGTCGTGAAGAGCTCCTGCGCGCTGCCGTCGAGCAGATCGAGGTGCGCGGCGTCTCCGCGGTCCGGATCGCCGATGTGGCCGCTGTTCTCGGGGTGAGCAACGCCCTGGTGCTGTACCACTTCTCGTCCAAGGAGAAGCTGGTCGCCGCCGCGTTCGCCTACGCCGCGGAAGCCGATCTCGCCCATCTTCGCAAGCTGCTGACCCGCCGTACCAGCGCGGTCCGCCGGCTCAGGGCGGCCGTCCGCTGGTACGCGCCGACCGGGCAGGCCAAGGGGTGGCGGCTGTGGATCGAGGGCTGGGCGTCCTCCCTGCGTGATCCGGTGCTGCGCGACGTGGCCGGAGACCTCGACCAGCAGTGGAAGGCGGAGCTGGCCGAGGTCATCGAGGAGGGCGCGGCGGCGGGTGAGTTCCACTGCGAGGATCCGATGTCCGTGGCCTGGCGGCTGACAGCCCTCCTGGACGGGCTGGCCGTCCAGATGACCTCGTACGCCGGTCCGCTCTCCCGGGCCACCATGCTGCAGTGGACGGAAGAGGCCCTCGCCCGCGAACTCGGCATCGACCACGAGGTCCTGACCGCCTGAGGCCGCCGGACGCGGCTTGCGTCCCCCAGGGGGCTCGCGGGCGGTGTGCTGGAGCGGGTGTCCGCCCGCCCGGCGCGTGAGCCCGCTCCGGGCGGACGCGGACCGCCCGGCACCCCACCCCCCTCGTCACCCGCTGACGCGCCTCGGCGGACGGCAGGTCAGAGCGGCAGCAGATCGGGCCGTTTGGCCGCGACGTGGTCCCCGGAGGACTCGCCCCGCAGTCGGCGGCCGATCCACGGGACCAGGTACTCACGCGCCCACTGGATGTCGTCGCGCCGGACCTCGAGTGCTCCACGCTGCGCCAGCGGAGGCCACACCTGATCGGGGTCGGCCGGTACGTCGAGCCCGAGCACCTGGGCGGCGCGCAGCGCGACCCGGGTGTGCCCCTCCGCGGAGAGGTGCAGCCGGTCGTTGTCCCAGGCCCGCCTGTCCTGCACGGACCGCAGGGACCACAGGTCCAGCACCGGGCAGTCGTAGCGGTCCGCGATGGACCGCACGTGTGCGGTGTACATGGCGATCTTGCCCCGCAGATGCTTGAGCACGGGGATCCCACGGGTGTCGAAGCCGGTGGTGACCATGACGGTGCCGACCGCCTGCGTGAGCTCGGCTACCGCGCGCTCGAAGCGTTCCGCCACGTCGTCCGGGTCCGAACCGGGACGCAGGATGTCGTTCCCGCCCGCGCAGAAGCTCACCAGGTCAGGTGCCAGCTCCTTGGCGCGGGGGACCTGTTCCTCGACTATCTGGTCGAGGAGGCGTCCGCGTACGGCGAGATTGGCGTACCGGAAATTTCCGTGCGTGTCGTCCGCGGGGCCCACCACCGCACCGGGGACGGGGAGCTGGTCCGCGAGGAGGACCGCTAGCCGGTCCGCCCAGCCGACGAGCGTCCCGCCGGGGCCCGGGTCCCCGACCCCTTCGGTGAAGCTGTCGCCGATCGCTGCGTACGACCCGATGGTGCCTCGTTGTCTGTTTCTCGAATCGTCTGCCACAAGGGCTTATCCTGCACCCTCGAATGTGACCTACGCGACCGTAATAAGGGGTTGACGGGTGGTGAGAAAGACCACCCGGTCAGTTTTTGGTAAAGCCGGAATAAGGAGAGGGGCGGTGCGCCGCAGCGCACCGCCCCTTTCACGCACCGTCAGGTGCTGTGCCTCAGATCGAGACGCCGTGCGAACGCAGGTAGGCGATCGGGTCGACGTCCGAGCCGTAGCTCGGGCCGGTCCGGACCTCGAAGTGGAGGTGCGGGCCCGTGGAGTTGCCGGTGGAGCCGGAGAGGCCGATCTGCTGGCCGCCGGTCACCGTCTGTCCGGCCGAGACCGCGAGGGAGGACAGGTGCGCGTACTGGGAGTACATGCCGTCGGTGTGCTGGATGACGACCTCGTTGCCGTACGAGCCGCTCCAGCCCGCGGAGACCACGGTGCCCGGGCCGATGGAGCGGACGCTGGTGCCGGAGGCCGCCTGGAAGTCGGAGCCCGTGTGGTAGCCGCTGGACCAGCTGGCGCCGGAGGCGCGGTACTGAGTGCTGACGCCGCCGTTCTCGACCGGGCTCACGTAGCCGGAGCCGCTGCTCTGTGAGGCACCGGATCCGGTGGTCGCCGCGGCCTTCTCCTCCGCCTTCTCGGCCGGGGCGGCGGCCTTCTCGGCCGGAGCCGCGGACTTCTCGGCCGGGGCGGCGGACTTCGCCTTCGAGGGAGCCGCCTCGGCGGGCTTCTCGGCCGGTCCCGACGCCTTGGCGGCGAGGGTCAGCTTCATGCCCGGGAAGATCAGGCTCGGGTTCTCGCCGACGACGTCACGGTTGTCCTGGTACAGCTTCTGCCAGCCGCCCTTGACCTTCTGGTCGGCCGCGATCTTGGCCAGGTAGTCGCCGGAGACCACGGAATAGGTCTTCGGGGTGGCCTTCGCCGCCGACGCGGGGGCGCTGTGCGCGGCGACGGACGTGGCGGCCGGTGCCGCCTGCTCCGCCGCGTGGGCGCCGGTGGCGCCGATCAGCGGAAGGGCGAGAACGGCGCCGCCGGTCCCTGCGGCAAGAACGCCACGGGAGATCGGGCCGGTCTTCGTACGACGGTGCTTGCCTTTTGCGGGCATGGGGCATTCCTCTCCGGCGCCTGCGAGGTGAGCTGTCGGGTTCGGACTGGAGCTGCCCGGCCGCGCGGTGCGCGACTTGACCCCGAGCCGTCCGGATCCCTCCGGCCGGCGGCCTACCTGGTTCCCCCGCTCCTGCCACACGTGAGTCGGTGCGGATTCCGGGCGGCGGCAGGATTAGGCGTTCCGTCCGGATTGACCGTGACCGTAAGCGAGCCGGGTCCCCACGAACAAGCCGCGGAATGCGTACCGGAATCCATGCTTCATTTCCGGTACGGAATTCCCGTCACACTCCGTGGATAAGGGATCTTGGATTTCCGCACGGCATCAGGAATACCCGTCGGCGCCTTCACCACGCACCGTCACGGATATGATCCCGCTCACCCACCTCACACCATCTGCCGCACAAGCAGGGCATGTTCGCCTAAATACACCAATACGGACATGTCATGGCTGCCACCCCTGACGCCTCGAAGGGCGACCGAGACACATGCCCACTGCAGCCGTGTCGTATCGTCGCGGGCGTGCCCCCGTCGGCGAGCGGCGCCGGCGCCCGACACCCCAGGAGCCCTTGTGACGCAGCTGCCAGAGGTCCCGCCGGTCGGCCCCGAGCCGACAGAGGTCAGCCTGACCGGTGTCCGCAACTTCCGTGACGTCGGGGGGCTTCCGACGGTGGACGGCCGCACCGTGCGCTACGGACGCCTCTACCGCAGCGGCCACCTCGCCCACGCCACCGAGGCCGACGCCGCGTTCCTCGCCGGGCTCGGCCTGCACACGATCTTCGATTTCCGCAACGCGGCGGACCACAAACTCGACGGACTCGACGTGGAACTCCCCGGTGTCCGGAATGTCAGCATCCCTCTGTCCGACCCGGCCGACGGCGCGGAGTTCTGGCGGCTGGTGCGCGACGGGAACATCCAGCAGCTGCGCTCGATCCTCGCCGACGGCAAGGGGTCGGAGCGCATGATCGCCTCGTACCGTTCGATCATCAGGGACCGCACCGCCGAACACAGCCGCGTGCTGCACGCACTTGCCGAGGACAGCGTCCCGGCGCTTATGCACTGCGCGGCCGGCAAGGACCGGGCGGGCCTGTCCGTCGCCGTCTCGCTGCTCGCGGTCGGGGTCGAGAAGGAGGCCATCGAGGCCGACTACCTCAAGTCGAACGACGCGCACCGCCGCTACAAGGTCCGTCGCAGCGACATGTCGTCGGCAGGAATGTCCGACGAGGTGATGGAACTGCTCAACCCGCTCTTCGGCGCCCGCGCCGAGTACCTGGACGCGGCGTTCGCCACCATCGCGGAGATCTGGGGCAGCACGGACCGCTACCTCCGCGACGGTCTGAAGATCAGCGACGAGACCCGTGCGAAGCTGCGCGAGCGCCTCGTCGACGGCGCGTGACGCCGGGGATCATCCCTTGCCGGCAACGGTGAAGAGCAGGAAGAGGAAGGCCGCGACGACGTGCCCGGCGACCAGGTAGGCGATGAGCCGGATCACGAGCCCCCGGGGCATCCGGCGTTCCTGCGTGTCCCCGGTCTTCGGCCTGCGCGGCGTGAGCGGGTCATAGTACTCGGGGTCGTAGTACTCCGGATCCGACATGGCTTTCCTCTCTTCCGGCCTCTCGGGCCGGGGTGACGAAGGGAGCGCGGTGACGAGGGTGCGCGGGTGGCGAGGAATGCGCGCGGTGAGCGTGCGGGATCAGAGCCGGTGCGTTCCGCCACCCAGGCACAGCTCGGCTGCCGGGCTCTGCAGCAGCGTGTGGACGAAGAGCAGGCGCGCCCCGTCGGCGTCGAGCGCGGCGATGCGGTGCGGGGTGAGCGAGTCGAAGTGCGCGCTGTCCCCCGGCTCGAGGTCGTGCACGGTCTCCCCGAGCACCACCCGCAGCCGGCCGTCGAGGACGTACAGCCATTCCTCGCCGGGATGCACGCGTACGAGATCGTCCTCAGCGCCGTACGGGACACGGACCCGCAGGGCCTGCATGGCGCGGCCCGGCCCACCGGCCTGCCGGTAGAGCCAGCCGCCCGCTTCCGTACCGCGCGGCGCCCCTTCGGGCGGACCGCCGCGGACGATCGCGTCACGATCGGTAGGCATCTCGCCCAGGAGCTCGGAGACGGTCGTACCGTAGACACGGGCCAGTCCGAGGAGCATCGGCAGCGATGGCTGCCTCCGGCCCGTCTCGAGCCGGGAGAGGTGGGCCGGGGACAGCCCCGCGCGTCCCGCCGCCGTCTCCAGGGTGAGGCCACGGCTGCGGCGCAGGTCGCGCAGGCGCGGCGCGATCCCCGGGAGCTCGTCCGCCACCGCTTCGGGAGGATTCATTCCTCCATTGGGCCAGGATCTTTCCTCTGAGGCAAATCTTTTGCCTCGGAGGCAAACACACCTCAGCGGTTGGCGACGGCCTGCTTCACGAGAGTCCTGCCGAAGTCCCACATCAGTCCGCCTCCGCTGTGCGCGTCGTCCATGACGGCGGTGAAGGCGGACACGAAGCGTTCGACTTCCGGTTCCCCGATCACGAGCGGCGGAATCAGCTTGATCACCTCCAGGTGGTCACCTGACACCTGGGTGAGGATCCGGTGCTTCTGCAGCAGCGGCACCACCACCATCTGCGCGAAGAGCCCCTTGCGCGCCGCCTGCAGCATCGTCCAACGGCTGCGGAGCTTGAGGGAGGACGGCCGGCCGAACTCGATCCCGATCATCAGTCCACGGCCGCGCACCTCGTGCAGCAGTTCGTAGCGGCCGACGAGCGAGGCCAGCCGTTCACGGAGCAGATCACCGGTGCGGCGGGCGTTCGCGACGGTCTCCTCCCGCTCCATCACCGAGAGGACGGCCAGTCCGGCCGCCATGGCCTGGGCGTTGGATCCGAAGCTCGCGGAGTGGACGAGGACCCGGTCCATGGACGAGTAGACGCGCTTGAAGATCCAGTCCCTGCCGAGTGTCGCACCGACCGGCACGTATCCGCCGGAGAGTGCCTTGGCGACACAGAGGAGGTCGGGTTCGACTCCCTCCTCGTGCTGATAGGCGTAGAAGTCGCCGGTCCTGCCGAGCCCGGTCTGCACCTCGTCGGCGATGAGCAGGGCCTTGTGCCGGCGCAGCAGCTCCTGCGCCTCCCGCAGGAAACCGGGCGGCGCGGCATGGACCCCCTTGCCCTGGACGGGCTCCACGACCAGTCCGGCGACATCGCCCCGCCTCAGTTCGCGTCGCAGCGCGTCGAGGTCGCCGAGCGCGACGGCCGTGTCGGGCAGCAGGGGCGCGAACCCGTCGCGGAAGCCCTTCTCGCCGTTGACGGAGAGCGAGCCCGTCGTCAGCCCGTGGAAGGCGTGGTCGCAGTACAGGATCCGGGGCTTACCAGTGGCGTAGCGGGCGAACTTGAGCGCGGTCTCGACCGCCTCCGTGCCGCTGTTGCCGAAGAAGACCCGGTCCAGGTGGGGGCTGTGCGCCAGCAGCTTCTCGGCCAGCAGGCCGGGCAGCGGCTGGCAGTCGAAGCGGGTGAGGTCGGCGAGTGACGCGTCCAGGACGTCATGGAGCGCCCGCCGTACGACGGGATGGTGCCTGCCGAGCCCCATCACGCCGAAGCCGGCGAGCATGTCGAGGTAGTCGTTGCCCTCCGCGTCCCAGAAGTACGCGCCCTCGGCACGCTCGTAGACCTTGTCGAAACCGAGGGTGTGCAGCATCCGTGGCAACTGGTGGTTCAGGTGCCGGGTGTGCAGCTCGTAGCGTTCGGCGCCTCGTTCCGCGAGGAGCCGCGCCAGATCGAATTCCGGCGGCTGGTCCTTCATGGCCGTTCCCCTTCGTCGGCGTGTCTCCGCTGCCGCCGTGCGGTGCGCGGCACCGCACGGCACGCCTCCCGTCCCGGCTGCTCCCACCGGCCCGGCCCCGGAGCGCACGGCCGCGCTCCGCGAAGGCCGGCCGGTCACCCCGGAACGGCCGGCCGGCCCGTCGTCACGACGTCACCGGCTCCCGCCGATGGTCTCCCGCGCCGCCCGCAGGGACTCCTTCAGCGATCCCATGGTGGCGAGCACCGCGGTGGGCTCGTAGCCGCAGTGCGCCATGCAGTTGGCGCACCGCGGGTCCTTGCCCCGGCCGTACTTGTCCCAGTCGGTGTCCTCGATGAGCTCCCTGTAGGTGGGGACGTACCCGTCGCTCATCAGATAGCAGGGCCGCTGCCAGCCGAAGAGCGAGTAGTTCGGGATGGCCCAGGCCGTGCACGGGAAGTCGGCCTTTCCCTCCAGGAAGTCGAGGAAGAGCGGCGAGTGATTGAGCCTCCAGCGGCGGCGGTTGCCGCCCGCGAAGGACTTCTTGAAGAGCTCGCGGGTCTGCTCGACCCCCAGGAAGTGCTCCTGGTCGGGCGCCTTCTCGTAGGCGTAGGCGGGCGAGATCATCATTTCGTCGACCTTCAGTTCGTCATTGAGGTAGTTGAGTACCTCGATGACGGTCTGAGGGGTGTCGGTGTTGAAGAAGGTGGAGTTGGTCGTGACCCGGAAACCACGCCGTTTGGCCTCCTTCATCGCCTCGACCGCCTCGTCGAAGACGCCCTCCTTGGCGACCGACTCGTCGTGCCGCTCGCGCAGCCCGTCGATGTGCACCGCGAAGGCGAAGTAGGGCGACGGGGTGAACTTGTCGAGCTTCTTGCGCATCAGCATGGCGTTGGTGCAGAGGAACACGTACTTCCTCTTCGCCACCAGCTGGCGCACGATCTCGTCGATCTGCGGGTGCATGAGCGGCTCTCCACCGGCGATGGAGACCATCGGGGCACCTGATTCCAGGACCGCCCCGACCGCCTGCGCGACCGGCATGCGCTGCTTGAGCACTCCGGCCGGGTGCTGGATCTTCCCGCAGCCCTCGCACGCGAGGTTGCAGGCGAACAAGGGCTCCAGCTCGACGATCAGCGGGAACTTCTCCCGCTTGCGGAGCTTCTGTTCGAAGAGATACGTCGCAACCTTGATGGACTGACGGAGCGGCATGGCCATCTGGGCTCACCTCCTGGGGAGCAGCAAAGATCGGTGCCATTCATGGAAAGCCGGAAGGACAGCACGAAGAACACGGAATGCCGATATTCCACCGCGGACCGTGCCGATACGGACCAGCTCATGCTCTGGAGCGTCCACGACCACCCGTACGGCCGCAACCGGGCGTGGACCCGTCCGCACCGCCGTGCGGAGGGTGGCGGCGGACTCCATGTCCACCGCGATGGCACCGGTGGCCCGGAGCCCGGCCCGTTCCGGCCCCCGGACGACATGGCCGGAGCCGGTGAGCGGTCCGGTGTGCACCGTGCGTCCGGGCAGCGCCCTGACGAGGGCGTCGACCAGCAGGCCCGTGGCCGTGCAGGGTGTGGTGCCGCCGGCGTCCCGGGTCTCCTCGGCCACCACGAGGTCGCCCGGGTGCATGCCGGGTTCGAGACCGGCGCAGAAGCCGGAGGCGATGACCGCGGTGCCGCCGGCCCCGTCCCGTCCCAGCGCGTGGCGGACGGCGCTCTCCGCGGCGCGTGGGCCCATCCCGGACCTGATGATGCTCACGGGGCCGGGCCCCGGGGCACCGCCCCTCCTGCCGGTACGCAGCGCCAGGCGCTCGATGCCCAGCGCGCAGGCGATCAGCAGTGGTGTGGCGGGACCGGGCGGCCCCGGCGCACCACCCATCGGCTCAGGCCCCCTTGCCCGTGCCGGCGCCGATACCCGTGGCGGTGGCGAAGGGGTCACCGAACACGTACCGTCCGAGTGCGGTGAGGGGGAAGACCTGCCGGTACAGGTGGTAGTTGATGGAGAAGTCCCAGGGGAAGCCCGTCCCGGTGAAGTGCGGCTCGTCCCAGGAACCGTCGGCCTGCTGGGTCTTCGCCAGCCAGGCGACCCCCCGTTCCACGGACCTGCTCTCCCGCTCTCCCGCGGCCAGGAGGGCCAGCAGCGCCCACGCCGTCTGGGATGCGGTCGAGCTGCCGTGTCCGATCCACTTCTCCTCACGGTAGGAACGCAGATCCTCGCCCCAGCCTCCGTCGTCGTTCTGCACGGACTTCAGCCAGTGGACGGCCCGCCGCACCGAGGGGTGCGCGGCCGGCAGACCGGCTGCGACGAGCGCCGGCACCACCGAGCCTGTCCCGTAGATGTAGTTGACGCCCCACCGGCCGAACCAGGCGCCGCTCGGCTCCTGTTCGGCGAGCAGCCACTCGATGCCCCGCCGGGTACGGGGGTGTGCCGCCCGTCCCTCGACGGCGAGCATCTCCACCACGTGACCGGTGACGTCGGCCGACGGCGGGTCGATGACCTCACCGAAGTCGCAGAACGGCAGCCGGTTGGGGAAGGGGCTGGTGTTGTCCGCGTCGAAGGCTCCCCAGGCGCCGTTGCGTGACTGCATGCCGAGGTTCCACCGCACTCCTCGCTCGATGGCCGCGTCCACCCTGGCGGGATCGGGGTGGCGCACACGGCGCAGCGCCAGGACGACTTCGGCGGTGTCGTCGATGTCGGGGTAGTTGTCGTTGTGGAACTCGAACGCCCATCCGCCCGGCGCCAGGCCGGGTTTGCGTACGGACCAGTCGCCGGGGCGCACGATCTCCTCGGCGAGCATCCAGTCGGCCGCGCGCACGAGCGCCGGATGGTCGGGGCTCACCCCCGCGTCGGCGAGGGCGATGGTCGCGAGGCAGGTGTCCCAGACCGGGGACTGACAGGCCTCGATCATGCGGGCGCCGTCCTCGCGCCACACGGCGAACCGGTCGAGCGACTCCAGTCCCGCTCGCATGACCGGATGGTCCAGGTCGTAGCCGAGCAGGTGCAGGGCGATGACCGAGTACACCGCGGGCGGCTGGATGCCGCCCCAGCAGCCGTCGTTCTCCTGACGTTCGATGATCCATCGGGCGGCGCTGTTCATGGCGACGCGCCGCAGTCGGCGTGGGGCGACCTTGTGGTAGAGGTGCAGCGCCTTGTCGAGCCGCTGGAAGACGCCGTCCCAGCTGGCGGCGGGAGCGGCGGGTCTGGCCGGGCCGGGACACGCCGGGTCGGTGTGCAGTTCGTCCAGGGTGAAGGGGGCCGGACGTACGGGCCGCATCGCGGACACGATGGTGAGCGGCACGATGGTCTGGCGGGCCCAGCAGCCGAAGTCGTAGATGTTCAGCGGCACCCACTTCGGGAAGAACATCAGCTCGGGCGGGAGCTCCGGCAGGTCGTCCCACTTCCACCAGCCGAAGAGCGCGAGCCAGATGCGGGTGAAGACCCGGGCCTCGGCGATGCCGCCCTGCTCCCTGACCCAGCCTGCCGCGCGTCTCATGTGCGGGTCGTCCGGCCGGTCCCCGGCCAGCCGCAGGGCCACGTACGCCTCGATGGTGGCGGAGAGGTCGGGTGGTCCCTCGTAGAAGGTGTTCCAAGTGCCGTCGCCGAGTTGCTCGCCCCGGATGAAGCGGGCGGCGGCCTTGACGGTGTCCGGGTCCTGGATCCCCAGGAACTGGCGGAGCAGCAGGTCCTCCGCGTCCATGGTGACGTTGGTGGCGAGGTCGCCCTTCCACCAGCCCTGCTCGTCCTGCCTGCCGAGGAGGTGCTCCACCGAGCATTCCGCGGCCCGCCGCGCGACGGCCAGGATGTCGTCCGCGGCGATGGTTGATTCGGTCGGAACGCCGGCCGAGGCTGCGCGGAGGTTCGCGGCCCCGGTGCTTCCGTCTGTCGTCGCTGTCATGGCTTCCCCTTCGTGCAGTCTGGTCCTCTGCTGTGCTGGGGTCTCCGTCGGCGGGCGCCCCGTGGGGCGCCCGCCGGCGACTGCGAGTCATATCTGGATGGTGATCATCTCTTTCGTACGACCACGAAGTCGGCGAGCTCGGTGAGCTGCGCCCGCACTCGTTCCGGCATGTCGACGCCGTGCAGCGCCTCGATGGCTACCGCGTGCTGACGGCGGGCTTCCTGGGCGGTCCACTCACGGCCGCCGGCCTCCTCGATGAGCGCCGCCCGGGCGGCGAACTCCTCTTCGGAGAAGCTGTCGAAGTCGTTGCTCTTGGCGTCGGCCGCGAGCAGTTCGCCCAGACGCTCGGAGGCGGGTCCGCCCGCGGCGAGTGCCGCGACGACGGGGAGGGACTTCTTGCGCTGGCGCAGATCGCTCCAGGTCTGCTTGCCCGTGGACTCCGGGTCGCCCCAGATCCCGAGCAGGTCGTCGACCGCCTGGAAGGCGAGGCCCAGGTGGTAGCCGTACGCCTCCAGGACGTCGGCCGTACGGTCGTCGGCTCCACCGAGCACGGCACCGATCGAGACGGCGCAGGCGAGCAGGGCCCCTGTCTTGTTGCCCTCCATCTCCAGGCACTCCTCGACGGTGACCCGCTCGCGGTGCTCGTAGGAGATGTCCTGGGCCTGTCCGTCGATGAGCTTGCGGCTGGCCGTGGTCAGCCGGCGGGCGGCGCGCCCGGCCTCGACGGTGCCGAGCTCCAGCAGGATCTCGTTGGCCAGGGCGAAGAGCGCGTCGCCGACGAGGATCGCCTGGGCGGGGCCGTGCACCTTCCAGACGGTGTCCCGGTGGCGGCGCTGCTCGTCGCCGTCCATCAGGTCGTCGTGCAGCAGCGAGAAGTTGTGCACGAGTTCGACGGCCACGGCGCCGGGGATGCCGGCCTCCGCCGGGGCGCCCGCGGCCTCCGCGGACAGCAGGGCGAGCGCGGGGCGCACGGCCTTGCCCCCGTCGCCGTCGGCCGGCCGGCCCTGGGCGTCGATCCAGCCGAAGTGGTAGGCCGCGACGGTGTCCATGGGCGGCGCCAGCCGGTCCACGGCAGCTCGCAGCACCGGCGCTGACAGGGCCCTTCCACGCTCCAGAAGCGCGGTGACGTCCGTGGTGTCCGCCACGGTGTCGTAAGCCGGATTCGCCGGGGTCACAGACTCTCCTCTTGTTCCGGTGGTACTGCTCATGCCGCCTCCTGCAGCGGATGTTCGTGTGGGCGGCCGAGGGCCTGGAGCGCGGCGTCCGCGGCACCGGAGCCGCTGCGGACCGCGCCCTCCATCGTGGCGGGCCAGCCGGTCGCGGTCCATGCCCCCGCCAGGTGCAGCCCGGCGGCGCGCGTGCGGGTGCCCGGCCTCAGGCGTCCCACCCCCGGCGTGGGCGCGAAGGTCGCGGTGCGTTCCCGGGTGACGAAGAAGTCGCGGATCCCGGCCCCCCGCGCCGCCGGGAGGAGCCGTTCCAGCTCGGGCACGTAGCGCTTGCGCAGCTCCGCCACGGGCAGGTCGATCTCGTCCTGGGCCGCGGACTGGGACACCGCGAGGTACTGTCCCCCACCCTGGAGACCGGAGGACTCGGTGCGGTCGAAGACCCACTGCACGGGCGAGCCGAGCGCGGCGAAGAACGGCCGGCGCAGCACCTTGCGGTCGTAGACCACATGGACGTTGAGGATCGGCGCGTCGGTGAGGTCGAGCAGCCGCCCGGGATCGTCGAGCGCCCCTTCCGGCAGCAGCCGGTGGGCCTCCCCCTGCGGTACGGACAGGACGACGGTGTCCGCCTCGAAGCGCTCACCGTCGGTCTCGACGGCCCAACGGCCGTTCTCGGCGCGGGCCAGGGAACCCGCCCGGGTGCGCAGGTGGATCTGCACCCCCGCCGATTCGAGTGCCTTGCGGGCGAGCGTGTCGTGCAGGTCACCGAGCGGTACGGCGGCCCAGCCGATGTCGGCGGCCCCCGGTTCGGACAGGAGCCCGGTCTTGAAGACCTTCGCGGCGAGCGCCATGGAGGCGTTCGCCGCCGTGGCGTTGAGCGTGGCGACGCCGACGAGGTCCCAGAGGGCTTCGACGGCACGGTCGGACTGGCCGTGGCGTCGGAGCCAGGTGGCGAAGTCGATGCCGTCGAGCGCGGGGTCGGCGGGGTCGAGGCGGCCCAGCGCCAGTGCGGCACGGGCGACGCCCGCCTTCTCGGCCGGTGAGAGGTGCGGGTAGGCGGCGAGTCCTGCGGCCAGGTGCAGCGGGACGGGCATGCCGGTGCGTCGCAGCCGTCCGAGCCTCGGTCCCGAGGGCCGGCCGACGTCGAGGACGGGGACGTCGAGGCGGTCCTGCAGCGGGGCGAGGTGAGCCCCTTCGATCCGGTCCAGGAACCAGCGGTAGGCCGTGCAGCAACGCAGGTAGACGTGCTGGCCGTTGTCGACCGACAGGTCTCCGCGCCGGAAGGAGAAGGCGAGTCCGCCGAGCCGAGGACGGCCCTCGAGCAGGGTGACGCCGAGCCCCGCGTCGGCGAGACGCAGCGCGGCGGTGACGCCGGCGAGGCCGCCGCCGACGACCACCGCGCGGGAGGACCGAGGGCTCCGGCCGGTCATGTCTGCTCCCTTCGCCGTGTCACCGCGGACAGCGGTGTACGCCGTGTCGTCGCAGACAGGGACGCGACGGGAAGCGCGGAGGTTGCCCGCCGCGCGCGTCGGATCGGAGCCGTCATCAGGCCCTCCCCCTGGCCGTCCGGCGTGAGATGTGGCGCGCGTCGAGGCCCGACAGGCCTCGCACCGCAACGTACGCCTTCTCGTGGCCGGGGAGCGAGACCCTGCCCCGCAGGACGGCCTCGGGATCACGTTCGATCCGGTCGAGCAGCCTTCGGTAGATGCCGGCCATGGCGGCCACGCAGGCGCCACTGCGGCGGTCGAGCATGGGCAGGAGCCGGTAGCCCTCGGCGAAGAGCGCCCGGGCGCGCCGCACCTCGAAGTGCACCAGGCCCGCGAAGTCGGACCCTGGGGGCGGGGTGGCCCGGTGGAACCCGGCGGAGCAGCCGAACTTGGCGAGGTCGTCGGCCGGCAGGTAGGTCCGCCCGTTGCCGGCGTCCTCGCGGACGTCTCGCAGGATGTTGGTGAGCTGGAGCGCGAGGCCGAGGGTGTCGGCGTACTCCGCGGCCCGTTCGGCACCGGGTGCGCCCGCCTCCGTGCCGAACACGCCCAGGCTGAGGCGCCCGATCGCACCCGCGACACACCGGCAGTAGGTCTTCAGGTCGTCCCACGTCTCGTAGGTCGCGCCGCGCACATCCATCAGCACGCCGTCGATGAGCTCGTCGAGGCCCCCGAGCGGCAGGGGGAACCGGCGCGCGGAGTCGGCCAGCGCGACCGCGACCGGGTCGGTGTCGTCCTCGTCGACCGCCTTGTCCTGGACACGGACGAGCAGGTTCCGGGTGTCTTCGAGCCGGGCGCGCTTGGTCTGCGGATCGAGCTCGCCGTCACCGATGTCGTCGACCCGACGGGAGAAGGCGTACAGCGCCGACATGGCCTGCCGCTTCTCGTAGGGCAGCAGCCGGATGCCGTACGCGAAATTGCGGGCCTGCTGTCCGGTGACGGCCTCGCAGTAGCTGTATGCGGCCTGTACCGGTGCCGACATGTACGTCGTCTGTCCCTCCACGGTCCGGCTCACCCCTCTCTGTGCGCTCTTCGCAGGACGTCTCCCACCTCGCGCAGCAGTCTGGGCGCGGTGGGCTTGGGCGGTCCGGGCAGTACGTCGAAGCCGGCGGCCGAGATCGCGCCGAGTGCCGCCCGCCCGCCGCCGACGAATCCGGCGAGCAGCAGCCTGAGCCGGCCGTGGACGCTCCCCACCAGGGGAAGGCCCTCGTCCAGCAGGTCACGGGCGCGCTCGGCCTCGTACGCGACCAGGGCGCGCACCGATGCGCCCGCGGACGCCGCGGCGAGGTCCGTTTCGCCGACGTGGAAGCGGGTCATGTCGTCGGCAGGCAGATAGATCCGGTCGCGGCCCAGGTCCTCGGCGACGTCCTGGAGGTGCTCGGCGATCTGCAGAGCGGTGCACACGGCGTCGGAGAGGCGGATCCGCTCAGGGCTGGCGGTGCCGGTGATCTGCAGGACGAGGCGTCCGACGGGGTTGGCGGAGAGCTCGCAGTAGGCCAGCAGGTCCCCGTAGGTCCCGTAGCGGCGGACCTTCTGGTCCTGCCGGTTGGCCTCGATGAGCCCGAGGAAGGGCTCGGGGGTGAGCGCGCAGCGCCGCACGGTGGGGCGCAGGGCGCGCATCAGGGGGTGGCGCGGGCCGTCACCGGTGGACAGGAAGAGGCGGTGCAGATCGGCTTCGAGGGCGTCCAGCACCGCGAGCCGGTCCTCGCTCTGCCCGGGGTCGAGGCCGAGGTGGCGGGCGTCGGCGCCGCCGGGGGCGAGATCGCCGTCTCCGATGTCGTCGACCAGGCGGGCGAAGCCGTAGACGGCCATCAGGTCGTCGCGCCAGGCGCGGGGCAGGAAGAAGGGGGCCACGGGGAAGTTCTCGCCCGTGGCCTTGTCGAGCGTGGCGGTGGCGACGGCGTCGGCGCGCGCCTGCCGGGCACGGGTCACCGCGTACCACCCGACGCGGGGACGGCGGAACCACGTCGGAGCTGGAGATCTTCCATCATTGCCGTCATATCTCCCGTTCTACACTGCTGACCCAAAACATCCCTTTTCGGACACGCCGCTCGTCCGGCCGAGTGCGACATGCACACAACGGGCGGCGCGCGGGGCGTATCACCCCACATCGCCTCGAATCAGCACCGTCACAGCTTACGTCGTACAGCTCATGAGGCCGCGCCGGGGTACGGCCCGCCCCTGCGAGGCGTGCCGGCTGCCGCCAACCCTCCCCGCGCAGAAGGCAGTTGACGCCCTCCACCGAGAGGGGATCCCGGTGCGCCTGCGGGCCCTCCTCCCAGCGGGTCCGCACACCGCAGCGGTCCCCGCCTCGGTGCTCCGGCGGGGACCGCGCGCACGCGACGGGCTACTTGCCCGTCTCCCGCTCGTAGGCCTTCAGCACCTCTTCGGTGGGGCCGTCCATCAGGAGCTCGCCCTTCTCCAGCCACAGCACCCGGTCGCAGGTGTCCCTGATGGTCTTGTTGTTGTGGCTGACCAGGAAGACGGTGCCCGCCTCCTTGCGCAGCTCGCGGATGCGTTCCTCGGAGCGGACGCGGAACTTGCGGTCACCGGTGGCCAGCGCCTCGTCGATCATGAGTACGTCGTGGTTCTTGGCGGCCGCGATCGAGAAGCGGAGCCGGGCCGCCATGCCGGAGGAGTAGGTGCGCATCGGGAGGGTGATGAAGTCGCCCTTCTCGTTGATCCCGGAGAAGTCCACGATGCCCTGGTACCGCGCCCGGATCTCCTCGCGGCTCATGCCCATCGCGAGGCCGCCGAGCACGACGTTGCGCTCGCCGGTCAGATCGCTCATCAGGGCCGCGTTGACACCGAGCAACGACGGCTGGCCGTCGGTGTACACCTTGCCGTGCTCGGTCGGCAGCAGGCCGGCGATGGCGCGCAGCAGGGTGGACTTGCCGGAACCGTTGGTGCCGATGAGACCGATGGCCTGGCCCCGGTAGGCGGTGAAGGAGACGCCCCGCACCGCGTGCACCTTGCGCACGCCGCGCGGTTCCCCCTTGCCGCGGCGCATGATGCGGCTCAGCGCCGCGGTGGCGCTGCCCTTGCCGCCGCCCGCACCGCTGACGCGGTACACGATGTGCACGTCGTCCGCGATCACGGTGGGGATGTGTCCCTGGGACGATTCCTCAGCCACGGCCGTACCGTTCCTCTGCCTTCCAGAAGTACACGAAGCCCGCTACGCCCACCACGAGCGCCCAGGCGAGCCCCACCGCCCACACGTGCTGCGGCAGGTTCTCCGAGCCGTAGCCGTCGATCAGTGCGAAGCGGACCAGGTCCATGTAGATCGCCGCCGGGTTGTACTGCAGCACGTCGGCGATCCACTGCGGCTTGTCCGCCAGCATCACCGGGATGGAGAACATCACGCCCGAGGCGTACATCCAGGTGCGCATGACGAACGGCATCAGCTGGGCGAGGTCGGGGGTCTTGCTGCCCAGTCGGGCCATGACGAGCGCCAGACCGGTGTTGAAGAGGAACTGCAGGGCCAGCGCCGGGATGACCAGCAGCCAGGAGAGCGACGGATAACTGCCGAAACCGACCGCCACCGCCAGCAGCACGATCATGGAGTACAGGAGCTGCTGAAGCTGCTGCAGGGAGAAGGAGACGGGCAGGGAGGCCCGGGGGAAGTGCAACGCCCTGACCAGACCGATGTTGCCGGAGATGGAGCGCACCCCCGCCATGACCGAGCTCTGGGTGAAGGTGAACACGAAGACCCCGGTCACCAGGAAGGGGATGAAGACCTCCTGGCTCATGCCCTTCCTGGTCCCCAGGATCAGCCCGAAGATCAGGAAGTAGACCAGGGCGTTCAGCAGCGGCGTGGCCACCTGCCACAGCTGGCCGAGCTTGGCCTGGCTGTACTGGGCGGTCAGCTTCGCCCTGGAGAACGCCAGGATGAAGTGCCGACGGCCCCAGAGCTGCCGGATGTACGCGAACAGCCCGGGCCGGGCGCCGCTGACCGTCAAGCCGTACTTCTCGGCCAGCTGGGACGCGCTCAGTCCCTCGTCGGCGGACGGCGGACTGCTCAGGGCAATCCCGCCGTCGTGGGTCGTGTCACTCACAGTTAAGAACTCTCGTCTTCACAATGCGCGGCCGGTCGCGGGCGCGGCCAAGGCGGACAGCTTCCCGTACGGAACGAATACGGCTCATGGTCTCAGAGGAGAGCCTCTCAGATCACCGGTGGCCGTCCCAGCCTTGTCAGCCGCCATACCGTACGCCACCGCATGGGGCGCCGGGGTCCGCAGGGCTTGGTCCAGCCTTCCCTGAACCCTCCGAACCATGCTTTCAGAGCGGGCAGGGAGGGCCGGCGGACCAGGGTGAGGAGCAGCCAGACCCCGACGTAGAGGGGGACCAGCGGTGCGGGCAGGTTGCGGCGCGCGAGCCAGACCCGGTTGCGGGCCACCATGCGGTGGTAGACCGCGTGCCGCGAGGGAGCGGTGGTGGGGTGGTTCAGCACCATGTCGGCGCGGTAGTCGATCATCCAGCCCGCGTCCTGGGCCCGCCAGGCGAGGTCGGTCTCCTCGTGGGCGTAGAAGAACTCGCCGGGGAGGGGGCCGGCCTCGGCGATCACCTGGCTGCGCACGGCGTTCGCACCGCCGAGGAACGTGGTGACGCGCGACGAGCGCATCGGGTCGGAGGCACGCAGCCGCGGCACGTGCCGTCGCTGCGTGACACCCGTGTCCGGGTCGGCGATGCGGAAGGTGATGATGCCGAGCTTCGGGTCCGCCTCGAACGCCTGCCGGCAGAGCTCTGCCGTGTCGGTGTTCGGCAGGTACCCGTCGTCGTCGAGGAAGAGCAGGGCGTCGACGTCTGCTCCGGACGGGCCGAACGCCTCGATGCCGACGTTGCGGCCGCCCGGGATGCCCAGGTTCTCGGGCAGCTCGACGGTCCGCACGCCCGCGGGGACGTCGGGGACCGGGGCGCCGTTGCCGACGACGACCACCTCGATCCGGTCGCCGTCCTGCGCGGCGACCGAGTCGAGGAGGGCGCGCAGTTCGTCGGGGCGGTTGCCCATGGTGATGATGACCGCGCCGAGTTTCATGGGAGAGCTCACTTCAGCCTGCTGGACGCCAGGATCGACACCAGGTGCAGAACGGTCTGGAGGAGGGCGATGCCCGCCAGGACCGCGACCGCGAGGCGGCTGAAGAAGAGGTCGTCCCGGACCGTGTCCAGGACGGCCACGACCAGGATGACCAGTGACGCCTCGATGCCCAGGATCAGCCGGTGGAACTTGAGCGCGCCGGCGGCACGCCGGGCGAGCGCCATGCCGGAGGAGCGCGGCTCGGAAGCGGCCTCCTTGACCGGGGGCAGCCCGCCCTGGTGGCGGGCGACGCCGACGAGGTCGGTCTCGGCCTTGATCAGGATGGCGCCCAGCGCGGCGAGCGTTCCCAGGAAGGCCCACAGCCAGTCGACGCGTCCGGGGCCCCACAGGTCGGCGGCGCGCAGGCCGAAGCCGACCAGCACCGCCGCGTCGCACAGATAGGCGGCCACCCGGTCCAGGTAGACGCCACCGAGCGAGTACTGCTTCTTCCAGCGGGCCACCTCGCCGTCGACGCAGTCGAACAGCAGGTACAGCTGGACCGCGAGGACACCGAGCAGGGCGCCCGGAATTCCCGGGACGAGCAGGGCCGGGGCCGCCAGCACGCCGGCGACGGTCATCACGTAGGTCAGCTGGTTGGGCGTGATCCTGGTGGTGACCAGGTGCCGGTCGATGCGCAGGGAGATCTCGCGCATGTAGAGCCGACCCGCCCAGTGCTCGCCACTGCGCCGGTCCTTCACACCCGGGGGGTGCACGACCGGGCGGAGTTCAGCTATGGATGGCTTTTGCATAGTCGGCGTACGCGTCCCTGATCTGGTCGGTGGACAGGTTGAGGTGTTCCAGGATCGTGAAGCGTCCCGGGCGCGTCTGCGGGGCGTAGTCGACGGCCCGGACGAACTCTTCGGTCGTGAAGCCGATCTCGTCGGGCAGCACCGGCAGTCCGTGACGTCGCAGTACGGACGCCATGTGGACGGACTCCTCGTGCGCGCCCCGCAGGTGCATGGCGAAGCAGGCGCCGAGGCCGACCTGCTCGCCGTGGCTGGCCGCGCGCTTCGGGTAGAGCAGGTCGAAGGCGTGGTTGATCTCGTGGCAGGCACCCGACGCGGGCCGGGAGTCCCCGGCGATCGACATCGAGATGCCGGTCAGGACCAGGCCTTCGGCGAGCACCTTGAGGAAGGCGTCGTGGCCGACCCCGCCGGGGTGGCGCAGCACCGCCTCGCCGGCCTGCCGGGCCATGGCCGCCGCGAGACCGTCGATGTCCTCGCCGCGCACCGCGTGGGCGAGCTCCCAGTCGGCCACGCACGAGATGTTGGAGACCGCGTCGCCGACACCGGAGCGTACGAAGCGTGCGGGTGCCTCCCGGATCACGTCGAGGTCGATGACCACGGCGATCGGGGTGGGGACCCCGTAGGAGCCTCGTCCGTTGTCGTTGTCCAGGGTCGCGACCGGCGAGCACAGCCCGTCGTGGGACAGGTTCGTCGCGACGGCGACCATGGGCATGCCCACACGCGCCGCGGCGTACTTCGCCACGTCGATGATCTTGCCGCCGCCGAGGCCGACGACGGCGTCGTAGCGGTTGCCCTTGATCCCGTCGGCGAGCCGCACGGCGGCGTCGATCGTGCCGTCCGTGACCGGGTACCAGTCGGCTCCGGGCAGCACCGGGGCGAGCCTCTCGCGCAGGGCGCGCCCGGAACCCTCGCTGATCGCGATGGCGAGCTTGCCGGAGGCGGAGATCCGCTGGTCGGCGAGGAGACCGGCCAGATCGTCCATCGCGCCGCACCGGATGTCGACGACGACCGGGGACGGGATGAGGCGGGTCAGTACCGGCACGCGATCTCCCTGCCCCTGGCGAGGTCGTCGTGGTTGTCGATCTCGACCCACGTGACCTCACCGATGGGCGCGACGTCGACCGTGAAGCCACGGTTCACGAGCTCCTGGTAGCCGTCCTCGTAGTAGAGGTCGGGGTCGCGCTCGAAGGTGGTCCTCAGGGCGTCGGCGAGCTCCTCGGCGGCTTCGGGCTCGATCAGCGTGACGCCGATGTACTCGCCCGTCGCGGTCGCCGGGTCCATCAGCTTCGTGATCCGGCTGACGCCCTTGTCGCCGTCGGTGATGACCTTCATCTCCTCGTCGGCGAGGGTCTTCACCGTGTCGAGGGCGAGGATGATCTTCTGGCCCCTGCCCCGCGCGTCCAGGAGGGTCTTCTCGACGGATACCGGGTGGACGGTGTCGCCGTTGGCGAGGATGGCGCCCCGCTTCAGGACCTCACGTGCGCACCAGAGGGAGTAGGCGTTGTTCCACTCCTCGGCCTTGTCGTTGTCGATGAGCGTGAGCGTCACGCCGTACTTCGCCTCGAACTCGGCCTTGCGGGCGTAGACCGCTTCCTTGCGGTAGCCGACGACGACCGCGACCTCGGTGAGCCCGACCTCCGCGAAGTTGGCCAGCGTCAGGTCCAGGACCGTCTTCTCGCCGTCCACCGGGACCAGTGCCTTAGGCAGGGTGTCCGTGTACGGACGCAGACGGCGTCCGGCACCGGCAGCCAGTACGAGGCCGATCATGCGAGTTCTCCTTCGTCGTGTACAGCGGGGGCCGAGGAGGACACCCAGAAGCGGATGGACTCCACGAGCACCACCAGAGCCACGGCGGCCGCCAGCGCGGTGAGAGCCGTGGTGAAACCTGAACCGTGGGTCAGTACGGCGGCGAGGACGGCCACGACCAGGGTCCGGCCCTCGTGGCCGCCGATGGCGCGCACCAGCCACTGCGGAGGTGCTCCGGTGCCGCCCCGGATGCGGTACACCGTGTCGTAGTGATGGTAGGCGACGGCCGAAACGAGGCCGAACGCCGCGGGAACGGCGTGCGGCACGTCACTGCGGGCGGCCAGCACCAGGAGCGTGCAGTATTCGGCGGCCCGGAAGACCGGCGGCACGAGCCAGTCGAGCGCGCCCTTGAGCGGCCGGGAGACGGCGAGCCCGGAGACGGCCGCGTACACCACCGCGGCACCCACGGTCAGCCAGCCGCCGTAGGGGGCGAACAGGGCCGCGGCGACCATGACCAGCGCGCCGGCGAGAGCCAGCAGCGGGGCCGTGAAGCCGCCGCCCGGCCGCCGGAGCACGGAGGCGACGGCCTGGGCGAGCGGACCCGAGTCGGCGAGGTCGGCCAGTGCCCGTGCGGCGCGGTCGGTGCGCTGAGCCTTGCGGGTCAGCGAGCGCAGCAGTCGGCCCGCCGTGGTATAGCAGGCCGCCAGGGCGCAGCCGACGAGCAGGGCGTAGAACACGATCCGGGGGGTGGTGACGGCCGTGAGCACGGCGATCATGGCCCAGCGTTCGCCGATGGGCAGGACTATCATCCGGCGCAGCCACACCGTCCAGCCGACGCTGTCGAGCTTGTCGGAGAGCGCGGCGGTGGGACTGGTGTTGGACACCGCGTCGTGGTTGGCCTCGTTGAACGAGAAGTCGACGACATGGCGGCAGGCCTGGAGCACCATGGCGCCGAGCGCGAGGACCCAGACGTCGTCGCCGCCGCGGGCCGCGCCGAGTGCGAGGCCCGCGTAGTACGCGTACTCCTTGGCCCGGTCGAAGGTGGCGTCCAGCCAGGCGCCCATCGTCGAGTACTGGAGCGAGTACCGGGCGAGCTGCCCGTCGGTGCAGTCCAGGACGAAGGAGAGGAGCAGGAGCACTCCCGCCGCGACGTAGCCGCCTCGGGTCCCGGTCGCGGCGCTGCCGGCCGCGATGAGCGCGGTGACCAGCGACGCGGTGGTGACCTGGTTGGGAGTGAGACCCCTGCGGGCGCACCAGCGGGCGAGGTAGCGCGAGTACGGACTGATGAAGAACGTGGTGAAGAAGCCGTCGTGGGCCTTCACCGCGCTGCGCAGGCGTACGGCCTCGTCGTCCACGGCCGCCACGGCGGTCCGTGCGGCGTCCCGCTCCTCGGGCGCGGTGGGTACCAGGGCCGTGAGCGAGCCGAGCTCTGGGCGCTGCACGGCGGTGCCCTCGGCGTCCAGGGCGACGGCGAGCCTGCCCGGCACCGTACGGTCCTCGGTGACGGGATCGGCGCCGGGGGACGCCACGGGGCTGCCGGCACCGACGGCGGCCACGGCCCGCCGCAGGGCACGGAGCAGCGCGGGGCGGGCCTCGGGCTGCGCGGTGAGCGCTCCGGGGATCGACGCGGCCGCGAAACGGGGGTCGGTCAGTCCGAGCCGGAGGGCGTGGACGTGACCGACGAAACGGGGGTCCACGAGCGCGACGCGCCTGCTCGCGGGGACCGCGGCGAGCAGCTCGGCTGCCTCGGTGGCATCGGCTGCGGCGGTCACGTCGAAGCCGAGTGACCTCAGATCGTCCTCGAGCGACGATCCGGGTACCGGCGCACCGGTGAGGATGGCGGTCGACAGACGAACTCACTCCTTGGTGCTGACGGGAACGGCGCGCGACATAGCGGCCCGGAGGTGGGCCGGCGGCACATCGGCTGAGGCTATCGGATGAACGGAAGACCGAGTTCATCGCCCGTTTGTGCTCCGTTCGGGCGAATCGGCCATCATGCGGCGCCGTTCGCGATCATCATCGTCGATCGACGCCTCGACCCACAAACCGCGTCCGGCACACCGCGCGGGACCGGCCGGGGAAGGGCCGGGCCGGGCCGGCTCCTGCCTCCGCGCCGCCTCTCCCGGCCGGTCTAAGCTGCGTGCATGACGTGGTTGATCACAGGCGGGGCCGGTTACATCGGGGCACATGTGGCGAAGGCCATGACGGGAGCCGGCGAACGGGTCGTCGTCCTCGACGACATCTCGACCGGGATCGAGACGAGGCTGCCCGCCGACGTCACGCTGGTGCGGGGATCGGCGTCGGACCGCGAGGTGCTCGACCGGGTGCTGTCGGAGCACGCCGTCACGGGCGTGGTGCATCTCGCGGCGAAGAAGCAGGTCGGCGAGTCCGTGGAGAAGCCGCTGCTCTACTACCGGGAGAACGTGACCGGGCTCGGCGTCCTGCTGGAGGCCGTGGTCGCGGCCGGCGTGCGGCGCTTCCTCTTCTCCTCGTCGGCGGCCGTGTACGGCGTCCCCGACGTGGAGCTCATCACGGAGGCGACACCGTGCGCGCCCATCAACCCGTACGGGGAGACGAAGCTCGCCGGGGAGTGGCTGGTGCGCGCCACGGGGCGGGCCCACGGGATGTCGACGGCATGCCTGCGGTACTTCAACGTGGCGGGAGCGGCCGCGCCCGAGCTCGCCGACACGGGCGTGTACAACGTCGTACCCATGTTCTTCGACCGGCTGACCCGAGGAGAGGCGCCGCGGATCTTCGGTGAGGACTACCCGACACCGGACGGCACCTGCGTGCGCGACTACATCCATGTCGCCGATCTGGCGGAGGCGCACCTCGCCGTCGCCAGGCATCTGGACCAGGACCCGGGCGGCGGCGACCTCACCGTGAACATCGGCCGGGGCGAGGGCGTATCGGTGCGACGGCTCGCCGAGCTGGTGGGTGAGGTCACCGGCCTGCGCACCGAACCCGTGATCGAGCCGCGCAGGCCCGGGGACGCGGCCCGGGCGGTGGCGTCGGCCGCCCGGATGACCGAGGAGCTGGGCTGGACGGCCCACCGCGGGATGCGGGAGATGGTGGAGTCGGCCTGGGAGGGCTGGTGCCTGCGTCACCCCGGGGCCCGCGCCGCGACGTGAGGGTCCTCGCCAGGACAACGCTCTGACCTGCACCCGTTTCCGCAGGTCAGAGCACATGACAACGGTGTTCAGTGCCGGGTTGCCCTATACCCCGGCCCCGTAGTTCACTGGCCGCATCGGGCCGGGTGGGTCAGGGCTGCCTGAGGGACACGACGGGGTACGGAGGCGTTCACATGGGGGCTGGCCACGATCACGCGCACACGCACGGAGGTCCGCCCCCGACGGGGACGGCCGCCGCCGCGTACCGCGGCCGGCTCCGGGTCGCCCTGGGGATCACGCTCGGCGTCATGGTCATGGAGATCATCGGCGGGCTCCTCTCCGACTCGCTCGCCCTGATCGCGGACGCGGCCCACATGGCGACCGACGCGGTGGGGCTGGGAATGGCGCTGCTGGCCATCCACTTCGCCAACAGGCCGGCGGGCCCCAACCGCACCTTCGGTTACGCCCGTGCCGAGATCCTCGCCGCGCTGGCCAACTGCCTGCTGCTCCTCGGCGTGGGCGGCTACCTGGTCTTCGAGGCCGTCGACCGCTTCATCACACCGGCGGAGACCGAGGGAGGGCTGGCCATCGCGTTCGCCGCCGTCGGCCTGGTGGCCAACGTGGTGTCCCTGTCGCTGCTGATGCGCGGACAGCGGGACAGCCTCAATGTGCGGGGGGCCTATCTCGAGGTCGTCGCGGACACCCTGGGCTCGGTGACGGTGCTCGTGTCGGCCGGCGTCATCATGGCCACCGGCTGGCAGGCCGCCGACCCCATCGCGTCGCTGCTGATCGGCCTTATGATCGTCCCCCGTTCGGTGAGACTCCTCCGGGAGACGCTCGACGTGCTGCTGGAGTCGGCGCCCAAGGGGGTCGACATGGAAGAGGTACGCGCCCACATCACGGCCCTGCCCGGCGTGCTGGACGTCCACGACCTGCATGCCTGGACGATCACCTCGGGTATGCCCGTCCTCTCCGCCCACGTCGTCGTGCACCAGGAGATGCTGGACTCGATCGGCCACGAGAAGCTCCTGCACGATCTCCAGGGCTGCCTGGGCGACCACTTCGACGTGGAGCACTGCACCTTCCAGCTGGAGCCCAGCGGGCACGCCGAGCACGAAGCGCGGCTCTGCCACTGAGCCGTGCCGGAGAGCCGACGGATCCGGTGCTAAGGTCTCCGTCGTGTCTCCGAGCCCGGAGCCCGGTGAAGAGAGAAGGAGCTGAGGTCGATGACCGTCGCGACGACGGCTGCGCTGCGCAGCAACCGGTCCTTCCTCATCCCCCGGGTCACCGGCTGACCGTCCGGCCTACCAGAGCCGCGTCGGCCGGGGCCCTCACACCAAGGGTTCCCGTCTTGACCGACCACACGTACGACGCTTTCTTCGCACTGCACCACCGGCTGCCCAGGCAGAGCCCCGGTTCCGACGCCACCACGCGGCGGCTGCTCGCGATGGCCGGCTCGCTGCCGGACCGTCCGCGCGTCCTGGACCTGGGCTGCGGACCCGGCCGGGCCGCCCTGTTGCTCGCCGCCGAAGCCGGGGCCGAGGTGACGGCGGTCGATCTGCACCAGCCGTTCCTCGACGAGCTCACCGAGGCCGCGGAGGCCCGCGGGCTGGCCGACCGGATCCGCGCCGTCCGGACGGACATGGCCGACCTGACGGGGCCCGACTTCGCCGACGGGTCCTACGACCTGGTCTGGGCCGAGGGTTCCGCGTACTTCGTCGGATTCGGCACCGCGCTGCGTGAATGGCAGCGGCTGCTGGCCCCCGGCGGCTCGATGGTGATCACCGAGTGCGTATGGACCACCGGCTCCCCGTCGGCCGGGGCACGCTCCTTCTGGGACCGGCACGCCTCGCTGCGGCCCGTCGCGGAGAACACCGCGGCGGCGGTGCGGTCCGGCTGCCACGTGCTCGGGGTGCTCGTGCAGCCCGACAGCGACTGGGACGAGTACTACACCCCGCTGGCCGCCCGGGCCGCCGCGGCGGACCCCTCGGCCCCCGGCATGCCGGAGGCGCTCGCGGCCACCCGCGAGGAACTCGAGGTGCGCCGCCTCCACGGCGCGGAGTACGGCTACGCCGGATACGTGCTGCGTCCCGTCGACGCGCGCTGGCGGACCCGCCCGGAGACGTCCGCCGACCGCGACGCGGTGCGCGGGGTCGTCGCGGACGCCTTCCCGACCCGGGCGGAGGCCGACCTGGTCGACGCCCTGCGCAACGACTCCGGGGCATGGCTGCCCGGTCTCTCGTACGTGGCCGAGGCGCCGGACGGTTCCGTGGCGGCGCATGCCCTGCTGACCAGGTGCTGGGTCGGGGACGCGCCGGCACTCGCGCTGGCCCCGGTGGCGACCGCGCCGGGCCACCAGCGCGGGGGCGCCGGCCGGGCGGTCGTCCGGGCGGCGCTGGACGCCGCACGGCTGCGCGAGGAGTCACTCGTCCTGGTGCTCGGACATCCGGAGTACTACCCGGCCTTCGGTTTCGTGCCCGCGTCGCGGTTCGGGATCAGGCCGGGCTTCGACGTCCCCGACGAGGCGATGATGGCACTGTTCCTGGACGGTTCCGTGCCGGTGCCGCGGGGCACGATCCGCTATCCGGCGGCCTTCGGGGTCTGACGCGGTGTCCGTCCGGCCCCGCCCGCGCGGGCGGGGCCGGACGGACATGCCAGCACCCGAAGTGCGGACAAGCGGCTTTTGTACGGCAGACTTGACCGCACTCGAGGGGCCCGGCGCACGAGGCCGGGAACCAAAGCGAAGGATGGGTATGCCGACCACACCAGCCACCGCGGCGCACAGCTCGTCGAACGGCACAGCAGACGCGATCATGCTCGAACTGGTCGACGAGAACGGCACCACCATCGGCACGGCGGAGAAGCTCGCCGCTCACCAGTCCCCCGGCCAGCTTCACCGGGCGTTCTCCGTCTTCCTCTTCGACGAGCACGGGCGACTGCTCCTGCAGCGTCGTGCGCTCGGCAAGTACCACTCCCCCGGCGTGTGGTCGAACACCTGCTGCGGCCACCCGTATCCGGGAGAGGCACCGTTCGCTGCGGCTGCCCGGCGCACGTACGAGGAGCTGGGGGTCTCGCCCACGCTGCTGGCCGCGGCGGGCACGGTCCGCTACAACCACCCCGACCCGATGTCCGGCCTGGTGGAGCAGGAGTTCAACCACCTGTTCGTCGGGATGGTGCAGGAGCACCTGCGGCCGGACGAGGAGGAGGTCGGCGAGACGGCCTTCGTGACGTCCGGCGAACTCGCGGAGCGGCATGCCGCCGCACCTTTCTCGGCGTGGTTCATGACCGTGCTGGACGCCGCGCGGCCCGCGATCCGGGAGCTGACGGGGCCGTCCGCGGGCTGGTGAAGCCGCACACCGCGCAGGGGCGGTCAGAGCTGCGTCTTCAGGGGCAGCGCCGCCCAGATGATCTTTCCACCGCCCGCGGTGTGCTCCACATCGCAGCTACCGCCCGCCTCGGCGGTGATCTCACGCACCAGGAGCAGCCCTCGGCCACCGGTCTGCGCGTAGTCGGTGACCAGTGCCGTCGGGCGGTAGGGGTGGTTGTCCTCGACCGACACCCTGATCCACTCCGCCCCGATGGCCACCTCGACCGCCAGCTCGGGTGAGAGCAGCGCCGCGTGCCGGACGGCGTTGGTGACCAGTTCGGACACGATCAGCAGCAGTCCCTGGAGGATGTCGTCCTCGACGGGCACGCTCTGCCGGTCGAGCAGGTCCCGTACCGCGTGCCGGGCCTGCGGCACCGAGACGTCGACGGCCGGCGCGGTGAAGCGCCACACCCCCTCGTACGGCACGGGATGGGCCGGGACACTCCCACGGCTCTCCATAGACCGCCACCCGCTCTCGGTTCGCATGCCACTGACCCTCGGGTATCGAGTGTCGGGAAGAGGGCCGTCCGCACCACAGCCCCGACCGAAAGTGGCGCCTTTCAGAGGCAATCTGAACGAGTGGGTATGACAGCGTCAGGTGATTGGACTACTTCTCACCTTCTTCGGGCGTCATCTGGTCCGTCACCATGCTCACGACCCGTCGCCCGCCCACGCCGACCGCGATCAGCCCGAGCCCGTCGAACAGCAGGGCCAGCGAGAAGAAGCAGCCCAGCACATAGAGACTGCTGTGCGGCCAGTCGAAGAGCACCAGCAGCCCCAGCAGCAGCCCGAACGCGCCCTGAAGCAGCGTCCAGCCGAACTGCGGGCCACGGACCACGACACTGCCCACCAGGCGGAACACGCCTCCGGTCAGGAAGAGCAGCGCGGCGAACATCGTCAGTGCCTCGGCCGTGCCCTCCGGGTGCCTGAGGACGACGACACCGGCGGCGATGTTGAGCGCGGCGACCACGACGCCCAGCCAGAAGTAGGCGGAACCGCGGGCCTGGACCGCGTGGAGGAGGCCGACGAGTCCGCCGACGAGCAGCAGCCAGCCGAAGAGGATCATTGAGGTAAGAGTGGCGACGCCGGTGTAGACGAGACCGACGAGCCCCGCGACCACCAGCAGGACACCGAGCAGGGCGAGTCCGCCGAAGCTCCGGTTCAGCTTTCTGCCCTCGGTCGTGGGTCCGGCCATCGACAGCTCCTCGTGGTGCGTGCCCGGTTCGCGGCCCCCGTCCTGATCATAGGTTCGGGTCGTACGGATAGCATCCGGCGCATGGACCTCAGGGAGCAGACGGCAGGGACGGAGCCGCGGCTGGAGCACACGGTCGTGGACGGCGTCGCCACCGTCGTCATCAGCAACCCCGCCAAGCGGAACGCGATGACCACGGACATGTGGCAGGCGCTGCCCGTGCTGCTGGAGAAGCTGGCCGGTGACGACCGTGTACGCGTCCTCGTCCTCACCGGCGCGGGTGACACCTTCTGCGCCGGTGCGGACATCGCCTCCCTCCGGGACCCGGGCGGGCGGCCGCAGACGCTCGCCGTCCGGGCCGAGGAGGCCCTGGCGGCCTTTCCCCGGCCGACGGTGGCCGCCGTGCGCGGGTACTGCGTGGGTGGCGGCAGCCAGCTCGCGGCGGCCTGCGATCTGCGGTTCGCGGAGGAGGGCGCCTCCTTCGGCATCACTCCTGCCAAGCTCGGGATCGTCTACCCCTCCTCGTCGACGCGCCGGCTGGTCGGGCTCGTCGGCCCGGCCGCGGCCAAGTACCTGCTGTTCTCCGGGGAGCTGATCGGGGCCGAACGGGCGCTGCGCACCGGGCTGGTGGACGAGGTGCTGCCGGAGGGCGGGCTGGAGGACCGGGTGCGTGCGTTCTCACGGGTCCTGGCGTCGCGTTCCCAGCTGACGCAGGCGGCGGCGAAGGAGTTCGCCGACGGCCGGGAGGACCGGGACGCCTACTGGTCACGGCAGGCGCACGGCAGCGGCGACACCGCCGAGGGGGTCGCCGCCTTCCTGGAACGCCGCACCCCCCGTTTCACGTGGACGACCAAGGGTTCCGGACCCGCGCCTACCTCAGGATGAACCGGCTCCTGGCCCGCCACTTCTCCACCATCGCGGCCGGGGCCTTGTCCGGTGACCCGCAGTCGTACGGCGGGCGGGGGTCGTACTCGGTCAGCAGCTGGACGGTCCGGGCGTGCTCGTCGCCCGCGATCCTTCCGAGCAGGGTGAGGCCCATGTCGATACCGGAGGAGACGCCGGCGGCAGTGACGTACTTGCCGTCGGTGACGACCCGCTCCCCCGTCGGTTCGGCTCCGAGGGACTTCAGGACGTCCAGGGCGAGCCAGTGCGAGGTGGCGCGCCGGCCGGTGAGCAGTCCGGCGGCGGCGAGCAGCAGGGAGCCGGTGCACACGGAGGTCGTCCAGGTGCTGGTCGCGTCCACCGTGCGCAGCCAGCCGAGCAGCGCCTCGTTCGTCATCTGATCGCTCTGACCCGGGCCTCCCGGCACGATCACCACGTCGGGGGCGGGTACGTCGGCGAGCGCACGCTCGGCGACGAGCGAGAGGCTTCCCCTGTCGTTGCGCACGGGACCCGGGCGCTCGGCGACGAGAACGGTCTCGGCGCCGGGGGCGCGGCTGAGCATCTCGTACGGGCCCACGGCGTCGAGCGCGGTGAAGCGGTCGAAGAGCACGATGGCGGTCTGCATGAGGTTCCTTCCGTTGCTGCGTCGTGGTGCCGGCGGCCTGGGCCGTGTCAGGCGGGCTGCGGGCGGAAGCGGCGCCGGTATTCGGCGGGCGCCGTCCCCAGGGTCTTGACGAAGGCCCGGCGCATGGCTTCCGGGGTTCCGTAGCCGCTGGCGCGGGAGATCGCGGTGATGCCGTCACTCGTGTCCTCCAGCAGTCGGCGGGCCTGTTCGAGGCGTACGCGTTCGACGTACCGTCCGGGGGTCAGGCCGGTCTCGGCCTGGAAGGCACGGGCGAAGTGGCGGGGCGAGAGACTGGCGCGGGCCGCGAGCGCCTCCACCGAGAGGTCGGCGTCCGGATGCGCGGTGATCCAGTGCTGGACCTCGCGGAGCGGCTCACGGGCGGCGGTCTGCGCGGTGAGCTGGACGCTGAACTGGGCCTGGTTCCCCGGCCGTCGCAGGAACACGACGAGGTGGCGGGCGACGGTGAGCGCCACCTCCCTCCCGTGCTCCTCCTCGACCAGGGCGAGCGCGAGGTCGATGCCGGCCGTGACGCCGGCCGACGTCGCCAGCCGTCCGTCGCGTACGAAGATGGGGTCGGGGTCCACACGCACCGCCGGATAGGTCCGGGCGAGCGTCTCGCAGACCGACCAGTGGGTGGTCACCCGATGGCCGTCGAGCAGGCCCGCCTCGGCGAGGAGGAGGGCACCGGTGCACACCGACACCAGCTGCCGGGCCCCTGGGCCGTGGACCCGGAGCCAGTCGACCAGTGCCGGATCGGGCGTCCTCGTGCCGGCGCCTCCGGGCACCAGGAGCAGGTCGGACGCCCCGGCGTCGGCCAGCCTGCCGTCGGGAACGAGCGTGAGACCGCTGGAGCAGCGGACCGGTGCTCCGTCGAGCGAGGCGGTGCGCAGGTCGTAGGAGACGCCGGGGAAGCGGGAGGCGCCGGCGAAGACCTCCATCGGACCGCTCACATCGAGGCTCTGCACGCCCTCGTAGAGGACGACGAGCACGGATCGCTGCTTCATGTCCGCAATCCTGGCCGGGCGGCTCGACGGCCGCAATGACGAGTTTCCCACCTTTCCTGCCACGCGTGTGCTCGGTGCCCGTCGGCCGTCCACCCGGGTTCCCTGACGTACCGACCAGTCGGTAACGTGTGGTGGCATGACTACACTCACGCCGCGTGCGGGCCGCCGCTGCCACAACGCCCTCAACCCGCTGCACTCCTGTGTCTACTTCTCCCCCGATCTCGGCAAGGAGTTCGGGGCCCTCGGCGTAGAGGACGCGAGCCGGGTCTACTTCGCCGCGCGCGGCGCGGCCCTGGGCGCTGCGGGGGCGGGCACCGTCACCGCCACCTTCTACAACTTCAACCATGAGCTGGTGGCCCGCCACCTGCCCTCCGTCTGGTCGGACATCACCCCGCGGGCCGCGCTCGACGCCCGCCTGCGGGCCGCCGACTCGACGCTGCGCCGGGTGCTCGGCGAGGACGCCCTCGCCTCCACGGAGATGGCGGAGGCGGCCGGACTGGCCCTGCGGGCTGCCGAGGCCTGCACCCGCCACGCCCGCCCGCTGTACGCCGCGCACGCGGACCTGGAGGTGCCGGAGCAGCCGCACCTGGCGTTCTGGCACGCGGCGACACTGCTGCGGGAACACCGCGGTGACGGCCACCTGGCCGCCCTGCTCTCGGCCGGCCTCGACCCCCTCGAGGCGCTGGTCAGCCACACGGCCACCGGCAAGGGCATGGCGCCGCGCTGGATCCTCGCCACCCGCGGCTGGCGGCGCGCGGACTGGGACGCGGCGGTGGAGCGGCTGCGTGAGCGGGGTGTGCTGGACGCGGAGGGCGAGCTGACGGACGCGGGCACCGCGCTCAGGGCGGAGCTGGAGGAGGCGACGGACCGCATGGACGCCGCGCCGTACGCGCACCTGGGCGCGGACGCCGTGGAGCGGCTCACCGAACTGGGCCGTGGATTCCTCTTCGCCGCGGCCTCCGCCGGCGCGTTCCCCGACGATCTCGTCGGCAAGGGCTGAGCCGGGACCCGGCGCGTGTGACCCGCCCGTCCGGCAGGACGTCGGGGCCGTGATCGAGCAGGTCACGCGACACGGGACCCGGCCACCCGGCACAATGCAGGCGAAGGGGCCCACCCGGGTGTGGACCACCCCAGTGGCACAGCCAGCACAGCCAGTACGAGAAGGCGAGTCGGGAAAACCGTGACGACGTCCATCGAAGGCAGGATCGCCGAGGAGCTCGGCGTACGCGAGCGTCAGGTGAAGGCGGCCGTCGACTTGCTCGACGGCGGGTCGACCGTGCCGTTCATCGCGCGCTACCGCAAGGAAGCGACCGAGATGCTCGACGACGCGCAGCTGCGCACGCTCGAGGAGAGGCTGCGGTATCTGCGGGAACTCGAGGACCGCCGTGCGGCGGTCCTCGATTCCGTACGCGAACAGGGCAAGCTCGACGCCACCCTGGAGGCGCGGATCCGGGCGGCCGACACCAAGGCGCGGCTGGAGGACATCTATCTCCCGTTCAAGCCGAAGCGCCGGACGAAGGCGCAGATCGCGCGCGAGGCGGGGCTCGAACCCCTGGCCGACGCGCTTCTGCGGGACCCGTCCGTCGAACCGCTCACCGCCGCCGCGGCGTTCACCGACACCGACAAGGGTGTGGCGGACCCGGCGGCGGCTCTGGAAGGCGCCCGGGCGATCCTGGCCGAGCGCTTCTCGGAGGACGCCGACCTGACCGGCGAGCTGCGTGAGCGCATGTGGTCGCGTGGCAGGGTCGTCGCGAAGGTGCGCGACGGAAAGGAGGAGGCGGGCGCGAAGTTCGCCGACTACTTCGACTTCGCGGAGCCGTTCACCGCGCTGCCCTCGCACCGCGTCCTCGCGATGCTCCGGGGCGAGAAGGAGGGCGTGCTCGACCTGGTCCTGGAGCCGGAGGAACCGTCGGAGCAGCCGGGCCCCTCGTCGTACGAGAACATGATCGCCCGCCGTTTCGGGGTCGCGGACCGTGGCCGGCCCGGGGACGCGTGGCTGGGTGACACGGTGCGCTGGGCCTGGCGCACCCGGATCCTCGTGCACCTCGGGATCGACCTGCGGCTGCGTCTGCGCACGGCGGCGGAGGACGAGGCCGTACGCGTCTTCGCGTCGAACCTGCGCGACCTCCTGCTCGCCGCACCGGCCGGGACCCGGGCGACGCTGGGACTCGACCCCGGTTTCCGTACGGGTGTGAAGGTCGCCGTCGTGGACGCCACCGGCAAGGTCGTCGCGACGGACGTCATCCATCCGCATGTGCCGGCGAACAAGTGGGACCAGTCGCTGGCCACGCTGGAGCGTCTCGCCAAGGAGCACCAGGTCGATCTGATCGCGATCGGGAACGGCACGGCTTCCCGCGAGACCGACAAGCTCGCCGGTGAACTGTGCGACCGGCACCCCGAGCTGAAGCTCACCAAGGTGATGGTCTCCGAGGCGGGTGCCTCGGTGTACTCGGCCTCGGCCTTCGCCTCGCAGGAACTCCCGGACATGGACGTCTCGTTGCGCGGTGCGGTATCGATCGCACGCCGGCTGCAGGACCCGCTGGCCGAGCTGGTGAAGATCGATCCCAAGTCCATCGGCGTGGGCCAGTACCAGCACGACCTCTCCGAGCTGAAGCTGTCGCGCTCCCTGGACGCGGTGGTCGAGGACTGCGTCAACGGCGTGGGGGTCGACGTCAACACCGCTTCGGCTCCGCTGCTGTCCCGTGTGTCCGGCATCGGGTCAGGGCTGGCGGAGAACATCGTGGCCCACCGGGACGCGAACGGCCCCTTCCGCTCGCGCCGCGCGCTGAAGGATGTGGCGCGGCTGGGCCCCAAGGCGTACGAGCAGTGCGCGGGCTTCCTCCGGATCCGGGGTGGCGACGACCCCCTGGACGCGTCGAGCGTCCACCCGGAGGCGTACCCCGTGGTCCGGACGATGGCGAAGCGGACAGGTGGGGACGTCGCTTCGCTGGTCGGCGACACGGACACCCTCCGGACGCTGCGGCCGGACGACTTCGTGGACGAGAAGTTCGGTCTGCCGACGGTCACGGACATCCTCAAGGAGCTGGAGAAGCCGGGCCGTGACCCGCGGCCCGCCTTCCGGACGGCCACCTTCAAGGAGGGCGTCGAGAAGCTCGGCGACCTGGTTCCCGGAATGGTGCTGGAGGGTGTCGTCACGAACGTGGCGGCGTTCGGCGCGTTCGTGGACGTCGGCGTCCACCAGGACGGTCTCGTCCACGTGTCGGCGATGTCGCGGACCTTCGTCAAGGATCCCAGGGACGTCGTGAAGCCGGGCGACATCGTGAAGGTGAAGGTCATGGACGTCGACATCCCGCGCAAGCGCGTGTCGCTGACCTTGCGCCTCGACGACGAGGCGACGGCCGGCCAGGGCGGCGGGCAGGGGCCGAGGCGCGAGCGCGACGCACAGGGTGGCGGCGAGCGACCGCCCCGTCAGCGGCAGGGGCAGGACAGCCGCCAGGGAGGGGCCGGCCAGCGCCGTGACAGGCGCGCGGGCGGTGGCAGCGGCGGCACACCCCGCCCTGCCGCCGCACCGGCCAACAGCGCGATGGCTGACGCCCTGCGACGCGCGGGGCTGACCGGCGACGCCGGCCGGGGCGGCCGTAAGCGCTGAGGCGGTGGCTGAGCGGGCGGACAGGTCGATCCCCTGTCCGCCCGCTCCCGCGTTCCGGGGATGAGACGTCGCTGACCGGGCACGACGACATCACCCGGAACCGGTGCCGCCGGAAGCATTGACATGCTCAGGACTCGCCATCACCCTGAGTGCCAACCCGGGATGCAACCGGTTGCACGGCATCGGCTGCATCCCGGAAAGAGGCCCACACGTCCGAGGAGCGGGAATTATCCCTCTCCCGCGCCCTCATCGACGTCCCGGCGGAAAGGACTGCCCATGTCCCGCACGACACGAGCGCCCACCCGCGTCGTCCTCAGCCGGCGGCGGCTGTGAGCGCTTGACACGGCGCCCCGGCCCTTCCGGGAAAGCCCGCGTCCCTTGATCTGCAACCGGTTGCAACAGATCCGCGCCGAAGGGTCCGCACGACCCTGCGTACCCCTGTCTGCGCCGGGGGCGGCAGGGGTACGTTCGGGTCCGGGCGGCCGGTGCCGCAGGACGGGCAAGGGGACACAACCGTGGCGATGACCATCCGTGATGTCGCGCAGGCCGCGGGAGTTCACGTCTCCACCGTCTCGCGGGCCTTCTCGGCCTCGCATCTCGTGAAGCGGGAGACCCGGGACCGGGTGCTGGCCGTCGCCGCGGAGCTGGGCTACCAGCCCAACGAGACGGCTCGGGCGCTGACCACGGGCCGTACCCGGAATCTCGGACTGATCGTCTCCGACATCGCCAATCCCTTCTACCCGCCGCTCATCAAGGCCGCCCAGGCGTACGCACGCGTCCGGGGTTACCAGGTCTTCGTGGCGGACACCGACGAGGACGTCCGGACCGAGGAGGAACTGATCCGGACGCTGACCGGCCAGGTGGACGGCGTGGTCCTGGTCAGCCCCCGGCTGGCCAACGACGTCATCGCCCGGCTGGGCGGGGACGTGCCCTTCGTCCTGGTGAACCGCCAGGTGGCCGGGCTGTCCGCCGTGCTGATGGACGTGGCTCACGGCGCGGCCCTCGCGGTGGCACACCTGGCGGGGCTGGGCCACAGGCACCTGGCCCTGGTCGGCGGCCCACGCGGGTCGTGGACCAGTGCCGAGATGCGGCGGGCCGCCGGCCGGGCGGCAGCCGACGAGGGGATCCGGCTCGACGTGCTCGGCCCCAACGCGCCGACGGAGCAGGGCGGGCTGGAGGCGACGGCCGCCGTACTGAGGACAGGAGCAACCGGTGTGATCGCCTACAACGACCTGGTCGCCATCGGGCTCATCGAAGGGCTGGACGGCCGGGAGGTGCGGGTGCCGCGGGACGTCAGCGTGATCGGCGTGGACGACACCGTGGCCGGGCGGCTGAACCGGCCACGCCTCACCACGGTCGCCATGCCCACCGCGACGGCCGGCAGGACGGCGGTCGACCTGCTGATCCAGACGGTCGAGACGGCCGGCACCGGTCCCGCCACGGCGCAGACCACCCTGGCCACCTCACTGGTCGTCAGGGACTCCACCCGAAGTCCCGGCCCGTCGGCCGACTGATCGTCCGCACGAACTTATTGACCGCCCAGAACGGGTGACGTACCGTCACCGCTGTTCGCATACACGAACTCGGTTCATATAGGAGATCAACTTTCCGGAGCCGGGGACGGCCTTCACCACCGCACCAACCACTGACAGGTGCCTGCGGAGGACGCCGCAGGCGGTGAAAGGAATTAGCAGTGAGCACTGAGAATCAGCACGTCAGACGACGTGGCGGCCGAGCGGCCGCCACCTTCGTCGCCGTGGTTTCGCTGCTCGCCGCGGGGCTCACAGCGCTCTTCGCGGCCGGCTCCGCCTCAGCAGCCCCGGCTGCGGGCTCGTACCGCCTGGCGAACGCCGCCAGCGGTCTGTGTCTGACCGTGCCGGGCTCCAGCACCTCCGCGGGGACGCAGCTCGCCCAGAGCGCCTGCAACGGCGCCGCCGGCCAGACCTGGAAGCTCACCGCCTCGGGCAGCGGTTACACCCTGACCGCCGCGAGCAGCGCACTGTGCGCCGGCGTGCGGGGCGCCTCCACCAGTGCGGGCAAGGCCGTGGAGCAGCAGACCTGCGGCAGTGCCGCCACCCAGGTGTGGGCCCTGACGGCGGTCAGCGGCAACACCTACCGCGTCGTCAACAGCAACGGCGGCAAGTGCCTCAACGTGAAGGACAGCTCGTCGGCCTCCGGCGCCCTGATCCAGCAGAACTCCTGTGACTCGGTGACCAGCAAGAACTGGACCTTCACCGCCTCGGGCACCGTTCCCACGGACCCGCCGACGGATCCGCCCACCGACCCGCCCACCGACCCGCCCACCGACCGGCCCTCGTGGCCGACCGCCAACGGCAGCCAGGCCGTCTCCTCCACCATCGAGGTCTCCGGCACCTACGACGGGGGCATGAAGCGCCTGTACGGCAGCGGCGACCTGGGCAGCGGCGGCCAGGACGAGGACCAGCCCCCGATGATCAAGCTGGCGGACGGCGCCACCCTGCAGAACGTCATCCTGGGCGCTCCGGCCGCCGACGGCGTGCACTGCGCGGGCACCTGCACGATCAAGAACGTCTGGTGGGAGGACGTGGGCGAGGACGCCGCGACCTTCCGCGGAGGTTCCTCCTCGACGGTCCGCACGATCGACGGCGGCGGCGCGAAGCTGGCCGAGGACAAGGTGTTCCAGCACAACGGTGTCGGCACCCTGGTCGTGAAGAACTTCCAGGTCGACGACTTCGGCAAGCTGGTCCGCTCCTGCGGCAACTGTTCCACGCAGAACGCCCGGCACATCCAGCTGCAGAACATCTGGGCGACCGCCCCCGGCACGAGCCTGGTCGGCATCAACACCAACTACGGGGACACGGCCCGGATCTCGGATGTCACGATCTACGAGGACGGCGACCGTGACATGAAGATCTGCACCAAGTACAGGGGCACGACGAGCGGCGAACCGAGCGAGATCGGCTCGGGTGCGGACGGCACCAACTGCATCTACTCCGCGTCCGAGATCAGTTACGTCGACTGAGGCACCGCGAGCACGGCACCTGCCCGTCCCGGCACAAGGGGCGGGCAGGTTCTCGTGTCAGGCGGACTCGGTGACCTTCCCGTCCGCCACCTCGACGCGGCGGGTCGTACGGACCGCCTCCAGCATCCGACGGTCGTGCGTGACCAGCAGCAGCGTCCCGGTGTACGCCTCCAGCGCCGACTCCAGCTGCTCGATCGCCGGCAGGTCCAGGTGGTTGGTCGGCTCGTCGAGGACCAGCAGATTGACGCCCCTGCCCTGGAGGAGGGCGAGGCCCGCCCGGGTGCGTTCGCCGGGCGAGAGCGTCGTCGCGGGGCGCAGGACGTGGGCCGCGCGCAGGCCGAACTTCGCGAGCAGTGTGCGCACCTCGGCGGGCTCGGTGTCCGGGACCGCGGCGCAGAACGCGTCCAGCAGGCTCTCCGTACCGTGGAACAGCCGGCGCGCCTGGTCCACCTCGCCCACCACGACGCCCGAGCCGAGCGTGGCGTGGCCCGCGTCGAGCGGAAGCCTGCCGAGCAGCGCGGCGAGCAGCGTGGACTTGCCGGCCCCGTTGGCGCCGGTGATGGCGACCCGGTCCGCCCAGTCGATCTGCAGGGTCGCCGGCCCGAAGGAGAAGCCACCGCGGACGACCGCGGCGTCGCGCAGCGTGGCGACGACCGAACCGGAGCGCGGCGCGGAGGCGATCTCCATGCGAAGTTCCCACTCCTTGCGGGGTTCCTCGACGACGTCGAGCCGCTCGATCATGCGCTGCGTCTGTTTGGCCTTCGCCGCCTGCTTCTCACTGGCCTCGCTGCGGAACTTCCGGCCGATCTTGTCGTTGTCGGTGGCCTTGCGGCGGGCGTTCTTCACACCCTTGTCCATCCAGCCGCGCTGCATCTGGGCACGGCCCTCGAGTGCGGAGCGCTTGTCGGCGTACTCCTCGAACTCCTCGCGGGCGTGCGTCCGCGCGCGCTCGCGCTCCTCCAGGTAGGAGGCGTAGCCGCCACCGTAGAGATTGATCTCCTGCTGGGCGAGGTCGAGCTCCAGGACCTTGGTGACCGTCCGCATCAGGAACTCGCGGTCGTGGCTGACGACGACGGTGCCGGCGCGCAGCCCGGACACGAAGCGCTCCAGGCGTTCCAGACCGTCCAGGTCGAGGTCGTTGGTGGGCTCGTCGAGCAGGAAGACGTCGTAGCGCGACAGCAGCAGCGAGGCCAGGCCCGCGCGGGCCGCCTGGCCGCCGGAGAGGGCCGTCATCGGCAGGTCGAGGCCGATGGTCAGGCCGAGGTCTGCGGCCACCTCCTCCGCCCGCTCGTCCAGGTCCGCGCCGCCGAGCGACAGCCAGCGCTCCAGCGTCTCGGAGTACGCGTCGTCGGCGCCGGGGGCTCCGTCGACCAGGCCCTGGGTCGCGGCGTCCATGGCGGCCTGGGCGTCGGCGACCCCGGTGCGACGGGCGAGGAAGTCACGCACCGACTCGCCCGTGCGGCGCTCGGGCTCCTGAGGGAGGTGTCCGACGGTGGCGGTGGGCGGGGAGAGCCGCAGCTCGCCCTCCTCCGGCCGGTCGAGCCCGGCGAGCAGACGGAGCAGCGAGGATTTGCCGGCGCCGTTGGCTCCGACGAGACCGATCACGTCACCGGGCGCGACCACGAGGTCGAGTCCCGCGAAGAGTGTGCGGTCGCCGTGTCCGGCGGCGAGTTCCTTGGCGACGAGAGTGGCAGTCATCAGGCTGCCGATCCTAACGAACCTGCGGTGCCGGTGTTTCCGCCGGACCACGGGTGCGACCATGGCCCCTCCGGCCTCCCGGCGGGCCGGCGGCGACGCGGGACGGGGGTGGGCACGGTGGCGGACGTGATCGTGGTGGGCGGCGGGGTCAGTGGGCTGACGACGGCGCTGCTGCTGGCGGAGCGCGGCCTGCGGGTGCGGGTGTGGTCCCGTGACCCGGCCCCGGCGACGACCTCTGCGGTGGCCGGGGCGCTGTGGTGGCCCTACCGGATCGAGCCCGCGGCACTGGTGGGCGCGTGGGCGCTGGAGACCTTCCGGGTGTACGAGGAACTGGCCTCCGCTCCGTCCGAGACGGGCGTCCGCATGGTCGCCGGTGTGCACGCGGGCGAACGGCTGGCCGCGCTGGGCCCGTGGGCCCGTGGCCTGCGGGCGGCCGAGGTGGCGGAGGGGCTGCGGGTGACTCTCCCGCTGATCGACATGCCCGCCCATCTGCGCTGGCTCGAGGGCCGGCTGGCCGCCGCCGGCGGCCTGGTCGAGCGGCGGACGGTGCGCGGCTTCGCGGAGGCGGCGGCCGAGGCGCGGGTGGTGGTCAACTGCACGGGGCTCGGTGCCCGCGCGCTGGTGCCGGATGCCGGGGTGCGGCCGGTGAGGGGCCAGCTGGTGGTGGTGGAGAACCCGGGCATCGACGAGTGGTTCACGCAGGCGGATCCGGCGTCCAGTGCGACGACGTATCTCTTTCCGCAACCGGGCGGGCTGGTGCTGGGCGGCACGGCGGAGGTCGACGATCCGCGTACGGAGCCCGACCCTCGCACGGCCCGGGAGATCGTGGCGCGCTGCGCGCGGGTACGGCCCGAGGTCGCCGGGGCGCGGGTCATCGGCCACCGGGTGGGGCTGCGGCCGGCACGGGACGCCGGGGTGCGGATCGAGGCGGAGGAGCTTCCGGACGGTGGCCTGCTGGTCCACAACTACGGTCACGGCGGCGCCGGCGTGACCGTGGCACGGGGCTGCGCGCGGGCTGCGGCCCAGCTGGTGGGCTGAGCCGCAGCTCCGGTCAGGCCGGGTCCTCCTTGTGGCGTTCGTCCGTGGTGACCTCCGCGGGGCCGGGACCGATCCTGATCTCGAAGTCCCCGTCGTACTTGGCGTGTCCCTGGATGACCGCCGTCTCGACGGCCTCCACACCGAACTCCCTGCGGACGATCATCGGGTCCTGCCGCAGGTCCCTCATCAGGGACACACACATGCCGATCATGACGACGGTGAACGGCGCGGCCACGAGGATGGTCAGATTCTGCAGACCTGCGAGCGCGTCGCCCTGACCGTCGCCGACGAGCAGCATGACGGCGGCCACGGCGCCGGTCACCACTCCCCAGAAGATCACGACCCATCGGCTGGGTTCGAGGACACCCTTCTGGGAGAGGGTGCCCATGACGATGGATGCGGCGTCGGCGCCCGAGACGAAGAAGATGCCGACGAGGACCATCACCAGGATGCTCATGAGCGTGGCGACCGGGAACTGCTGCAGGACGCCGAAGAGCTGTGCCTCCGGGGTGTCGCCGACGTCGGCGAGCCGGCCCGCCTCCTCCAGCCGGATCGCCGAGCCGCCGAAGACGGCGAACCAGACCAGACTGACCGTGCTGGGCACGAGGATCACGCCGCCGACGAACTGACGGATCGTCCGGCCCCGGCTGATCCTGGCGATGAACATGCCGACGAAGGGCGTCCAGGAGATCCACCACGCCCAGTAGAAGACCGTCCAGCTGGCCAGCCAGTCGGCGACGGCCCCCTGCCCGGTGGCCTCGGTACGCCCGGCGAGCTGGGCCAGGTCCCCGAAGTACGCGCCGATGGAGGTGGGCAGCAGGTCGAGCACGATGATGGTGGGCCCCGCGATGAAGACGAAGAGCACCAGGATGAAGGCGAGGACCATGTTGATGTTGGACAGCCACTGGATGCCCTTCTCGACCCCGGACACCGCCGAGACGACGAAGGCGACCGTCAACGCGGCGATGATCGCGACCAGCAGGCCGGTGCCGGTCTTCTCCATCCAGTTGAGCTCCTGGAAGCCGCTGCCGATCTGAAGCGCACCGAGCCCGAGCGAGGCCGCGGAGCCGAACAGGGTCGCGAAGATGGCGAGGATGTCGATGATCCGGCCCACCGTTCCGTGAGCCCGCTTCTCGCCGATGAGCGGTACGAAGACGGAGCTGATCGTCTGCCTTCTGTGCCTGCGGTACGCGCTGTAGGCGATGGCGAGCCCGACGACCGCGTAGATCGCCCAGGGGTGCAGGGTCCAGTGGAACAGAGTGGTGGCCATGGCCGTCTGCATCGCCTCGGCGGCGTCCGCGGGGCGGGTGCCGGGAGGCGGGTCGACGAAGTGGGCCAGTGGCTCACTGACTCCGTAGAACATCAGGCCGATACCCATGCCGGCGCTGAACATCATGGCGACCCAGGAGACCGTGCGGAATTCGGGTTCCTCGCCCTCCTGCCCGAGCGAGATCGTCCCGTAGCGGCTGATCGCGAGCCAGAGGGCGAAGACCACGAAACCTGAGGCCGCCAGCATGAAGGCCCAGCCACCGTTGTGGATGAGGCCGTTCAGCAGCGTGTTCGAGACGCTTTCCAGGGAGTCGGTGGCCGTGGACCCCCAGACCACGAAGGCGACGGTGAGCACCGCCGTGACGCCGAAGACCACCCGGTCGGTCGTGGCGCGCCGGCCGTGGTGCGGGTCGGCGGGTAGATCGGCCGTGACGGGGAGATAGTCTCCCCGCCCGCCGGTTCCCTGCTCGTCGTGTGACACAGATGGCACCTTTCACGCAGTGCGAGATTTCGCTCTCCGTAGGCAGTACCACACACTGCGCGGATCTCACGGGACCAACAAGCTGTTCGCTTCCGGCCGCCGGGATCCCGGGCCGGCCGGGCCTCGGCCCGGAAGCCCGCGGGTCAGCCGGCGCGGGCCGGACGCCTCCTCGCGGGATCCGGCGGGCCCGGCGTCCGGCCCGGCCGTCCGCCGCCGGACCGCCGGGCGGCCCGCGCCGATCTGGCGAGCGGCAGATAGCGCAGCCGCTCCGGGAGCAGGGGAACGACCCGTCGCACCACGGCGCCGAAGCGCCGGAGGAGGCGCTCCTGTTCCGGTGTCCAGTCGAGCCCGATGGCGTCACGGGCGTCCGGTGGCATCAGCCCGACGGTGATGAACCTGCGGAAGCGCGCCAGGGGCGGAAGCAGCACCGGCCAGAGAGCCTTCAGGAGCAGCCGCAGCATCAGGGGCCCCCGGTCGGGTGGCGGTACGGGAGGGTCCGTGGCGATCAGTTCCCGGACGACGGCCGTCGCCTCCACCTCTTCGGCCAGCATCCTGTGGAAGTACGGCCAGAACTCCTCGACCGTCTGCGGCATGTCCCGGTCGTGGATGCCCAGGATCCGGCCGACCTGGAGCCATTCCCCGTACAGGGCGCGTTCCTGGGCGTCGGTGAGCGGGCGGACGAGGTAGCGCGACGCGTGCCGGTATACGGGGAAGCCGGTGGCGTGCACCCATGCGTAGTTCGCTGGTGTGAGCGCGTGGTAGCGGCGGCCCCGCGTGTCGGTCCCCTGGATCGTGCGGTGCAGTCTGCGGAGCCTGCGCCCTTCCTCCGCGGCGGCCTCTCCTCCGTACACCCAGAGCTGGAGGGAGCTCAGTGACCGCTCGCCGCGCCCCCAGGGGTCCGTGCGGAAGACCGAGTGGTCGTCGACGCCGGCGCCGACGGCGGGATGGGCGACCTGGAGGGTGAGAGCGGCGGGCAGCATCAGCAGGGCGCGGATGTCGCCGGCCAGGCTCCACAGCACGCCGCCGGGCGGGGGCGGGGCAGGCTCTCCTGCGCTGGTCATGCGGGTGCCCCCAAGGGTCGCCGGGCGCCCGGACCGGTGCCGGGTCCGTGTGTGTTCCAGTATGCGACGGCGGTCGCGCCGACGACACGCAGGGGCTGAGCGACGACGCCGGGCGCCGCGGTCGCTGCCGGGACTCCGCAAGGGAGGCGGAGAATGGCGGCTCGGCACACCGTTGCCCCCGTTCCCGCGGTTTCCCTCTTCGTATGTGTGTCAGCAGTGTTGACGCACCCGGTGAAACAAGTCAATAGTATTTGTAACTCTGCCTCTCAGGACGAGAGGGCCCGCCATATGCGCCTCGAACAAAGCGAGTTGGGTACGGGGGACCGCTCGCACAGGCCGGCCCCGGTGGCCGGCCCGGCGTCGGCGACGCCGGCTGTCAGCACCAGCACGGATCCCATCGACATGAGGAGGTCGCCCGTCATGGGCCGCTACAGCCGACTGCGCGAGATCCGCCGCATGGATCCCGCCCGTGACTGCGCCGAGATACTCCGGATGATGTCCCAGTACGAGTTCCCGTGGGACTACCGGCAGGGCATCAGCGTCGCCTTCCTGCGCGACTACGGGGTGCCGAGGATCTCCGTACTGCTCGACCGCACCCAGGAGTTCGAGCGCGATGGCCAGAAGCGCTATGACGACACCGTCCTGTTCGGATACGAGATGGCGGCCGACGGGTTCGACTCGGAGCGCGCGCGGGCCGCGGCCCGCCATCTCAACCGGATCCACGGGAAGTACCGCATACCGAACGAGGACTACCTCTACGTACTGGCCACCACGGTCGTCGGCCCCAAGCGCTGGATCGACCGGTTCGGGTGGCGGCCCCTGTGCGCGCAGGAGGCCGCCGCGCTGGCGGAGGTGGGACGGCGGATGGCCACGATGATGGGCATCGAGGGCGCTCCGGACACCTACGAGGGGTTCGAGGAGCTGCTCGACTCCTACGAGGACCGGATGTTCGCGTACCACCCCGCAAACCGCCGCGTCGCCAACGCCACCTTCCGGGTCATGGCCGCCTGGTACCCGGCACCGCTGCGCCCGCTGGTGGCCAGGTTCTCGCTCGCCCTGCTGGACGAGTCACTGCTGCGGGCGCTGGGCTTCCCGGCGCAGCCCCGGTGGGCGCGGACCGCGGCTCCGCTCCTGGTGCGCGCCCGGTCGCGCGGTGTACGGCTGCTGCCCGCCCGGCCCCGGTGGCTGCCCTCACGCCCACGCCCGCGCAGCTACCCCTTCGGATACCGGCTCGACGACCTCGGTCCGCACTGGGCCCAGAGCCGCCCCCTGGAGCCTCTGCCCACGGAGGCGTCCTGACGACCGGCACGGACCACGCGGTGCCCCGCATAGACGACGACGGTCATCCGGCGCTGAGCAGAGGGACGAGGTAGCGGCGGGCGAAGGCGCGCACCTGCTCGTCGTCGTCGAGCTCGAAGCAGCTCACCGGGTTGAGGAGGAAGGAGACGGTGATCCGCACCATCAGCTCGGCGACCGGTGTCGGGTCCGTCTCCGGCCGTCCTTCGGCGCGCTGGGCGTGGCGGAGCCGGTCGGCCAGGTACCCGCGCATCGCGAGGAAGGCGGGACCGCTCTCCAGGGTGAGGAAGGGGAGCATGATCTCCGGCTCCAGCCTCAGAAGTCCGCCCACCAGCGGGTGTTCGCGGATGTGCTGGAGGACGGCGACGAAACCGGCGACGAGCCGGTCCTCCATGGTGGGCAGCGCGGCCACCGCCGCGTCGACGTCCACGACGAACCTGCGGTACTCCCGCAGCAGACAGGCGGAGACCAGGCTGTCCTTGTTGCCGATCCGGCGGTACACGGTGACCCGTGAGACCTTCGCGCGTTTGGCCACGTCGTCGACGGTCGAGCGGCGCAGCCCGAAGGTCATGAACTGCTCGCGCGCCGCGTCCAGGATCTGTTCGCTCAGCGCGTCGGACGGTGGCGTCCGACCGAGTGCCCTGGCCAGCAGCGACCCGTCGGTACCCGAAGCCGCCATGAGCCCTCCCGTCCGTTGAACGCCACTCAACCATAGCCACCGGGAGACGGTGCTACCTCGGCCGTTTCTTCGTAACCCCTGCCCTGGAGGTCTGTGCACCCACCACGGGCCCCCTCCCGTGTGCGGCCGGCGGAGCGGGAGCGGCGCCGGCCACGGAGCCTCGGCGGCGCCGGACACTTTCACAACAGTGGTGAGACAGCAATACTGTTGCGGCTACGCAGGCACGGACACGAGCGGAGGCACCGGGACAGCGGTGCCCCGCCGACGAGGAGTGGACATGGCGACCGGGACGGGCGAGCCGACGCTGACCGTCGATGAACTGGCGGCGCGGGCGGGGGTCACCGTGCGCACCGTGCGCTTCTACAGCACCAGAGGCCTGCTGCCGCCTCCGGTGATCGGTCCCCGGCGCGTCGGGCACTACGGGCACGACCATCTGTCCAGGCTGGCCCTCATCGAGGAACTCCAGCACCAGGGCATGACGCTGGCCGCCATCGAGCGCTATCTCCAGCAGCTGCCGCCCGACGTGAGCGCGCAGGACCTGGCGATCCACCGCGCCCTGGTGGCTTCCTGGGCACCGGACTCCGCCGAGGACATGGAGCGCGCGGAGCTGGAGCGGCGTGCGGGCAGGCCCCTCAGCGCACAGGACGTGGACCGGCTGGCGGCCATGGGGGTGCTGGAGCGCCCCCGGACACCCGACGGTCCGTTCAGCGTCGACCCCGGCCTGCTGCGTCTCGGGGTGGAGCTCCTGGAGGTGCCCATCGCGCACGAGACGATCCTGGCGGCACGCACGGTCCTGCTGGAGCACACCCGCTCGGCCGCCCACGAGCTGACCCGGCTGTTCCGGGACGAGGTGTGGAGCCCCTACCGCGAGCGGGAGGCGGACCCGGAACACGTGAAGGCGATGAAGTCGCTCTCGGCCCATATGCAGCCGATGGTGCTCCAGGCTCTGCTGACGGCCTTCCAACGGTCGTTGAAGGAGGAACTGCGGGCCGCGTTCACCGCGAGCGAGGACGAGTGAACACGGCCCACCGAGGCGCCGTCAGTCGTGGAACGTCTCGCCCTTCTCCGCCTTCTCCAGCAGGAGCGCGGAGGGCAGGAAGCGGTCTCCGTAACGCTCGGCGAGCTGCCGGGCGCGAGCCACGAAGCCGGGCAGGCCGCCCTCGTACCCGTTGATGTACTGGAGCACGCCGCCGGTCCAGGCGGGGAAGCCGATGCCCATGAGGGAGCCGATGTTGGCGTCGGCCACGGTCATGAGGACGTTCTCCTCCAGGCAGCGCACGCTGTCCAGTGCCTCGGAGAAGAGCATCCGCTCCTTCATGTCCTCGAAGGGCACGTCGGTGCCGGGCTTCGCGAAGTGCTCGCGCAGGCCGGGCCAGAGCGGGCCGCGCGCACCGTCCTCGCCGTACTCGTAGAAGCCCGCTCCCCCACTGCGCCCGGGCCTGCCGAACTCGTCGACCATCCGGTCGATGACCTCGTCCGCCGGGTGCGTGGCCCAGGTGCCGCCCGCCTCTACGACGGCGCGCCGGGTCTCCTCGCGGATCTTGCGGGGCAGGGTGAGCGTCAGCTCGTCCATGAGGGAGAGGACCTTGGCCGGGTAGCCGGCCTGCGCCGCCGCCTGTTCGACCGACGCTGGCTCGACACCCTCACCGACCATCGCGACGCCCTCGTTGATGAAGTGGCCGATGACGCGCGAGGTGAAGAAGCCGCGGGAGTCGTTGACGACGATCGGGGTCTTGTTGATCCTGCGCACCAGGTCGAAGGCGCGCGCCAGGGCCTCGTCCCCGGTCTTCTCGCCCTTGATGATCTCGACGAGCGGCATCTTGTCGACCGGGGAGAAGAAGTGCAGCCCGATGAAGTCGGCCGGGCGCGTGACCCCTTCGGCGAGAGCGGTGATGGGCAGCGTCGAGGTGTTGGAACAGAGCAGTGCGTCGGGGTCGACGACGTCCTGGATCTCCTGGAAGACCTTGTGCTTCAGCGCGGTGTTCTCGAAGACCGCCTCGATCACGGCGTCGCAGCCCGCGAGGTCGGCGGCGTCCCCGGTCGGGGTGATCCGGGCCAGCAGCTCGTCCCGCTTCGCCTCCGTCGTACGGCCACGGGAGAGCGCCTTGGCGAGGAGCTTCTCGCTGTACGCCTTGCCCTTGGCCGCCGCCTCGGCGGAGACGTCCTTGAGGACGACGTCGATGCCGGCGCGGGCGCACGCGTAGGCGATGCCCGCCCCCATCATCCCGGCGCCGAGGACCGCCACCTTGCGGACCTGACGCTCCGCGACGCCTTCCGGGCGGCTGGCGCCGGAGTTGACGGCCTGCAGGTCGAAGAAGAACGCCTGGATCATGTTCTTCGCGACCTGGCCGGTCACCAACTCGGTGAAGTAGCGGGCCTCGATGGTCTGTGCGGTCTCGAAGTCGACCTGTGCCCCCTCGACGGCCGCGGCCATGATGTTGCGGGGCGCGGGCATGGGCGCGCCCGCGAGCTGCTTCTTCAGGTTGGCCGGGAAGGCGGGCAGGTTGGCCGCGAACTTCGGGTTGGACGGGGTACCGCCGGGGATCCGGTAGCCCTTGACGTCCCAGGGCTGCTGCGACTCGGGGTGGGCGTCGATGAAGGCGCGGGCCTTGTCGAGCATCTCCTCACGGCTGTCGGCCACGTCGTGGACGAGGCCGCTCTCCAGCGCCCGGCGCGGGGTGTACTGGGTGCCCTGGAGGAGGACCTTCAGCAGGGCGTCGGCGATGCCCATCAGCCGTACCGTGCGGGTGACCCCGCCGCCGGCGGGCAGCAGGCCGAGGGTCACCTCGGGCAGGCCGATCCGTGAGCCGGGGGCGTCCAGGGCGATGCGGTGGTGGGCGGCGAGCGCGATCTCGTAACCACCACCGAGTGCCGCGCCGTTGATGGCGGCGACGACCGGCTTGCCCAGGGTCTCGATGCGCCGCAGTGACGCCTTGATGGCGGTCCCGGCGTCGAACGCCGCCTGGGCGTTCTCAGGACCGATCTTGATCATGTCCTTGAGGTCGCCGCCCGCGAAGAACGTCTTCTTGGCGGAGGTGTAGATGATGCCCCGGATCGAGTCCTTCTCGGCCTCGGCGCGCTCGGCGACGGCCGCGATGGACTGCTTGAAGCCCTGGTTCATCGTGTTGGCGGACTGGTCGGGGTCGTCGAGTACGAGGGTGACGACGCCGGTCTCGTCCTGTTCCCAGCGGATGGTCGTGCTCTCGGTCATTGCTTGTCTTCTCCGTAGGCAGGGATGGCCGGGGGACGGTCAGAGACGCTCGACGACGGTGGCGATGCCCATCCCGCCGCCGACGCACAGGGTGGCGAGACCGTAGCGCTTGTCCTGCCGCTCCAGTTCGTCGATGAGCGTGCCGAGGATCATCGCGCCGGTCGCGCCGAGCGGGTGACCGAGTGCGATGGCGCCGCCGTTGACGTTGACCTTGTCGAGCGAGAGGCCCATGTCCCGGACGAAGCGCAGCACGACACCGGCGAAGGCCTCGTTGATCTCGACGAGGTCGATGTCGTCGATGGTGAGGCCGGCCTTGGCCAGCGCCTTGCGGGTGGCGGGGGCGGGACCGGTGAGCATGATGGTCGGCTCGGAGCCGGACACGGCGGCGGAGACGATCCGGGCGCGCGGGGTGAGTCCGTAGCGCTCGCCGGTCTCCCTGGAACCGATCGCGACCAGGGCGGCGCCGTCGACGATCCCGGAGGAGTTGCCCGCGTGGTGGACGTGGTCGATCTTCTCGACCCAGTGGTACTTCTGCAGGGCCACCGCGTCGAATCCGCCCATCTCGCCGATCGCGGCAAACGAGGGCTTGAGGGAGGCGAGGGAGTCGGCGGTGGTGCCGGGGCGCATGTGCTCGTCGTGGCCGAGGACGAGCAGGCCGTTGCGGTCCCGGACGGGGACGACGGAGCGGGCGAAGCGCTCCTCCTTCCAGGCGGTCGCGGCGCGCTCCTGGGACAGGGCGGCGTACTCGTCGACGTCCCGGCGCGAGAAGCCCTCGACGGTGGCGATGAGGTCGGCCCCGATGCCCTGCGGGGCGAAGCCGGTCTCGAAACTGGTCATCGGGTCCATGGCCCAGGCGCCGCCGTCGGAACCCATGGGAACCCTGGACATGGATTCGACGCCACCGGCCAGGACGAGGTCCTCCCAGCCCGAGCGGACCTTCGCGGCGGCCAGGTTGACCGCTTCCAGGCCGGAGGCACAGAAGCGGTTCTCCTGGAGGCCCGCGACCGAGTCCGGGAGGCCTGCCGCGATCGCGGCGATGCGGGCGATGTCGGATCCCTGGTCGCCGAGCGGGCTGACGACACCGAGGACGATGTCGTCGATGGCCGCCGGGTCGAGGCCGGGGAAGCGGGCACGGATCTCGTGGATGAGGCCGACGACGAGGTCGATCGGCTTGGTGCCGTGCAGGGCTCCGCCGGCCTTGCCACGGCCGCGCGGGGTGCGGATCGCGTCGTAGACGAATGCTTCGGTACTCAAGGCAGCTGCCTTTCGGGTCGTTGCTGGGCGGGGAGGTCAGGAGAGCAGCGAGCGGCCGATGATCTCCTTCATGATCTCGGTCGTCCCGCCGTAGATGGTCTGGATGCGGCCGTCGGTGAATGCCTTGGCGACCCGGTACTCCGCCATGTAGCCGTAGCCACCGTGGAGTTGGAGACAGCGATCGGCGACGCGCTTCTGCAGCTCGGTGGCCCACCACTTGGCCATCGAAGCGTGGACGGCGTCGAGCGTCCCCTCGGAGTGGTCGACGACGCACCGGTCGAGGAAGGCCCGGGTCACGGCGCACTCGGTGGCCATCTCGGCGATCTCGAAGCGGATGTGCTGGAGCTTGGACAGCGGGCGCCCGAACGCCTCGCGCTCCTTGACGTAATCGGTGGTGATCTCCAGGAGGTGTTCGGCGGCGGCGATCCCGGCGACCGCTATGCCCATCCGTTCCTGGGCCAGGTTGGTCATGAGGTGGATGAACGCGCCGTCGGGCTCGCCGAGGAGATTCTCCTTGGGGACGCGTACGTCGTCGAAGAACAGTTCGGCGGTGTCCTGGGACTTCTGCCCGATCTTGTCGAGGTTGCGCCCCCGCTCGAAGCCCTCGGCGCCGCGCTCGACGACGAGCAGCGACAGGCCCTTCGCGCCGCCCTCCGGCGAGGTCTTGGCGACGACGATCACCAGATCGGCGAGGATGCCGTTGGAGATGAAGGTCTTCGAGCCGTTGAGGAGCCAGTGGTCGCCCTTGTCCTGCGCACTCGTACGGATGCCCTGGAGGTCCGAGCCCGCGCCCGGTTCCGTCATGGCGATGGCGGTGATCGTCTCGCCACTGCAGAACCCGGGCAGCCAGCGCCGCTTCTGTTCCTCGGTGCCGAGGCCGGTGAGATAGGGACCGATGATGTCGTTGTGCAGGCCGAGCGCCAGCCCGGAGACGCCGGCCCGGGTGAACTCCTCGGCCAGTACGGCGCTGTAGCGGAAGTCGGCGTTGCCGCCGCCTCCGTACTCCTCGGGGACCGCCAGGCCGAGCAGCCCCTGGCGGCCGGCCGCGAGCCAGGCCTCGCGGGAGACGATGCCGTCCCTCTCCCACTGCTCGTAGTGCGGGAGGACCTCCTTCGCCAGGAAGGCGCGGACCGTCTCCCGGAACGCGTCGTGCTCTTCGGTGAAGATCTTCCGCTGCACTTCAAGCCCCCTGGAGCCAGTTCTTGACGGTGGAGAGCAGCCGCGCCGGCTCGGGGCCGACGGGCGTGACGTTGAGCATGGTGACCCCGGCCTCCCGGAAGGCCTCGACGCGGTCGCGTACGTAGCCCTCGGGGCCGCAGAGCGTCATCAGCTCGCAGAACTCGTCGGGTACGGCCGCCTCGGCCTCCCTCTTCTTCCCGGAGAGGTAGAGCTCCTGGATGGTGGCCGCCTCCTTCCCGTAGCCGTAGGCGACGGCGAGGTCGTTGTAGAAGTTCTTGCCCGGCGCGCCCATCCCGCCGACGTACAGCGCGATCTGCGGACGGGCGAGATCCCTGACGGCGGACGCGTCGTCACCGATGGCCAGCAGGCCGCCCGCGACGGTCTGCAGGGGGCCGAGAGACGGGTCGCGCTTCGCCGTGCCCTCGGCCAGTGCCGCGCCCCAGACCTGCTGGGCCTTCTCCGGGATGTAGAGGGTGGGCAGCCAGCCGTCGGCGATCTCGGCGGTCAGCCGGACGTTGGCGGGGCCGAGTGAGGCGACGTAGAGGGGGATCGTCTCGCGCACCGGCCTGGTGAGGATCTTCAGCGGCTTGCCGAGCTTGCCGCCCTTCTCCTTCGGCAGCGGCATGTCGGTGATGCCGTGGTGGTCGATGACCTCACGGCGCCAGATCCGGCGGCAGAGCTCGACGGTCTCGCGTGTCCGGCCGAGCGGCTTGTCGTACGGCTTGCCGTGCCAGCCCTCCACGACCTGCGGGCCCGAGGCTCCGAGTCCGAGCAGGGCACGACCGCCCGACACGGCGTCGAGCCCGGCACCGGTCTGGGCGATGAGGGCGGGGGTGCGGGAGTAGACGTTCAGGATCGCCGCGCCGATCCTGAGGCGTTCGGTGCGGGCGGCGAGGTAGCCCATGAGGGTGGGCGAGTCGAAACCGTACGCCTCGGCGACCCAGACGGCGTCGAGCCCGGCGGACTCGAGTTGCGCGACCTCGTCGCAGGCGGCGCGCGGGTCGCCCGCGTAGTCCAGCGGCAGGGAGAGTTCCATCAGCCGGTCGTTTCCTTCCCGGTGGTCAGCAGGCCCGGCAGGTCCCAGTCCGCGGCGACGGCCTCGGTGTCCGCTCCGGGCAGTGCGGGTGCGCCGCGGACGGAGACGGGCGTCGCTGAGAAGCGGGGAGCGGGTGCGGGCTGGATGAGGCCGCCGTGCTCCACGAAGGTGGACCGGGCGGCGAGGTGGGGGTGTCCAGGTGCTTCACGGAGCGAGAGGACGGGGGCGACGCAGGCGTCCGTGCCCTCGAAGATCTCGGTCCACTCGGCGCGCGTGCGGGTGCTGAAACGGTCGGCGACGAGGGCACGCAGTTCCTCCCAGCGCCCGGGGTCGTCACGGTCGGGGGCCTGGTCCGCGATCCCGAGAAGCTCGGTGAACTCCTCGTAGAAGCGCGGCTCCAGGGCCCCGACCGCCATGTACTGGCCGTCGGAGGTCGCGTAGGAGCCGTAGAAGGGGCAGCCGCCGTCGAGGAGGTTGGAACCGCGCCGGTCCTGCCAGCTGCCGGCCGCCAGCATGCCGTGGATCATCGTGGCGAGATGGGCCGCGCCGTCGACGATCGCCGCGTCGACGACCTGCCCGGTCCCGCCGGGCGTGCGGGCGTGCTGGAGGGCCGCGAGGACGCCGACCACGAGGTAGAGGGAACCGCCCGCGTAGTCGCCGACCAGATTGGCGGGCACCGTGGGGGGTCCGTTGGGCCCTCCGATCATGGAAAGGGTCCCGGTGAGGGCGATGTAGCCGATGTCGTGTCCTGCCCGGTCGGCCAGTGGTCCGTCCTGGCCCCAGCCGGTCATCCGTCCGTAGACGAGCCGCGGATTGCGTCCCAGGCAGGCGTCGGGGCCCACGCCGAGGCGTTCGGCGACGCCCGGCCGGTATCCCTCGATCAGGACGTCGGCCCGCTCGACGAGGCCGAGGACCTGCTCCGCTCCCCCTTCGGCCTTCAGATCGACGAGGACCGATCGCTTGTTGCGGTTGGTGAGGTCGAAGGCGGGCTCGATACCGATCACCGCCCCTCCGGGCCGGTCGACGCGCACCACGTCGGCACCGAGGTCGGCGAGGAGCATCGCTGCGAACGGCCCGGGGCCGATGCCCGCCAGTTCGACGACGCGCACCCCGGTCAGCGGGCCCTGCGGCCCGCGTCCTGTCGTTGCCATCAAGCCCCCAGCGGTGTGACACAACTGATGTAACATCGATGATGCTAAGAATGGACCGCACTCCGCACAACCCTTTTGGCCGAGCAAGCGCTTAGTTCTTCCCCGGATCCTCTCGCATCGAAGCCCGCCCGGCCGCGCGGCACCACGAACACCTCCGCTACCCTCTGCCTGCTACATCGGCGCCGGCCCCTGCGGAGGCACGCATGAACAGGCAGAACGGGGCAGAACGCCCTTATGACGTCGTCCTTTTCGGCGCGACCGGCTTCGTGGGCGCCCTCACGGCCGAATATCTCGCCGCCCACGCCCCGGACGGCTGCCGCTGGGCGCTGGCCGGCCGCAGCCGCGCCAAGCTGGAACAGCTGCGCGAACGCCTCGCGGTGAGCCACCCGCGCTGTGCGGACCTGCCCCTGCTGACGGCTGACGCGGACGACGCGGACGGCCTGCGCGAACTCGCCGGGTCCGCACACGTGGTGGCGTCGACGGTCGGCCCGTACGTCTGGTACGGCGAGAAACTGGTCGCGGCCTGCGCGGAGGCCGGCACCGACTACACCGACCTCACCGGGGAGGCGGAGTTCGTCGACCGGATGTACCTGGAGCACGACGGCCGGGCCCGTGAGACGGGGGCCCGCCTCGTGCACGCCTGCGGCTTCGACTCCGTACCGCACGACCTCGGCGCCTACTTCACCGTCCAGCAGCTCCCCGAGGGTGTACCGCTGACCGTCGACGGCTACGTGCGCAGCAACGCGGTCTTCTCCGGCGGCACCTTCGCCTCGGCGCTCACCGCGATGGGCCGCGGCCCTCAGATGATGCGGGCCGCCCGGGAACGGCGTCTGCACGAACCGCGCCTGGTCGGCCGTCGCGCCCGCGCCCCGCAGGGGTCACCGCACTTCAGCCCGGAAACCGGCACCTGGGCCCTGCCGCTGCCGACGCTGGATCCGCGCGTCGTGGAACGGTCGGCGCGAGGGCTGGAGCGCTACGGCCCCGACTTCCGCTACCGGCACTTCGCCTCGGTGAAGCACCTGCCCGTGGCGCTCGGAGGCACGGCGGCCGTGGGACTGCTGGTGGGGGCCGCCCAGATCCCGGTCGCGCGGACGTGGCTCTCGTCCCGGGTCGCGCCGGGCACGGGGCCCGGCCCGGAGCGCAGGCGGCGCAGCTGGTTCACGGTCCGCTTCATCGGGGAGGGCGGCGGCCGACAGGTCCGGACGGAGGTGTCGGGCGGTGACCCGGGCTACGACGAGACGGCGAAGATGCTGGCCGAAGCCTCGCTGGCGCTCGCCTTCGACGACCTGCCGACGACGTCGGGTCAGGTCACGACGGCCGTGGCGATGGGCGATGCCCTGATGGAGCGGCTGCGGGCGGCCGGACTGCGCTTCCGGGTGGCGGCGACGCGCTGATCCACCCCGGGGGCTGCGCCGGTCAGAGCATCCAGGACGCCAGCGTGACGACCATGGACACGGTCCAGCCGGCGCCCGCCAGCACGCCCAGGGTCATGCCCACGGCGACGCCGCGCTGAGAGAGACGTACGGTTCCGGTGCTCATCCGAGGTGCGTGGTGGTCGATCATGTGTACCAGCCTGCCCTCGATGTTCGACAAACAACATCCGTACTTGTACTCAGTGGGCAACAGATCGCTGAGCGGGTCCTTGCCGGCCGGTCGCTTCCCGGAGCGCGGCCCGGCACAACGCGTCCGCCCTGCGCGTCGTCTCCGGCTGGCGGAAGTCGCGGGCCAGCGCGAGCGTGTGCGCGCAGGCGTTCTCCAGTCCTGTGCGGTGCCCGACGGAGACGAAGACGGGCTTCGTGGCGGTCTGCGTGCGCAGGGCCCGCCCCACTTCCTCGTCCCCGTCCAGCAGCGGGGTGAAGTCCCCGCGCCGGGGCCCGGGTCGCTCGTAGCGGAAGGTGAAGGGGTTCTTCGCGACGCCGATGACCGGCAGACCGGTGAGGACGCCGAGGTGGCTGGCGAGCCCGAACCTCCGGGGGTGGGCCTGGCCGTAGCCGTCACAGACCACGAGACCGGGGTCCACGGGGAGGGCCTCCAACGCGGCCAGGACGGCCGGGATCTCCCGGAAGGCGAGCAGCCCGGGGACGTACGGGAACGTCACGCGGCCCTCGGCGGTCGACTCCGCGATCACCTCCAGGGTCGCCGCGTCCAGGACGACGGCGGCCGCGACGACCAGGTCCCGCTCGTCGTCGTAGGCGACGTCCACCCCGGTGACCCGGCCGGTCCCCGGCGGCGGTCCGGGCTCGTCCAGGACCACCCGAGCGCGCAAGGCGTCCTGGAGCGCGCGGGCTTCGGTCTCGTCGGCGGGCATCCGGAAGGTCGTCATGGCGGGCCAGTCTAGGCAGCCCGGTAGTCTGCCGGTCATGTTCGTACTCGAGTTGACCTACACCGCACCGGTCGAGCGCGTCGACGCCCTCATGGCGGAGCACGTCGCCTGGCTGGACGAGCGGTACGCGGCAGGGGTGTTCATCGCTTCCGGGCGCAAGAACCCGCGCGACGGCGGTGTGATCCTCGCCGTGGGCGACGACCGCGCCGAGATCGAGCGGATCGCGGCCTCGGACCCCTTCGCCTCGCACGGGGTGTGCGCCTACCGGATCACGGAGTTCCTGGCGACGAAGACCTCGGACGCGCTCGCGCCGTACCGGCAGCAGCTGCCCGGCTAGGGCGTGGTGCGCCCCTGCCCCGTCCCGCCCACCGCGACACCGGTTCCTCAGGGGGTGTCCGCGCGTGCGGTGAGGTCCTCGTCCGTGATGGACCGGATCACCCGGCAGGGCGTGCCCAGCGCGACGGTCATCGGAGGAATGCTGCGGCTGACGACGCTGCCGGCTCCGATGACCGACCCGTACCCGATCCGGACGCCGGGCAGGATCACCGCGTTGCTGCCGATCCACACCTTGTCCTCGATGACGATCGGTTCGGAGAACCGTCCGAAGTCGGCGCGACGCGAGGGATGCACGGGATGGCCCGTCGTGGTCAGCGTCACGCTGGGAGCGATCATGACGTCGTCGCCTATGCGGATGTCCACGTCGTCGACGAACGTGAGGTTGACGTTCCCGAAGAAGTCGTCGCCTATGTGGACGTTGCTGCCGAACGCGGCGTGGAACGGCGACAGCAGCACCGCGCGTTCGCCGACCGAGCCGAAGATCCCGGCCAGCAGCGACCGGCGCCTCTCCGTCAGGGCCGGGGACGTCCGGTTGTACTCGAAGACCTGCTCCGTACGACGCCGGGGGGCCAGGAAGGCCGCTTCCGTCTCGTTGTAGACGAGCCCTTCGGCGATCCGGGCCAGAACTGCTTCCTCGTCGTGCGCGTCCGTCACAGCGGTACGGTCCCTTCGTCCGGTTCACCGGGCTCGGCCCGGCGCGCGCACCCGGAGTCCGGGTGCGCCACGAGGAGAGCGTGCCCCGTGGGCCCGTCACGGGGCGAACGGATATCACCTGCCGGCCGGCCATGGGCAGCTAGCGCAGCCGGGCGACCCGGCCCTTCTCGCCGGCGGCCCAGCAGCCGCCGCCCGGTGCGCAGTCGACCGTGTCGTACGAGCCGGTGTCGACGGTCCGCCAGGTCCGCCCTCCGTCGCGGGTGACATCGGTGCCGGCCGGGCCCACGGCGAGCGCCGACCACCGGCTGTGCGGCAGCCAGGCGACGCCGGACCGGTAGGAGGGCGGTGGTGCGGCCGCGGTCCGCCAGCTCCGGCCGCCGTTCCCGGTGACGGACGCGGCGTCGGGCGACGCCTGGTCCGCCCGGTAGTCGCCGCCGACCGCGATCCCGTGCGTCCGGTCCCGGAAGGCGACACCGAACACACCTCGCGCCGGGTCTCCGGCCGGGATCCGCGAGCCCGCCTCCGTCCAGGTCAGGCCGCGGTCCCCGGAGTGCAGCACCCGGGCCGCCGCCGCGCCGCCGGTGGCGAGCCAGACGTCTCTCGCGCCCGTGCTGACGAGGCACTGGCCGCTCGCGGCGAACCCGGCCTCGCCGGGCTGCGCCGCGGGCATCCCCGCGTCGGGCAGCACCCGCCACTCGCGCCCGCCGTCCGAGGTCGACAGGATGCGGAACTTTCCGTCCACCGGATCGCTCACCGCCAGGCCGTGACGGCTGTCGAAGAAGGTCAGGCAGTCGTAGAAGGCCCGGTCGTCGGTGTTGCGGAAGGACTCGGTCCAGGTCGTACCACCGTCCTCGGTGCGGAAGACGCGGGACGCCTCACCCTCGCCGATGGCCAGAGCGACCGCGCGCCGCCGGTCGAAGGCCTCGATGTCGCGCAGTTCTAGCCCGGCGGCTCCGGCCGGCGAGACGTCCCGCCAGTGGCGCCCGCCGTCCGTGGTGCGCAGCACCGTACCTCCGGAGCCCGCGACCCAGGCGTCGTCGCGGCCGACGGCCGCGAGCCCACGGAAGCGCGCCTCCGTGCCCGTCGCGGTGAGCGCCCACACCGGCTCACCGGACCCACGTCCTTCCGGCCTGGCCTGCGCCGACGGCGCTGCCAGCGCGGTGGTCACCGCCGCGCCGCACAGTGCCGACGCCCACAGCCTTCTCGTCTTCCGCATGGCCCTCATGGCGCTGGAAGCTAACCCACCGGCGGACGGGCGTCCAGGGTGCCCCGCGCGAATCGGGGCAGTTGACGGAAGGGGGCGCGGCGGTGACGCAGCTCACGCCGTCCGCCAGTGCACGGATGGAGGCGTTCCGTCGTCTACTCCAATGCCGGGAACCGTTCGTCCGAGGCGAGAGGGAGCAGGTCTTGTCCAGCGTTATCGAGCAGTACGTGCAGGCCCGTATGGTCGCGTCCGCACCGCGTATGGAGACCCTGCCGGCCACTCTGCACTACGACCGCAGGGACCCCTTCGCCGTCCGCATGGCCTTCCCCGCACCCGCCACCCTCGAAGGCACCGAGGTCTCCTGGGAGTTCTCCCGCGAGCTCCTCGCCACGGGCATGGACGCGCCGGCCGGCGTCGGTGACGTCCGGGTGCGGCCTTTCGGGTACGACCGCACGGTGCTGGAGTTCCACGCGGCCGAGGGCATCGCGATGGTCCATGTCCGGACGTCCGAGCTGCGCCGGTTCCTGAAGCGGGCGCAGGAACTCGTCCCGGTGGGCGACGAGTACCGCTTCCTGGACGTGGACGGTGATCTGGGCGACCTGCTGGGCGGGGCGTCCTGAGAGGGACCCGCTGAGGGGACTCCCCCGGCAGCCGTCCCCCTGGGAGGGGACGGCCTCGAAGGTCTCCCGAGCTCAGCAGGACGGCCGGAATTCGGTTGCGTGGCGGCGGGGCCCGCTCGTACCGTCACCGGTGTCCCTGTCGTCGTCGGATCGGAGAAGGACGTTGCTCCACATCTGAGGTGTCCGCACACCGCGCCGCGTGCCCTGACACGCGTGCCGCTGCGTGACCCCAGTTGTCCGAGCCGTTCTCCGTGATCCCTCGACGCATCCGGGAGGCCCTTGTGCCCGCGACCACCACACACATCCTCTGTTCCTCCCTCTCCTTCGCCTGGCCCGACGGGCGTGAGGTCTTCGACGGCTTCCAACTGGCCGTGGGCCCGGGCCGGACCGGACTCATCGGTCTCAACGGCTGCGGCAAGTCGACGCTGTTGCGGCTGGCCGCCGGGGAACTCACCCCGTCCGCCGGACACATCCGAACGACGGGCGACATCGGCTACCTCCCCCAGGACCTCGTGCTGGACACCGCTCTCCGGGTGGACGAGGCACTGGGTGTGGCCACGACGCGGGCGGCACTCCACGCCATCGAGGCGGGCGACACCGGCGAGGAGCACTTCGCCGCGGTCGGGGACGACTGGGACGTCGAGGAACGCGCCCGCGCCGTGCTCGACGAGATGGGTCTGACCGGTGTCGGCCTGGACCGGACCGTCGGCGAGCTGTCCGGGGGCGAGTGCGTGCTGCTGCGACTGGCCGCGCTGCTGCTCGCCCGGCCCTCCGTGCTCCTGCTGGACGAGCCGACCAACAACCTCGATCTGTACGCCCGCGGTCGCCTGTACGACGCCGTCGACGCCTGGACGGGTGTGCTGGTGGTGGTCAGTCACGACCGGGAGCTGCTGGAGCGCGTCGACCGGATCGCGGACCTGCGCGACGGCGCGGTCTCCTGGTACGGCGGCGGTCTGTCGGCGTACCAGGCGGCGCTGGCGGTGGAGCAGGAGGCGGCCGGACGGATGGTGCGGGTCGCGGAGGCCGACGTGAGGCGGCAGAGGCGCGAACTGGCCGACGCCCACGTCAAGCTGTCCCGGCGCAAACGGTACGGGCAGAAGATGTGGGACACCAAGCGCGAGCCGAAGGCCGTGATGGGCCAGCGTAAGCAGACCGCCCAGGAGTCGGCCGGCAAGCACCGCATCATGCACACCGAACGGCTGGCGGACGCGCGGGAACGTCTCGACGAGGCGGTCGAGGCGGTACGGGACGACGAGGCGATCCGGATCGTGCTGCCGGACACCCAGGTGCATCCGGGGCGCGGCGTTCTGGTACTCCGCGATCTCGAACTCGTCCACGGGGCGCGGGTGCGGGGTGAGTGGGATCTGCGCGGCCCTGAGCGGATCGCGCTGACCGGCCGCAACGGCGCGGGGAAGACGACACTGCTGCGCACGATCGCCGGCGAGCTGGATCCGCTGTCGGGTGAGGCGACGGCCCAGGTTCCGGTGGGCTACCTCCCGCAGCGTCTCGACGTCCTCGACGACACGTTGTCCCTGGTTCGCAACGTGGCCCGCGTGGCGCCCGGCGTCACGGAGAACGGCATCCGGGCGAGACTGGCGCACTTCCTCTTCAAGGGCGCGCGTGCGGACCGGCCGGCCGGCGAGCTCTCGGGCGGCGAGCGCCTCCGCGCCGCTCTGGCTGCGCTGCTTCTGACCGAGCCGGCCCCCCGGCTCCTGATGCTGGACGAGCCGACGAACAGCCTCGACCTGTCCGGCGTGCGCCGCCTGACGTCGGCCCTGGAGGCGTACCGGGGAGCCATGATCGTGGCGAGCCACGACGTGCCGTTCCTGAAGTCGCTGGGGATCACCCGGTGGCTGCTGCTGGACGGGGAAGGGCTGCATGACATCGCCCCGGGGCAACTGCCGGGCAACGAGAGTGACGACACCTGACTTGCCGCCTCCGTTTGCACCGTTGACCTGCGCGGATAACGCCGAGTGAGCACGCGCCGCGAGGGCCGGGCTTGGCTACGCCCTTACTGCCGCTTTAACCTACGGTCACGTAACCTACGAAGCCGTAGGTAATTCTCCCGTCCCCAGGAGCACTCGTGACGATCACCTCTCCCCATCTCGGCAGTTCGAAGGCGTGGACCGACGCCCAACTGCTGTACGCGCTGGAAGAGGTGGTGGAGAAGGAACTCAACCGCCATCTCAAGGTCGCCAAGGACTGGATGCCCCACGAGTACGTGCCGTTCTCCGACGGCCGCAACTTCCCCGGCCTCTTCGAGGACGGGGAGGCCTGGGAGACCAGCCAGTCCAAGGTCACCGACATCGGGCGCATCGCCCTCGTCGTGAACCTGCTGACCGAGGACAACCTCCCCAGCTACCACCACGAGATCGCCTCGCTCTTCGGCCGCGACGGTGCCTGGGGCACCTGGGTGCACCGCTGGACCGCGGAGGAGGGCAGGCACGGCATCGTGATGCGCGACTACCTGCTCACCTCGCGCGCCGTGGACCCGGACCAGCTGGAGCAGTTCCGCATGGCGCACATGGCGGAGGGCTTCGAGTCCGACAACCGCCACTCGATGCTGCACTCCGTGGCGTACGTCGCGTTCCAGGAACTCGCGACCCGCGTCTCGCACCGCAACACCGGACACCAGTCGGGCGACCCCGTCTGCGACCGGATGCTGGCCCGGATCGCGACCGACGAGAACCTGCACATGGTCTTCTACCGCAACCTGCTGGGTGCCGCCTTCGACCTCGCCCCCGACCTCACGATGCAGTCGGTGCGCGACGTCGTCGTGAACTTCCGGATGCCCGGACACGGCATGCCCGGTTTCGAGCGCGCCGCCGCGCAGATGGCCATCGGCGAGATCTACAACATGCGCATCCACCACGACGACGTGATCCAGCCCGTTCTGCGGTACCTGAAGGTCCTCGACATCGACGGCCTCGGCCCGGAGGGTCTCAAGGCCCAGGAGGAGCTCGGGCTGTACATGAGCGGCCTGGACAGCGAGGCGTCGAAGTTCGACGAGAAACTGGCCGCCCGCAAGGCCCGCATGGCCGCCCGGGCCGCCCAGGGCTGATCCGGCCGGACCGCTGGACGGCCTCGGGATCCGCTCCCCGACCCGTCGGACCGGGGCGGCGCACGGGTTGTGCGTGCGTCGCCTCCGTACGTCAGGCCCCGCGCCCCGGAGTTTCACGGGACGTACTCCGTGCCGGTGGGACCTGCGACGTCCTCGGTGAGGCCGTCCGGGTGCCGTGACGGGACCGCGTCGCGTACCTGTGGGGGGCCGGCCGCCGCGCCACCCGCCGGAGCCGTCCCCCGGGACGGGCCTCACGGGTGCACCCGTTCAGCGCCGCTCGGACCCGCCTCTGCGCAGCCGGTCCCGCTCCTTCTCCGAGAGCCCGCCCCAGACCCCGAAGCGTTCGTCGTGGGTGAGTGCGTACTCCAGGCAGGCCACCCGGCCCTCGCAGGCGTTGCACAGCTGCTTGGCCTCGCGGGTGGAGCTGCCCGGCGCCGGGAAGAAGAACTCGGGCCCGGCCTGCGCGCACAGTGCGGTCTCCTGCCAGGCGAGCTCGTCGGTCATGGTGTTGATCGGCATGCTGCACACGGTGCCCGGTCGCGATAAACAACTGATCAACGATGTTTCAACAGACGGGCGGGCCGGGGGTTCCGCCCTCCGGCCCGGCCCTGCCCCGCAGCTCAGCCCCGCGGCATCGGCGCGGGCTTGATCACTGCGAAGGCCGCTCCCGCCGGGTCCGCGCAGGTGGCCACCCTGCCGACCTCCGGAACATCCGTGGCGCCCACGGTCACCCGGCCGCCCAGCCGCTCCACGGCGGACACCACGGCGTCGGCGTCGTCCGTGGCGAAGTAGGGCAGCCAGTGCGGCCCCGCCGCGGCCTCGCTGGGCACCTGGCCGAGGGGGACCAGTCCCCCGAAGGCGGAGAGGTCGTCACCGCCCGCGGGGCGCACGACCGTGTAGCTGCCGCTGGGGAAGTCCATGTCGTCGGTCTGCCATCCGAAGACCGTGTGGAAGAAGGCGGCCGCCACGGGAACGTCCGGGGTGTAGAGCTCGGACCAGACCAGCGATCCGGATTCCATGATCATGCCGAGGCCGGGGTTCGTCCCGGGCTGCCAGACGCCGAAGTACGCGCCCGTGCTGTCGGTGAAGCCGCCCATGCGCCCGTAGTCCAGCACGTCCATCGGGGCGAAGGCGGCGGTGCCGCCGGCCTTCTCGACCGTCCGTGCGGTGGCGTCTGCGTCGGGGGTCTGGAAGTAGACCGACCACGCGGGCTTCCCCTGGTCCTCCGGCACGGTCATCACGCCCGCGACCGTCCTGCCTCGCAGCTGGTACGTCCCGTAACCACCGGTCTCGGGGCCGCCGGGCACCAGGTCCCAGCCGAAGAGGCCGTGGTAGAAGGCGGTGGCCGCTTCGATGTCGGGGGTGCCGAGGTCGATCCAGTTGGGGGCGCCGGTGACGAAGACTGGGTCGGGCATGGTGTGCTCCTTCAGCGAGGCCCGTGCTCTCGCTCGTGTCGTCGGAGATGGGGATGCCGCGTCCTCCCGAGTCTTGCACCAGCCACCGACAAGCGCAGTTCGCGCCGTGCCGTGCGGGCCGGCACGGACACCGTGGGACGATGGAGCCGGTCATGACGGGCCCGCTGCGGCGACGGCGGACCGCGGCGGCGGGAACAGAAGGACGTACATGAGTCAGGCCGGACCGACGGGCGGGGTGCCCACGGGAAGAGCCGCGCGTCAGCTGCTGGAGAGCGCCCAGGCGCTGGCGGGGACGGCGCGCGCGGTACTGGACGATCACCGCGGCGCCGTCGGAGCCGCGCGCGCCGCGCTCAGCCCCCTTCTTGACTTTCAGGTGGACCTCGGCCTCGCCTCCATCCCCGTCTCCCGGCTGTCCGAGGTCACGGAGGGCCGGCTGCGGCTCGGCGCGCTGGAACGGGCCGGATACGTGACGGTCGGCCGGGTCCACGCGGCGGGGCGCTACGAGCTCCGCCAGATCCCCGGTGTCGGTGCGCAGACGGCGGACCAGGCGCTGGCCGCCGCCCGGCAGATCGCCCACGCGGTGCGGGACACGGTCACCGTGCGGATAGACGTGGACGCGCGGGACACGGCCACGACGGCTCTGCTCGTCGCCCTGCACCGGCTGGTGGAGGGCGGCCCCGACGTACGCAGGGCGGTCGACGCCGCCCTGCGTCTGACCACCGAGCTGGAACCGCTGCTCGCGGCGGCCTCGCCGGCGCGGAGCCGGCTGCGGATGCTGTTCGCGGGCCGGTCGGCCGGCGCCCGGGCGTCGGCCGCCGTGGACTCCCTGCGAGCGGTGGTGCGGGACGCTGCGTCTCGCGACCTGCGCACCCTGTTCGGGCAGGTGTCCGTCGACCTGCTCCGCGGCCCCGCGTCGGAGGCGGAGGCCTGGGTCGATTTCGGACTGCGGTCCGCCGAGTACTACAGCCTGCTCGCCGAGCTCTCCGGCAGCGGACCGGACCGGGACGCGGCCGAGGGGTTCCTGCCTGCCGGGATCGCGGACCGGGTCCGTGAGCTGCGGCTCGACGACACGTGTCTGCGGGTCTCGTTGCGCGGCTACCAGTCCTTCGGCGCGCGCTTCGCGCTCGCCCAGAAGCGGGTGATCCTCGGGGACGAGATGGGGCTCGGCAAGACCGTGCAGGCCATCGCGGCGCTGGCTCATCTGGCGGCCGGGGGCGAGACCCACTTCCTGGTGGTGTGCCCGGCGAGTGTCCTGATCAACTGGCGGCGGGAGATCGCCTGCCGTTCGACCCTGCGGGCCGTGCCGGTGCACGGCCCGGAGCGACGGGAGGCATTCGGCGAATGGCGGGAGCGGGGCGGGGTGGCCCTGACCACCTTCGACGCGCTGCACGCGCTGCCCGAGGGCCCCGAGTGCGGGATCAGGCCGGGCATGGTGGTGGTCGACGAGGCCCACTTCGTGAAGAACCCCGGGACGCGCCGCTCCCGGGCCGTGAGCGGGTGGACGCGGCACACCGACAGGGTCCTGTTCCTGACCGGTACACCGATGGAGAACCGGGTCGAGGAGTTCCGGAGCCTGATGCACCAGCTCCGGCCCGGGTCGGCGCCTCTCGTCTCCTCCACACACGGCGTCGCCGGCTCGCACGCGTTCCGCAGGGCCGTCGCCCCCGCGTACCTGCGCCGGAACCAGGACGACGTGCTGGGGGAGCTCCCCGCCCTCGTGCAGGCCGACGAGTGGGAGGAGTTCTCACCCGCGGACCTCGAGGCCTACCGTGAGGCGGTCGGCTCGGGGCACTTCATGCGGATGCGCCGCGCCGCGTACGCCCGCCCCGAGACGTCCGCGAAGCTCAACCGGCTGCGCGAGCTCGTCTCGGAGGCCGAGGACAACGGTCTCAAGGTCGTGGTGTTCTCCTACTTCCGCGAGGTGCTCTCAACCGTCCAGGAGGCGCTGGGCGAGGGGGTGTTCGGCCCGGTCTCCGGGAGGGTTCCGGCCGCTCGACGCCAGGAGCTGGTCGACTCCTTCGGCTCCGTGGACGGGCACGCGGTGCTGCTGAGCCAGATACAGGCGGGCGGTGTCGGCCTCAACATCCAGGCCGCGTCGGTCGTCATCCTCTGCGAACCGCAGATCAAGCCGACGATGGAGCACCAGGCCGTGGCAAGGGCGCACCGCATGGGGCAGATACGGACCGTGCGGGTCCACCGGCTGCTCGCCGCGGACAGCGTGGACCAGCGGATGCTGGACATCCTCGCCCGCAAGGACCGGCTGTTCGACGCGTACGCACGGCGCAGCGACGTCGCCGAGTCGACGCCCGACGCCGTCGACGTGTCGGACGGGGACCTGGCCCGGCGCATCGTCGAGGAGGAGCAACTGCGGCTCGCCGCCGAGGTGTGACGGGCACGGGTCTCAGTGCTCGTGCTTCCTGGCCGCGCCCGCAGCGTGGTGTGGCGGGTCGTAGCCCGGTACGGTGCCGTCCGCCTTGGCGACGAGCAGGAGGCCGGCCATCCCCATGTCGGAGTGGCTCTGGACGTGACAGTGGTACATCCACGCCCCGGCGCCCACGTGTTCGCCCGCGATGATCTGGAACCCGAAGGAGTCGGCGGGCCCGCAGATCTTCGTGTCCACCACGCGGCTGGGGTCGTCGGGGCCGGTGAGCAGCCCCGTCCGGTTGTCCGCCCAGCGGTGCCCGTGGATGTGGAAGGTGTGGTAGTACTCGCCGTGCGTGATCATCACGACCTCGAGCCGGTCGCCCACGGTGGCCTCGAAGTCCGGGCTCTTGTCCGCCGGTTTGTTGTTGATCGTCATGTCGTTGAAGACGATCGTGATCGTCTTGTCCGGCAGGACGTCTCCCTTGCGGCGCACGACGAGTGGACCGTACAGCCCCTTGCGGATGCCGCCCGTTCCGTGGTCGGTGCCGACCACGTGGTCGTGGTAGTGCCAGTAGCCGGCGCTCCCGGCCTGCCAGGTGCCGTCCTTGCGGCGGCCGGGTGCGTGGGTACGCCAGGTGTACGTACGGGTGCCGCCGGGTTCGACATGACTGCGGTTCATGCGCGTGCCATCGCTCGCGATGTCGTAGTCGACCCCGTGGACATGGAGGCTGGCGTCGACGTCGGTGGTGTTCTCGAATTCGATGTGCAGCGTGTCGCCCTCGGTGATCTCGATCAGCGGTCCGGGAACGGACGCCTTGCCCTTCTCGAAGCCGTATCCCAGCTGACCGTTTGCCAGCTTCTCCGCGTACAGCCTGAGATGGCGGACGGCTCCGCCTGCGGGGGCCGTCCTCACCGGGTTCTCCGCGGAGGTGGCCTGCACCGCACCGAGTGACATCGATGTCACGCCGGTGGCGGCCGCCACTCCCCCGCCCACCAGCATCCGGCGGTTGAAGGTCCTTCGGTCCATGTCGAACTCCCCACTGCGAGAAGGAAACTGACGCGCTGCCCCCCGGACGGCCCACACGGTAGCCGGGGGCCGTTGGTTTATCCACACTCAGGACAAAGTTCGTTCGATTGCTGCCATACCTATTGGCGAGTCACGAAAAGAGGTCTAGCTTCGTGCGCTGTCGCAGTGACCACACAGGTGCGGTGACGAGAGAAGTGACCACAGAGGTGACCAAGAGGGGTGGGTGACCACATGCAGCGCACACCACATCACAGGTCCAGATCGCGCCGCGGTGTCGCGGCGGCCGTGGCAGCGGGTGCTCTGACCGCGTCCCTGCTGGGAGGCAACGCGGCCACCGCCAGCCCGTATCCGGACCCAGGGCTGAAGGAACGGATGGCGACAACGTTGTCCCTTCCCTCGCCACCGGGCGGTTCCGACGTCAAGGTGCTCGTGTTCCACGCTTCGGCGGGCGAGGAGCCGCCGACGGTGGACGCGGGTATCGCGGCCATCGAGAAGATCGGACTCAGCGGCCCGGAGGCCGGACGCTTCAGGACCGTGGCCACCGACGACGCCGGGGTCTTCACCAACGGCAGGAGACTCGGCACGTTCAACGCGGTCGTCTTCCTGACCGGCGGCGGCGATGTGCTGGACCCGGAGCAGGAGGCCGGTCTCGAGGCGTACATGGAAGCCGGCGGCGGCTTCCTGGGCATCCACGACGCGGCGCGCACCGAACCCTACTCCGACTGGTTCACCGGTCTGGTCGGCGCCCGTCCGGCGGCGGACGGTCCGACGGGCGTGCAGCGCGCCACCGTGGAGATCGGCGACCGTCAGCACCCGGCGACCAAGAACCTCCCGCTGGAGTGGAAGCGCCCGGACAAGTGGCTGAACTGGAAGGACAGTCCGTCCGGGGACGTGCACACCGTGGCCCGCGTCCGCGAGCTCACCTACACCCCCGGGAAGAGCGCCAACGGCTGGGACCACCCCGTCTCCTGGTGCCGTGACTACGACGGCGGACGCTCCTTCTACACCGCCATGGGCGGTACGGCAGGCAGCTTCGCGGAGACCGACTTCCGCGACCACCTGCGTGGCGCGCTGGCCTGGACGAGCCGGCTGTCGCAGGCCGACTGCAAGGCCACCATCGACACCAACTACACGGCCGAACGGCTCACCCGGCCCAATCAGCCCGGGCAGAACGACCAGATCGGCGAACCGCACGGTCTGGTGACCGCGAAGGACGGGCGGGTCTTCTACATCGGGCGCGGCGGCGCGGACAGCAGCGTGCCGGTGGTCACCGACTGGAAGGACCCGGACGTCGGCAAGGGCGAGGGCGAGATCCACGTCTACGACCCCGCCACCGAGAAGGTCACCCTCGCCGGCAAGCTGAGCGTCTTCGGCAACAAGGGCGGTGGCGACGAGCTGGTCAAGGTCGAGGAGGGCCTGCTCGGCATCGAGCTGGACCCTGACTTCGCCACCAACGGCTGGGTGTACCTGCACTACACGCCGCACGCGAAGATCGACCGTGACAAGCGGATGGCGGTGCGGCAGGTCTCGCGCTTCACCTTCGACCACGCCACGGACAAGCTGGACCTCGCGTCCGAGAAGGTGCTGCTGCACTGGCCTGTCCAGATCCACAGCTGCTGCCACGCGGGCGGCGGCATGGCCTGGGACTCGAAGGGCAACCTCTACATCGCCACCGGCGACAACAACTCCTCGGGCTTCAGCGACGGCTACTCGGGCAACAACCCGCAGCCGAACTACAAGGGTGTGTCGTTCGCGGACGCCCGGCGCACCGCGGGCAACACCAACAACCTCAACGGCAAGATCCTGCGGATCCACCCCGAGGACGACGGCACCTACACCCTGCCCGCCGGCAACCTCTTCACCGGCAAGGAGCCGGACGAGGGCGGTGGCAAGACCCGGGGTGAGATCTACGTGATGGGTGTGCGCAACCCGGCCCGCATCTCCGTCGACACGTCGACCGACACGCTGTACGCGGGCTGGGTCGGCCCGGACGCCGGTGCTCCGAGCACGACCTGGGGCCCCGCCAAGTACGACACGTTCGCGGCGATCACCCAGGCCGGAAACCACGGCTGGCCGTACTGCATGGGCAACAGGCAGCCCTACCGGGACCGGAACCTGCCCGACCCCACCAAGCCGCTCGGCTGGTACGACTGCGACGCGCCGAAGAACGAGTCGCCGAACAACGACGGCCTGGTCAACCTGCCGCCGGTGACCGGCAACACCATCTGGTACTCGCCCCAGGGCGGCGGCGTCGACTACCCGCGCGACGAGAACGGCGTCCCCAGCTACGAGGTGGAGGACCAGAAGGAGCTCCTGCCCTGGCTCAAGGGCGGCGGCCAGGCCACGATGAACGGCCCGGTCTACCGCTACGACGCGGCGAGCACGAGCGAGGCCAAGTGGCCGGCGTACTGGGACGGGAAGTGGTTCGTCGGCGACTTCTACGACGACACCCAGCCGCGTCACGCCGTCCTGACCGACCCCAGGACGGTCGGCAAGGGTGGCCTGCCCACGCACGCCGAGTCCCTGAAGAAGATCATTCCGGTCGGGGCGGACGGTATCCGCAACCTCATGGACTGGAAGTTCGCCCCGGACGGCTCGCTCTACGTCCTGGACTACGGGCGCGGCTTCTTCACCTCCGACTCCAAGTCCGCGCTGTGGCGCGTGACCTACAAGGGCGGCGGCCCGACCCCGGCCGCCGCAGACCTGGCCAGGAAGGCGGCAGCGCAGTGAGACACCCTTCACTCCTCGCGCGACGGCGGTACGGGCCCTCCCGGTGGTGGCTCGCCCTGCTCGGTTCGTTCCTGATGGTCCTCGGGCTGGCGTCGACCGCCGCCTACGGCCGCGACGACGACCGGACGGCGGCGGCGGCCGACCAGGTGCTCACCTGGACCGCCGGCGACCCCATCGACCACTACCTGACCGCACCCGAGACCGCGGTGGCCGGCGCCGCGACCATCGTCTTCGAGAACAGCGAGGCCACGGGCAACACGACGAGCATGCCGCACACGCTGACGTTCAGCGTGTCGGACCCCGAGTACAACAGCGACGTCCAGGTGAACATCCTGGCCAACCCCGGTGACAGTCAGGGTGGCAAGCACAGCGTCGAGGTCACCCTGACCCCCGGCAGGTACTTCTACCACTGCACGATCCCCGGTCACGGCTCCATGCAGGGCGTCCTGACCGTGACCGAGGACGGTGGCGGCGGTGACGACACCACCGCTCCCGAGACCTCGGCGACGGTGGACGGTGACAAGAACGCCGACGGCGCCTACATCGGCCAGGCCACCGTGACCGTGGCGGCGACCGACGCGGGATCCGGCGTCGACACCGTCGAGTACGCGATCGGCGCTGACGGCGCCTGGCAGCCGTACACCGCTCCCGTCGTGGTGGACGAGGTGGGTACACACACCGTCCGCTACCGCGCCACCGACAAGTCCGGCAACACGGCGGCCGAGAAGAAGACCGACTTCACCGTCGCCGCGCCGCCGACGGACGACAGCACGCCGCCGGAGACCTCGGCGACCGTGTCGGGTGAGAAGGACGGCGCGGGCGCGTACCTCGGCATGGCCACGGTCACGGTGACCGCGTCCGACACCGGGTCCGGTGTCAACAGCATCGAGTACGCGCTCGGCGCTGACGGCGCCTGGCAGCCGTACACCGCTCCCGTGATGGTGCACGAGGTGGGTACACACACCGTCCGCTACCGCGCCACCGACAAGTCCGGCAACACGGCGGCCGAGAAGAAGACCGACTTCACCGTCGTCGAACCGCCCTCGCAGGACAAGACGCCGCCGGTGACCTCCGTGGTGGTGACGGGTGACAAGAACTCGGACGGCGCGTTCATCACGAGCGCCGAGGCGACGGTCAGCGCGACCGACGCGGACTCGGGCGTGGCCAAGGTCGAGTACTCCCTCGACGGCGGGCCGTACCTCGCCTACTCCTCCCCCGTGATCGTGGACCGGGTCGGCCACCACACCTTCGCCCACCGGGCGACGGACAAGGCCGGCAACACGTCCGAGGCCAAGCAGTCCTCGTTCACCGTCGCGCGGAGCGGCGGAGTGCCGGCACCCAACTGTCCCGAGTTCGACGAGCGCCTCACCGTCATCGTCGGCACGGTCGACACGGGCGTTCCCAACCGGCTCACGCGCAACCGCTGCACGGTCAACGAGCTGATCGAGGACGAGAAGGACTGGTCGTCGCACGCGCTGTTCCTCAAGCACGTCGACGAGGTCCTGGACAAGCTGCTCGCCGACGGGGTCGTCGACGCCCGTGAGCACAGGAAGATCTACCGCGCGGCCAAGCAGTCCGGCATCGGGAAGCCGGGTCAGGACGAGGGCTACCGCAAGCTGTTCGACGGCACCGCCGAGTCCCTCGCCAAGTGGCAGCACGTCGGCGGCGGGCGGTTCGGGCTGAACGCGGAGGAGGGCTCGATCACCAGCTCCACCACCGTGGACGGCATGGGGATGCTGTGGTTCCCCGCCCGGCAGTACGGGGACTTCTCACTGAAGCTCCAGTGGCGCGACGACGCGCCCGCGGCGGGCAACGCCAACGGCGGTGTCTTCGTCCGGTTCCCCGACGTCCACGACCACCCGGAGGAGTCACGTCCGGAGTGGGTCGCCATCAAGTACGGTCATGAGATCCAGGTCAACGACCGTCCCGACGGCGACATGTACAAGACCGGGTCCGTCTACGGATTCGACCGGGTCGGCCTCGGCGGGGCCGGGGTCACGCCCAAGGGCACCTGGAACGACTACGAGATCAGGGTGGTGGACCAGCACTACTCGGTCTACCGCAACGGTGTCCTGATCAACGAGTTCGACAACGACGGCGGCCAGCTCTTCGAGCCGCCGCGGGGTGACGACCCGGGCACCGACGGGCGGCGGTACGCCTCCGGCTACATCGGGCTCCAGGTCCACGGCACCACCGACGTGATCTCGTACCGCGACATCCGCATCCAGGAGTTGTAGGGACGAGGCACACACTCAGGAGGCCGTGGCCGCATGCTCCGGTATGCGGCCACGGCCTCCCGGGTGCCGGTGGCGCCACACCCAGAAGACCGTGCACGAGACCAGCGACCAGGCCGCCAGCACCAGGAACGGGAAGGCGTACTGGTGCCCCTGGTAGTAGACCGCCGTGTGCTGGGCGTTGACCGAGGCACCCGGTGGCAGCCACCGCCCGATGTGGCCGAGCGCCGAGGGCAGCAGGGGCCAGGACACCGCGCCACCGGACGACGGATTGCCCAGCAGCACCATGAGCCCCCAGGTGGGCAGCATCGCCCAGCGCCCCATGATGGTGTTGAACATGGTGAACACCATGCCTGACGTGAACATCGTGAACGCCAGGATCAGCCAGGACTCGGCGAACGGCAGGTCGAGCGCGCCGAGCAGCCAGTCCACCACCGCGGCGATCGCGAAGCCGCCGAGGAGGGCGTAGGCGAGGGTGAAGCAGATCCGTTCGAGCGGGTTCAGCGCACGGGCGTGCACGCTGAGCTGGATCGCTCCGACGAATCCGATGATGACGGCGGCCAGTGAGATGTAGAAGAGCGCCAGTCCGCGGGGGTCGCCCTTCTGGAGCGGCTTGACGTCGGTGATCGTCACCCGGGACCCCGTGGCCTCGGCGACCTTCGCCCCGGTCTCGGCGAGCAGCTGGGCGACCGTGGCACCGGCGGCCCCGGCGATGTCCATGGCCACACCGCGCTCCGCCGGCCGCAGGGTCACGAAGACCTCCTGCTCCTCCATCGCCTGGCGAGCCTGCCCCCGGGTGGCGTACGGCCGCAGCTCCAGGGAGGCGTCGAGTGCCTCCTCCATCCCCGCGACGAACTCCTTGCCGGCCTTCTTCTGCACGTCGCCCACCACGGCGGCGGGGATATGACGCGGTGTCGGGTCGGCCATGGTGTAGGTGTAGGACCCGGCGAAGAGTCCGGCCGCGGCGGCGAGAATGAAGAGCAGGACGAACGCGGGGACGTACGGCGACTCCTTGTACGACCTCCACTTCTCCGCCCGGGTCGGGGGCCTGCCGTGCGCGCCGTGCGCGGGGTGCTCCGTCCCCTCGCCGGCACTCATGCGTCGCCGTCGTCGTGCCGGGCGCGACTGGGCTGCACGCGCTTGGGCTCGCCGGGCATCTTGGGGTACTCCGGCGGATAGGGCAGGTCTCCGAGCTTGTGCTCGTGCTCGTCCCGCCTCGCCAGCTCCAGCACCTCGTCCAGCCGGAAGGCGTGGTCGTCCATGTCGGCGTGCAGGTCCCCCACCTCGGCGTACCGCAGGGGCATGGTCCGGAGGTCGAAGTCGCGCGGCTCGGCATCGTCGATCTCCTCCCAGCGCAGCGGGGCGGAGACCGGCGCGTGCGGAAAGGGGCGCACGGAGTAGGCGGAGGCGATCGTCCGGTCGCGGGCCGTCTGGTTGTAGTCGACGAAGATCCGCTCGCCGCGTTCCTCCTTCCACCAGGCGGTGGTCACCCGGTCCGGCATCCTGCGCTCCAGTTCCCGCCCCACCGCGATCGCGGAGCGCCTGACCTGGGTGAACGTCCACTCCGGGACGAGGGGGACGAAGACGTGGATGCCGCGTCCGCCGGAGGTCTTGGGCCAGCCGCGCAGGCCGTGCTCGTCGAGGACCGAGCGCAGTTCGTGAGCGGCTCTCACCGCGTCCGCGTAGTCCGTACCGGGCTGCGGGTCGAGGTCGATCCGCAGCTCGTCGGGGTGGTCGGTGTCCGCCCTGCGCACCGGCCAGGGGTGGAAGGTCAGGGTGCCGAGATTGGCCGCCCACAGGACGGCCCCCAGCTCGGTGGGGCACATCTCGTCGGCGTGCCGGCCGCTGGGGAACTCGATCCGGGCGGTCGGTGTCCAGTCGGGGAGGTTCTTCGGCGCCCGCTTCTGGTAGAAGAAGTCGCCGTCGACCCCGTCGACGAAGCGCTGCAGGGTGGTGGGCCGCTCGCGCAGGGCGCGCAGGATCCCCGGCCCCACGGCCTGGAAGTAGTCGGCCACGTCCTTCTTCGTGTAGCCCTTCTCCGGGAAGTACACCTTGTCCGGATTGGACAGCCGTACGGCCCGCCCGTCCGCGTCCAGCTCCACCGCTGCTCCTGCTCCCATGTCGGACACCGTAGGCCTGGCCCACATATGCCGCATATCGGAAGACGCGCTGCGCGGGGTGAGCGAGAATCGGGTCATGGACCTGCCGGTGATGCCTCCTGTGAAACCGATGCTCGCCAAGTCCGTGTCCGCGATTCCTCCGGGGATGCAGTACGAGGCGAAGTGGGACGGGTTCCGGGCGATCGTGCACCGGGACGGTGACGAGGTGGTGATCGGCAGCCGTACGGGGAAGCCCCTCACCCGTTACTTCCCCGAGGTGGTCACCGCGGTGCGGGAGAACCTGCCGGCACGCTGTGTGATCGACGGTGAGATCGTCCTGCCGTTCGAGGGACGGCTGGACTTCGACCGGCTGAGCGAGCGCATCCATCCGGCCGATTCCCGGGTGCGGATGCTGGCCGAACAGACACCGGCGGGTCTCGTGGCCTTCGACATCCTTGCCCTGGACGACACCTCCCTGCTGGCCACCCCGCAGACCGGACGGCGCTCCGTCCTCGAGGAGTCCCTGGCCGGCGCCTCGGCGCCCGTCCATCTCGCCCCGTCCACCACGGACCCCGCCCTCGCCCGGGAGTGGTTCGAGCGCTACGAGGGTGCGGGACTCGACGGGGTGGTCGCGAAGCCGCTCGATCTGCCGTACCGGCCGGACGCCCGCGTCATGTACAAGATCAAGCACGAGCGGACGGCCGACTGTGTGGTGGCGGGCTACCGCTTCCACAAGAGCGGCCCGGTCGTCGGCTCGTTGCTGCTCGGTCTCCACGACGCCGGGGGCGCCCTCCAGCACGTGGGGGTGTGCGCGGCCTTCTCGATGAAGCGGCGGGCCGAACTCGTGGAGGAGCTGGACCCGTTGCGCATCGAACCGGCCGATCACCCGTGGGCCGCCTGGGCGGACGCGGCGGCACACGAGGGATCACGGCTTCCGGGCGCGCCGAGCCGCTGGTCGGGCAAGAAGGACCTGTCCTGGGTGGCGCTCGCTCCGGAGCGGGTCTGCGAGGTGGCGTACGACCACATGGAGGGTGACCGCTTCCGCCACACGACCCAGTTCCGGCGGTGGAGGCCGGACCGCACCCCGGACGGCTGCACCTATGCGCAGTTGGAGGAAGTGGTGCGGTACGACCTGTCCGAGGTGCTCGGGGCGGGCTGACCCGTCAGGCGGTGGAGGTGGGACACGGCTCGTCGGTGGGGGCGGCGGTCTCCTCCACGGGGGCGGCGGGGCAGCCGGGACCGGTGGGGCCGGGGTCCGGGTCGGGTGACGCCGTCGGGTCCGGCGTCGGGGTCGGGCCGGGTGTCGTGGTCGGGTCCGGAGAGGCCGTCGGGTCCGTGGGGCCGCTGTCGGTGGGTTCGGGGCCGGGGCCCGGGTCCGTGGGGGTCGGAGATCCGCCGGGGCCGGGACTGCCGGAGTCCGTCGGACGGGGTGTGGGGGTGGGGGTGGGGCTCGGAGAGGTGGAGGGGGAGGGAACCGGTGAGCCGCTGGGCTGCGGGCCGACGATGATGCCGCCCCCGCCGCGGCCGGGGCTGCCCGGGCCTCCGACCGGGGCTTGGGGCGCGTGAGGGCTTCCCGCACCGGGGCTCCTCGGTACCACCCCCTCGCCGTCCGCCACGGGGTGGGCGCCCTTGCGGTAGAACTCCAGCCAGGACAGGACCGTGTGCAGGTACGTGGACGAGTGGTTGTAGCTGAGGACGGCGCGGTCGAGGTCCCCCCTCACCGACAGGTCCCGTGGCCCCGCACAGAGGTAATGGCCGGCGGCGAGTGCCGCGTCGGCGATGTTGTCCGGGTCCTCGCGCCCGTCCGCGTTGCCGTCCCTCCCCCAGCGCGCCCAGGTCGACGGGATGAACTGCATCGGGCCGACGGCTCGGTCGTGGCGGATGTCGCCGTCGTACACCCCGCCGTCCGTGTCCGGGATGTCGGCGAAGCCCGCTCCGTCGAGGACGGGGCCGAGGATCGGTGTGAGGGTGGTCCCCGCGGCGTCCACCCGTCCCCCGCTCGCGTGGCCGGACTCCACCTTGCCGATGGCCGCGAGCAACTGCCAGGGCAGGCGGCAGCCGGGGTCGGTCCTGCCGACGGTGCTCTCGGCCTTGCGGTAGGCGGCGAGGACGGTGGCGGGGATGCCCGCCTCGGCCCGCGACCGGACGACTGCCGGGCCGGGCTGCTCCCCCTTGCTCCTCGGCGGCTCCGGTGACTCCAGGGGCGGCAGTTCGGTGTGGTAGCTGTCGTCGTTGGGGACCTCGGTCCAGGTGACGTCGTCCGAGGCGACGTTCTTCATGTCGCCGGCCGCGCCGTCGCCGACGAGTCCGGGGGCCTGGGACGCGGTGAGCGCCGCCATGGCGGCGACAGCGGTCGCCGTGCCGGTGAGCCGGCGGCGCATGGTTCCGTCGAGCCTCATGGGTCCTGCCTCTCCTGGATCATCGCGTGAACGTGTCGATGGCCGCGATCCGCCAGGTGTCACCGCGGCGGACCGCGTCCACGGCGAACATGGCGGCCGCGTAGGTCGTCTCCTCCTCCTCGCCCGTACGGGTGTTGCTCTGGTCGGCGAAGACCAGCAGCCGGGCCCGGGCGCCGTCGAGGTGTTCCACGCCGCTCTCGGTGACGGTCGTGGTGAGCACGAGTTTCTGCTTCGGCGCCTGTGCGCGTACGTCGGCGAGCATGTCCTTGTGCTGCTGGACGGCCTTACCCGTCAGATGCTTGCGGGCGGCCAGGTCGGCCTTCGCGGGCGCGGCGTAGTTGTAGGAGAAGACCGCGCCGACCGCGTCGGCGATCTGTCCTTTGACCTCGCTCGTCCGGCTGATGTCGGTGAGGGCCGTGTTCTGCCGGGTGGGGTCGTCGCGCAGCTCCGCGGCGGAGGTCGACGACCATGCGGCGAAGGCGCCGAGGAGGACGGTCGCCGCGCACAGCACGGCGGGCAGCCGGACTCGGACGCGCGGCGGCATGGCGCGGGACGGCGTGTCGTCCTCGTCGTGATCGCCGGCGCTGTTCCCGGGCCCGGCTGGGGCCGTCGTGTCGGGTGGGCGCGACTCGTGCTCGGCGGGGGTGTGATCCGGGCGTGCCGCGTCGCGCGGCGGTGCGGTCGTCGCCGCGACGACGGCCAGTCGGCGGCGGCGGTTGACGAGGTGTCGGGTCGTCGACATGCGGGGTCCTCCCAGGGGCCGGGGTGGCGGGGCGGTGTGCGGGGGTCAGCCGGCGGTGTTGCCGACGGGCGCCTGTCCGAGTGCGCTGAGCTTCCACCCCTGCGAGGTGCGGGTCAGCTGCCCGAGCATCCGGCTCTCCTTCACCGCCGGCTTCCCCTCCGGAGCGGTCACCGTGACACGGAGTGCCACCATCACCCCCGCCCTGCCGGCGCGGTCGTCGAGCTCGGTCACCGCGCCCGACAGGATCCTGGCCGTGCTGACGGTCCTGGCGGACTCGATCTGCTCGACGAACGCGTCGCGGCCGTCGACGAGTTGCTCGTGCAGTTCGCCGGTGGTCGATTCCTCCCAGCTGTCGAGCCCCTCCTCCACCCGTGCGTGGTCGAGTGTGTTCATGTTCTGCACGGCCTGCTTCCCCGCGGCCAGCGCGTCGTCGCGCGCCTCGGCGTAGGCCGCCGAGTCGTCGTGTGCCGCGTCGTAGCGCGACCAGCCGCCCCAGCCCGCCGCGCCGGCCGCCGCGACCGTCAGCACGACCGCCGCCACCACCAGCGGATTGCCCGTCGTCCGTACCCGTGCCATTGGTGCCTCTCCCCTACCTGGAGGTGATGTCGACGATGACCCAGCGGCCGCCGCGCAGTTCCGCCGTCACCGAGAGCTGGGCCGCCGCCGTGGTGGCGGCCTTCCCCTCGCGCTCGTACACCTGGTCGAGGAAGACGAGCAGATGGGCGCTGCCGGTGCCGAGCCGGGTGACTCCCGTGCGTACGGCCTGCGAGGTGAGCGTGAGTTCCTGGTCGGCCGCCTGCTTCTCGACCTGGCCGAACAGGGCCGCGTACTGCCGGAGCGCGTCGCCCGCGAGGAGGCGTTTCGCCGACTCCTTGGTGGCCGCGGTGCCCTGCGGGCTGTACGAGAAGACCTTGCCCAGCGCGCTGCTGACGTCGCCGACGACCCGGGCCGTCTCCGCCGTGTCCGTCAGCGCGCGGTTCGACGTGGCCGGGGTGTCACGCAACTGCCGTGCCTTGACGGACAGGACGGCGCCGGTGGCCAGCAGGGCGACGACCAGCGCCGCCGCGAGGACGCGGCGCCATACGGTGCGGCGGGGCTCGCCCGGCTCCTCAGGGTCGGTTCCACCGTCCCGGACGTCCGCGTCAGGTCCTGGTGCCGAGGGGGCGTCCTCCACCGTGGTGCCTCCGGTCCGTCTCATCCGCCGCTCCCCACCGGTATCGCGTCCAGTGCCTTGATCTTCCAGCCGTCCCCGGTGCGGACCAGAGCCGCCTCGAAGCGTTTGCGCTCCGTGCCTCCCGCGCCGGTGCGCGGCGTCACCTCGATGTCCACGGTGGCGATCAGGGCCGCCGTGCCGGCCCGTGCGTCCAGGGCGGTGAGCGCCGCGTCGGTGACCTTGCCGCGTGCCGTGGCCCCGGACGCGGTGAGCTCCGCGGTGTCCTTCTTCCGCGTGCTCTCCAGCCGGTCACGCAGCGGCCCGGTGGAGGCGTCGAGCCATGCCGCGAGCCCGGACCTCACGCTCGCGGGGCTCCTGCCGTCCATGCTGTTCAGCCGCGTCAGGTCCCTCCTGCCGTCGGCGATCGCCGCGTCCCGTGCCTTGGCGAACGCCAGCGAGTCGTCGCCGCGCGCCCGCGCGTAGGACCAGCCGCCGAGACCGCAGACCAGCACGGCCACGAGCAGGACGGCCCATCCGCTCACGCTCCTGGTACGGGCGTTCACGCGCCACCTCCCAGGCCGAGCAGCCCTGCCATGCCCTCGGGCGCGTGCCCGGTGCCTCCGGTGGCACCGAGGGCACCGGGCAGCCCGCCGCCGTCCGTGCCGCTGAGCACCGACCCGGGTACGGCCGGTTCCGGCACGCCGCCGCCCTCGGGCGCGTTGGCACTGCCGCGGACGTTGATGCCGCTGCCCGGCGGGGAGGCGCAGCGCGCGGCGGTGTTGACCGCCGGGGCTGCCGAGAGGTCCTTGCCGGGGCGGTAGGTGGTGGAGCCGTATCCGGCGGTGCAGGGAAGCGGTTCGAAGAAGGTGACGGACATCCCGAACCGGGCCTCCCCGTCCTCGTCGATGATGCTCGCTCCGGCGGCCGCCACCGCCGGCACCTTCACCAGCAACTCCTCCAGGCCCCGCTGCCGGGTGACGGCGACCTCGGACGTCGTGAGGAGGTTGGCGACGACGACTCCGAAACCGGGTTCGAGGTCGCGCAGGAGGCCGCTGATCTGTGCGGTGGCAGCCGGTGCCGTCGCGATCAGCCGGCGCAGGTCGGCGTCGGATCCCTTCAGCTCGGCGGCGAGTTCCTCCGCCCCGGACGCGAAGCCCTTGAGCGCCTCACCCTGTTCGGCCTGGGTGCGCAGGACCGTCTCGCCGTCCGCCATCAGTCTGGTGGTGGTCGGCAGGGCCTCGTCGGCGGCGTCGACGAACTCGCTGCCCGTGTCGAGCAGGACCTGGAGGTCGTCGCCGCGCCCCTCGAACGCCGCGCCGAACTCCTCGACGACGGTGCGCAGGGCTTCTGCGTCCACGGAGGCGGTGAGGTCGTTGACGCTGGTGAGGACGTCGGTGACGGGCGCGGGGACGGTGGTGTCGGCCTGGTCGATGACCGACCCGTTCTCCAGGAAGGGGCCGTCCTTGCGGGTGGGCCGCAGGTCGATGTACTGCTCGCCCACCGCGGAGAGGCTGGCGACGACGGCTTGCAGGCTGTCGGGGATGCGCGGCGCGTCGTTCTCGATGCGCAACTCGGCCTCGACGCCGTCGTCGGTGAGTTCGATCGGCCCGACCCGGCCGACGGACACGCCCCGGTAGGTGATGTTCGAGTGCGTGAACAGCCCACCGGTCTGGGGAAGCTGGACCGTCACGGTGTAGTAGCCGCGCAGTCCCACGTAGTGGCCGAGGTCGGCGTAGCGGACGCCCAGGTAGCCGAGGACGAGCACCGCGATGATCAGGAAGGCGATGTTCTTGAGCCGGGTGGCGAGCGTGATCATCAGCGGGTCACCTCCGTGCCCGGTCCGGTGACCGACGGGAGGGGCAGCGGCAGCGCCGGTGCGGACTTCTGCCGGCTGCCGGCCGCCGGAGGGGCTTCGGGGGTGAGCGCGGGGATGATCTGCGTGCCGGGCATGGCGGTGACGTCCAGGTAGACGTTGAGGTAGTCGCCCTTGACCCCGCGCAGCACCTCGTCGGTGAACGGGTAGGTGAGCAGCACCTGCAGGGAGTCGGGCAGGTCGTCCCCCGAGTCCGCGAGCGCGGTGAGGGTGGGGGCCAGGGCCTTGAGATCGGCGATCATGTCCGCCTTGCTCTTGTTGACCGTGTCGACGGCGACGGTGGAGAGCGTGTCGAGCGAGCGGAGCATCGTGAGGAGCGATCCGCGCTGCTTCTCCAGGACCTTCAGGCCCGGGCTGAGGCCCGTGAGTACGGTTCCGACGTCCTGCTTCCTGGTGGCGAGGGTGGCGGCGAGCCGGTTGACGCCGTCGAGCGCCTCGGTGATGTCCTTCTTGTGGGCGTCCAGGTTGGTGACCAGCGTGTCGACGCGGCTCAGCATCGAACGGACCTGGGGTTCCCGTCCGGCCAGTGCCTTGTTGAGTTCGGTGGTGATGGTCTTCAGCTGGGCGACCCCGCCGCCGTTGAGGAGCATGGACAGGGCGCCGAAGACCTCCTCGACCTCGGGGTTGCGGTTGGTGCGGACGAGCGGGATCAGGTCGCCGTCGGAGAGCGCGCCTCTGGCCGTCCCGTCGGCGGGCGGCGAGAGCTGGACGTACTTCTCGCCGAGGAGGCTGGACTGTTCGAGGTGGGCGTAGGCGTTGGCCGGCATCCTGATCTTTCCGTTGACCCGCATGGTCACCTTCGCGGTCCAGCTGCCCGGGGTGAGGGAGATCCTGGTGACCCGCCCGACGGCCACGTCGTTGACCTTGACGGACGACTGCGGTGCGAGGCTGAGGACGTCCCCGAACTCGGCGGTGATCTCGTAGGGGTGGTCGCCGAGGTCTGCTCCGCCCGGCAGCGGCATCTGGTCGATGCCCGAGAACGACGGCAGGCCGGTGGTCGTGGCGACGAGTGCGAAGCAGACACCCGCGGCGGCCAGGGCGCCGAGGCCCGCGACCGTGCGGGTGCCGGGTCTGCGCGGGGCGGGGGTCATCGGCCCGCCTCCTTCTTCTGTCCCGTACCGGACTCCTTCTCCGTGGCTGCCGTACCCGCGGGGGTGCCGTAGACGGTGCCGACCACGGGCAGCGGGAGGACGGGCAGTGCCTTGCGCCGGGTGGCGTCCGCAGGGGACAGCCCTGCGAGGCCGGCGGTACCGGTGCCGGGCTCCATGAGAGGGCCGCCCATGGACAGCTCGTTGAGGTTCGTCCGCCCGTTGAGGGTGCGGTTGGCCGGGTCGTAGGCGTTGAGTACGTTGCCGGCCGCGAGCGGCAGCGTGTCCAGCGACTCGGCGAGCGAGGCGCGCTGGTCGACCAGGGTCCGGGTGAGCGGCACCAGGAGGTCCACGTTCTTCTTGAGGGCGCCCCGGTTCTTCTGGATGAAGCTCTTGACCTGGCCGAGTGCGGTGCCGAGCTCCTTCAGTGCCGCGCTGAGGTTCTCCTTGTCGTCGGCGAGGAAGCCGGTGACGGAGTTGAGCTGCTGCTCGGCGGTCCGCACGTCGCCGTCCTTCTCCTTCAGCATGGTGGTGAAGGTCTGGAGGTAGGACAGCGTGTCGAAGAGGTTGCCGCTGCTCCTGTCGAGCGTCTTCGTCGCCTTGCCGAACTGTTCGATGGAGTCCCCGATGGCCTCTCCGTTGCCCTTGAGATTCTCGGAGCCCGTCTTCAGGAGTTCGGAGAGCGCCCCGTCGGTGTTGGCTCCGTCGGGGCCGAGCGCCGTGGAGAGCTCCGTGATCGACTCGTAGAGCTGGTCGACCTCGATGGGCGTGGCGTTGTTCGCGGCGGGCAGGACGGCGCCGCCTTCCAGCCGCGCTCCTCCGGTGTAGGCCGGAGCGAGCTGGACGTAGCGGTCGGCGACGAGGCTGGGGGCGACGACCAGGGCGTGCGCGTCGGCGGGGACCTGCACTCCCTCGTCGATCCGCAGGGTGACCCGGACCTCGTCGCCGCGCGGTCGCACCGACTCGACGGTGCCCACCTTCACCCCGAGGATCCGCAGGTCCGACCCGGGGTACACGCCGGTGGCCTGGTCGAAGTAGGCGGTGATGGTGGTCGTTCCCTCCTGGTCCAGGGCTGTCACGCCCGAGCCGACGGCCACCGCCACGACGGCGAGTCCGGCTCCGATGCCGATGATGCGGGTGCGTCTCATCTCAGCGGCCCCCCTGTTTCGGCGGCATGCAGTCGTTCCTCGGGGGCGTGTCCTTCGGCAGGTAGCTCTTCGGCACGACCCCGCAGACGTAGTTGTCGAACCAGCGCCCGTTGCCGAGGGTGTTGCCGACGAGCCGGTTGTAGGTACCGGCCATGGAGAGCACCTTGTCGAGGCTCTTGCGGTTCTTGACCAGGACGGTGGTGACCCGCCCCAGCGAGTCCAGGGTGGGCTGCAGTTGCTTGTTGTTGTCGGTGACGAGACCGGTCAGCTGGGTGCCGAGGTCACGGGTGCCGGTGAGCAGCAGGTGGATGGAGTCGCGCCGGGCCTGGATCTCCCCGAGGAGCAGGTTGCCGTCCTCCAGCAGGGTCTCGAAGCTGCTCTTCTTCTTGGCGAGCGTCCTGGTGAGCTGTTTGCTGCCCTTCAGGAGGGTGGCGAGTTGCGCGTCGCGCGCGGAGACCGTCTTCGACAGTGCGGAGAGCCCTTCCGCCGCGCTGCGTACGTCGGGTGGCGAGTCCTTGAAGGTGTCCGAGATCGTCTCGAAGCTCTGGGCGAGCTGCGCGGTGTCGATCTCCTCGATGGTCTCGCCCAGCCCGTTGAACGCCTGGGTGACGTCGTACGGGGAGGTCGTACGGCTCGACGTGATGCGGGAGTCCGGGTCCTGCGGGGCGTTGCCGAGTGGATCGACGGCGAGGTACTTGTCGCCCAGGAGGGTCTTGATGGCGATGCCGACGGTGGAGGAGTTGCCGATCCAGGCGTCCCGCACCGTGAAGTCGACCTTCACCTTGGCGCCGTCGAGGGAGACACCGGTGACCTCTCCGACCTTCACACCGGCGATCCGCACCTCGTCACCCGCGTCCAGCCCGGCGGATTCGGTGAAGTCGGCGCTGTAGGCGGTGCCACCACCGACGAAGGGCAGGGCGTCGGCCCGGTAGGCGGCGAGGCCGACGAGGGCCAGGACGACGAGTCCGATGACGCCGATGGCGACGGGGTTGCGCTCCCGTACGGGCTTGATCCTCATCCGGTGCACCTCGATCCGCCGATGGTGATGCCCGTGGGCGGGGCGCTGCCGTCCTCGGTCGTCACTCCCTCGACCCTCGCCTCGCAGAGATAGAGGTTGAGCCAGGAGCCGTAGGAGGTGAGGCGGGTGATCGCCTCCATCTTGGCGGGCGTCCTCTCCAGGAAGCTCTCGATCTTCGGTGCGTTCTCGTCGAGCTGTCCGGTGAGCCTGCCGAGCTCCGCGATGTCCTTCTTCAGGGGCGCGCGGCCGTCCTGGAGGAGGTCCGCGGTGACGGTGGTCAGCGCCCCCATCGCCGTCACGGCCTCACCGAGCGGCTTGCGGTCGCCCGAGAATCCCTTGACGAGTTTCTCGAGGGTGACGACGAGGTCGTCGAATCCTGCCTCACGGTCGTTGACGGTCGTGAGAACCGTGTTGAGGTTCTTGATCACCTCTCCGATCACCTTGTCCTTGGCCGCGACGGTGCCGGTCAGCGAGCCGACGTGGGAGAGGATGCTGTCGACGGTGCCGCCCTCGCCCTGGAGCACCTGCACGATGGAGCCCGCGAGTTGGTTGACGTCCGGCGGGGAGAGACCTTCGAAGAGGGGCTGGAAGCCGTTGAAGAGCTGGGTGAGGTCGAGGGCGGGCGTGGTCCGTGAGAGCGGGATCGTCGCGCCGGACCGGAAGGTCGCCCCCACGGGCCCCGCCCCCTGGTCGAGGTCGACGTAGCGCTGGCCGACCATGTTGAGGTACTTGATCGACGCGGTCACCGAGGCCGGCAGCTTGCGGCCCTTGCGTACGGCGAAGCCCACCTCGGCCTGCCGTCTGTCGGCGACGCGGATGGACTCGACCTGCCCGACCTTGACGCCGGCGATCCGGACGCTGTCGCCGACGACGAGCCCGGTGGCGTCGGTGAACCTCGCCTTGTACGAGGTGGTGTCGCCGACGCCGGTGTTGGCGATGGAGAGGGCCAGGACCGTGGTGGCCAGCACGGTCACCACGACGAAGACGAGGGATTTCGCGAGCGGTCCCGCGAGGGAGCGGCGCTTCACTTGAGCTTCACCTCCGCGCCGCGGAAGGCCGGACCGATGAGCACACTGCTCCAGTCGGGCAGGGACTGCGGCTGGACATCGAGTGAGGGGGCGACGAGTTCGTTGACGAGCCGGCTCTCCTGGGGAGAGTTCGGCATGCCGAGCGCGCCGCCGGCCGCGGCCGGGGCGGCAGCCGTCTCCGCGATCTCGCCCGGATCATGTGCCGGGGCGGGGGCCTTGCGCGCGTCGGCGGTCGGGGACGCCTTGCCGGTGTACGGCACCGAGTAGCAGTGCGGACCGCCGGTCGCGTCGTAGACCGGGGTGTCCTTGCCGGCCACGTACTTGCCCTTGGACTTCACGGACTTGACTGTGACGTGGAGCCCTGGCTCGTCGGTTCCCTTGCCGAGCGCCTTGTCCATGGCGGGGACGAAGCCCGCCATGGTGCGCAGGGTGCAGGGGAACGCGTCGGAGTACTCCGCGAGGAGTTCGAGTGTCGGGCGGCCCGAGGCGGAGAGGCGGATGAGGTTGTCCTTGTTCTTCCGCAGGAAGGCGGTGACGTCGTTCGCGGAGGCGGTGGTGGAGCCGTACAGGCCGGCGAGCTCCGCCTGTTGCTCGGCGATCGTGCCGCTGGTGGTGGTGAAGTCGGTGAGGGCGTCCAGGACGTCGGGCGCCGCGTCCGCGTAGAGGTGGCTCACCTTGACGAGTTCCTTGATGTCCGCGTTCAGGGTCGGGAGTTGTGGGTTGAACTCCTTGAGGTGCGCGTCGAGGGTGACCAGGGTGTCGCCGAGCTTCTCGCCCCGCCCGGCGAGCGCCTGGGAGACGGCGCCCAGGGTCGCGGCGAGCTTCTCCGGTTTGACGGCGGTCAGCATCGGCAGGACGTTGTCGAGGACCTCCTCCAGCTCGATCGCGTTGCTTGAACGGTCCTGCGGGATCACCGCCCCCGCGCGCAGGGTCTCCGCGGACGGGACGGCGGGGGGCACGAGGGCGACGAACCGCTCCCCGAAGAGGGTGGTCGGCAGCATCTGCGCGGTGACGTCGGCCGGGATCCGCTCGAGCCGGTCCGGCTGGATCGCGAGGGTGAGTCGGGCCCCGTCGCCTTCGGCCGCGATGTGGCGCACCTCGCCGATCACGACGCCGCGCAGCTTCACCTCGGCGTTGTCGTGCATCTCGTTGCCGACACTGCCGGTGCGCACGGTCACCGTGGCGTCATCGGTGAAGTCCTTCTCGTACACGGAGACCGACAGCCATACGAGGACGGCGGGCACCAGCACGAAGGCCACACCGGCGAGTCTGCGGCGCACCGTCTGCGCCGTCGGGGAAGTCATCAGCCGGCCACCTTCACCGTTGTCGTCGCGCCCCAGATGGCGAGCGAGAGGAAGAAGTCGGTGACGCTGATGAGCACGATGGCGTTGCGCACCGACCGGCCGACGGCCACGCCCACACCGGCGGGGCCACCGGTCGCGTGGAAGCCGTAGTAGCAGTGGGCGAGGATCACCAGCACGCTGAAGATCAGCACCTTGAGCACCGACAGCAGGACGTCGTCCGGGGAGAGGAAGAGATTGAAGTAGTGGTCGTAGGTGCCCGCGGACTGTCCGTTGAAGAGGACGGTGATGTAGCGGGAGGCGAGGTAGGAGGAGAGCAGTCCGATCGCGTACAGCGGGATGATGGCGACGACGCCGGCGATGATCCTCGTCGTGACCAGGTAGGGCATGGAGCGCACCCCCATCGCTTCGAGGGCGTCGACCTCCTCGTTGATCCGCATGGCGCCGAGCTGGGCGGTGAAGCCGGCGCCGACGGTCGCGGAGAGGGCGAGGCCCGCGACGAGCGGGGCGATCTCGCGGGTGTTGAAGTAGGCGGAGATGAAACCGGTGAAGGCGGAGGTGCCGATCTGGTCGAGGGCCGCGTAACCCTGGAGGCCGACGACGGAGCCGGTGGCGAGGGTCATCGCGATCATCACGCCGATGGTTCCGCCGATGACACCCAGGCCGCCGCTGCCGAAGGCGACCTCGGCCAGGAGCCGCTGCACCTCCTTGAGGTAGCGGCGCAGCGTCCTCGGGATCCAGACCAGGGCCCGTACGTAGAAGGTGAGCTGTTCGCCGGAGCGGTCCAGCCAGCCGAGCATCGACATCCCTCAGCCCCCCTTCGGGGGGACGATCTGCAGGTAGATCGCCGTGAGGACCATGTTGACGGCGAACAGCAGCATGAAGGTGATGACGACGGACTGGTTGACCGCGTCCCCGACGCCCTTGGGGCCGCCGCGCGGGTTCAGCCCCCGGTAGGAGGCGACGATGCCCGCGATGAAGCCGAAGATGAGTGCCTTGAGTTCGCCGATGTACAGGTCGGGCAGCTGGGCGAGGGCGGAGAAGCTGGCGAGGTAGGCACCGGGTGTCCCGCCCTGCATGATCACGTTGAAGAAGTAGCCGCCGAGCGTGCCGACCACGGAGACCAGCCCGTTGAGCAGGACGGCGACGAACATGGTGGCCAGCACACGCGGGACGACGAGGCGCTGGATGGGCGAGACGCCCATGACCTCCATCGCGTCGAGCTCCTCGCGGATCTTCCGTGAGCCGAGGTCGGCGCAGATGGCGGAGCCGGCCGCCCCCGCGATCAGCAGCGCCACGATGAGCGGGCTCGCCTGCTGGATGACGGCGAGGACGCTGGCGCCGCCGGTGAAGGACTGGGCGCCGAGCTGCTCGGTGAGGGAGCCGACCTGGAGGGCGATGACGGCGCCGAACGGGATGGAGACGAGCGCCGCCGGCAGGATGGTGACGCTGGCGACGAACCAGAACTGCTCGATGAACTCCCGTAACTGGAAGGGCCGGCGGAAGACGGCGCGGGAGACCGCCAGGGCGAGCGCGAACAGCTGGCCGGTGTGGCGCAGCGGGGCGAGGAGCCTGGAGGGCGGCTTCTGCCGCGGCGCCTCCTCGCGGATCTCTCCGGAGTCCGGCCCGGGCGGCCGTACGGGCAGCGGCGCCGTCATCGTCGCCCACCGTCCGCAGTCGGTGTGTAGCTGTTCAGGATCGCGGTGCGTGCGGCCTCCGGCAGCTGGCCCATCATGGCCACGACCCGCTCCCGGCGGCGCAGGGCCGCCTGGCGTACGGGCATTCCGGCCGAGGGCTCCAGCTGCGGGACGACGGTGCGCGGGGTGGCGTGGCCGTGACCGTCGCCGTTCGTCCGCTCGGCGGCCAGGGTGGCCGCGTCCTTCTCCTCGGACATGCCGATGGGTCCCTCGCGTCGGCCGGCGAGGAACTGGGAGACCACCGGCATGTCGCTGGTGAGCAGCACCTCGCGGGGCCCGAAGGTGACGAGGTTGCGGCAGAACAGCATCCCCATGTTGTCGGGCACGGTGGCCGCGATGTCGAGGTTGTGGGTGACGATGAGCATCGTCGCGTCGATCTGGGCGTTGAGATCGATGAGGAGCTGCGAGAGGTAGGCGGTGCGTACGGGATCGAGTCCGGAGTCCGGCTCGTCGCAGAGGATGATCTGCGGGTCCAGGACGAGGGCACGGGCCAGTCCGGCGCGCTTGCGCATACCGCCGGATATCTCGCCCGGCAGCTTCCCTTCCGCGCCCAGCAGCCCCACGATGTCGATCCGTTCCATGACGATGCGCCGGATCTCGGATTCCTTCTTGCGGGTGTGCTCACGCAGCGGGAAGGCGATGTTGTCGAAGAGCGACATCGATCCGAAGAGGGCACCGTCCTGGAACATGAGCCCGAACAGCTTCCGGGTCTCCATGATCTCCCGCTCGGGGCTGTTGACCATGTCGACGCCGTTGATGAGGACACGGCCCTGTTCCGGCTTCAGCAGCCCGATGATGGATTTCAGGAACACGGTCTTGCCGGTCCCGGAAGGGCCGAGCATGACGCTCACCTCACCGGCCGGCAGCGTGAGGCTGACGTCCTGCCAGATGTTCTGTCGGCCGAAGGATTTCGTCAGGCCTTCGACGACTACTTCGATTCCCATCGGCCCTCCCTCGAAGTGGTGGTGAACGACGTCATTTTCAGCACTCCGGCTCCGGTAAACGCAGGGACGGCTCGTCGCACATGCACCAGGAGGCGCACGTTATGTCCGTCGAATCCGCCAGGACAAGCCGTTGAACAGCGGGAATCGCCGGTAGTCGATCTCCGGGTGGATCACTTGTCACCGAATGACAAACCCGACGGGCGGCTTTGTCCGATTCTGCGCAAGCTCTCCGGTTCCACCGGAGTCCCGCGGCCCAGAGGGGCGGAGCCGTGCGACACCGGCGGTGGGGAGAACCCCTGCCCCGGCGAGTGGGTGGAGGGCCGGAGCAACTCCCGGAGGAATCCCGGCTCAAGGGGGCTAGGCCAGGACTCCGCGTGCGTCGAACAAGCAGGTGCGGACGCGTTTCCGATCTGCTCAAGCGGGACGTTACGGGCCGGTAACCTGAGTCCGCAATAGCGTTTCACCAATTTTCTCCGGGGCGATTGCACAGCACCCATTTCTTGTTCTCCGGTGAGCATTCCGGGCGCGAAACCTATCGACAAGTGAGGACCCCGAGGCCGGAACGGAAAACTCCGGAAGCTGCTCCCGGACAGGCCGAAGCCCGCTCCGACCAGGGCTCGAACGGTCGGAGCGGGCTCGTGGGAGGGCGGGTGCCGGACGCACCAAGTGACAAGAAGCCGGGTGCGGTTCCTCCGGCTACTTCACCGCGGAGTGCCAGCTCTCGGCGAGCTCCTTGCCCGCGTTGGGAACGGACACACCCGGTGCGGTGAGACCGGCCGTGTAGGTCTTGGCGTCGTTCAGGACGAGGTTGTTCGAGCCGGCGGCGGCGGGCAGGCCGACCTTGAGGTCGATCGCCCAGCTGAGAAGACCCGCGAGACCGCAGCCGTTGGCCTTCGGCACGGAGAACTGGCTGTCCCCCTGGGCGGCGCCCGACAGCGCGAGCTGGATCAGCGAACCCTCGTCCTGGTTCGCGCTTCCGTCAGCGTTGAAACGGGAGGCGGCCAGAGTCGGGGCACTGATGTTCCCCGGACGCAGAAGCACCGGGTTGCTGCTGCTGCCTATGTAGCAGCTGGATCCCAGCAGCGGGTTCTCCAGACGGATCTTGACGGGCAGCTTGACGATCGGCCCGGAGGAGATCCCTGCGACCAGGCTGAACTCGGTCGGCGTGCCGGCCGACTCGACCGTGGCGGTCACCTTGTTCAGGGTGGCGTTGGTGATCTGCCCGCAGACGGCCGAGACGACCGGGATGTTGCTGGGGCACATGATGCCGAGGAGCCCGCCGGGGATGGTGGTCTTCCCGCTGATGATGGATCCGGCCGCCGGCGGAACGACCGTGTAGGTTCCCTCGGCCGGGTGCTGGATGACGCCGAACTGCAGGTTCGTGGACCCGGTCGTCGCCGTGGTGTTGCCCAGCTTGATCGTCCCGTTGGGCGAGGTCGACGTCACGCACAGGGGGACGTCGGTGTCGCCGTCCGTCGCGAGCATCGCGGGCGCGTCCACCGGGCAGCGGTCGAACGGAGCCCAGGCGCCGTTGAGCTGGGTCGCGGCGGCGGTGGCGGCACCGGCCGGCGACGCGGTCAGGGGCATGACCAGCGCGGCGGACGCGGCGACGGCTCCGCCGGCCTTGATCCAGGTCTTCGAGGCAGATCTCATTGTTCCCTCAATTCGGTTGAAGGCTCGGGGGACAGCAGTGCTCGGCAAGGTGGTCGTGTGGGCGACCGCGGGTCAGCGCGTCGCCTTCGGAATGTCCTGGGGCTGGTACTCGGGGGTACAGGCGTTGCCGGTCGAAGGAACGCAGGGCGCCCCCTGGACCTGCTTGACGAATCCGGGAGCTCCGGACAGGGAGGCGGTGAAGAGACTGTCCAGATCCTCGTCCACCCCGCACCCCTTGAAGGGGGGGATCGTCACCGTCCCGGTCAGTTCCCCTCCGGTCACCACCGTGTAGCCCTCGTTGCCCTTCTCCGCGTCCCAGGTCCCGAGGCCGGCGAGTGACAGCCGGAACGGCCGCTCCGTCCGACAGCTCTCCCCCACGTCCAGCGCGACACCGTTGACCTTCACGTCGTAGAGCCGCAGGACGAAGTCCATGTCGACGCTGGTGGTGGTCTTGGTGAACCCACTGTTGAGGAGATCGGTGATGCCGTGGGAGACCACGTTCCGGTCCTGGGGCGAGTCGGGCTCGGGAGGGATCTGTGTCATCTCCAGGGTGGCCGTCGTCGGCATGAACCCGAACGTCAGGAACGTCCCCTTGGTGGGCGGGAGCTGCGGCTTCCCCTTGTAGTCCAGCACGATCGCCGCGTTCAGGATCGCGTGCACGTAGGGGAACTCGAGGTAGTTCTCGCCGTCGTACGTGTGGATCCGCGCGCAGGCCGGGGGGAACTTGGTGGCGCCGTCGAGTTTGGTCACGTTCGCATAGCCGGCCACGTAGGCGACCATGTCACGGCCCTCCTCGTTCATCGGGTCCCCGACGCACGGGGGCGCGGCCGCGGACACGGGCTCCTCCGCCCGTTTCCCGACCTCGGGCACGAGGGACCGGCCCTGCTCCTCACCGTCGGGCCACTCGTCGGACGCGGACGGTTGCGGCGTTGGCGTCCCGGCACCACCACCCACGCCGACCGTCGCCAGCGTCGTCTCCTGACCGGCGTCCACCACGCACTCCACGGAGAGAGCCGGCGGCTCCGCCGGAGCACCGTCGGCCTTCTTCACGGCCAGGTCCACCGAGAGCGCGGAGGCCTTGAACGACAAGTCGCCCGGCGCCCCGGGCTGGACGTAGGGCACACTCCCGGCCGTGTTCAGCGTCAGCTCGCCCGCCTCCGGAACCGGCGCCGCGTCGGCGGCCGTCGCGACCCACTCCGCCCGGGCCTGCCGGCCCTCCTGGACGACATCGACGGAAAGGTGTGCCTCCGCGCTCACGGCCGCCGCTCCGGCCTCGGCGAGGGCGGCCGGCACCGCCTCCGGCAGAGTCAGGTCCAGCGCCATCTCCTCGGGCTGGATCATCTGTCCTGCATGAGCCGATTCGGGGACGTTCACGGCCAGCCGGACCTTCACCGGCTGTTCGCCCTCCGGGAAGTCACACGTGTAGGCCAGCTCCGCGTCGACCTCCTGCGTACCGGAAGCGGCCTGTGCGCCGGGGATCATCCCTCCGAGCAGCACGGCAGCGGCCACTGCGGCACTGCGCGCGGTGCGCCTGCGCGTTCCCGCCATACGACTTCCCTTCACTGACGATGTCCCCTTCCCGGACGACCGGACGTGCCTCGTGCGCCGGACGGATCCCGGCACACTCGCCACCCCCGGGTGGACTCCCCATCGGTGACGGCCCACCGGTGACGCCGCCGCCGGAGGTGTCCGCCCCGGACCTCGGTGAGGACCTGCTCGCAGTCGGCTTCTCCGGCGCCGCGACGGGCAGGACGGGCACGGCGTGCCCGGCGCAGTGATCGCGCAGCGGGCGTCCCCGCTGCGCGATCACTCACGACCGGTACCGGGTCCGCGACCGGATCAGGGGGTGTACACGATGCCCGGCTTGATGGCCGTGCCCTTCTTGACCGCGTTGTACTTGGCGGTGTAGATCGGGTGCTGGCCCACGGCCGCGATGCCGGTGCAGCCCGGGGTCACGGTGGCGACCGTCAGCTGGTAGGTGGCGTTGTTGCCGATCGTCAGCTGGCCGCTGGTGTTGTTGTAGGACGCCGTGACGTTACCCGTCACCGTGAAGGTGCAGGTGAGGACCGTCACCGAGGCCTGCACCCCGGAGATGTACCCGGTGGTGGTCCCGGCGCTGTAGCTGTTCGCCTTCAGCTGCCACGCCGGGGAGGTGGTGGCGGCCGGCGTCACCGGGCCGAACGGGCTGGTGCACCCGCTCCAGGTCAGTGGAGCGATGGTGCCGACCGTCACGTTCGAGGTACCGGAGGCGGTCGCCAGCACGGCACTGGCCGCGGACGACGTACACGTCATCGGGATGCCGTTGAGGCTGAGCGAGACGGTGCCGGCGGAGGTTGCCGAGACCGCCACCGGAGAGGGGGCCGGGGTGACGGTCCAGGTCGGAGCCGCGACGCCGGCGGTGGCGGTGGTGGCGGCGAGGGTGACAGTGGCCGCGGCGGCACCGGCCGCGAGCGCGATCTTTCTCAGAGAGTTGCGCACAGTGATTTCCTCCGATTCGACAGTGCGGGCGCACTGTTGCGGGGACAGCACCCGAATTCCTGCAAAGGTGCAGGGAGTGCCGCGATGAATCGTGTTGCGTGGGGGCCGTGCTGCTCTTTCAGCCACACACGTTCTGTGACAGGCCGTGACGTTACTTGCGGGAAACTTCGAGCACAATCCGTTCGGTCAAGATTGGTTCGGCGATTTTTTTTCCTCGTCAGCAGGTAAGTAATTCACCCGGCGCACTTGTCACTTGGTGCGCAATATCCCTGCGAAATGCCGGATGCCCGCCGGGATGCCCGGTCCGGCTCCGCAGCCGCCAGAGGCGTCGCAGAAGATCGGGATGTACCGGGCGGGGAGTCGGGGAACGCCTCCCGGTCCGGCCGTGCGCGGGGCCGCGCCACCGCTCCATCGGCGGCCTGGACGCGGTCGGCGGCCGAAAACATTGTCCGGAAGTGAGTATTTACCGTCCCACCTGCACAGAAGGGCCACAACAGGGCCACGTTGCGTGTCCCCTGCACTTCGATCCTGCCCAGGCGGTGTCCACCCCGCCCGACTTGGTCTATCTTCGGCGCCGATGTTGGTATACACCTGTCGGTCCGTGGGAGCGCTTTCCCCCACCTGCTCCACCCACGCCGGGCCCGGGAAAGCAAGGGGACGGTCATGCCGAGACTTATTCAGCCGCTGGACACCGGAGACCCGCTGGGGCCCCTCCCCCAGGAGTTCGCCGCGATCATGCGGCCCGAACTGCCGAGCCTGATCAAAGAGATAGGCATGGAAGTGACCCGGGCCTATCCGGAATACGCGCGTCTGCTCAACGGCCCCAACGGCACGTCCATCAGGATGGGTGTCGAGCAGAGCCTTTCCTCCTTCGTGGACCTGGTCGCCGAGCCCTCGGCCCCCACCGTTCTGCGCGACGACATGTGCCGCAGGTTCGGCAGGTTCGAGGCGTACGAGGGCCGGACCATGGACGCGCTCCAGGGCGCGTACCGGCTGGGCGCGCGGGTAGCGCTGCGGCGTGCCAAGAAGGTGGGGCGCAGTTACAACTTCTCACCCGCGCTGATGCTCAGCTTCGCCGACGCCTTGTTCGCGTACGTGGACGAACTGGAGTCGCTGTCGCGCGAGGGCTATCTGGAGGTGCAGGCCCAGTCCGACCAGCAGGGCGAAGCGGTGCGCCGGCGGCTGCTCCACCTGATCCTCACCGGCAGACCGGTGCCCCGCAGCGCCATCGCCGAGCTGTGCGAGCAGACCGGGTGGACGCTCCCCGAGCAGGTCACCCTCGTCGCGGTGCGCGCCTCGTCCGGCCTCGACCGGATCAGCGCCGACCACGACGTGCTGATCGACCCCGGGGACCCGCAGCCGCACCTGCTGGTCCCCGGGCCGATGAACGAGGCGCGCAGGCAGATGCTCGACCGGACCGTGCCGGGAGGTGGCGCGGCCGTCGGGCTGACCGTCCCGACCGCACGCGCCGCCGACTCGGTCCGCTGGGCCCGGCGCGCCCTCGAACTCGTCGACGCGGGGGTCATCGACGACGCGCCCGTCATCCTGTGCGAGGACCACCTCCTCACCCTGTGGCTCCTCTCCGACCCCGCTCTCCTGGACCAGCTCGCCGAGCGCGAGCTGGCCCCCGTCTCCGGCATCAGCGCCACACGGCGCGAGCGGCTGATCGAGACACTGCGGATCTGGCTCGACACCCGGGGCACCGCTGCCCAGATGGGCGAACTGCTGGACATCCACCCACAGACGGTCCGCTACCGGATGCGCAGCCTGGAGGCCATCTTCGGCGACCAGCTCACCGATCCCGAGAGGCGCTTCTCCACCGAAGCCGTGCTGCGCGCCATGCGGTTACGGGCCCGCAGCGGCCAGTCGCTCAACTGAGGGGGCATCACACGCCGTTCACGGAGTCAACTTACCGCCAGGTAACGCGAAATAGACGGTCAGTCCCAAACGGTTGCGACACGGAGACGTTCTCAACGAGAAACCCGGAACTGCGTCCCGTTACATAGGGAGGAGCGGCGGCCCACCGGCCGTCGCCGAGCACAGCCTCCTGGCCAACCATCCGAGAGGGAACCCCCCGATGACCGCCTCGCACCTCCTCGTCCCCGTGCCGATCCCCGACCGGGTCGCCGCGCTGATCGGCTCCTGCACCCCGCAGCACATCCTGCAGGCGGAGTTCGACGCCGACTGCGCCGCCCGCGAGGTGCGCAGGTTCCGGGGACCGAGGCTCGGCATCGAGGACCAGGCCGACCGCGAGCAGGCCCTGTCCGAGCTGGCGTGGGCCAACAAGGTCCTGTCCGCCCGGCATCCGCACCTCGCGGTGCGACCGGACGGCGCCTGGTGACGCCTGCTTGCGAAGCGGCGCCGGCCGCCTTACCTTACTCAAAAGTAAGTTGACTCTTGAGTAAGGATTTGGCGTGGCCGACCACAGCAGCGGCAACCTCACCGACGAACTGTCCGGGCTCGACTTCGCCGCCGTCTCCCCGCAGGAGTTCGCGCGGATCGTCAAGGGCCTGTCCGCCGCGCAGCTCGGCGAGGTCATGCACGGTGACCTGCGCGCCCGGGTGCTGAGTGAGGTCTTCGCCCGGATGCGGCAGCAGTTCCGCCCCGAAGCGGCCGGCCGGCTGAAGGCCCTGATCCGCTGGAAGATCACCGGTGAGAGCGAGGAGGTCTACGAGACCTCCATAGCCGACGGGGCGTGCACGGTGAGCGCGGGCCGCTCCGACGCCGAGCCCCGTACGACACTGGTGATGGGCGACGCCGAGTTCCTCAAGCTGGTCTCCGGTAACGGCAATCCCGTGACGATGTTCATGATGCGCAAGCTGAAGGTGGCCGGTGACGTAGGACTGGCCTCCGGCCTGACCCGCTACTTCGACATCCCGAAGGCCTGAGCCCGTGAGCTACTTCTCCCTCGCTCTGACCGAGGAACAGCAGGACCTGCGCGACTGGGTGCACGGCTTCGCCGCTCAGGTGGTGCGCCCCGCGGCGGCCGAGTGGGACGCCCGGGAGGAGACGCCCTGGCCCGTCATCCAGGAGGCCGCCAGGATCGGTCTGTACGGGTTCGAGTCACTCGCCGACATGTACGGGGACCCGAGCGGACTCTCCCTCCAGATCGCCAACGAGGAGCTGTTCTGGGGCGACGCGGGGATCGGCATGGCACTCTTCGGCACCTCGCTCGCGGTCGCCGGGATCTTCGCCTCCGGCACACCCGACCAGCTCGCCGAGTGGGTACCGCAGTGCTACGGCGACGAGGAGGACCCGAAGGTGGCGGCGTTCTGCGTCTCCGAGCCGCAGGCGGGTTCCGACGTCTCCGCCATGGCCACCAGGGCGCGTTACGACGAGGCCAGGGACGAATGGGTGCTCTCCGGCCAGAAGGCCTGGATCACCAACGGCGGGATCGCCGGGATCCACGTGGTGGTCGCCTCCGTCGAACCCACGCTCGGCGCCCGCGGGCAGGCGGCGTTCATCGTCCCGCCGGGCACGCGAGGCTTGGCGGCGGGCCGCACCATCAAGAAGCTCGGCCTGCGCGCCTCGCACACGGCGGACGTCTTCCTCGACGACGTACGCGTCCCGGGCCACTGCCTGCTGGGCGGGAAGGAGAAGCTGGACGCCCGTCTCGCCCGCGCCCGGGAGGGCTCCACCGCCAAGGGACAGGCCGCCATGGCCACGTTCGAGGTCAGCCGCCCGACGGTGGGGGCGCAGGCGCTGGGCATCGCACGGGCCGCGTACGAGTACGCGCTGGAGTACGCGGGAGAGCGCGAGGCGTTCGGCCGGCCCATCATCGAGAACCAGTCGATCGCGTTCGCCCTCGCGGACCTACGCACCGAGATCGAGGCCGTACGCCTGCTGATCTGGCAGGCCGCGTGGATGGCCCGCAACGACCGGACCTTCGACGCCGGTCAGGGGTCGATGTCCAAGCTCCGCGCCGGTGAGCTCGCGGTCGCGGCGACGGAGAAGGCGGTCCAGATACTCGGCGGCGCCGGGTACAGCAGGGAGCACCCGGTGGAACGGATGTACCGGGACGCCAAGATCTACACCATTTTCGAGGGCACGAGCGAGATCCAGCGCCTGGTCATCTCCCGGGCCATCTCGGGCCGCCACATCCGCTGAGGCCCGCCCGAGGGTCGTCCCTGCCCGGTGATCGGCGCGCTGCGCCGGTTGCGGTGCGGCGCAAGGCGGAGGGGCGACCGCATACGGGTTGTATCCGGGTGTGCCGACAACGCGGCGAGGTAGCTGTCTCGCGCGCCCGCCAGGAGACTACCGGGCAGCCCTTTTGAGGACCTGCCCAGCGGACTGGAAGGGCGGATGCCGCTCGTCGTCGACGTCACACGCGGTCGGCGGATCACCCGCCGGCGGGGCGCCGGCGGGTGTCACCGGCGCACCTTCTGGTGCGTCTCCCTGTCCGGCGTGCAGCCACGTCAGGCTGAGCTTGGCCCAGACGTTCCCGGGGCTGTCCGCGCCGCCGTCCTCGGCCGTGCGCTCCCACCTGAGCGCACGGCCCGCGAGACCTCGGCGCGCACCAGTCGCAAAGCGCGTGCGGCCCGGACGGCACGCCGGCATTCCTTCAGCGCCGCTCTCGCGCGGGCCGGGTTCGGCCGGCGCGGAACGCGCGCCTACGACCGGTCTTTGGTCCAGACCTATTGACGAGTTGGTCTAGTCCTCTTAACGTTCCCTTCATCTTTTCAGGGAGCCGGCCCGTCGGATGCGCGCACGTCGCGGGCCAACCAGTCTCACCCTTGCGCATGTTGATCCACGTTGTGTCCCGACATCCTCCCCTCCCCAGGAGGCACCATGCCGTCTCCCACACGTACGAGAGCGATCCTTCTGGCATCCGGCGCCACAATCGCCGGACTGCTGGTCGGCGGGCTCTCGTCCGGCGTCTCGCACGCCGCCGACAACGAGTCGTGCCGCCCCGACGGGCTGTACAGGACGGCCGGCGTCGACGTCCCCTACTGCTCGGTCTACGACTCCGAGGGCCGCGAGAAGATGGGCGCGGACCACCAGCGCCGCGTCATCGGCTACTTCACCGGGTGGCGCACCGGCAAGGACGGCACCCCCGCCTACCTCGCCAACAACATCCCGTGGTCCAAGGTCACCCACCTGAACTACGCCTTCGCCCACGTCGGCGGGGACAACAAGATCTCCGTGGGCGCGGACAACGCGAACAACGCGGCCACCGGGATGACCTGGCCGGGTGTCGCGGGCGCCGAGATGGATCCGGCCCTCCCCTACAAGGGCCACTTCAACCAGCTGACGAAGTTCAAGAAGCAGTACCCGAACGTGAAGACGCTGATCTCGGTGGGCGGCTGGGCCGAGACAGGCGGGTACTTCGGCGACGACGGCAACCGGGTCGCCTCCGGCGGCTTCTACTCGATGGCCACCAACGCCGACGGCTCGGTCAACCAGGCCGGCATCGACACCTTCGCGAACTCCTCGGTCGAATTCATCCGCACGTACGGGTTCAACGGCGTCGACATCGACTACGAGTACCCGACCACCATGAAGGACGCGGGCAACCCGCTGGACTGGCAGCTCTCCAACGCCCGCCGGGCCGGGCTGGTCAAGGGCTACGCGGCCCTGATGAAGTCGCTGCGCGAAAAGCTCGACCGCGCGGGCGCCGCCGACGGCAAGCACTACCTGCTCACCGTCGCCGCCCCTTCCTCCGGCTACCTGCTGCGGGGCATGGAGACGTTCCAGATGCAGAAGTACCTGGACTACGTCAACATCATGTCCTACGACCTGCACGGCGCGTGGAACGAGTACGTCGGCCCCAACGCCTCGCTGTTCGACGACGGCAAGGACGCCGAGCTGGCGTCCGCGAACGTCTACGGCAGCTCCCAGTACGGAGGCGTCGGGTACCTCAACACCGACTGGGCCTACCACTACTTCCGCGGCTCGATGCCGGCGGGGCGCATCAACATCGGACTGCCGTACTACACCCGCGGCCACAAGAACGTGCAGGGCGGCACCGACGGGTTGTGGGGCAAGGCGTCCGCGACGACCTGCCCGGCCGGTGCCGGACTGACCAAGTGCGGTGACGGCGCCGTGGGCATCGACAACCTGTGGCACGACAAGGACACCAACGGGGTCGAGTCCCCCGCCGGTTCCAATCCGATGTGGCACGCCAAGAATCTGGAGAAGGGGATCGTCGGCGACTACGTCACCACGTACGGCTTCCCCGCGAACACCAAGCTGACCGGCACCTACGCCCGCAAGTACGACGCCACGCTGGTCGCGCCGTGGCTGTGGAACGCCCAGAAGAAGGTCTTCCTCTCCACCGAGGACGAGCAGTCGGTGGCGGCCAAGGCCGACTACGTCGTGGACCGCGGCATCGGCGGCACCATGGTCTGGGAGATGGCGGGCGACTACGCCTGGAACGCCGCGAAGGGCCAGTACGAGATGGGCGACACGCTCACCTCGCTGATGTACGACAAGTTCAAGGCGGCCCCTCCGTACGGCGCGAGCAAGTCCGGCACGGCGCTGCCGAAGAAGGCGGTGGACGTGGCCACGGAGTTCACCGAGTTCAAGCTCGGCGACTCCAACTACCCGATCACGCCGAAAATCAAGATCACCAACAACACCCGGACCGCGCTGCCGGGCGGCACCGAGTTCCAGTTCGACTACGCGACCTCGGCTCCGGCCAACGCCTCGGACCAGTCCGGATTCGGCACGAAGGTCATCAGCAGCGACCACACCGGCAGCAACGTCGGTGGTCTGAAGGGCGACTTCCACCGGGTCTCCCTGAAGCTCCCGGCATGGCAGGCACTGGCTCCCGGCGCCTCGGTCGACCTGGCGTTCAACTACTACCTGCCGGTGTCCACGCCCTCCAACTGGACGGTGAACATCTCCGGCACGACCTACGCCCTCGCCGGCGACCTGGCGCGCGGCACCACGGTGGTGGAGCCGGGCACCACCACCCCGCCCACCACGCCGCCCACCACTCCCCCCACCTCCCCTCCGACCACGCCGCCGACGACCCCTCCGGGCGGCACCTGCACCGTCCCGGCGTACGTCGCGGGCCAGGTCTACAACAGCGGCAACGTGGTCGCGCACAAGGGCCGCACCTGGAAAGCCGGTTGGTGGACGCAGAACGAGGAGCCCGGCACCACCGGCGACTGGGGCGTCTGGAAGGACCAGGGCGCGTGCTGACCCCCGGCCTGTCCGCTTGACCCGACGAGTGTGAGGACCCGGTGGCCCGGCAGCCACCGGGTCCTCCCGCGTCCGCTGCTCGTAGGCCGGCGCCGTGTCCACGCATCCGAGGACGCCGTGCAGGACGTCCGGCCGCCGTGGGACGCCGCCGACCGGGAGCCTGTCACGTGCCCGGGGCCCGGTTGGCCGAGCCGGTCACCCCCGCTCGGCCTCACGCCGGCGTGAACCGTACGGGGAGCGACACCGGGCCCCGGGTGAAGAGGCCCTCCTCCACCGGGCTGAAGCCGTCGGCGAGCCGCAGCCCGGGCATCGCGTCGAGCAACTGGTTCACGCCTGTCTCGACCTCCGCCCTGGCCAGCAGCGCACCCACGCAGAAGTGCCGTCCGAGCGCGAAGGCCAGGTGGTCGGCGGCCGCGGAGAAGGCCGTGGTGCTGGTCAGGTCGTCACGGAACAGGTCGAAGCGGTCAGGGTCGGTGTAGCGGGCCTCGTCCCGGTTGGCCGAGCCGATCAGGCACGTGACGGTGGCGCCGGCCGGCACGGTGCCGCCGGACAGCCTCACCTCGCACGCCGTCTGGCGCATGATCATGTGGACGGGCGGGGTGTGGCGCAGTGTCTCGGCGAAGGCCCGGTCGATCAGTGAACGGTCCCGCCGCACGGCGTCGAGCTGCTCGGGGTGGGCCAGCAGATTGGCGAAGAAGGAGGCGATGGCCTTGTCGGTCGTCTCCCCGCCGGCCGCGAGGAGCAGGCTGCAGAACGCCTTGATGTCCTCGTCGGACATCCGCACGCCGTCGACCTCGGCGGCGCAGAGAGCGGAGAGCAGGTCGTCCCCGGGGTTCTCCCTGCGCCGCTGGATGACCGGGATCATGTACTCGGCGAACTCCTGGCGGGTGCGCTCCCCGGCCGCCGTGACCTCGGGGTCGCCGGCGAGGTTGCCGAGGAAGGCGATGACATCGGTGTACCAGCCGTGGAAGCGCTGGTGGTCCTCCCTGTCCAGGCCGAGCATGTCGGCGATGACCCGGACGGGGAAGCGGGTCGCGAACGCCTCGACGAGGTCGGCTTCGCCGGTGTGCCGGAAGGCGTCGATGAGCTCGCGGGCGTTGCGCTCGATGACCGGCAGGAACTTCTCCTGGAGATCCGTGCCGCGGAAGGCCGGGGCGACCAGGGCCCGGCGCACGGCGTGCTCCCTGCCGCTGAGCTGGAGGATCGTCCGGCCGTGGACGGGTTCCAGCTGCCAGTCGTAGTTCTCGGTGGTGAACTCCCGGGCCCTGTCCCTGAAGACGCGCTCGACGTCCTCGTACCGGGAGACGAGGTAACTCCCCGTGGCCTCGTGGTGGACCAGCGGGGCACTCTCGCGCATCATCCGGTAGGCCCCGTAGGGGTCGGCCGCGAAGGCGGGCGAGAGAATGTCGGGCGGTGACGAGGCCTGGGACACGTGTGACTCCTGTGGGACAGAGACCAGGGTGATGCATGACAGCGAACGGGCTGCGCCAGCAAGGCTATTGACAGTCGGCCCGATATCGAACCCCCCGGGAGTGTCCTTGAGCACCTCGTACGGCGCATCACGTCCGTCCGTCCTGTTCGTCACCGATCTCGCCTACGAGGCGCGCGGACGGCGCTACTGCGACGAGGACATCTTCCTGACGTCCAGGCTGCGTGGGACCTTCGACGTCGCGCTCTGTCACCCCCGGGACGCGGCGGCGCTGCTGGACGGGTTCGACGTGGTCGTCGTCCGCAACAGCGGACCCGTCCTGCACTACCAGGAGGCGTACGACGCCTTCCGGAGCCGGGCCCTGGAATCAGGCACCCCGGTCTACAACACGCTCGACGGGCGCGGGGACATGGCGGGCAAACAGTACCTGGTCGACCTGAGCCGGGCCGGCTTCCCGGTGATCCCGACCGTGGACCGCGCGGAGGACCTCGGGCTGCTCCCCCGGTCGGCCGGGTACGTGGTCAAGCCCAAGCTCGGCGCGGACTCCGTGGGGCTGCGGTTCACCGAGGAGCCGGAGCTCCCCCCGGACGCCGGCGGAAGCCTGCTCGTCCAGCCCAGGATCGACTTCCGCTACGAGGTGTCCTTCTACTTCGTCGACCACGACTTCCAGTACGCCCTCCACGCACCGCATCCGGCGCGCCGCTGGGTGCTCGAACCGTACGCCCCGGCTCCTGCGGACCTGGAGTTCGCGCGCCGTTTCGTCGAGTGGAACACCCTCGCGCACGGCGTCCAGCGGGTCGACGCCTGTCGTACACCGGAAGGGGACCTGCTGCTCGTCGAGCTGGAGGACCTCAATCCGTACCTGTCGCTCGACCGGGTCCCGGAGGCGGTCCGTGAGGCGTTCGTGGAACGGCTGAGTGCTTCCGTACGGGAACTGCTGGCCTGACCCGTCCGGCCCGCCCCCGCATGCGTGGGGCAGGGCCGGGTGTGAGGGTGCGAGGGTGACCACTGCCAGCGAGAGCGCCCCCGCCGCGCAGAGTGCCGCAGCGCCACCCGTGCTCGACCCCCGGCGCCGCAACATCGTGTTCGCCACGATCGTGCTGGGCATCCTGCTCGCCGCCCTCGACCAGACGATCGTGGGGACGGCGCTCCCCACGATCGTCTCGGACCTCGGCGGCGCGGAGCACATGTCGTGGGTCGTGACGGCCTATCTGCTGGCGGAGACGGTGGCGACGGTGCTGGTCGGCAAGTTCGGCGACCTCTTCGGCAGGAAGCTGATCTTCCAGATCTCGGCGGTCATCTTCATCACCGGCTCGTTCCTCTGCGGCCTCGCGTCGAACATGCTGCTGCTGATCGTCTGGCGGGGGCTCCAGGGGATCGGCGCGGGCGGGCTCATGGTCACCTCCATGGCGCTGATCGCCGATGTCATCCCGTTGCGCGACCGGGGCAAGTACCAGGGAGCGATCGGTGCCGTGTTCGGCGTGGCCACGGTCGTCGGGCCGTTGCTGGGCGGGCTGTTCACCGACCATCTGACCTGGCGCTGGGCCTTCTACGTCAACGTGCCGATCGCCGTCGTGGTCGTCATCGCCGCAGCCCGCACCATCCCCTCCGTGCGGGTCGCCGGACGCCCGGTCATCGACTACCTGGGCATCACGCTGGTCGCGGCCGGAGCCGGTGCGCTGATCCTGGGGACGAGCTGGGGCGGCAACGAGTACGCCTGGGGCTCACCGGTCATCATCGGTCTGTTCGTCGGGGGCCTCGTCGCTCTGGCCCTCTTCTGTCTGGTGGAGACGCGGGCGGAGCAGCCCATGCTGCCGATGCGGCTCTTCAGTAACCCGGTCTTCGCCGTCTGCTCGGTCCTCAGCTTCATCGTGGGCTTCGCCATGCTCGGCGCGATGATCTACCTGCCGACCTATCTGCAGTACGTCGACGGGGACTCGGCCACCCTGTCAGGGGTGCGGACCCTGCCCCTGGTGCTGGGTCTGCTGGCCGCCTCGGTCTTCAGCGGCAACGTCGTCAGCAGGACAGGTCACTACCGCCTCTTCCCCGTCATCGGTTCGCTCGTGATGGCGGCGGGCCTGTACCTCCTGTCCCGGATGGGACCGGACAGCGGAGTGTGGCTGGAGTCGCTGTACATGCTGGTCCTGGGCATCGGCATCGGTCTCTCGATGCAGGTGCTGACGATCGCCGTGCAGAATACGGTCGACTACTCCGACCTGGGCACCGCCACGTCCGGCGTGACGTTCTTCCGTACGCTCGGCAGCTCGTTCGGCACGGCGGTGTTCGGCACGATCTACGCCAACGCGCTCCGGCCGAACCTGACGCAGGGCGTCGAACAGGCCGCGCGGGCGGGAGGCGATCCGGCGTCGCTGGCACGGGCCGCGGAGAGCCCGCAGGCCGTGCACGCACTGCCCGCCGAACAGACCGCGCCCCTGGCGCAGGCGTACGCCGACACCCTGCACACGGTCTTCCTCTGGACGGTGCCGGTGGCCCTTCTGGGGTTCGTGGTCTCGCTCTTCCTGAAGCAGGTCGAGCTCCGCGACAGCGCCCGTGCGAGCTCGACCGACATGGGTGACGGCTTCGCCCAGCCGAGCAGCGGGGACGCGACGAAGGTGCTGGAGTCGGCGGTGGCCAGGATCCTGCGACGTGCCGGGCCCGGCGCGGCCCGGCGGATCGTCGCGGAGTCCGACACCCGGCTCGACATGGCAGGGGCCTGGGCCGTGATGCAGGTCGGCCTCTTCACCCGGATGGTCGGCCACGCGGGGCTCGGACTGATCGCGGCCCGGCACCGGATCCCGCCGGAGGTGCTGGTGCCGGTCTTCGACCGGATGATCGAGGAGGGCTACCTCACGGGGGACGGCCGCCTCTTCACCCACACGGCGGCGGGCAGCCGGGAGGCGGCGACGATCTCGGCGGCCTGGGGCCGCTGGCTCAACGAACGACTGGCCGAGGACGGCGCCCGGCCCGACGACCGGCAGCTGCGGGCGGCGGTCGACGTGATCGCCAAACGGCTGCTGGCGGAGGACCTGGAGCGGCAGCTGGCTCCGTCCGAGCGGGCGCCGGCCGCGGTCTGACGAGGCGGGCGCCCGGATGGGAGGGGACCGGTCACGGCCCGTGGTCAGTCGACGAAGACCGCCGACGCGTAGACCCACGCCCCGTCGTGGCGGGCGAACCGGCTCTTCTCGTGGAGCGCGTCGGGGCGGCCGTCGTCGGTGTAGTGCGCGCGGAAGGTGACCGTTCCGGTGGTGTGGAAGGCGCTGCCCTCCGTCGTGTCCAGGATCTCCAGGCCGGTCCAGCGCATCGCGGGGTCGAAGTCGACCGACGGCGGCCGGGTCCCGGGGTGCCAGGTGCGCAGCAGGTAGCCGGCGTCCCGCACGACGAAGGCGGTGTACCGCGAGCGCATGAGCGCCTCGCACGTCGGGGCGGGGGCGCCTGCGTGGAACCGGCCGCAGCACTCCCCGTAGGCGGCCGGCAGACCGCACGGGCACGGCGATGCCGGCGTCGTCCGCGGGATGTGCGCCGGGGCGGCGGGCTGCCGGCGCGGGCGTGGGGTACGTGGTGACATGCGTCCATTGTGACGTGCGGCGCGGATCGTCCGCCGGGCCGCCCTGGGACCACCTCCAGGGCGCCACCGCCGGACACGGGCGGGTGGCCCCACGGGCGGCCGGCTGGTCCTCCCGCTGATCAGCGCTTGCGGGCCACGCCCGCGTACCCGGGGATCGGCTCGTGGCCGGGGACCTCGATGACCTCGCCGAGCTCCGGGCGCCAGTCCGCGGAGAGCGAGACACCCGGCTCGACGAGCTCGAGGCCGTGGAAGAAGGCCGTGAGTTCGGCACGCGACCGGGGCCGCAGGGTCATCCCCCGGGCCTTGTACAGGGCACGCGCCTCGGCCGCGCCCTCGGGGTCGAAGTCCCCGGTGGTGTGCGAGAGCACGAGGTAGCTGCCGGAGGGCAGTCGCTCCACGAGGCGGTCCACCAGCTCCGCGGCCCCGTCCTCGTCGTCCACGAAGTGCAGGAGGGCGAGGAGGGAGAGTGCGATCGGCCGGTCGAAGTCGAGGATCCCGCCCGCTGCTTCCAGGATGGCGTCGGGCCGGCGGGCGTCGGCCTGGATGTACTCGGTGGCACCCTCGGGCGTGGACCGCAGCAGCGCCGCCGCGTGCGCGAGCACGATCGGGTCGTTGTCGCAGTAGACGACACGTGCGTCGGGTGCGGTTCGCTGGGCGATCTGGTGGAGGTTGGGTTCGGTGGGTATGCCTGAGCCGATGTCCAGGAACTGGCGCACTCCGCTCTCGGCGAGCCATCGGGTGGCCCTGTGCATGAAGGCGCGGTTGACCCGGGCCATGTCCCGGCCCCGGGCGTCCAGGGCCAGCAGCTGCCTGGCCATCTGTTCGTCGACCGGGTAGTTGTCCTTACCGCCGAGGAACCAGTCGTACATCCGTGCGGGATGCGGCTTGCTGGTGTCGATCTCGACGGCTTGGGGTTCCTGCCCGGTCATGACGCACTCCGTTGGTCGGGGAATTCGGCGAACAGCGCGTGGTGCGGAACTGTGTGTCAGGTCGTCCGTGTGTCAGGTGAGGAGGAAGTCGGCCTTCCCGGCCTTGGCGCCCTGGATGAAGGCTGCGATCTCCCCGTTGGAGTAGATGAGCGCGGGGCCGTCCGGGTCCGCGGACTGGCGGACCGCCACCCTGCCGTCCGCCAGCTTCATGGCCTCGACGCAGTTGCCCCCGTTACCACCGCTCCACGGCTTGTACCAGCCTTCGGTGCCGAGATCGGCGGCCGGCATGCCGTTGTATATGTGGTTCATCACAGCTCCTTGCGGAAGTCCCTGAGGATTTCCTTCGTGCGTTGTGCAGTTGCGGCCTGAGCCGCCATGCGGTCCATGACCTCGAGGTAGGAAGCCACCTCGGGGCGCGCGTCGAAGTAGACGGCACCGGTCAGGTACTCGCTGTAGACCATGTCGGGGAGTTCGGGAACGGCGAAGCGGAAGAGGACGAACGGGCCGTACGTGCCCGGGTGGTGGCCGGTCGCGAACTCGGCGATCTGGAGGGTCACGTTGGGGAGGTCGGTCGACTCGAGCAGGCGGTCGACCTGGGCCCGCATGGCGTCGGGACTGCCGACGGGGCGTCGCAGGACGGTCTCGTCCATCACGACCCACAGCTTCGGCGCCTCCGCCTTGGTGAGCAGGGACTGCCGTTCCATCCGCAGCGCCACGTGGCGCTCGATGTCGGCGGGCCTGGTCTGGCCGACCGCGCCGGTGCGCAGTACGGAGCGCGCGTAGTCCTCGGTCTGCAGCAGGCCGGGCACGAAGTGCGGCTCGTAGGTGCGCAGGAGGCTCGCGGCGCCCTCCAGGCTGACGTACATGCTGAACCAGTCGGGCAGCACGTCGTGGAAGCGCTGCCACCAGCCGGGTTTGTTCGCCTCCTCGGCGAGTTCGACGAAGGCGTCGGTCTCGTCGTCGGAGATTCCGTAGGCCTTCAGAAGGAGCTGGACGTAGGGGATCTTCAGGCCGACCTCGGCCGTCTCCATCCTGCGTATGGTCCCCGGGGCCACACGGAGCACCTTCGCCGCCTGGTCCCGGCTCAGGCCGACGCGCTCCCGAAGATCCTGCAGGCGCTTGCCGAGAACGACCTGGCCCACGGTCGGGGCGGACCGCGGTTCGCTCACTTCAGACCTCCCGATGCGCTGTGTGCCAGCAGTGTGCCATGCGCACGGCTCCAGGGACACAGCCACTCTGGAAATTTCAGAGTGCCCCTTGCCAAGTGTTCTTGTCAGGGGGAGAGTTGGTGACCGAACCAAGTCCGCGTGATCGCGTCCGCCCTTTTCGGGCCGACGCGAGGCGTGACACAGCCCCCACTGTGAGGAATCGGTCGTGGCACCTGGCAGTGCGCTCATCCCCCGGCTCATGGACCTCTGCCCCGGGACGGAAGCGCTCCGTTACTGCTTCGCGCTGCCGGCGCACCCCGAGTCGGTGGCCGGTGCCCGGCGCCTCACCCGCGCCCGGCTGGCGGACTGGCGGCTGACCGGGGACACCTACGACGCGGCGGTGCTGATCGTCTCCGAACTGGTCACCAACGCGGTGGTGCACACCGCGAGCGCCCGCGTCGTCTGCGAGCTCCGGTGTGACGAGAGCCGTCTGCGCGTCTCCGTGCAGGACCAGGGACGCCAGCCCGGCGGCCCCCGGCTCTCCCTGACCGCCGAGGGTGAACACGGGCGTGGACTGCTGCTCGTCGACAGCATGAGCGCCGCCTGGGGGTCGCACGCCGCGGGGAACCACTCGGGGCGCGTCGTCTGGGCCGAGTTGCCGTACGGCTCGGAGCGGGCATGCTGAGACACGCCCTGTCCCAGCTGCTCGGCGGCCGTCGCGGCCGTCCTGCGGAGCAGGACGGTGTACCGGGCAGGATCCAGCTGCCCCTGCCGCCCGCCCTCTCCGCGAGCCTCGGCTGCGACGCGGTGGGCGTGCCCGCCCGGTACGGGTTCCGGTTGATGTCACATCTGCCGCGCGCCGGCTGTGTGTTCGCCGACGCCGACCAGTGGTGGTGGATCGTCCCGTCGGGCTCGGACCTCGATCTGGACTGGCCGGAGCAGGTCTTCTACGCCACCGGGGCCTACGTCCCCGCCGTACGCCCCCGGCTGATCCACGCGCCGGAGAGCCGCACGCCCTACACGCCCCCCATTCCGCTTTTCCTCATGGTGTGCCAGGTCACCGGTGTCGCACCGTCCTGGGGCCCGTCCGGCCGGCCGAGGGCCGTGCCCGCTCCCTGAGGCCGGCCGGCCCGGTCACGGCCGGTCGAGGTAGGCGAGTCCCGGGTGGACCTTCGTATAGCCCTCGACCAGCCTGCGGGCCACCGACACGGAGTCGACCAAGGGGTGCAGGGCGAAGGCCCGCACGGCAGCCGCCCGCGACCCGCTCTCCGCGGCTTCGAGCACCGCCCGCTCCACGGCCTTCACCGCGGTGACCAGCCCGACCGCGTGGTACGGGAGCGGGTCGACGGCGACGGGATGCGCGCCGTTGGCGTCGACCAGGCACGGCACCTCGATGACGGCGTCCGCGTCGAGCACCGGGAGCGTCCCCCGGTTGCCCACGTCGAGGATCAGCGACGTGCGTTCGTCGCGGGCCACGGCGCGCATCAGGGCGAGGGCCACCTGCTCGTAGCCTCCGGACTCCAGATCACTGGCCTCGCGTTCACCGGCACCGGCCGCCTGTCGGTTCTCCGCCATGTACGTCGCCTCGCGTTCGGCGCGCGTACGGTCCCAGGTCGCCAGCGGCGGGGCGGACGGGTCCTTCATCCGGGTGTAGAAGCCCTCCTGCTGTTCACGGAGGAAGGCACCCCGGGTCTGCCCGGCTTCCCGGTAGGCGCTGACGGCTTCCCGGTTGAAGTAGTAGTAGTGCAGGTACTCGTTGGGGATCGCGCCCAGCGAGCGCAGCCAGTCGGGCCCGAAGAGCCTGCCCTCCTCGAAGGAGCCGAGCAGTGCGGGGTCCGCCAGCAGGCGCGGGAGCTCGTCGCGGCCGTTGATCCACAGGCCGCGGACCCAGCCGAGGTGGTTGAGCCCGGCGTAGTCGATCCACGCACGGTCCGGGTCCGCGCCCAGGGCCCTCGCGATCCGTCGGCCGAGTCCCACCGGCGAGTCGCAGATGCCGATGACCCGGTCGCCGAGGTGCCGGGCCATGGCCTCGGTGACCAGGCCGGCCGGATTGGTGAAGTTGATGACCCACGCGTCGGGCGCGAGCCGGGCGATACGCCGGGCCAGCTCCATCGCCACGGGAACGGTCCGCAGCCCGTAGGCGATGCCGCCGGCACCGACCGTCTCCTGGCCCAGGACGCCTTCGTCGAGCGCGACACGTTCATCGGCCGCGCGGCCTTCCAGTCCGCCGACCCTGATGGCCGAGAAGACGAAGTCCGCGCCCCGCAGGGCCTCGTCGAGGTCGCGGGTGGCGAGGATCTCGGGCGCGTCACCGACGCCGGCCGCCTGCTCCGCCAGGACCCGCGCGACGGCTTGCAGCCGGTCCGCGTCGGTGTCGTACAGGGTCACCCGGGAGACGCGGCCTTCGGCGTGATCGCCGAGCAGCGCCCCGTACACGAGAGGGACCCTGAATCCGCCACCGCCAAGAATTGTCAGCTTCACGCTGCTCGATGGTACGGGGCGGGGACGCGGGGCCCCCGGACCCGGAGGCCCGGGAGCCCGGTGCGCCGGCCTCCCGGTGTCAGTGGCCGTTCCACCACCGCACCACGGCACGCCAGACCTTCGTCGGCCCACTCCGCTGCGCCGGGATGACGGCTCCCTCTCCGGACGCCGCGTACGGCTCGGCGGTGGGGGTCGCGGGGGTACGCGCCGCCGGGGGCCGCCGCGGGGCGGCGGGCGACGAGACCTCCCAGTCGGCCTGCGACCGGGAACGGGACACCGCCGGCAGGGGTTCCGCGTCGATCTCCTGCTGCGGACTGGGGGCGAAGCCGGCAGGCAGCTCCACCAGGTGCCGTGACACGAAATTGCCCGTCCAGCGCAACTCGCTCTCCTCGACACTGAGTTCCAGGTCCGGCAGGCGCATCAGCAGGGCGTCGACACCGACGTCGGCGATGGCACGTCCGATGTCCTGCCCCGGGCACTCGTGGGGGCCGCTGCTGAAGGCCATGTGCGCACGGTTGCCCTCCATGCTGGCGGTGAGGTCGGGCCGCACGACGGGGTCGGTGTTGGCCGGCGCGATCCCGACGATCAGGGCGTCACCGGCCTTGATCTGCTGCCCGCCGAGCTCCGTGTCGCCGACCGCCCAGCGGCCCAGGACCGAGGTGAACGGCGGCTCGTCCCACAGTGTCTGCTCCACGGCCTCGGGCACGGTCATGTGCCCGCCGCTGAGCCTGGCCCGGAACCTCGGGTCGGTGAGCACCATGCGCAGCACGTTGGCGATCAGGTTGGCGGTGGTCTCGTAGGCCACGATGAGAACCACCCGCAGGTGCTCGCTGACCTCCTTGTCGGTGAGGCCCGCGGGGTGTTCGACCAGCCAGGTGGCGAAGTCCTCGGCCGGAGCTTCCCTGCGGCGTTGCACCAGCCGGTCCAGCGCGCCGATCACGTAGGCGTTGCTCGCGACCGCCGTCTCCGAGCCCCGTGTCATGTCACGGGCCGCCTGCACCAAGCGGTCGTTGTACTCCTCCGGCATGCCGATGATCGCGCACATCACCATCATGGGCAGCCGCTCGGCGAACTGGCTGACCAGCTCGGCCCGGCCCTCCTGGCAGAAGTCGTTGACGAGCCGGTTGCTGTAGCGGTTGATGTGGCGGCGCACGCCACGGGTGTCGATGCGCGCCATGCTGTCGGTGACGGCGCCGCGCAGCCGTTCGTGGGTGGCGCCTTCGGCGAACGAGCACACCGGCTGCCAGGTGAAGACCGGGGCGAGGGGGTGGTCGGGGGCCACACTGCCCTCCTGCAGAGCACGCCACCGGCGCGAGTCGCGGGAGAACTGGGAGGGCGTGCGGGTCATGTGGAGGTTCTCGCTGTGCCCGAGCACGAGCCAGGCGGGGACGTCCCCGTGCATCAGGACGGGCGCCACCGTGCCGTACTCGGCACGCAGTTTCTCGTACAGACCCGCGGGGTCCGCCTCGGCTTCGGGACCGTACAGCCGGCGCAGCCCGCCGGGTCCGATGCCCATGCCGTGCGCGGGGCACTGCGGGGGCGGCACCGGGCCCGTGGCCGATCCGGGTTCATGGTGGAAGGGGGTTGTCACTGTGGCTCCAGGAATAAGACGTTCCGGGACCGGGCCGGCTGGGGACAGGGCCCGTTCAGAGGCAGAGGGGCGTGCCGCCGTCAGGCGAGCGGCACGGCGAGGCTGTGCAGGTAGCGCATCAGGGTCATCAGCACGTCGCGGCTGGAGGCGCGCAGCCGGGCGTCGCAGTCGATCATCGGGACCTCCTCCGGCAGGTCCAGGGCTCTGCGCAGCGCCTCCACGGGGTGGCGCGGCGCCCCGGGGAAGGTGTTGACTGCCACGACGAACGGCACGCCGCGCTCCTCCAGCCTGCCGATGACGTCGAAACTGACCTGGAGCCGCCGGGTGTCGATGAGGACGACCGCTCCGAGCGCTCCCTCGAAGAGTCCGTTCCACAGGAACCAGAAGCGTTCCTGGCCGGGGGTGCCGAACAGGTAGAGGATCAGTTCGTCGCTGAGGCTGATCCGCCCGAAGTCCATGGCCACCGTGGTGGCGGTCTTGGTCTCCACCCCCACGTTGTCGTCCACGCCGACACCGGCCTGGGTCATGGTCTCTTCGGTGGTCAGGGGCCGGATCTCGCTCACCGAGCCGACCATGGTCGTCTTGCCGACGCCGAACCCGCCGACGACGACGACCTTCACCGCGGCCGTGGCCGTGTCGGGGAGGACGTCCTCGCTGCGGGGGCCCGTGATCGTGTCAGAGCTTCTGGAGTCCATGCATCACCGCTTCGAGGAGGGACCGGTCCGGGAGCGCGGCGCGGACGACGGGCGCGCGCGATTCGATCAGTTCGGTCGCCAGGAGTTCTGTCAGGAGCGAGGTGACCACGCTGAAGGGGAGGCTCAGATAGGCCGAGATCTCGGCGACGGACAGCGGGGCCTTGCAGAGCCGCAGGATCGCGGCCTGCTCGGGCTGAACCGTGGGCGAGGGCTCTGCCTGTGCCACCACCATGGTGACGAGGTCGAGCTCCGCCCTTTCGCCGTCCGGCGCCCCCGTGATCACGTACAGCCGTTCCGGGTCGCTCACCGCCGGGTCGGCCTTTCGGCGTTCTCGTCGGGGAGGACTCATCCGGACTGCCCGTCGTGGCGCGGAGGGCTCGTCAGGTGCGCGCCGATACGGACGACCATGTCGCGCATCCGGGCACCCACCAGACCGGCGTCGACGGTCTCGCCGGCCAGGACCGCGAGGTAGGCGCCGGTGCCGGCGGCCATCAGGTAGAAGAAGCCTCCGGTGACCTCGATGACGACGAGCTTCATCAGGCCGTCGCTGTAGGGGATCTCGGTGGCGACGGCCGCGGCCAGGCTCTGCAGTCCGGCGCACGCCGCGGCGAGGCGGTCGGCGACGTCGGGGTCGCCGCCGTGCCGGGCGATGCGGAGACCGTCGGCGGAGAGCACCACGATCTGGTGGATGCTCGGCACGTCGTCGGCCAGTTCCTTGAGCATCCAGTCCATGTTCGCCCGCTGCTGGATCACTTCTCGTCTCCCTTGTCCCACGCGTCGTCGGAGTCCGTGTCGTTCTTCGGCTCCTTGGGCACACCGTTGACGGCCTGTGTGAAGGCCTCCAGCCACAGTCCGGGCGGAGCCGTGCCGCCACCGCCGTGCCCGTTGCGCGCGACGGGCTCTGCGGCCGACGCGGACTGCTGCGGGAGATTGTGAGAACCGAGGGGTGCGCGCCCCCGGCTGCGGCGCTGCGGGAGCCCGCCTTCGGTCCACTCGGTCACCACGATCTCGTCGTCACCCATGGCTGCCGCCGCGGGTGCCGGCCGGGCGGCGGACGCCACCGGGGCCGGGGCGGGAGCGGGGGACGCGAGCGACGGGACGGGCCCGGTCGCGGCGGGACGTGCCTTGTGCTTGCCCCGCGGGGGGACGACGTGCTGCATCTGCGACATGTCGAGCGAACTCTGGGGCCGCGAGGTGGCGCCGATCCCGTGGGCGATGCCCGGGGCGGGGCCGGTGGTGATCATGTCGCGCGGCACGATGAGGACGGCACGGACCCCTCCGTACGCGGACTGCCGCAGTGAGACCTGGAGTTGGTACATCCGGGCGAGCCGGCCGACCACGGCCATGCCGAGGCGGGGGGACTCCCCGAGGTCGTTCATGTTGATGCCGGCCTGGGCCTGGGCGAGCATGTTCTCGGCCCTCGCCCGGGCCTCCTCGCTGAGGCTGACGCCGCCGTCCTCGATCTCGATGGCGATGCCGGTCTGCACCTCGACCGCGGTGACGTGCACCCGGGTCTGGGGCGGCGAGTAGCGCGTCGCGTTGTCGAGGAGTTCGGCGCAGGCGTGGATGAGCGGCTCCACCGCGGTGCCGACGATGGCGACCTTGGCGATCGAGTGCAGATCGACGCGCTGGTACTCCAGGATCCGGGACATGGCGCCGCGCAGCACGCTGAACAGCGGCACCGCCTTGGGCCACTGCCGGCTGGGGCGCGCGCCGCCGAGTACGGCGATGGAGTCGGCCAGCCGCCCGATCAGCGCGGTGCCGTGGTCGATGCGGAGCAGGTCGTCGAACACGTCGGGGTTGCGGCCGTGATGGTCCTCCATCTCCCGCAGTTCACTGGCCTGCCGGTGGACGATGGCCTGGACCCGGCGGGCGACACTGACGAAGGCGCGCTGCGCGGAGTCACGCATCGCCTCCTCGTTGTCGATGATGTCGAGGACCTGGAGGACCAGGGCGCGTTGCGCCTTGGGGAGGTTGCGGTACGACGCGTCCGCGTCGACGACGTCGCGCATCACTTCCTGCGGGGAGTTGCTGGCACGCAGCCGGCGGATCGCGGCGGGCAGGAGCTCCTTGCCGAGCCGTTCGGTCTCCTGGTCGTACGAGGCGATGCGGTGCTCCAGGACCGCGATGCGCTGTTCGTACTCGGCGCGCTGGACCCGCATCGCCCGGCGCCTGCGGTTCAGCACGACGGTGAGCGTGGCGACCACGGCTGTGGCGATCGCGCCGCACCAGACGACTGCCGCGCGCGTGGCCCCGGTGACCGGGACGGCGCCGGCGGCGGTGGCGCCGGCCATCAGCACGACGGGCAGGAGCGCGGCACGGACTACGGGGATGTCTCTGTTGGTCGGCGGTGATTCAACACGGACCATCTAAACCCTCTGGCGGTTGATTCGGGAGGTATACGCACTTGCACGGACAGTTATGAACAAGTGCTCGAATTCATATCAACTCGACTTCACTGCGCGTGAGCCTAGCCAGATCAGAACAGTGCTTCGGCATATTCACCCAACCCCCTGCGCGAGCACGCCTCCGGTAATACACTCGCCAGGTTTCGCACTCACCGTCGCCGAGCGTGTGCGGTGAGTGTCGAGTCATGGACAGACTGCGCCGCAGGCCACATCGTCCCGCCCTGCGGGACATCAACCTTCAGGGGATGTCCATTACGGAGCCCGGGTTTCCTGCGCAGAGACGAAAAACTGCGCACACGCGTGCGAGCTTTGCCAGAACGCACGATTACACGTGCACCTCAGAGCGGGACGGTGGCACGGGTGATCGAATCGCATCGAAAGGTGCAGATCCATGAGCGACGGACGTGTGTGCGAGTACGTCGGCACGACGACTGCGGGTCCCCCCGCCGAGCCCGCCGCGTCACCGGCCTCGCAGCACCGCGACCGTCCCCTGCCCGCGTGCGCTCACCGACGGTGAGATTCGCGCAGCCGCACAGGGGCGGCCCGTCCTGCCCTGCGTCCGCAGGCGCGTGATCAGCGGCGACCGCCGCCGAGCCGGCCCTCCAGCTGCACCAGCAGCTCGCCGAGCCGGTCGCTGAGTCCGTCGCGGGTCTCCTCGTCGAGTCCGGAGAGCACGGACCGTTCGTAGGCGAGCTGTTCGGGCAGCAGACGGTCCACCAGGTCCCGGCCCGCCTCCGTCAGCCCGACGTGGGCGACCCTGCGGTCCCTGGCGTCGCTGCGGCGGCCGATCAGACCGGCTTCCTGCAGAGCGCGCAGCCGTTTGGTGACGGCGGCCCCCGAGGAGAAGGTCTCCCTGGCCAGCTCGCCGGGGGTGAGCTCACGGTCGGTACGCCGCATCGCGCCGAGCAGGTCGAACTCGCCGCGGGTCAGTCCCGCGGCGCGCAGAGGGGCGTCCTCGGCCTGCTGGAGCAGGGCCGCGCAGCGGTTGATGCGGCCGATGAGTTCCATCGGCCCGGTGTCCAGACCCGGGCTGACGGCCTGCCACTGCCGCACCACCGAGGCCACGATGTCGTCGGTCACACCGCTCCGTTCGCCGGGGGCAGGGTGAGCAGTCCCTGCCGTTGTGCTGTCGCCGCGAGCGTACGGTGTCCTGCCTGTTCGGCCGCGAGCAGCTCTTCCTCGGGCAGGGCGCGCTGCCACCATTCGCCCGATGCCACGTCACCGGCGTCGCGCAGTTCGACGAGGGAGGCGGTCAGCCTCCTGCGTGCCGCCCCGAGAGCGAGGGCGTCCGCAGCGGGGTCGGCGACCGCCCGCTCGGCGTGGTCGCGGGCCTCCCCCACGGCTGCGAGCGCTCTCTCGACCCGGCCGGACGCCCGGCGGTTGGTGACGGCGAGGGCTGCGAGGAAGCCGACCCCGACGCCCACGAGGGTGTCCAGGGCGCGGTCCGCGATGAGCTCGCCCGCCGGCTGGTGGCCGCCGAACTCCAGGATGAGCAGGGCCATCGGGGTGACGGCCACGGAGCCGAGCCAGTAGTTGCGGGTGATCAGGGCCTCGGCGGCGAAGTTGAAGAACAGCACGCACAGGACGAGGACGAGCGGGCTGACCCGGGCGAGCGGGATGACGGCGGCGAAGACCAGTACGCCGAGGAGGTTGCCCACGGTCCGCTGCAGCGCCCTGCTCCAGGACAGGGTGAGGTTGGGCTGGTAGACGGAGGCGGCGGTGACGAGCGCCCAGTACGGGTGGCCGACACCGAGCGCCGAGGACGCATAACCGGCCAGGGCGCACCCGAGGAGGGTGCGGAAGGCGACCGGCAGCACCGGGGAGCCGGGGCGAAGCGCGCGCAGCAGTCCGCGCCGGGCCTCGCGCCGGCCGCGCCGCATCCGCTGTCCGGCCCGCTCGGCGTCGACGCCGAAGAGCTGCTCGACGGTGCCGGGGGCGGGCGGCGGGCTGGGCACCGGCCCGCGGGCGCGGGTCGCCGTGGCCCAACGGCGCAGCTCGCCCGGATCGGCGCCGGGGACATGACCGTCGGCCGCGGGGGTGGCAAGGGCGCGCTCGGCGTGGACGACGAGCCGCTCCAGCTCGCGGCGTACGGGCGTGGGGCGCCCTGCGGCGAGCAGCGCCTGCCATGCGGCCTGGACCGCCGCGGCCCCCGCGTGCCGGGTCCGGGCGTCGGGGCCCGCCGCGTACACGGCGGCGGCGTCGAGCGCGCGGGCGGTGGTTAGGCGCTCCGGTCCCTCCTTGCGCCAGAGGGCCGGGCCGACGGTGACCAGCCAGGAGAGGGCGCCCGCTGCCAGCATCAGGGCCATGTGCTCCGGCACCCGCCCCAGTTCCTGGGGCGCGAAGAGCGCGGCCGAGGTGACGAAGGCGAAGATCACGTTGCCGGGCGGGCCGATGCGGGTCGCGTCGCAGAAGGTCTTCTGCACGGCCGCGAGCAGCGCGCCGACCGCGATCAGCAGGGCGGTCGAGTCGGTGACCGAGGCGGTGACCAGCGCGACGGCGAGACCCGCGGCCATTCCCAGGATCACGCGGAGGGCGGTGTGGGCCCGGCGGGCGTAAGGCAGGTTGTGCCCGTAGAGGGCGCAGAGCGAGCCCGCCATGGTGTACATCACCAGGTCGAGGCGGTCGAGCGAGTACAGCAGCAGGTTCGGGACGGCGGAGGCGACCACCACGCTCAGCGCGGGTTTGTACCAGATCTCGGCAGGGCTGTTCAGCCGCAGGACACCGGTGACGGGCAGTTTGCGGACGGATGGCTTCCGGGGTCGCATAGCTGTAGCACTCACTCATTTACTTTAACAGGTGTTACACCTGTAAAAGATATGAGCCGTGCACCACCTCGCCTCGGTGGCCGCCCTCTCACCCCGCACGGCCCCGCGCCGTCACACCCCGGGCATCCCCGGCTCACCGCTCCCCGGGCGGCCCGGCACCCTCGGGCGCGCGGAACGCCTCGGCGGCGTCCGCCGCCCTGCGCATCAGGTCGAAGAGCGTCCGCTGCTCGCCGGCGGAGAGCGGGCCGAGGAAAACCTGGTTCATCCCGACCGTGCGCAGCGCGAGCCGCCGGTGGGTGCGCGCGCCCTCGTCCGTGAGGCGGAGCAGGAAGCGCCGGCCGTCGTGCGCGTCCCGCACCTTGTCCAGCAGCTCCCGGCGCAGCAGCCGGGTGATCACCTCCGCGACGGTCGACCGGTCGAGCCCGACCCGCTCCCCCACGGTCCGCTGGTCCAGGCCCGGTTCGGCGGTCAGCGCGTTGAGGACCGCGAACTGGGGCGAGGTGATCTCCGTGGAGACCATCGTGTTCCAGAGCAGGTGGTGCGCCTGCTGAAGACGACGGGCCAGATGCCCTGGGTGGGTGCTCAGATCGACCGCTTGCACGGAACCGTCCCCTCCTGGTCGGCCGGCGGCTGCCGGCCTCCTCGGCCGGTACGCCGAAGACGCACAGTGTACTGAGGGTATTGACCCGCGCAGCAGGGCTGGGTAGCTTCATCGCCATCGCCATTTCATCAGTGCACTGAGCATTTCCAGCACTCACGGAGCCGTGACATGACCGCACGTGACCCATCCCGACGTCCGCTGCCGGACGGCCTGAGCCAGCGGGAGATCGACTCCGAGGTGGCCAGGGCCGAGGCCGCCGCGGAGCCGGGTGCCCACCATCCGCCGCGCGACTACCCTCCGTACCGCAGCAGCCACTTCCGTCATCCGCACCGCTCCCCCATCCCCGTGCGCGACCCGGAGGCGGTCGAACTGTCCGGGCCGGCCTTCGGCGTCACGGACGTGACCGCGCTGGACCACGACCTCACCGCGCAGCACCACGGCGAGCCGCTCGGGGAACGGATCACCGTCACCGGCCGCGTGCTCGACCGGGCCGGGAGGCCGGTGCGCGGGCAACTCGTCGAGGTGTGGCAGGCCAACGCCTCCGGGCGGTACGCCCACCAGCTCGACCGGCACCCGGCGCCGCTCGACCCGAACTTCACCGGTTTCGGGCGCTGTCTGACGGACGACGAGGGCAGCTACTCGTTCACGACCGTCAGGCCCGGTGCCTACCCGTGGCGCAACCACACCAACGCCTGGCGCCCGGCCCACATCCACTTCTCGCTGTTCGGCACGTCGTTCAGCCAGCGGCTGATCACCCAGATGTACTTCCCAGGTGATCCGCTCCTCCCCTACGACCCGGTGATCCGTTCCGTCACGGACCGGTCCGCGCGCGAGCGGCTCATAGCGGCGTACGACCACGACCTGTCCATCCCCGAACTATCCCTCGGCTACCGCTGGGACATCGTCCTCGACGGACCGTGCGCCACCTGGACCGAGGAAGAAGGCGACGCCTGATGTCCCACGCCCCGACGCCCTCCCAGACCGTCGGCCCGTTCTACGGCTACGCGCTGCCCTTTCCCGGCGGCAGCGAGGTCGCCCCGGCCGGGCATCCCGGGACCGTCACGGTGTACGGCCGTGTGCTCGACGGCCAGGGCGCCCCCGTGCCCGACGCGATCGTCGAGACGTGGCAGCCCGCACCCGGTGGATCGCGCACCGGCCTCCCGGGATCGCTGCGCCGCGACCCTGCTTCGGGCAAGGTGACCGGACGCGACGGGGTGGACTTCACCGGCTTCGGCCGGGCGCCGACGGACGCTGCCGGGCGCTGGTTCGTGCGTACGCTCCCGCCCGGCGGGGTCCCGTACCTCTGCGCCGCCGTGTTCGCCCGCGGCCTGGTGCACCACCTGTACACCCGGGTGTACCTCCCGGACCTGCTCGACGAGGGCGCGGAGGCGGGGGACGCTCTGCTGGGGTCGCTGGACGCCGAGCGGCGCGCCACACTGATCGCGACACGCACCGATCCGCGTACCTACCGCTTCGACATCCGTCTCCAGGGCGACGACGAGACGGTCTTCCTGGAGTTCAGCTGATGCACGAGAGCGACGCCGGGCTCCTCGCCCCCGGGCGGGCGGGTGCCGCCGCCGAGGCCGCCACCGGCGACCACGCCTTCCTTCAGGCCCTGCTGGACGCCGAGGCCGCGCTGACCCGGGCCCAGGCGGCCTCCGGGCGCGCCCCCGCGGAGGCGGGGCGGGCGGTCACCGCGGCGGCGGACGCCGGCCGGTTCGACGTGCGGGACCTGGCGCTGCGGGCCCGTTCCGGCGGGAACCCGGTGATCCCGCTGGTCGCCGCCCTTTCGGCGGCGGTCGACGACGAGGCGCGGCCCTTCGTGCACCGGGGCGCGACGAGCCAGGACATCCTCGACACCGCGGCGATGCTGGTGGCGTCCCGGACGCTGGGGATCCTCCTCGACGACCTGGGCCGGACCGCCGACGCGCTGGAGCGGCTGGCGGCCGGGCACCGCGGCACACCGATGCCCGGCCGGACCCTGACGCAGCACGCCGTACCGACGACCTTCGGCCTCAAGGCCGCCGGGTGGCGGTCGCTGGTGCTCGACGCGCGGGACCGGGTGCGGGCCGTGCGCGAGGCGCTCCCCGTCCAGCTCGGCGGCGCGGCGGGCACGCTGGCCGCCTTCTCGACCGCCGACGGGGACGGGATGGACCTCGTCCCGGCGTACGCCCGGGAGCTGGGTCTGGCCGAACCGGCGCTGCCCTGGCACACCCTGCGGACCCCGGTCGCCGACCTGGCCGGCGCGCTCGCCTTCACGGCGGGCGCGCTCGGCAAGACCGCCGCCGACGTGCTCACCCTGTCCCGTACCGAGATCGCCGAGCTCGCGGAGGGATCCGGCGGGGGTTCCTCCGCCATGCCGCACAAGGCGAACCCGGTGCGGGCCACCCTGATCGCCGCGGCGGCCCGCCGCGCACCCGGCGTGGCGGCCACTCTCTACGGCTCGCTCGCCGCCGAGGACGAACGGCCCGCCGGAGCCTGGCACGCCGAGTGGGAGCCGCTGCGCGAGCTGTTGCGCCTGGTCGGCGGGGCGGCCCGGGACGCGGTGGAACTCGCCGAGGGCCTGAAGGTGTTCCCGTCCGCCATGCGGAGCCACCTGGCGCTGACCGGCGGGCTGATCGTCTCGGAACGGCTGGCCGCCGTCGCCGCCCGACGAGTGGGCCGGGCCCGCGCCGGCGAGATCCTCACCGAGGCGGCCGGCCGGGCCCGCGACGAGGGCAGACCCCTCGCGGAGATCCTCGCGGACGAACCCGCCTTCGACGGCCTGGATCTCACGGAACTGACCGACCCCGCCCGGTACACCGGCAGTGCCGGACCCCTCACCGACCGCGCTCTGGAGCGCCGATGACCACGACGCCCGCCCGACTCCTGCACCATCGCGCCGAAGGGCCCGCGAGCGCGCCCGCACTCCTCCTCGGCCCTTCGCTCGGCACCTCCACCGCGCTCTGGGACGGGGTCGCCCCCGAACTCTCCGTCTCCCACCGGGTCGTACGGTGGGACCTCCCGGGGCACGGCGGGTCGCCCGCCTGCCTGATCGGACCGGGTGCGGAGATCGCCGATCTGGGCGCCCTGGTCCTGGCCCTCGCCGACTCGCTGTCCCTGCACCGGTTCTCGTACGCGGGGGTGTCACTCGGCGGCGCGGTGGGCCTCTGGCTGGCGGTGCACCACCCGGAACGCCTCGACCGGCTGGCCGTCGTGTGCTCGTCCGCCCACTTCGGCGACCCGGGGCCGTGGCGGGAGAGGGCCGCCCTCGTGCGCGCCGAGGGCCTGGGAAAGATCGCGGAGAGCGCTGCGAGCCGCTGGTTCACACCCGGGTTCACCGAGCCCCGGCTGCTCGACGACCTCCTGGGCACGGATCCGTCGGCGTACGCCGCCTGCTGCGACGCACTCGCCGACTGCGATCTGCGGCCGGGACTGTCCGGCGTACGGGCTCCGACGCTGGTCATGGCGGGACGCGAGGACCCCGCGACGCCTCCCGCACACGCCCGGGAGCTCGCCGACGCCATTCCGGGTGCCGCGTTGACCGAGCTGCCACGCGCCTCCCACCTGGCGCCGGCCGAGCGTCCGGAGGCCGTACGGGAAGCCCTGCGCGCTCACTTCGCGCCCCGGGAGCGCGCCGGCGGGACGGCGGTGCGCCGCGAGGTCCTCGGCGACGCGCACGTGGACCGTGCGCAGGCGAGGACCACGGCGTTCACCGCTCCCTTCCAGGACTTCATCTCGCGCTACGCCTGGGGCGAGATCTGGACCGATCCGACTCTGTCGCGGCGCGAGCGCAGCCTGATCACGCTGACCGCCCTGGTGGCACACGGGCATCACGACGAACTGGCGATGCATGTCCGCGCGGCGGTGCGCAACGGTCTCAGCCCGCGGGAGATCGGCGCGGCACTGCTGCAGACGGGCGTCTACTGCGGGGTCCCGGCGGCGAATTCGGCGTTCGCGGTGGCCGAGCGGGTGCTTGCCGAGATGGCGGAGGCGGAGCGGGGCGGCGTTCAGCCGGACTGACCGCCGCCCGTGGCGCGGAGCTGCCCGTCTGCCCGTGCGGCCGTGCCGGCCGCACGGGGGCGGGATCAGCCGAAGCCGCGGGCGTCCTGTTTGAGGGCGGTGTCCACGGTCAGCGCCGTCGCCACGACGAGGCTCAGCAGCGGTTCGGGGAGCTGGTGGTGGATCTGCAGCACGTAGTTGTCCGCCGTGGTGAACATGGTCTTCGCCAGGCCCTCCCAGGTCTTGGTGATCCTGGCGATCTCGGCGCCGGTGTGGTCGACGATGGCGAAGTTCCAGGCGCGCCAGTTCTCGGCCTTGATCGCTCCGATCTGCCGGCCGTCGGCCGTCATCGAGAAGTTGATCTTTCCGATGGCGTTCTGCTGCACGATCTCACCGACGGGCTGCCCGTCGGGGCGCTGCACGATCACCCGGGACTTGATGAACTTCGCCGGGCGGGTCAGGAGCAGTTGCGGCTGCCCGTAGGCGTCGCGGATCTCCAGGCGGTGCGTCAGGTACTGGTCGATGCTGGAGACGAACCTGAGCGCCTTGCGCAGGCCGCTCTGGCCGACCTGGGCGACCGAACCGACGGTGTTGCCCTGCTGGTCGAAGACGCTGTACTCGTTCGTCAGCTCGATCAGCTTGGCCTTCTGGTTCACGATCAGGACCGGCTGGCCGAAAAGTGAGCCGGCACCGGGCGCGGCCTGGTGCGGAGCCGCCTGCTGGGGGGCGAGCCCCTGAACGGCGGCTGCCGGCCCGGGAGTGGCCTGCGGCTGCGGCGTCACGGTGTGCGGCTGCGCGGGCGCGGAGGCCTGGGCCTGGTAGGGCGCCTGGGCCTGGCCGGGCGTCTGCCCCTGGGCCGGGTGCGTGTGCTCGGTCCAGCGGGAGCCGTCCCAGTAGCGGAGCAGCTGGGGAGCCCCGTGAGGATCAGGATGCCAACCCGCAGGTACGTTCGATTGCGTCGTCACCGGGGCACACTATCCCGCCAAGCTGTGGGCTGAACTCTTTGAAGATTCACACACCATCTACGATGGCGGCGATGACCAGAGCGAGCGCACCGACGGACCGGCGACGGTGGGCCTTCGGCCTGTCCTTCGTACCGGTCTGGGCACTGATGCTCGTGGCCGTGCTCCTCGGCTGCTCCCCGGCCGGCACACCCTCGCCTCACGCCGGGACTCCTTCCGCGACCGCTGCCAGAACCTTCACCCCGGCACCCGCCGCGGCCGCGTCCGTCGTCGTGGCCGACGCCCCGGACGAGCACGGGGCCGGCAGCTCCTGTCACGGAACGGCCGGCCACACCACGGCCGTCGTGCTGCCCGGCCACGCCGCTCCCGCCACCCCGCCCTGCCCTTCGGCGGCACCCCCGGCCGCTCCGCTCACCGGGGCGGCGGCGATCCGGGGGCCCGCCAACGACGCGGTGGGTGCCGTCGACCGGCTCCGTCTCCAGGTCCAGCGGATCTAGGCCCGCCCGGATCCGCCCCCGCGTCTCCGACGCGCCGGGGGCGGGCCGTCCGTGCGCCCTTCGCCCCCGCGTGGCGCGCTTCCCGCGCCCGCGATCCGCTGAACACAAGGACTCGACATGGCTTCCGCCAAGAAACTGAACAGCCCTGCCGCCGCGCGCCGCGCCAAGCTCGAGGAGGCCCGCCGCAAGGAGCGGGCCCGGGAGCGCCGGAGCCGCGTCGTCACGATCACCGCGGCCGTCGTCGTGGTCGCCGGCCTCGTCGCCGGGGGCGGCTACCTGATGTCGGCCGCCGACGAGCAGGACAAGGCCGAGGAACAGGCGAGGACCTCGCCCGTCACCGGCGAGAAGTCCTGGGGCGACCTGACTCAGGACCACGTCAGCACGCCCGTCGACTACCCGATGAACCCGCCGGTCGGCGGCGACCACGATCCGGTCTGGATGAACTGCGACGCCGACGTCTACACCGAGGCGATACGGAACGAGAACGCCGTCCACTCCCTGGAGCACGGCGCCGTCTGGGTCACGTACAACGACAAGGCGAAGGCCGCCGACACCGAGGCGCTCGCCGAGCGGGTCGCGAAGACGCCGTACTCCTTGATGAGCCCTGTGGCCGATCAGAAGGATCCTCTGATGCTCAGCGCCTGGGGCAAGCAGCTCACCGTGAAGAGCGCCACCGACCCCCGGGTCGCGCAGTTCTTCACCAAGTACGTCCAGGGCGCGCAGACCCCGGAGCCGGGAGCCGCCTGCTCCGGCGGGGTGGCCGGGTGACCCCGCCCGCGCGCGCACCCCGTCCGTTGCTGTGGGCGGGGGCCGTGGTCTTCGCCATGGCCGTGGGGCTCGTCCTGCTGATGGTCGTGCCGCCCTCGGAAGCCTCCCCCGCCGGCACCGGAACGCCCGGCGCCGCCCCCGCGGAGGGCTCGGCCGACGTGGGCTTCGCCCGGGACATGTCGGTCCACCATCAGCAGGCGGTGGAGATGGCGTTCCTCGTCCGGGACCGCACCGAGGACGAGGACGTGCGCCGGCTCGCGTACGACATCGTCAACACCCAGGCCAACCAGCGGGGCATGATGCTGGGCTGGCTGGAGTCCTGGGGCAGGCCGAAGAGTTCGGAGCGGCCGCCGATGGAGTGGATGGGCCACCCGGTCACTCCGTCCGACGGCTCCCTCATGCCGGGTATGGCGACGGACACGGAGCTGGACGGGCTGCGCGCGGCGGACGGCAGGGACGCCGAGGTCCTGTTCCTGCGGCTGATGACCGTCCACCACCGCGCGGGGGCCGACATGGCGCGGGCGGCGGCCGGGGCTGCGGGCACGGACGAGATCAGGGACCTGGCCGCGGGGATGGCCAGGGCCCAGGACTCGGAGACCGCGCTGATGGCCGACATGCTGAAGGCCCGGGGTGCGCTGCCCTGATCGCGGCCGGCCGGCGGCGTCGGGGGCGGGCCCGGTGACATCCTGTCACCGGTCCCTCCCGCGCCGCCGGCACCGCGAATTCACCTGGTGCCCGTGTCGCTCTCATGGGCGCGACACCCCAGCGGCCCCGCGTCGCCCGACACTTCCTGACGAGTCATGGACATGCCCCTCTCACGACAGGAAGCATCTGTGCGCACGCACCGCTCCCCTCGCCTTGCGGCCACCGCCCTCCTCGGCACGGCACTGATCACCCTTGTTCCGTTGTCGCCCGCCCACGCGCGGTCGCTGCCGTCCGTCGGCGCGTCGGCCGAGACGGCCGCGCTGTACGACGACGAGGCGGGCGGAAACGCCAACGCCGACGACCCGGCCATCTGGCGTGACGACGCCGCCCCCGGCCGCAGTCTCGTCGTCGCAACGGCCAAGGAGGGCGGGCTGCGGGTCTACGGTCTGGACGCGTCCCTGGTCCAGTCCGTCCCGGCGCCGTCACCCGCGGCGGAGGACGACGCCCCGGGCAGGTTCAACAACGTCGACATCCTGACCGGGCTCCGCACTCCGTCCGGCCGCGCCGACGTGGCCGTGGTGAGCGACCGGGGCAACGACCGTCTCCGCATCTACCGCGTCGACCCCTCGCAGCCCGGCGGGCCGCTGAAGGACGTCACGGATCCCGGTGCCGCCCCCGTGTTCTCGTCCGGCCAGGCCGAGATCAACGAGCAGCGGACCGCGTACGGTCTCGCCACCTGGCAGGACCGCTCCACCGGCCGTTCGTACGCGGTCGTCAGCAGGCGCAACACCACGGACCTCGCCCTGCTGGAGCTGCGGCCGACGGCAGCGGGCACGGTGGGCTACCGTCCGGTGCGCACCCTCTCGCTCCCCTCGTCCTTCCGGCTTCCGGACGGCACCTCGTGGACACCGTGCGGCGAGCCCGGTGAGCTCCCCCAGGTCGAGGGCATGGTCGTGGACCCGGAGAACGGCACGCTCTACGCGGGCCAGGAGGACGTCGGCATCTGGCGGCTTCCCGCCGGGCTGACCGGACGCCCGGTCCTGGTGGACAAGGTCCGCGAGTACGGCGTACCCGGGACGTACGACCCGGAGACGGAGGAGTGCGCGCCCGGTACCGACCCGGGATTCGGCGGCAAGCGGCTGGCGGCCGACGTGGAGGGGCTGACCCTCCTGCGCGAGTCCGGTGGTGACGGCTACCTCATGGCGTCCGGCCAGGGGGACGACAGCTTCGCCCTGTACGACCGTGAGGTCTCCGAGGGCAACGAGTACGAAGGCGGCTTCCGCGTCGGTGCCGTGTCGGCCGACCTCGACGGCAGCGAGGAGTGCGACGGCGCCGCCGTGCTCAACGAGCCGCTGGGCTCCCGCTATCCGAACGGGCTGCTCGTGGTGCAGGACGGGCACGAGACCTCCGCCTCGGGCAGCGAGGAGGGCCGGGAGGCGACCGGGTTCAAGTTCGTCGACCTGGGCGCGGTCGCGGACGCGGCCGACCTGTAGGACACGGCCCGGCCGGGTGCGGGGCGGTCCTCCGGCACTCTGCCCGGCCCCGGCCGGGAGCCGTGTCCCCCGGGGTATCACATAGGCTCGTCGACGATATGAAGAGCTACCTCACGCCCCTGGGGTCCAAGGCCGACAAGGACACCGTGCGACGCCACAACCTGAGCCTCGTGCTGCGCGCCGTACGGGACGAGGGCGAGACCGGTGAGGCGACCCGGGCCGGGGTCTCGGCCCGGGTCGGGCTCACCCGGGCCGCCGTGTCCTCCCTGGTCGAACAGCTGCTGGGCAGCGGCTTCCTGACCGAGTCGGGCAAGACGTTCAGCGGTCAGGCCGGCCGCCCCGGGACGGCTCTGAAGGTGGCGCGCACCGGGCCCGCCGGTCTCGGTGTGGAGATCAACATCGACTACGTGTCGGTGTGTGTCGTGGATCTGGCGGGCACGGGCCGGGTGCGCCGGACCGAGCATCTGGACAACCGCGGCTCCCCGCCCGAGGAGGTCCTGGCGAGGGCGGCGGGCATCGCCGCCCGCACCCTGGACTCGGCCCTGGAGCAGGAGCTTCGCCCGGTCGGTACGGCACTGGCGCTGCCGGGGCTCGTCTCGGGAGGCTCGGTACGCCAGGCGCCGAACCTGGGCTGGAACCAGGTCGCGGCCGAGGAGCTGTTCGCGGACGCGCTCGCCGGTCTGCGTCCCGGCACGGCACCGCTGCCCGTCCGTTCTGAGAACGAGGCCAACCTGGCGGCGCTGGCCGAGCTGTGGTTCGGCGGGCTCGACACCGTCCGCAGCTTCCTCTACCTGACGGGCGAGATCGGTGTCGGCGGCGCCCTGGTGCTCGACGGTGAGCTGCTGCGCGGCGCGCACGGTTTCGCCGGGGAGATCGGGCACGTGGTGGTGGACCCGGCGGGCCCGGAGTGCAGGTGCGGCTCGCGCGGCTGCCTGGAGCAGTACGCCGGCCAGTCGGCCCTGCTGCGCGCGGCCGGCATCGGTGAGGCCGGGGGCGGGGCCGCGGGGGTGATGGAGCTGGAGCGTCGCGCGCAGGCGGGTGACCCGGTGACGCTGGCCGCCCTGGCCGGCGCCGGCCGGATGCTGGGGCAGGTCCTGTCGGGCGCGGTCAACCTGTTCGATCCCGACGCGGTGGTGCTCGGCGGTATCTACCGCGGCCTGATGCCGTGGCTCTCGCCGCCCGCCGACGAGGAGCTGACGGGTCGCGTGGTGTCCGGCCTGTGGTCGCGGGGCGGGGGCAGGCTGCGCGCGTCGTCCGTCGCGGGTGACGCGGCGCGGGGCGCGGCGGCGCTGGTGGTGCAGGACGTGCTGGCCGATCCGGTGGGCTACGCCTCGCCCGTGCCCACCGACGCCTGACACGCAGGTCTGCCGGAACCGGGGGGCCCGGCGGTGGTCCGCCGGGCTCCCTGCGGTGGGGG
>NZ_JBISCE010000008.1:0-842661 GCF_044385685.1 Streptomyces sp. ALB3 | reverse complement strand
TTCCGTCATGGTGTGTCCGCCTTCGCCTGCCGGGAGCCCGGAGTCGCCGTCCGCACCCGGGCCTATTTGTTCACTGACATGATTAATTATGCACACGGCACCGCGCGGACGTAACCCCCCGGACGACTGAACGACGGTGACCCCTGGCCTGCAGGCCGCCGATCACGTAATTTGTTTGTCGCACTCCCAAAACCCGCACCACCGGACATCGCACGAGAAGAGGTAGCCCATGCCGCCGCGTACCGTCGTCATCGGCGTGGACAGCTCCACCCAGTCCACCAAGGCTGCAGTCACCGACGCCGAGACCGGCGAGCTCCTCGCCGTCGGCCGCGCCCCGCACGTCGTCACAGGTGAGGGCGGCGCGCGCGAGACCGATCCCGAGGTGTGGTGGCGGGCGCTGTGCGATGCCGTCGCTGCCGGGCTCAAGGAGTCCGGCCTCTCCGCGTCCTCCGTCACCGGCATCGCCGTCGCGGGGCAGCAGCACGGCCTGGTCACCCTCGACGCGGCCGGCCGTCCGCTGCGCCCCGCGCTCCTCTGGAACGACACGCGCTCCGCGCCCCAGGCCGCGGCCCTCGTCACCGAGCTGGGCGGCCCCGAGGCGTGGACCGCGCGCACCGGCACGGTGCCGGTCGCCTCCATGACCGCGACGAAGTGGCGGTGGCTGCGCGAGTACGACCCGGCGAACGCCGAGGCGACGGCCGCCGTCCGCCTGCCCCACGACTTCCTCACGGAGCGGCTCTCGGGGGTCGCGGCGACGGACCCGGGAGACGCGTCCGGCACCTGCTGGTACTCGACCGCCACGGGCGCGTACGACCGGGAGCTCCTGGACCTCCTCGGTCTGGACGTCTCGATGCTGCCGGAGGTCGCCGCCACGGGCGGAACCCGGATCGGCTCGCTGACCGAGGCTGCGGCCGAGTCGCTCGGCCTGCCGGCCGGGATCGCCGTCGCGGCCGGCACCGGGGACAACATGAGCGCCGCGGTGGGGCTCGGCCTCGGCGGGGCGGGGCTGCTGGACCATCCCGTCCTGAGCCTCGGCACGTCCGGCACGGTGTTCGCCGCCTCACTGGCCCGCCCGGCGTCGACGGCCCTGTCGGGCTTCGCCGCGGCCGACGGTACGTACCTTCCGCTGGCCTGCACCCTCAACTGCACGCTGGCCGTCGACAAGGTGGCCGGCCTGCTGGGGCTGCACCGCGACGACGCGACGCCCGGTGGTGAGGCCGTGCTCCTCCCCTACCTCGACGGCGAACGCACCCCGGACCTGCCCACCTCCGCGGGGCTGCTCACCGGTCTCCGGCACGACACCACGCCGCAGCAGTTGCTGGGCGCCGCGTACGAGGGCGCGGCGTTCACCGTGCTGCGGGCACTCGACGAACTCCTGCGCGCGTGCGGCCTCGATCCGGCCGACCCCGAGGTCGCCGGCCGGCCGCTGCGCCTGATCGGTGGCGGCGCCCAGGGCCGCACCTGGGTGGAGACCGTGCGCAGGCTCTCCGGCCGGCCCCTGATCGTGCCGGGCAGCGGCGAACTGGTCGCCCTCGGCGCGGCCGCACTCGCCGCCTCCGCGGCTGGCGGGGGCGATCCTGTCGCCATCGCCACACGGTGGAACGCGAAGGCGCAGGACGCCGAACTCCCGCCGTCGGAACGGGACACCGAGACCTGGGAACGCGTCGGCTCGGTGCTGGACAGGGCGGCGGCGCCCCTGCTGGGCGGATGAGGGAGTACCCCGCGATCGCGTGCGTCCGACGCGTTTGGGGATGACTGCGGATCTTCAATAGGATCCGGCGATGATCACAAGAAAACGGCTGACGGCCGGGGTGTGCGTCCTGCTCGCCACCCTGGCCGCCGGGCTCGGGACCGCCCTTCCGGCCGCCGCCGGCGAACCCTCCACCGACGCGCCCAAGGTCGAACTCGTCCTTGACGTCAGCGGTTCCATGCGCACCCGGGACATCGACGGCGAGTCCCGGATATCCGCCGCCAAGCAGGCCTTCAACGACGTCCTGGACGCGGTGCCCGAGGAGGTACAGCTCGGCATCCGCACGCTCGGCGCCGACTACCCGGGAGACGACCGGAAGGTCGGCTGCAAGGACACCGCGCAGCTCTACCCGGTCGGCCCGCTCGACCGCACCGAGGCCAAGACCGCCGTCGCCACCCTGGCACCGACCGGCTGGACCCCCATCGGCCCCGCTCTGCTCGGTGCCGCCGACGACCTCGAGGGCGGGGACGCCACCCGGCGGATCGTCCTGATCACCGACGGCGAGGACACCTGTGGCCCGCTCGACCCCTGCGAGGTCGCGCGCGACATCGCCGCCAGGGGAATCCACCTGGTCATCGACACCCTGGGCCTGGTGCCGAACGCCAAAATCAGGCAGCAGCTGACCTGCATCGCGGAGGCGACCGGCGGCACCTACACGGCGGTCCAGCACACCGAGGAACTCTCGGGCCGTGTCAAACAGCTGGTGGACCGCGCCGCCGAGCCCGTCGTCACCCCCGTGGCGACCGAGGGCGCCGGCAGTTGCTCCGCGGCTCCCGAGCTGAAGGCCGGGCTGTACACGGACCGCCAGGAGACCGGCAAGCACCGCTGGTACCGGGTGGACGTCCTGCCCGGCCAGGAACTGCGCGCCTCGGTGAGCGTCTCGGCGGACCGCGCGGTGAACAACGACTACGGGGTACTGCTGCGCGCCCTGACCACGCACGGACGGGAGATCGTCCGGGGTGACGAGTCCGGCACGGGGCGCACGGACGCCGTCTCCACGGGGCTGCGCTACCCGAAGCCCGACGAGGAAGCCGCCGACGACACCGACGTGAAGCCCGCCCCCGAGACCGTGTGCCTTCAGCTCGGCAACTCCTTCTCGGCGCCGACGTCCGTGAAGACCACTCCCGGTATGCCCGTCGAGCTGACCATCGACCTGGTGGCCGCTCCCGACGAGGCCGCCGACGCCGCCGCGTTCGGGCTGGGGCGTGGCTGGTGGCTGCTGGGTGTCATGGTGCTGACCGGGCTGGTCGCCGGCCTGCTGTCCGGCTGGATCTCACGCTGGCGCGTCGCCGTATGGAGGACCAACTGATGCGTACCCCCCGCAGGAACACCGTGGCGCGCGGATGTGTGGGCGCGCTGCTGGCGGCGGTCACCCTTCTCATGCCGGCGGGAGCGGCCGTCGCCGACGGCCCGTCCGCGAGCGCCGGCCCGGCGCGGGGCGACGAGGCCCCGGGGCCCACGGAGGCCGGCACCACCTTCCGTACCGCGACGGAGATCCAGCAGGACCGGACGGCCACCGCGGACGCGTCCACCGGCGACTACCTGTACTGGGTCTTCCCCGCCGACGCTGGCCGGCGTCCCACCGTCCGCGCGAAGGTGAGCCTGCCGGACAGCGCGGCGCGGCACGGTGCGTCGACCTGGCAGATCGACGTGTACGACGGTCTCCGCCGCCGGCAGGCCTGCGTGTACGGCCACCAGACGAGGAAGGCCGCGCCGGACGCGGCCGCCGTCGAACTGTCCTGCGTCCTGCGTACGGTGCGTGCCTGGTCCGAGCCGTGGGCGTCCGACCCCCTGCCCGGCAGCTACTACGTACGCCTGACGGTGGTCGGCCTGGCCGAGGAGGACCTGGGTCTGCCGGTCCACGTGGAGACCCGGGTGACCTCGGCCGGCGAGGGCGGCGCCCACGACGTGGACGGCGCCCTCGCGGAGCCGCTGGTGCCGGGCGCGTCCGCCGTCCAGGCGCGGGAAGGGACGACCGGCGTCGAGCCCGAGGGCGGCTGGTCCTCCGGCTGGTGGACGGACCGCTGGCTGTGGACCGTCGGCGGCGGGGTGCTCGCCGCGCTGGCGGCGGTGTCCGGCTACTCCCTGACGCGCGGCGGCGGGCGCCCGTCAAGGATGCCGCCGGGGGCCTGAGGGCGTGGCACGGCGTCGAGGGCCGCGGGCCATGGCCCGCGGCCCTCGGCCATCCGGGCCCCGCCGCCCGAGATCCCCGCGTCGCTCCTGGGCGGCTGCCGCTAGGCTCGGCAACTCACCTACTGCGTAAGGCAGATGACGGGAGTTCCCATGTCCATGGAAACCGGCGCGGCGCTCGACGCCGAGCCGAGCGGCCACCGGATCGTCCAGGGACCCAGGGGCCTTCCCCTGCTGGGGAGCCTGCCGCAGTTCGGCAGGGACCCCCTCGCGTTCTTCGAACGGTTGCGCGGTTACGGGGACATGGTGCACTGGCGCTTCGGCCGCAACGACTGCGTGTTCGTCGCCGACCCCGAGTGCATCGGCGAACTGCTCACCGAGACGGAACGCACCTTCGACCAGCCCCTGCTGGGCATCGCCTTCCGTACGGTCATGGGCAACGGGGTCGTCGTCGCGCGCGGCAGTGACTGGCGGCGCAAGCGGTCACTCGTACAGCCCTCGGTGCGGCCCAGGCAGGTGAGGTCGTACGCGTCCACCATGACCGCCTGCGCGGTGGAGCTGGCCGACACCTGGTCCGGGGGCGAACGCGTCGACGTCAAGCGGGAGATGGCGGCCCTCACCCAGAAGATCGCCGTCCGCACCATCTTCGGCGTGGACACACCGGCCGACGCCGAGTCGATGGGCCGCGCCATGGACATCGCCCAGCAGGAGATCGGCAAGGAGTTCAGCGGCCTCGGCGCCGTTCTTCCCGACTGGGTGCCGACTCCCGGGCGGAGCAGGATCAAGAAGGCCGCCTCGGTGATCGACGCGGAGGTCGCGCGCGTGGTCGCCCGCCATCGCGACGGGGACGGGGAGCGCCCCGACCTGCTGAGCCGGCTGCTCACCGCGGTGGACGAGACCGGGGCCCGCCTCTCGGACCAGGAGATCCGCGACGAGACGGTCACGCTGTACATCGGCGGTCACGAGACGACCAGTTCGACGCTCGTATGGGCCTGGTACCTGCTCTCCCGCACCCCGCACGCGCTCGCGGCACTCACCGGGGAGCTGGACCGGGTCCTCGGTGACCGGGAGCCGGGCATCGACGACTACGCACGGCTGCCGTACGCGCAGGCGGTGGTGAAGGAGACCCTGCGGCTGTATCCGACGATCTGGCTCGTCACCGGGGTCGCCAAGGAGGGAGCCAGGATCGGCGGTGTCCCGGTACCGGAGGGGACACGGGTGTGGAGCAGCCAGTGGGTCACGCACCGGGACGAGCGGTGGTTCCCGGAACCCGGGGCGTTCCGCCCGGAGCGCTGGGACGCGGAGGACGGTGACGAGATCCCCGAGTACGCCTGGTATCCGTTCGGCGGCGGCCCCCGGGTCTGTCTCGGCACGCGGTTCGCCATGGTCGAGGCGGTGCTGGTCCTCGCCGTCCTGGCGCGCCGTTTCGAGCTGGAGGTGGACGCCGGCCCCATCGGACCCGTGCCGACGCTGACGTTGCAGCCGGACCGGGACGTCATGGCGACCGTACGGGCGCGCTGAACGCGCCGACGGGTGAAGCCGGACGGGAACACTTGACCTCAAGTTTGCTTGAGGTCCTAGCGTGCTCTGCATACCGATCTACTCCGGAGGCACCGCATGGACATGGAAGTCACGGCGTGGCATTCACTGCACAGCTCCCTCAACGCGCAGAAGGACCGTCGGCCCTTCTCCCGGGCGACCTTGCGCCGCATCGGGGCGTTCGCCCGGCCGCACCGGGGCCGGATCCTGCGCTTCCTGCTGCTCAGCGTGGTCACCGCACTGCTGGCGGTGGCCACACCGGTGCTGGCGGGTAGCGTCGTCGACGCGATCGTGCGGGGCAAGGAGACCGGGACGGTCGCACGGCTGGCCCTGCTCATCGCGCTGATCGCCGTGGCCGAGGCGGGGCTCGGGCTCCTCGTGCGGTGGCTGTCGGCGACGCTGGGCGAGGGGCTGATCCTCGATCTGCGTACCGCCGTGTTCGACCACGTCCAGCGGATGCCGGTCGCCTTCTTCACCCGTACCAGGACCGGAGCGCTGGTCAGCCGGCTCAACAACGACGTGATCGGTGCGCAGCGGGCCTTCAGCAACACACTGTCCGGGGTGGTCTCCAACCTCGTCACCCTGCTGCTGACCCTGGTCGTGATGCTCACGATCTCCTGGCAGATCACCCTGCTCGCCCTGGTGCTGCTGCCGGTGTTCGTCGTCCCGGCCCGCAGGATGGGCTCCAGGATGGCGGACCTCCAGCGGGAGGCCGCCGGCCACAACGCCACCATGGGCACCCAGATGACCGAGCGCTTCTCGGCGCCGGGCGCGACGCTCATCAAACTCTTCGGCCGTCCGGCCGACGAGTCCGCCGAATTCGCCGCCCGCGCGGGACGGGTCCGCGACATCGGCATCCGTACGGCGATGCTGCAGTCCACCTTCATCACGGCGCTCACCCTCGTGTCGGCACTGGCCCTCGCGTTGGTCTACGGACTCGGTGGCTACTACGCGCTGCGCGGCAGCCTGGAGCCGGGAGCCGTCGTCGCACTGGCCCTCCTCCTCACCCGGCTCTACGCACCGCTGACAGCGCTGGCAGGGGCGCGCGTCGAGGTGATGAGCGCACTGGTCAGCTTCGAGCGGGTCTTCGAGATCCTCGACCTGGAGCCGCTGATCGCCGAGAAGCCCGACGCCCGCCGGGTGCCGGACGGGCCGGTGTCCGTGGAGTTCGACGGTGTCTCCTTCGGCTACCCCTCCGCCGACAAGGTCTCCCTCGCCTCTCTCGAAGAGGTCGCCACGCTCGACTCGGCGGGCGGCGTGGAGGTACTGCACGACGTCTCCTTCAGGGCGGAACCCGGCCGGATGGTCGCACTCGTGGGCTCCTCGGGAGCCGGGAAGTCGACGATCGCGCAGCTGCTCCCCCGGCTGTACGACACCGACGCCGGCGCCGTACGGCTCAACGGTGTCGACGTACGGGACCTGACGGCCGATTCGATCCGGGAGACGCTCGGCATGGTCACCCAGGACGGCCACCTCTTCCACGAGTCGGTGCGTGCCAATCTGCTGCTCGCCCGGCCGGAGGCCACCGAGGAGGAGATCTGGGACGCGCTGCGCCGCTCCCGTCTCGACGGCCTGGTGGCCTCACTGCCCGACGGGCTGGACACGGTCGTCGGCGAACGCGGCTACCGGCTCTCGGGCGGCGAACGCCAGCGGCTGACCATCGCCCGGCTGCTGCTGGCCCGTCAGCGCGTGGTCATCCTGGACGAAGCGACCGCCCATCTGGACTCCACCTCGGAGGCCGCTGTCCAGGAGGCGCTGGCCGAGGCCCTGGAGGGACGTACGGCCGTGGTCATCGCCCATCGGCTGTCGACGGTGAGGGCCGCGGACCTGATCCTGGTGCTCGAAGCGGGCAGGGTCGTCGAACGGGGTACGCACGACGAGTTGCTGGCCGCCGGTGGCCGGTACGAGGAGCTGCACCGCACCCAGTTCGGACGGCCGGGAGCGGCGAAGGCGGCCCGGCCCGTCCACTGACCGCGCGCCGAGGACATGAAGGCGGGCTCCCGCCCGTGCGCCCAGGCGCCCGGAGGAGGAGCCCGCGTCCGCGCGTCCGCGACCACTCCTGCCCACCCCTGAGGCGACCCCGGGGCGGGGCTTCCGGTCCGTCGCGGCGGCGAGGCGCCGGCCCGCCGCACGGGGGTTTTCCTCGCCGGCGAGGTGCGCGGCCCGGGTCCGGGTCACCGGGCGGTGGCCTGTCGGCGTTGCGCTCGTTCACGGCCTGCTCGTAACGTGACCCGTGTCCTGCGGGCCGGCAGACCCGGCCGCGGCCTGCACAGTCGGTGTCGGCAGGCTCAGCCGCCCTCGGGACCGGCCGGGCCCGGACTCCCCCTCCCACCGCTGAAACCGGGTACGCATGAGTCAGTCACAATCCGCCTTCGGTGCTTGGATCCGGCCGATGGCGGCCCGCCGCGCCGGTGAGGAGCACCGCACGGCGACCGCGCTCGAGCTGTTCTTCGACCTGTGCTTCGTCACCGCCGTGGCCCAGGCGTCGGTCGCCTTCGAGCACGAACTCGTCGAGGGGCACATCGGGCACGGGGTGCTCGGCTACGCGATGGTCTTCTTCGCGATCTGGTGGGCGTGGATGAACTTCACCTGGTTCGCCTCGGCGTACGACACCGACGACGTCCCCTACCGGCTGCTCACGCTGGTCCAGATCACCGGTGCGCTCGTCGTGGCGGCCGGCGCCGCCGAGGCACTCCAGCACGACGACTTCACCGTCATCACCTGGGGCTACGTCGTCATGCGGCTCGCCATGGTCACCCAGTGGCTGCGCGCCGCCCGCTCCGACCCCGAACGCCGGCGCTCCTGCGTGCGCTACGCGGTCGGCATCCTGGTCGTGCAGGCGGGCTGGGTCGCCCGCCTGGCCGTGCCGGACGACTGGGGGCTGCCGTTGTTCGCCGTCCTGGTCCTGGCCGAGATCGCCGTCCCCGTCTGGGCGGAGAGCGCGGCCAACACGACCTGGCACCCGCATCACATCGCCGAACGGTACGGCCTGTTCACCCTCATCGTCCTCGGCGAGACCATCACCGCGGCCACCGCGGCCGTCCGTACGGCCCTGGACGACGAGACGGCGCTCGGTGACATCGCGACCCTGGTCGTCGGCGGCGTACTGACCGTGTTCGCCCTGTGGTGGCTGTACTTCTCGCAGAACGCGCCCCGGCGGCTCACCAGTCTCAAGGCGGCGATCCTGTGGGGCTACGGCCACTACGCCGTCTTCGCCTCGGCCGCCGCGGTCGGAGCCGGACTCGCGGTCGGCGTAGCCCACACCACCGGCCACGGCCATCTCTCCGACCGTGCCGCCGCCGCGACGTTCACCGTCCCCGTGGCCGTCTTCATCACCTTGGTGTGGCTGCTCCACCACCGGAGGGAGGAACTGCGCAGCCGCAACGACCTGATCCACCCCGTGGCCGTGCTCGCCGTCCTGGCGATGACGTTCACGCCGGTCCCGGTCCTCGGCACCGGCATCGTCGCCGCCGCCCTCGTCGCCGCGACGCTGGTGGTGGCGGCGCGGGCACGCGGCGGGGCGGATCTCGCGGAGGGCGCTACGTGAACCGCAGCTCAGCCGGATTCGCCACGCGCCGCAGGAGCGGCAGTGAGGTGGCCGCGGCCAGCAGACAGGCGGCGTAGACGGCCACGGGGACGAGGAGCGGCAGCAGAGGCACAGGCCCGCCCACGATAGCGGCGTACGCCAGGTAAACCGCCGACCCTCCGGCACCCGCGAGCAGGAGCGCGGGCGCCAGAGGGAGCGCCGTCTCCAGGAGCGTGGCGCGGGCCAGGACCGTGTACGGCACCCCGGCGGCGGCCTGCGCCGCCAGGCCCCTGCGGCGGGTGGCCAGCGACTCGGCGGTGCCGACGGCGAGGCCGCAGAGACTGAGCGCCAGGGCGACCAGCACGGCGGCTGCGGCCAGGTCGATGCCGGTGGTGTAGAAGGCCGGGTCCACCGGCCGGAGGCTGTCGTCCAGCGAGGTCAGCAGGACGCCGCGCACTCCCACGAAGCCCACGCCGACGACCGTGACCAGCAGCAGCGCGGCATGGGTGCGCGAGGCCGCCCACGGATCGTGGGCGAGGCGGCTCGCGGCGATGAGCGCCGTCGGGCTCTTCGCACGGAGGGTGAGCTGACGGCCCATGAACGCCGCGAACGCCCCCGCCACCCAGATCGCGCCCGCCCCGGTGAGGAGCACCAGGCCCAGGACCAGCAACACGAACGGCGCGACGCCCTTGCCGTCGGGGAACAGGAAGAGCAGTCCCGCCGTGGCGATCAGACCGGCCGCGAGCATGAATCCGAGCGCCGCCCGGCGTCCCGGGTCCGGGTTCGTCCTTCGCACGTGGGCAAGCGGCGAAGCGACCACGTGGCGCAGCGCGAACACGCTCACCAGCGCGGCGATCACCGGAACGGTGAGCACGACCACCAGGAAGGCCGCCCAGGCCGCCGGACGCGGGGTGTGCCCCGTCACGGCGAGGAGCACGGCGAAAGTGGCGGACCCGGCCGCCGACCCGGCCAGGCAGACGATTCCGGACTCCGCGGCGGCGACTCTCCGCACCTGGACGGGGGACGCCCCGGCGAGCCGCATGCCGGCCATCCGCCGATGGCGGTGCACGGCGCCGACACGGGCGCACTGACCGAGGAACCCCAGCACGGGGATCAGCAGGAGCACGAGTGCGAGCACCACCCCGGCCCGCTGGCCGGGCTGGTTCAGCAGGCCGTGTGCGTAGGGGGTCGAGACCTGCCCCCGCACGGCGGCGATCGTCACTGCCGTGAGGGCGAAACCCGTGGCGAGCAGGGCCCCCAGGAGGGTGAGCGAGATTCCCCACCACTCGCGGCGCTCCGAGCCGCGCGCGAGGATCCAGGCGATACGGATGTCAGCCCTCATGGCGTACGGCCTCCTGACCGACGGTACCGGCCGGATCCAGGTGGACCACGCCGTCCCTGAGTGCCACCTCGCGGTCCGCGTAGGCTGCGACCTGTGCGTCATGGGTGATGAGCAGTACCGCCGTGCCGGACTCCCTCGCGGTGTGCGCGAGAGCCGTCATCACCTGTTCCCCCGAGAGCGAGTCGAGGGCTCCCGTCGGCTCGTCCGCGAAGACCGCCTTCGGCTCGGTGACCAGAGCCCTTGCCAGGGCGACCCGTTGGCCCTGACCTCCGCTCATCTCGCCGGGACGCACGTCCGACTGCCCACGGACGCCGAAGCGCTCCAGCCACTCCCCGGCCTTCTCGTTCGCCTCCCTGCGGCGTTTTCCGGCGAGCAGCAGCGGCAGGGCCACGTTGTCGAGCGCGCTGAGTTCGGGGATCAGCTGCCCGAACTGGAACACCACCCCGAAGTCACTGCGCCTCAGCTCACTGAGCCGCTTCTCGGGCAGCCGGTCCAGCCGCTCGTCGGCGTAGGTGACGGCTCCCTCATCGGGGCGGACGATTCCCGCCAGGCAGTGCAGCAGGGAGGACTTTCCGCTGCCACTCGTACCGGTGACGGCGAGGATCTCGCCCTGGTGGAGGTCGACCGACGCGCCGCGCAGCGCCTCGGTCCTTCCGTACGACTTCCTCAGGTCGCGCGCCGAGATCAGCGCGTTCGCCCCCGAGGGGCGCTGTTCCTGCCATGGACTCATGCTGCGGATACCTCCGCGGTGAGGGTGTCGATGCGGGCCGTGGTGGTGGTCATCCACCGCACGTCGGCATCGAGATGGACAAGGGCGTAGTCGGCGGCGAGCACCGTGCTGAGGTCGGCGTCCGGTGCGGTCTTGAGTGCGGTGAGCTCCCGCATCCGCTCCATGTGCGCCGCGCGCTGGGCCCGGAGATGTGCGGCGGCGTCCGGCTCCGGCCCGTCCTGGCCCATGCGTGCGCCGGCTGCCGCGACGAGGATCGAGACCACGACCTTGGCGAAGATCTCGTTCGTGACGAAGGGAGCGGGCGCGGTGATCTCCTGTGCCCACCGGGCCAGTTCGTGCGAGCCGTCGTCCGTCGTGCGGTAGAGGGTGCGCTCCGGGCCGCCGTCGGAGCCGGTGCCGTCGATCTCGGCCAGACCGTCGCGTACCAGGCGTTGCAGCGTCGTGTAGACCTGCCCGTACGCGAGCGGTCGGGCCTGCGGGAAGCGGGCGTCGTACTGCCGCTTCAGGTCGTAGCCATGGCAGGGCCCGGCCGCGAGCAGCCCCAGGAGGACATGACGGGTACTCATGCGCCGCACTATATCCTCAGTACATGTACTGAGTGAATAGTCACCCAGGGAGCCCTTGGACGCACTTCAGCCGCCGCGGCGGGGGCCGCGGCGGCTGAGGGCAGGGGAGACGAGGGCCTACGTCACCGCTCCAGCCACTTCTTCCAGGTGTCCGGATGCTTCTCGATCCAGCGTGATGCGGCCTCGTCGGGCGTCAGCCGTTGCGAGGCGATCGACTCGGACACCTCGTTCTGGTCCTGCTCGGACCACTTGAACTTCTTGAGGAAGGCCGCCGCGTCCCCGCCCCGCTCGGAGAAGTCCGCGTTGAGGTACTTCTGGAGGGGGGTCCTCGGGTAGGCGCAGTCGATGTCCGCCGGGTCCTTGGCGGCACAGGCGTCGGAGTACTCCGGCAGTTCCACCTCGACCATCGGCACCTCGTTGAACAGCCACTGGGGCTGGTACCAGTAGCTGAGGAAGGGCTTCTTCTCCTTGGCGAACTGCTGTATCTGGGTGATCTGCGCGGCCTCCGAACCGGCGAACACGACCTTGTAGTCGAGGCCCAGGTTCTTCACCAGCGCCTTGTCGTTGGTGACGTAGGACGGCGAGCCGTCCATGAGCTGGCCCTTGTCGCCGCTCTCCGGGGTCCGCAGTTCGTCGGCGTACTTGTCGAGGTTCCTCCAGTCGGTGACGTCGGGGTGTTCGTCGGCCCAGTACTTGGGGACGTACCAGCCGATGTGCCCGGTGACCCCGAGGTCGCCCCCCGGGACGATGGTCTTCTTGTCCTTGACGTACAGCTGTTCCTGGTCGGGGTGGCCCCAGTCCTCCAGGATGGCGTCCACCCGCCCCTGGCTGAGGGCGTCCCACGCGGGCACCTCGTCCGTCTGTACGAGGTCGACGCGGTAGCCCAGCTTCTCCGCCAGGATCTTCTGCGCGACGGCCACGTTGGCCTGCGCGCCGACCCAGGACTGGACGGAGAGGGTGACGGTCTTGATGTCCGCCGGGGCCGCGAACGGGGATGCCTGCTTGGTCATGTCCGCTGCCCCGCAGCCGGTGGCGGCCAGGAGCGCCCCGGCCGAGGCGACGACGGCGGACGTACGGAGACGGGCTCGGGCAGGGGTGCGAGCCATGTCAGCTCTCCTTCCGCTGGCGGCGGGTGGTGGGCTGGGTGACGCGGTCCAGCATCAGCCCCAGGCAGACGATGGCGGCGCCCGCGACGAGGCCGGTGGCCAGATCGCCCTGGGCCAGGCCGAACACGACCTCATAGCCGAGCGCCCCCGAGCCGACGAGCCCGCCGATGATGACGACGGCGAGGACCAGGACGACGCCCTGGTTGACGGCCAGCAGCAGTGCGGGCCTGGCCAGCGGGATCTGGACCTGACGCAGTTGCTGGTTGCTGGTGGCCCCGAGCGAGCGTGCGCATTCCATCGCGGCGGGGTCGACGCCCCGCAGGCCCTGGGTCGTGATGCGGACGACGGCGGGCAGCGCGTAGACGACCGCCGCGGCGGCGGCGGGCGCCCTGCCGACGCCGAAGAGGGCGACGACCGGGATGAGGTAGACGAACTGCGGCATGGTCTGGAAGACGTCCAGGACAGGTCGCAGCAGCCGTTCGAGGCGTAGGCTGCGGGCGGCGCCGACAGCGATGCCGAAGCCCAGGACCAGTGTGACGGCGACGGCGGCGACGACCTGGCTGAGCGTGTCCATCGACAGGTCCCAGACGCCGAGCACGCCGATGGCGGCCATGGCCAGCACGGCGGTGAGCGCGGTGCGCCAGGTGCCGATGGTCCAGGCGAGGGCGGCGACGATCACCAGTACGGACCACCAGGGCAGCCCCTGCAGTCCGCTGCGGAGGGGGTTGAGTACCCAGCTGGTGAAGTGGGCTGCCCAGTCGGCGGTCCCGCCGATGACGGGGATGCCGGTGTAGAGGTGGTCGACCATCCAGTCCTTGGCGGTGTTGACAGGTTCCGCGATCGCCACGATGCCGCTCTCGGGCCAGATGCGTCCGCCCGTGAAGCGGCCCGCCACGGCGACGGCGGCGGCGGCCGGCACCGCGAGGACCCAGCCGCGCGCTCCGCGCAGGGCGGCGGGACCGGTGGGCTCGGTACCGGCCTTGCGGCCGGCCGCCTCGGTCGTACGGTCCATGACGACGGCCAGCAGCACGATGGGGACGCCCGCGGCGAGCGCGGCGCCGACGTCGACGGAGGAGAGCGCCTGGTAGACACGGTCGCCCAGGCCGCCGGCGCCGATGACCGAGGCGATGACGGCCATGGACAGCGCCATCATGATGGTCTGGTTGAGGCCGAGCAGCAGTTCCTTGCGGGCCAGCGGCAGCCGTGCGCTCAGCAGACGCTGACGGCCGGTCGCGCCGAGTGAGGCGACGGCTTCCATGACGCCCGCGTCGGCGCCGCGCAGTCCGAGTGCGGTGAGCCGGGCCATCGGGGGTGCCGCGTAGACGACGGTCGCGAGGACCGCGCCGGGCACGCCGATGCCGAAGACGAGCACGACGGGCAGCAGGTAGGCGAAGGCGGGCAGCACCTGCATGGTGTCCAGGACGGGCCGCAGGACCCGGAACGTACGGTCCGAGAGCCCGCCGGCGAGACCGAGGAGAAGGCCGAGCACCACGGAGGCCAGGACGGCCACGGTCATCAGGGCGAGGGTCTGCATGGTCGGCACCCACATGCCGAGCATCCCGCAGACCAGGAAGGACAGTGCGGCGGTGAGCGCGAGACGCCAGCCGGCCGCCCGCCAGGCGACGAGCGCGGCGACGGCGGTGACGCCGGCCCAGCCCAGGGCGAGCAGCGCCAGGTAGACACCGCGGACCGACAGGACGACGGCGTTGCTGATGTGGCCGAAGAAGTAGAGGAACAGCGGGTGGCTGTCGCGGTTCGCGATGATCCAGTCGTTGACCTCGCCGAGCGGCCCGGCCAGGTCGACGGTCAGTGCGGCGGGCCACGCTCCGCCGCCCCAGCGGGCGTGCGCGAAGGGTACGGCGACGGCGGCGATCACCAGCAGCAGGAGGAGCTTGCCGAGGGCTGGCCGGCCGCGCAGGGCGGCGAGCGGGCCGCTCCCCGGGGTTCCGGTGACGCCACGGGCGGCGGCTTGGGCGGTGGCCATCAGACGGCCACCTCACGGGCTTCCGGGGTCCCGCGCACCCCGGCGACCACGTCGAGCAGGCACGCGTGGTCGACGACTCCGAGCAGCCTGCCGTCCTCCATCACCCGTGCGACGGGGTCGCCGGAGCGGGAGACCGCCTCGATGGCCTCGGACACGGTCGCCCCGGGGCGCAGGGCCGGGCCGTGCTCGCTCTCGCCGGCGGCCGGCGGGCGCATGGCGGTGGCGACGGTGAGGACCTGTTCGCGCGGTACGTCGCGGACGAACTCGCGTACGTAGTCGTCGGCGGGCGAGCCGACGATCTCCTCGGGGGTGCCGACCTGGACGATGCCGCCGTCGCGCATCAGCGCGATGCGGGTGCCCAGGCGGAGCGCCTCGCCGAGGTCGTGGGTGATGAAGACCATGGTCCGGCCCTCCTCGCGGTGCAGCCGCACGACCTCGTCCTGCATCTCGCGGCGGATCAGCGGGTCCAGCGCGCTGAACGGTTCGTCGAAGAGGAGGACGGACGGGTCGACGGCGAGCGCGCGGGCCAGGCCCACCCGCTGCTGCTGTCCCCCGGAGAGCTGGGCCGGGCGGCGGTCCTCGAGTCCCGCGAGGCCGACCTTCTCCACCAGTCCGGCGGCCTTGGCGCGCCGTTCGGCCTTGCCGAGCCCCTGGATCTCCAGGCCGTAGGCGACGTTGTCGAGGACCGTGCGGTGCGGCAGCAGCCCGAAGTGCTGGAAGACCATCGCGGCGCGGTGGCGGCGCAGTTCGCGCAGCCGGGTGGTGTCCATGGCCAGGACGTCCTCGCCGTCGATGGCGAGGGTGCCGCTGGTCGGCTCGATCAGCCGGGTCAGACAGCGTACGAGGGTCGACTTGCCGGAGCCGGAGAGGCCCATGACCACGAAGACCTCGCCCTTCTCCACGTCGAAGGAGACGTCGCGCACGGCGGCGGTGCAGCCCGTGCGCTCGCGCAGTTCGGCGGGAGGCAGGCCGGCGAGTTCGGTGCCGGGGACGCGGTCGGCCTTGGGTCCGAAGACCTTCCAGAGGTTGCGGACGCTGAACACGGGGGTACCGGCTTCGCTCATCGGACATCGCCTCCGGTGGTCGGGGTCGCTCGGAGCAGCTCGGCGCACTTCTCGCCCACCATCAGGACGCCGATCATGGGGTTCACGGCGGGCATGGCCGGGAAGACGGACGCGTCGGCGATCCGGATGCCGTCCAGCCCCTGGACGCGCAGCTGCGGGTCGACGACGGCCGCCGGGTCTCCCACCGCGCCGATCCGGCAGGTGCCTGCCGGGTGGTAGACGGTGTGCGCGACCTTGCGTGCGTACTCGCTGATGTCCTCGTCGGAGGTGACCTCGGGCCCGGGGCACACCTCGCGCTTGAGCCAGTGGGACAGGGGTTCGGTCCGCGCTATCTCGCGGGCGAGTTTGATCCCGTCGACCAGGGTGCGGCCGTCGTAGTCGTCGCTGTCGGTGAAGTAGCGGAAGTCCAGGGCCGGCTTGACCTCGGGGTCGGCGCTGGTGAGGCGGAGCCGTCCGCGGCTGCGCGGCTTGGGGATGTTCGGGGTCATCGACACGCCGTGCTCGGGCTTCTCGTAGCCGAGGCGCTCCGGGTTGTCGGTGAAGGGGATCTGGTAGAAGTGGAACATCAGGTCAGGGCCCCGGGACTCGGGGTCCCGCCGTACGAAGAGGCCGGCGTCGGAGTCCATCGCGGAGTTCTCCGGGATCGGCCCGTCGGTCTCCCAGACGATGACCGACTCGGGGTGGTCGAGCAGGTTCTCGCCGACGCCCGGTGCGTCGTGGACGACGGGGATCCCGAGGTCCGCGAGGTCCTTCGCCGGTCCGACTCCGGAGAGCATCAGCAGCCGCGGGGTGTCCACCGCGCCGGCGCACACGATCACTTCGCGGGCGGCGCGCAGCAGGACCTCCTCGCCGTCCTTGGTGCGCACGTGCACACCGGTGGCCCGGTTGCCGTCGAACTCCAGCCGGTACGCCCATGTCTCCAGCAGGATCGAGAGGTTGGGGCGGTCGCCGGCCTCGATGTGCGGGTGGAGGTAGGCGACGGACGCGGACGAGCGCTTGTTGTTCTCGGGGTGGTAGGCCAGGTCGAAGAAGCCGGCGCCCTCGTGGAAGGGCTGCTTGTTGAAGCCGTCCACGCGCGGGACCCCTGCCGCGGCCCGGGCGGCCTCGACGAAGTCACGGGCGATGGCGTTCCGGTCCTTCTCGTCGACCGGCACGATGTTGTTGCGCAGCCGGTCGAAGTAGGGGTCCATGGCGGCGGCGTCCCAGCCGTCGGCCCCTGCCTCGGCCCACTCGTCCCAGTCGCCGGGCAGCGGCTTGAAGCTGATGAGTGTGTTGTGCGAGGAGCAGCCGCCGAGGACGCGTGCGCGGCTGTGCCGGATGTGGGAGTTGCCGCGGGGCTGTTCGGTGGTCGGGTAGTCGTAGTCGAGGTCACCGCCGAGGAGGCCGAGCCAGCGGCGGAGGGTGAGGACGTCCTCGCGGTCGATGTCGGTGGGGCCGCCCTCGACGAGGGTGACACGGACGTCGGGGTCCTCGGTGAGGCGGGAGGCGATGACCGATCCCGCTGTACCGCCTCCCACGATCACGTAGTCGACGGGTTCGGGGCATGCGGTACTGGGGGACGGTGGCATCGGTTGCTCCTTCTGCAAGGTGCTGGCGTGTGCGTGGTGCTGCGAACAGCCGGGCGGGAGGGGGCGGTTCCGGTCAGCCGGCGAACCAGCGCTGCGGGCGCGGGTTGAGGTTCTGGTAGATGTGCTTGGACTCCCGGTACTCCGCGAGTCCGGTGGGTCCGAGCTCGCGGCCCGTGCCCGACTTGCCGAAGCCGCCCCACTCGGCCTGCGGGAGGTAGGGGTGGTAGTCGTTGATCCAGACGGTGCCGTGCCGCAGCCGCCCGGCGACGCGCCTGGCGCGGCCGGCGTCCGTGGTCCACACGGCGCCCGCGAGTCCGTAGTCCGTGTCGTTGGCCAGGGTGACGGCCTCTTCCTCGGTACGGAAGGTCTCGACGGTGAGGATCGGGCCGAAGGTCTCCTCGCGGACCACCTTCATCTCCCGGTGGCAGCCGTCCAGCACGGTGGGCCGGTAGAAGTAGCCGCTCGCGGGACGGGTCCCGGAGGGCTCGGGCCGCGCCCCGCCGGAGCGGACGATCGCACCCTCCTCGCGGGCCGACGCCACGTACGCCTCCACCTTGGCGAGCTGCTGGGCGGAGACCAGCGGACCGCATTCGACGCCGTCGACGGTGCCGCGGCCGAGCCGGATCGCGTCCGCGCGGCGGGCGAGTTCGGTGACGAAGCGGTCGCGCACGGACTCCTCGACGATGAGGCGGGCCCCGGCGGAGCAGACCTGGCCGCTGTGGAAGAACGCGGCGTTCAGCGCCTGGTCGACGGTGGTGTCGAAGCCCTCGTCGGTGGCGCACGCGTCCGCGAACACGACGTTGGGGTTCTTGCCGCCGAGTTCCAGGGCGACCTTCTTGACGGTGGGAGCCGCGGCCTGGGCGACCTTCGTGCCGCTCGCGAGGCCGCCGGTGAAGGAGACCAGGTCGACGTCCGGGTGTTCGGAGAGCCGTGCGCCGACGGGGTCTCCGGCACCGGTCACGAGGTTGGCCGCGCCGTCGGGCAGCCCGGCCTCGGCGAGCAGCCGGATCAGGTGCACGGTGGAGAGCGGGGTGACCTCACTGGGCTTGAGCACGAAGGTGTTGCCCGCCGCGAGCGCGGGGGCGATCTTCCAGCTTGCCTGGAGCAGCGGGTAGTTCCAGGGCGCGATCAGGGCGCAGACACCGACCGGCTCGTGCACGACGACGCTGTGCACGTCGGGGTCGCCGGCGTCGACGACGCGGCCCCCGCTCTCGTTCATGACGAGGTCGGCGAAGTAGCGGAAGGCGTGGGTGACGTCGTCCACGTCGACCCGGCCTTCCTCCAGGGTCTTGCCGGTGTCGCGGCTCTCGGTGATCGCGATCTCCTCGCGGTCCCGCTGGAGGAGGCCGGCGACCCTCCGCAGCAGGTCGGCCCGCTCGGCGACGGGCTTGTGGGGCCAGGGGCCGTCGTCGAAGGCGCGGCGGGCGGCGGCCACGGCGGCGTCGGCGTCCTCGGTGCCGCCCTCGGAGACGAGCGCAAGGACGGTGGCGTCGGCGGGGTCGAGGATCTCCCGCGTGGCTCCGGAGACGGCGGGGAGCCACGTTCCGTCGATGTGGACGGTTTCGAGCGCCGCCGTGGCGGGAGTTTCGGCGTGAGTGGCCGACAAAGGGGTAGCCGACATGTGGGGGGTCTGCCTTCCGTGCCTGGGCTGCTCCGCACCGGTCGTGGAAGCGGAGCGCTGTTCCGGACCGGCGGGCCACGGGTTCGGCGCACACCGGCAGCCAGGACCCTCTCCGAGCAGACGGAATGTATGCCGAATGGTTCACGGCCAGTGACATGTCTCACTACCGGGACGGCACGGAGGTGAGCGGCGCGTAGCAGGCTCCGCTCGCGTCGTCCACCTTGGGCCCGCGACCTGCGGCAGGGACGGCGGTCCGCGGGCGAGCAGGCCCTTACAGCGGGTTCCGGCCGTCCATGTTGAGGGCGCTCCCGGGCCGGAAGAACCGCTTGGCGACGAAGTGTCCCCGTTCGGCAGCCATCCGGAACCACGGCTCGGAAGCCTCGAGGCCGTCGCGATGCTCGACCAGTCGCCCCATCTCCCACATGGACTCGACGTCACCTCCGTCGACACCGATGCGCAGCAGGCGCTCGGCCTCGTCGTAGTCGTCCCCGATCTTCGCGATCATCGCCAGGCTCCGCAGGGCGCGGGGGTCACCGGCCGCCACCGAGGCCATCAGACGTTCGGGGGTTCCGTACTTCCTGTGCCGCAGGAACCACTTGACGAGCAGGAGAATGCCCAGCGCCCAGACGATCCAGCTCACTTGGGTGAACACGTCCCGCCCGGACACCGCTCCGACGACACTCAGTACCGCAGCGACGAACAGCATGAAGCCGGCCACACCGATCCCCCTCCGTGTAGAGGCAGAGTAGAGGACCACCCCCCACCTTGTGGAGGTTTCGCACAGGCGGGCAGGGGCGCGGGCGTTCCATGGAGCGAGCAGCCCGCCGGGCTCCCCGGGCGGGGCGGCCGGCGGGCTGCCGTGGTGGTGGGCGGAGGTCAGACGACGACCGTCCCGGCCCCCTCCCCCTGTGCGCCGGATCCGTCCACGACCACCCGGAAGACCCGGTCGGTCCCCTCCGCCGTGACGCGGACCCCGGCTCCGTCCCGTACGACACGGAACGTCGCCGCCGGGGCGCCGGTCGGATCCGGCACGGTGACCGTGCGCTCGTCCGGACCCGTGCCGAAGACCCGCAGCGTGAGACCGTCCAGCCAGTCGCCGTCCGGGCGCTGGTCGTGCGCGCCCCAGGGCAGTACGGCACCCTCCCTGACGAGCAGCGGCAGGCTGTCGAAGCCGTGCGTCTCGTGCCGCCAGGCGGGGCCGGTGACGCGCTCGCCGGTGAGCAGCGAGGTCCAGGTGCCCTCGGGGACGTAGTACTCGACCTCACCGTCCTCGGTGAAGACCGGCGCGACGAGGAGGTCCGGGCCGAGCATGTACTGCCGGTCCAGGGTGCGGGAGGCGGGGTCCCCGGGGAACTCCACCAGCATGGGCCGCATCATCGGGACGCCCGTGCGGTGCGTCTCGGCTGCCGCTCCGTAGAGGTAGGGCATGAGCCGGTGCTTGAGCAGGGTGAACTTCCGGGTCACGTCCACGGCCTCCTCGCCGAACTCCCACGGCACCCGGTAGGAGACGTTGCCGTGGAGGCGGCTGTGCGAGGAGAGCAGGCCGAAGGCGAGCCAGCGTTTGAAGACCGCCGGGTCGGGCGTGCCCTCGAAGCCGCCGATGTCGTGGCTCCAGAAGCCGAACCCGGACAGGGAGAGCGACAGTCCGCCGCGCAGCGACTCGGCCATGGCCGTGAACGAGGCGAAACAGTCACCGCCCCAGTGCACCGGGAACTGCTGTCCGCCCGCCGTCGCGGACCGCGCGAACAGCACCGCCTCCCCCGCGCCGCGTTCCTTCTCCAGGAGTTCGAAGACGGTGCGGTTGTAGATCTGCGCGTAGTAGTTGTGCATCCGCTGCGGGTCGGAGCCGTCGTGCCAGACCACGTCCGTGGGGATCCGCTCGCCGAAGTCCGTCTTGAAGCAGTCGACGCCCTGGTCGAGCAGGACACGCAGCTTGTCGTCGTACCAGTCACGGGCGGCCGGGTTGGTGAAGTCGACCAGGGCCATCCCCGGCTGCCACAGGTCCCACTGCCAGATGTCACCGTCGGCCCGCCGTACGAGGTAGCCGCGTTCGGCCCCCTCCGCGAACAGGGACGACTTCTGGGCGATGTAGGGGTTGATCCACATGCTGACGCGCAGTCCGCGCGCCTTGAGGCGGGCCAGCATCCCCTGCGGGTCGGGGAAGACCTCCGGGTCCCAGAGGAAGTCCGACCACTGGTACTCGCGCATCCAGAAGCAGTCGAAGTGGAAGACGCTGAGCGGGATGCCCCGTTCCTCCATGCCGTCGACGAAGGAGGTGACGGTCTCCTCGTCGTAGGAGGTGCAGAAGGAGGTGGTCAGCCACAGGCCGAAGGACCAGGCCGGCGGCAGCGCGGGTCTGCCGGTCAGGGCGGTGTAGCGGGACAGGACGTCCTTCGGCGTCGGCCCGGCGACGATGTAGTACTCCAGCGACTGGTCCTCGACGCTGAACTGCACCTGGCCGACGGACTCCGAGCCGACCTCGAAGGAGACCTTGCCGGGGTGGTTCACGAAGACGCCGTAGCCGCGCGAGGACAGGTAGAAGGGGATGTTCTTGTAGGCCAGCTCGCTGCTCGTACCGCCGTCGGCCTGCCAGATGTCGACGGTCTGGCCGTTCTTGACGTACGGAGTGAAGCGTTCACCGAGGCCGTAGACGTTCTCACCCACGTCCAGGGCGAGCTGGGCGATCATGTGGTGGGCGCCGTCGGCCGTGGTCGCGAACGCCGTGCCCTTGGGGTCCACTCCGGTGAGGCGTCGTCCGCCGGCGTCGTGGAAGGTGATGCCCCAGGGCCCGTCACCGTCCATGCGCAACGTGAGCGGCCCGCTGGTGAGTTCGGTGACCGCCCCGTCCCGGCGGGTGCGGGCGGCGGGCGCCGTGGCGCCGTCCGCAGACAGGGCGAAGTCGGGCCCGCGCCGCGCCTTCCCCGCGTGATGGGTGGTGCGTACGCCGATGACTCCCTCGGCGGGGGAGAAGCATTCCACCGTGATCAGCGCGGTGTTGAGCGTGTCACCGCGCGCCGCGACCTTCTTGACCGCGGCGTAGGCCGTGAACCGGTCGGCGTCGACGCGCAGGTCGCGGATCTCGGTCGCGTAGGAGGCGCGTACGCCCTCACGCATGAGCCAGAAGCCGTCGGTGAACTTCATGCGGTCTCCTTGCCGGGAACGACGTCCACACGGGCGAGGCGCACGGCCCCGGTGAGGCCGATACGCAGGTCCACCACTCCGCGCAGTCCGAGCGCGGTGCCGAAGGTCCGGTAGGTGTACGGCCCGCCGGTGTCCGGGAACCGGAGGTCCGCGCTGCGCCCGCCCGCGCTCACCGTGATGCTCCCCTCCCCCGCGACCGTGAACGTCAGTCCGTCCACGCCCTCACCGAAGTCGCAGGCCCGGTAGACGAGACTTCCCTCCCGGTCGGCGGAGACGGGCGCCACGGCGTCCCCGTCCGTCTTCGTGCGGTCGAGGATCTGCGTGTCCTTCTGTCCGTCGTAGTCGACGGCCTCCAGACCGAGCGTCGCCACCGGCCGTGGGCCCTGCGCCTCCCCGTCGACGACCACCGTCGCGACGAGCCGGATGTCGGTGCTCGACGCTCCCGCGAGGATCTCGTACGCGCCCGGCTCGACGGTCCACCTGCCGTGCGCCACACTCCAGTGCCCCAACTCCTCGACGGGCACCTGGAACTCGATGCACTCCGCCGCTCCGGGCGCGAGGTGCAACCGGCGGTGTCCCACCAGCTTGCGCAACGGCAGGTCCAGGGGTTCACCGGGGTCCGCCGGCCGGGGTCCCACCCCCTCGGCGGGAGGGCCGGCCTCCGCGTGCCCGGCCGCGCGGACGTAGAGCTGGGCGACCTCGTCGGCCGCGGGTCCGCTCTCGTTCGTGACGGTCAGTGACACCCGGAGCAACTCGCCGTCCGCCTCCGCCCGCAGCGCGGAGTAGCTGAAGTCGGCGTAGCCGAGACCGTGTCCGAACGGGAAGAGCGGAGTGCCGCGGAAGTAGAGGTACGTCTGCCGGGAGCCGATGATGTCGTAGTCGAACAGGCCGGGCAGATCGTCGTCGCTCGCGTACCAGGTCTGCGGGAGCCGGCCGGCCGGGGACACGTCGCCCGCGAGGACGCGGGCGAGTGCGGTGCCCGCGGACTGGCCTCCGTGCGCCGTCCAGAGCAGGGCGGGCAGCCCTTCGGCCGCGTCCCCGACCGCGTAGGGGTAGGCGGAGGTCAGCACCAGGACCGTACGCGCGTTGGCGGCGTGCGCGGCGCGCCACAGCCGGTCCTGCTGGGCGGGGAGAGCGAGGGTCGTACGGTCCTCGGTCTCCCGGCCGTTGATATGGGGGTCGTTGCCCGCGACGACGATGACGGTGTCGGCGGCAGCGGCGACGCGGGCCACGGTGTCGGCCCCGTGCTCGACGGTCTCCCGTTCGAAGACCGTCGCGTCGCCCCGGGAGATCTTCTCGCCGGACGCGGCAACCTTCACGCCGTCGGTGGCGACAGACACGTACCCACCGGTCCCGATGTGCAGAAGGCGGTGCCCGCCGTCGTGCCCCTCCACCGCCTCGAAGCGGAACGTCTCCTGGACGACCCAGCCGCCCGGCTCGTCCGCGGAGGCCCTGACGTATCCGTCGTCGGCGACGGAGAGGTACAGCCCCGCGTCGGTCCGCAGGGTGAGGACACCGTCGCCCCAGTCGACGACGGCCAGTTCACTGGCCTCGGAACCGACCGTCAGCGGGGGCAGGTCGGTGCGGCCGGCCAGGAGCGCCGGGTCGAGCGCGCCCTCGGGGGCCCGCGCCTCGCCGTCCGTGGCCCCGTCGGCCACGGGCACCTGGAGCCAGCCGTGCGGACTCTTCAGCCTGATCCGGTCCACGCCCTCCGCGAAGAGGACGTTCTCGGCGCCGTACCGTTCGCGGATTCCGTCCAGCGGTGTCGAGCGGTGCAGGAGAGTCCCGCTGTACCAGTCGAGCTTGCAGGCGTCGGCGAGCAGTCCGACCACCGCGACCCTCCGGCCCCGCTCGGGTTCCAGGGGCAGCAGGCCGTCGTTCTTGAGCAGGACGACCGCCTGTTCGGCGGCCTCCACCGCGAGGGCCCGGTGCTCCTCGGTGTCGAGGTCGTCCACACGCGCGTAGGGATCGAGCTCCGGGTCGAACTCACCGAGTGCCAGGCGCATGGCGAGCAGCCGCCGTACCGCCGTGTCGATGTCTCCCTCGTCGATGAGTCCCTTGGCGAGGGCGTCGCGGATGCGGCCCGTCATGACCGTGGAGTCCGTGCCGTGATCGGTGAAACTGTCGACCCCCGCCTTCAGGGAGGCCGCCGTGGCCTCCTCGTGGGTGTCGAAGTAGTGCTCGGAATCCACCAGGTTCGAGGGCGCGCCCGCGTCCGAGCAGACGACCAGCGGCTGGTCCGTCCAGCGCCGCAGGTACTGCCCCAGGAGCGGGGAGACGTGGTTGGGGCGGCCGTTGACCAGGTTGTAGGCGGGCATGACCCCCGCCACCGCCCCGGCCCGCACCGCGTCACGGAAGGCGCGCAGGTCGTACTCGTGCAGGACGCGCGGGCGCACGGAGGACGAGGCGGTGTCCCTGTCGGTCTCGTTGTTGTGTGCGAGCCAGTGCTTGAGCACGGGGGCGGTGCGCCAGTAACGGGGGTCGTCCCCGCGCAGCCCCCGGGTGTACGCCACGGCGATGGCGGAGGTGAGGGCCGGGTCCTCGGAGTACCCCTCCTCGCCGCGGCCCCACAGCGGGTGGCGCAGCAGGTTCACCGTCGGCGCCCAGACGTTCAGCCCGACACGGTCGTCCTGGGCGCGTTTGGCCCGCACTTCGCTGCCGACGGCCTCGCCGATCCGGCGGACCAGGTCGTCGTTCCAGGTGGCACCCAGGCCGACGGCCTGCGGGAAGACGGTGGCGGGCCCCATCCAGGCGACCCCGTGCAGGGCTTCCTGTCCGGTGCGGAACGGGCCGACCCCCAGCCGCTCCACCGCCGGGGCGAACTGGTGCAGCATCGCGATCCGCTCATCGAGCGTGAGCCGTCCGAGCAGATCGTCGGTGCGCCGGGAGAAGGACAGCTGCGGGTCGCGGAAGGGAAGCGGATGGTCCGTCACGTGCGGGTCCCCTTGGAGAGGTGGGAGGTATTCCGGTCTGCGGGCGCCGAGTCATCCTTCGACGCGAGGAGAGGATCTTTCGAAGCGCTTCGATGCTCTGCGGCCGACCCCGTGGGTGTCAAGGGCGCGACTGCCCCGAACGGGCTCCCCGGGGCGTACTGGTGCGGCAGCACACCTGGAAACGGTTCGGACACAGGTCGGAGGAATCTCGAAACGAACTCTTGTGTGGCCGGGACCCTTCACTTAACCTCGCTGCAACATCGAAGCGCTTCGACGAGGCAGCCTGTTGACCGCTTCAGCTCAGCCGGTGCGGTGCCGACCGGCTCGGCCGGTAACGCCCCTACCTCAGACACAGGGCCGGAGCGGCAGTCGCCGCCGCGGGCCGTCCTGTTGCACCACGAAGGGTTGACGCAATGACGCCGAACTCCCCCTCCGCTCCCAGCCGGAGACGATTCCTCGCCTCCTCCGTGGTCGTCGCGGCAGCCGTGGGCGGCGGGATGCCGCTCCTCACCGCCTGCGGCGGCGGTTCCGGTGGCTCGAAGAACGAGGGCACGACCACGGGTCAGAAGCTGAAGGACATCCTTCCCGCCTATGTCCCCTCGAAGGCCGTCACCCCTGACATCCCCAGCAAGAACGGCTCCGCCGACGGCTTCACGACGGCACTCCCCGCGAACCAGCTGGCCGTGTCGGTGCCCGAGAAGCTGGGCAAGGGCAGCGAGATCAGCATCATGGCGCCGCTCTGGGGCACCTCGCCCGGTGAGGGCAACGCGTACTGGAAGGCCATGGACGCGGCCGCCGGCGTCAAGGTCAAGTGGCAGAACCAGGACGGCAACGTCTACGGGCAGAAGCTGGGCGCGGTGCTCGCCTCCAGCGCCATTCCGGACGCCGTCGTCGTGCCTGGCTGGGAGCTCAACGGCAAGATCCCGAGCGCCATCGCCAACAAGTTCGCCGACCTCGGCCCCTACCTGTCGGGCGACAAGGTAAAGGCGTACCCGAACCTGGCCGCCATACCCACCGGTGCCTGGCAGCGGGGCATCTTCGCGGGGCAGCTGCGGGGGATCCCCATGCCCGCCGAGGCCACTCCCAACATCACCCCCTTCTACCGTGCCGACATCTTCGAGGAGAAGGGGTACGAGGTCCCGACCACCACGCAGGAGTTCTACGACCTCTGCAAGGAGATCAACGCGCCCAGGAGCAAGGTGTGGGCGTGCAGCGACATGACCTGGTCGGCGTGGGTCTTCTTCGGGGTGCTGCCGGAGAAGCCCTACTACTGGCAGCTGGTCGACGGGAAGCTGGTGAACCGCTACGAGACCCAGGAGTACCTGGAGGCGCTCGAGTGGTCGCGCTCCCTGTACTCGGCCGGCTTCGTGCACCCGGACGCCAAGGCGGAGACGGGTGACATGCGCACCACGTTCTCCTCCGGCAACGTCCTCATGTACAACGCCGACATCTCGGACTGGTACGCCGCGACCGCCGTCCAGCGGCTGGACAAGCCGGACTTCCGGATGGGGGCGATGGACTTCTTCGCCCACGACGGCGGTGACCCGGTGATCTACGAGGCCTCCCCCTCGAACATCTGGTGCTTCGTCAACAAGAAGGCCGGCAAGAAGGTCGTCGAGGACCTCCTCGCACTGGCCAACTTCACCGCCGCTCCGTACGGGAGCAAGGAGCAGCGCCTGCGGGCCTACGGTCTGGAGGGCACCCACCACACCCTCAAGGACGGGGTGCTCGTCAAGAACGAGCAGGGCAACAACGAGGTGTTCGCCACCTACGAGTACATCGCCACCTCCAAGCCGTACCGCGCGTACCCGGACTACCCGGACGTCGCCAAGGGCGTCATCGAGTGGCAGCAGCGCCAGGGCGCGCACCTGAGGAAGCCGCTGTTCCACGGCATGCAGATCCAGGAGCCCACCCGGTACACCGAGCTCAACGCGCAGTTCGAGTCCCTGGAGAAGGACATCGTGCGCGGGCGCAAGAAGGTCAGCGACATGCAGCAGCAGGTCTCGGACTGGAAGACCAAGGGCGGCGACAAGCTCCGCGACTGGTACAAGAAGCTGCTCGACGAGACCGGTGAGTCGGCTTCCTGACATGTCTCTGAGCACAGATGACCGGCGCGCGCAGGGCTCCCCCGCGTCGCCGCCGGCCGAGAAGGACGGGGCGGCGCCCGGAGACGTACGGGTGACCGCGAAGGTGCCCCTGAGGCACCGGCTGCGGCGCGACCGGACGCTGCTGCTGATGACCCTGCCGGCGATGCTGCTGCTGCTGGTCTTCGCCTACATCCCCCTGGCGGGCAACGTCGTCGCCTTCCAGGACTACGACCCGTACATCGCGGACAACGCCTTCCAGGCGATTCTGCAGAGCCCCTGGGTCGGCGTCGAGTGGTTCCAGCAGATGGTGAACGACCGGCTGTTCTGGTCGGCACTGGGCAACACGCTGACGATCTTCCTGTTGCAGCTGACGCTGTTCTTCCCGGTGCCGATCCTGCTCGCGCTGTTCATCAACAGCTTCGTGCGGCCCCGGGTCCGCGCGGTGGCGCAGGCGATCCTCTACCTGCCGCACTTCTTCTCCTGGGTCCTGGTCATCACCGTGTTCCAGCAGATGTTCGGCGGCGCCGGACTTATCGCGCAGACGCTGCGGGAACACGGGCACGAGGGTTTCGACCTGATGACGGACCCCGGTCTGTTCAAGTTCCTGATCACCTTCGAGATGATCTGGAAGGACGCCGGCTGGGGTGTCATCGTCTTCCTCGCCGCGCTGGCCTCGGTCAGTACGGAGCTCTACGAGGCCAGCGCGATGGACGGAGCGAACCGCTGGCGCCGTATGTGGCACGTCACACTGCCCGCCCTGCGCCCGGTCGTGGCCCTCCTGCTGGTCCTCCAGGTGGGCAACGCGCTCACCGTGGGCTTCGAACAGATCCTGCTCCAGCGCACCGCCGTCGGGCCGGGCGCCTCCGAGGTCCTCGACACCTACGTGTGGAACGTGGGCATCACCAACGGCGGCTTCAGCTACGCGGCGGCCGTCGGCATCGTCAAGGGAATCTTCGGTCTGCTGCTGGTCCTCGGGGCCAACAAGGTCGCCCATCTCATGGGTGAGCAGGGGGTGTACAAGAAGTGAGCGGCCTGCTCTACCGAATGACCGGTGTGGCCGGGGTCAAGCCCGGCACACGTGGCCGGCTGCGGCCGGTGTGGGAGGAGGAGCCGACGAAGGCGGGCCTCGCCTCCAAGGGCGTGGTCCTGGTCCTGACCTGTCTGGCCGTGCTCTTCCCGCTCTGGGTGGTGATCGTCACCAGCCTGTCCTCGGTGCGGACCATCACCGACGCGGGCGGGCTGGTGGTGATCCCGCGCGGCATCACGTTCGTCGCCTACGAGGAACTCCTCGGCGGCGGCCAGGTCACCCGGGCCGCCGTGGTCAGCATCTGCGTGACCGTGGTCGGCACGCTGTTCAGCATGGCCGTGTCGGTCATGTGCGCGTACGGCCTGTCCCGTCCGGGATCCGTGCTCCACCGTCCGCTGCTGCTGTTCATGCTCGCCACGATGTTCTTCGGAGCGGGCCTGATCCCCACCTACCTGGTGGTCCAGGGACTCGGTCTCACCGATTCGTATCTGGCGCTGATCCTCCCGAGCGCGCTGAACGTCTTCAACATCCTGGTGCTGCGCGCCTTCTTCATGAGCACGGCGCAGGAGCTCGTCGAGAGCGCCCGCATCGACGGGGCGGGCGACTTCCGCATCCTGTGGCAGATCATCATGCCGCTGTCCCGCGCGGTCATCGCGGTGATCACGCTCTTCTACGCGGTCGGCTACTGGAGCGCCTGGTTCAACGCGTCCATCTACATCAGCGACCCGGAGATGATGCCGCTGCAGAACGTGATGAACCAGCTGGTCCTCAAGCAGGAGCGGCCCACCGGTCTGACGCAGGTCATCAACACCGGACACCTGTCGCTGCTCGCCATCCAGATGGCGGTCATGGTGCTGGCGCTGATCCCGGTCGCGTTCCTCTCACCGTTCGTGCAGAAGCACTTCAAGGAAGGCATGCTCACCGGCGCCGTCAAGGGCTGAGCACCGCCTCAAGCACCGCACTCACCCGTCACTCCCCCACCGGAGGGTCTTCGTCATGCGCGCTTCGTCCGTCCCGCAGCCAGAACCCGCCCCGCACCCCCGGCGCAGGACCGTACTGGCCGGTGCCGCGGTCGTCGCGGCCTCGGCCTCCGTGCTGCCGGCGGCAGGCACGGCCTCCGCCGCCCGTCGGTCCGCGCGGGCCCAGCCGCACCGCTGGCGCACCGCGGCCATCGGCGGGACGGGCTTCGTGACGGGCATCCTGTTCCATCCGGCGGTGCGGGGTCTCGCCTACGCCCGCACGGACATCGGCGGCGCCTACCGCTGGGACGACCGCGGGTCCCGGTGGACGGCGCTCACCGACCACATCGGCTGGGACGACTGGAACCTGATGGGCGTCGAGGCGATGGCGGTCGACCCGGCCCACCCCGACCGCCTCTACCTGGCCCTCGGGACGTACACACAGGCGTACGCGTCCCCGGGTGCGGTGCTCAGGTCCGAGGACCGCGGCGCGACCTGGGCGCGTACGGATCTCACCGTCCGCCTCGGGGCGAACGAGGACGGCCGGGGCTGCGGCGAGCGGCTCCTGGTCGACCCGCGCGACAGCGGGACACTCTGGCTCGGAACACGCCACGACGGGCTGCTGCGCTCCACGGACCGTGGCGCCACCTGGGCCGCCGACACCTCGTTCCCCGCCACCGCGACGGCGAGCGGCCAGGGCGTCACCCTGCTGGTGGCGGCCGGCCGGACGGTGTACGCGGGGTGGGGGGACGGCGGCACGTCCCTCTACCGTACGAACGCGTCGGGCGGCTGGGAGGCCGTCCCCGGGCAGCCTTCCGGGGCGGCGACGCGCGTACCGGTCCGTGCGGCCTACGACGCGGGAACCCGCGCGCTGTACGTCAGTTACGCGGACGGCCCGGGCCCCAACAACCAGGCCGACGGCTCGGTGCACAAGCTGGACACGGTGACGGGTGCCTGGGCGGACGTGACGCCGGTGGCCCCGGGCGCCGGCGACGCGTTCGGGTACGGCGGGGTGGCGGTGGACGCGGCGCGCCCCGGGACGGTCGTCGTCTCCACGAACAACCGCTGGGGCCCGGTGGACACCCTGTTCCGCTCCACGGACGGAGGGGCGAGCTGGACCTCCCTCAAGGACACGGCGGTCCTCGACGTCTCGGAGACCCCTTACCTGAAGTGGGGCGGCGAGCCGAAGTTCGGCTGGTGGATCCAGGCCGTGGCCGTGGACCCGCACGACTCGCGGCACATCGTGTACGGAACCGGAGCGACGATCTTCGGCACGCGCGACCTGGTGCACTGGGCCCCGGAGATCCGGGGACTGGAGGAGTCGTCCGTGCGGCAGCTGATCGCTCCTCCCACGGGGACCCGGCTCCTCAGCGGCCTGGGGGACATCGGCGTCATGCGCCACGACTCCCTGACCACCTCGCCCTCGCGGGGGATGGCGTCCGACCCGGTGTTCGGCACGGCGACCGGGCTCGCACTGGCCGCCCTGAAACCGTCGTACGTCGTCCGTACGGGCTGGCCGTCGGGCTCCGACTCGGCCGGCGCGTACTCCCACGACGGCGGGGCGAGCTGGCAGCCGTTCGCCTCCCAGCCCGCGATCGCCCCTTCGGCCCCCGGCCCGGTGGCGGTCTCCGCCGACGGCGCGACGCTGCTCTGGTCGTTCGCGCACTGGGACGGCACCAAGTACGCGGCACACCGCTCCGCTGACGGCGGTGCGACATGGGCCGAGGTGGGCACGTTCCCGAAGGGCGGCACTCCGGTCGCCGACCCGCTCGACCCGCGACGCTTCTACGTGTACGACACGGACACGGGCACGCTCTTCCGCTCGACGGACAGGGGCGCGACCTTCACCGCGGGTGCGACCGGCCTGCCGTCCGGGGACACGCAGTTCCGTGTCGCCGCTGCTCCAGGGCGCTCCGGTGACCTGTGGCTGTCCGCCAAGGACAACGGGCTGCTGCGCTCGAAGGACGGCGGGCGCACGTTCGCCCCGGTGTCCGGCTGCCAGGCCTCGTACGCGCTCGGCTTCGGCAAGGCCGCCCCGGGGAGGGGCCGGGCCGGCTACCCGGCGGTCTTCCAGACCGGGCGGGTCTCCGCGACGCACGACGACGTGGCCGTGCTGCGTTCGGACGACGCGGGTGCGACCTGGGTCCGGATCAACGACGACGCCCACCAGTGGGGGTGGACCGGCGAGGTCATCACCGGCGACCCCCGCGTCCACGGCCGTGTCTATCTGGGCACCAACGGCCGCGGCATCCAGTACGCGGACCCCCGGTGAAGGAACGAGACGTCATGCCGTCCCTGCGCGACGCCACCCGTGGCCGCGTCCTCTTCGGAGGCGACTACAACCCCGAGCAGTGGCCCGAGGAGGTGTGGGCCGACGACGTCCGGCTGATGAAGGAGGCCGGGGTCAACTCCGTCACCATCGGCGTCTTCTCCTGGGCGATGATCGAACCCCGCCCAGGAGCACGGGAGTTCGGCTGGCTCGACCGACTGCTCGACCTCGTGCACGCGCACGGCATCGGCGTCGTCCTCGCCACTCCGACCTCCTCGCCACCGCCGTGGATGGGGGCCCTCCACCCCGAGACACTGCCGCGCACCGAGGACGGATCGGTCGTCAACTACGGTTCCCGACAGCACTTCTGCCCGAGTTCACCGGTGTACCGGCGCTATGCCGCGTCGCTCACGGAGGACCTCGCGGCACGGTACGCGGACCATCCCGCGCTGACCGTCTGGCACATCAACAACGAGTACTGCACGCACTGCTGGTGCGACGAGACCGCCGCCCACTTCCGGCGCTGGCTGGCCTCCCGGTACGGCACCCTGGACGCCCTCGACGCGGCCTGGGGGACGGCGTTCTGGAGCCAGCGCTACGGCGCGTGGGCGGAGATCCTGCCGCCGCGCCGGGCGCAGTACATGCGCAATCCGGCGCAGGAGCTGGACTTCAAGCGGTTCACCTCCGACGCTCTGATGGAGTGCTACACCGCCGAGCGGGACATCGTCGCCCGGCACACCCCGCACATCCCGGTGACGACCAACTTCATGCCGCTGTGGTCGGGCCAGGACGCCTGGGCGTGGGCGGAGCAGGAGGACATCGTCTCCGTCGACGTCTACCCGGACCCGAAGGACCCGCGCGGCGGCCAGTACAACGCGATGCTCGCCGACATGACCCGTTCGCAGGCCGGCGGTCCGTGGATGGTGATGGAGCAGGCGGCCGGCCCGGTCAACTGGCGCGCTGTCAACCACCCCAAACCGGCCGGGCTCAACCGCCTGTGGTCCCTGCAGTCGGTGGCCCGCGGCGCGGACGCGCTCTGCTACTTCCAGTGGCGGCAGTCCCGTCAGGGGGCCGAGAAGTTCCACTCGGGGATGCTGAGCCACGCCGGCGAGTCCGGACGCACCTTCCGGGAGGTCAAGCGCATCGGGGCCGAACTCGCCGTGATCGGCCCCGAGGTGAGCGGTACCGGCGTCCCGGCCGAGGTTGCCGTGCTGCACGACTGGGACGCGTGGTGGTCGAGCACCCAGGAGGGCAGGCCGTCCTCCCTGGTGTCGTACACGGAGCTGGTCCAGGCCTGGCACGGCGCGCTGTGGGACGCCGGGATCGGCATGGAGTTCGCCCGCCCGGGGTCCGCTCTGAGCGGGTACCGGATGGTGCTCGTGCCTCAGCTCCAGCTGCTCGGGGACGCGGCGGTCGACGACCTCGTCGCCTACGTGCGGGGCGGCGGCACCCTCGTGTGCGGATTCTTCACCGGTGTCGTGGACGTCGACGACCGGATCAGGCCCGGTGGCATGGACGCCCGGCTGCGCGAGCTCTTCGGCATCCGCACGGTGCACGAGTGGTGGCCGCTGGACGCCGGCGCGGCAGTGGAGTGCGACGGCTTCCGAGGCACCCTGTGGTCGGAGGAGCTGGAGCCCGACGGCAGCGCGGAGACGGTGGCCGCGTACCGCGGGGGCGAGCTGGACGGTCTTCCCTCGGTCCTCCGCAAGGGCGGCGCGTGGTACCTCTCGACACTGCCCGAGCCGGGGGCGCTGCGCGGCCTGCTCGTCCGGGCGGCGGCCGCTGCCGGCGTACGCCCCGTGCTGGAGGGGCTGCCCGCCGGGGTCGAGGCGGTGCGGCGCGGCGGGCTGCTGTTCCTGCTGAACCACGGCCGGACGCCGGCCGTGGTGGAGCTGCCGGGCCGGCACCTCGACCTGCTCACGGGGGCCGAGGCCGACGGTGTCGTGCGGCTGGACCGCTACGGCGTCGCCGTGCTCAGAGACGTCTCCGCATGATCGACGGCACCTGGGAGCCCTGCCCCGCCACCCGCTGGGAGGACGCGTTCCTCAGCGGCAACGGCCGCCACGGGGCGATGGTGTACGGCGACCCGGCGGACGACCGCGTGATCGTCAACCACCACGCGCTGGTGCGGCCCAACGGCAGTGAGGACCTGCGTCCGCCGGAGCTCGCCGACCGGCTCGGCCGCCTGCAGGACGCCCTCCTGTCCGGTGACACGACGGCGGCCGAGGACTTCGGCGCGGGACTGCCGCTGGTGTGGGTGCAGCCCTTCCATCCGGCTTTCCGGACGTGCGTGCGCCGTAGCAGGGGGCTGCACGAGGCTGTCGCCGGGTACAGACGCGAGGTCGACTTCACGACGGGCGAGGTGACCGCTTCGTACGAGGCGTGGAGCAGCAGGGTCTTCGTGTCGCGGGCCGACGACGTGATCGTGCAGCACGTCACGGACCTCGGACTGACCGCCGGCTTCGTCCTCGACCACTGCCTGCCCGGCGCCCCCGCGCGGCTGGCGGTCGGCCGCTCCACCGTGCTGACCCCGGAGGGCGCCCGCCTGGCGCTGCGGGTGGACTATCCGGACAGCGGGCTCGGCTACACGGGCGTCACCGTGGCGCGGGTGGACGGGGGCAGTGTCTCCGTGGCCGGCGAGGGCATCCGGATCGAGGGGGCCAGGAGCCTCACCCTCACGACCCGGGTCGTCCGCGGGGCCGGGCGCCCCGACCTCGGCGAGCTGTGGGCCGCTCTGCCACGCGACGACTACGCCACCCTCCTGGACCGCCACCGGCCGCTGCACAGGGACGCCTACGCGCGCGCGTCCCTCACCCTGCGGGACGCGGCGCCCGAGCGGGCACTGCCCGGCAGCGAGCTGCTGCGCGCCCCGAAGTCCCCGGCGCTCCTCGAACGGCTCTTCGCGGCAGGCCGCTACCACCTGCTGTCCTCCTCGGGGGTCCTCCCGCCCCGGCTGACCGGCCTGTGGACCGGCGACTGGGACACCGCCTGGTCCGGGGCCTTCACCACGAACGCCAACCTCAACCTCCAGATCGCCTCCGCGGCGGCGGCCGCGCTCCCCGAGGTCACGGAGGCGCACGCCGCCCTCGTGCACGCGCAGTTGTCCGACTGGCAGGACAACGCCCGGGCGCTCTTCGGGGCACGGGGCATCGTCGCCCCGTCGCACACGGACGGCGCCTCGGGCCACACCCGGCACTTCCAGCGCGCCTATCCGCTCCATCTGTGGACGGCGGGGGCCGACTGGCTGCTGCAGCCGTTGCTGGAGCACGCCGAGGTCACGACGGGCGCCCCGGACGCCGCCCTGACCGGCGCCCTCGTCGAAGCGGCGCTGTTCTACGAGGACTTCCTCGGCCGCGAGGACCCGGACGGACATGTCGTGGTCGTGCCCTCGTACTCCCCCGAGAACCGGCCCGCGAACGCGAGCTGGGGGACGGTGAACGCCACGATGGACATCGCCGCGGCCCGTCACGCCCTGACGACGGCCGCCGAACACGCACCGGGGCACCCGTCCGCCGGCCTCTGGCGGTCACTCGCGGCCCGGCTGCCGGCGTATCTCGTGAACGAGGACGGAGCGCTCGCCGAGTGGGCGTGGCCGGGCCTGCGGGAGACGTACGACCACCGTCACCTGAGCCACCTCTACCCGGTGTGGCCGCTGGACGAGATCAACCCGTACGACACCCCGGAGCCGGCGGCGGCCGCGCACCGCGCACTGGAGCTGCGCGGCTCGGAGAACGACTCCGCCCACGGGCACCTGCACCACGCCCTGGTCGCGGCCCGGCTCCGGGACCCCTCGCGGGTGTCCGCGGCACTGGACGCGGTGCTGGGCGGCGACTTCTTCCACGACTCGCTGATGAGCGCCCACTACCCGTCCCGGAACGTCTACAACGCCGACGCGGCGCACACCCTGCCCGCCGCCGTGATCGAGTCGCTCGTCCAGTCGACGCCCGGCCGCCTGGTGCTGCTGCCCGCCGTCCCGGCGGCCTACCCGGCCGGTGAACTCCGGGGGGTGCGCACACGGTTCGGCGCCCACCTCGACCTCCGGTGGTCCCAGGACGGCGCCACCGCCGTGCTGCGTCCCACCCGCGACGCCCGTGTCGACCTGCGTACGGGCGACGGGCTCGCCCTCACCGAGACCTCTGCCGGACATGCCCCGGCTCCCCTGGAGCTGGCAGCCGGCGTGGACCGCGTCCTCACCCTGGGGCCGCGGTAGCAGTCCTCCATCCCCACATGGAAGGAACACCCATGGCACGATCCACCCTGACCAGGCTGCTGCTGGCCCCCGCGGCAGCCGTGGCCGCGCTGATCGGCTTCGCGGCGGCTCCCGCCCACGCCGCGATCTGGACCTCGTCGGAGCAGTGGGGCAACCACACCACGTCCGACGGCTACATCCTCTACAACAACATCTGGGGCTCCGGAGCGGGCACCCAGACCATCTGGGCCAACTCGTCGAGCAACTGGGGCGTGACGGCGAACCACCCGAACACCGGCGGCATCAAGTCGTACCCGAACGCCAAGAAGATCGTCAACAAGCCGATCACGTCGCTCTCGTCGCTGACCAGCCGGTACAACGTGACCGTGCCGTCGTCGGGCGCGTACAACACGTCGTACGACATCTGGGACACGGACTACGACTACGAGGTCATGCTCTGGGTGAACCACAACGGCGCGGTCGGCCCCCTCGGCACGTCCCAGGGCACGGTCAGCCTCGGGGGCCACACCTGGGCCGTCTACAAGGGTGACAACGGCGCCAACGAGGTCTTCTCGTTCCTGCGGACCTCCGACTCCTCCTCCGGCTCCGTGGACATCTTGCCGATCCTGAAGTGGATCAAGGACACCAAGGGATGGTGGGGCAACGAGACCATCGGGGACGTCCAGTTCGGCTACGAGATCACCTCGTCGTCCGGCGGCCTGGACTTCACCACCAACGGGTTCGACGTCTCGTCGAGCTGACCCCGTGGGGGGACGGGCCGGGGACGCCCCCGGCCCGTTCTCCGGGCCCGGTACCGGTGGGCTCGCGCAGGCGCCTGGCGCGGGTCACCCGAGGAACTGGCCCGCCGGTGAGCGGACGTGATCGCCGACGGCGTGTCGGAGGCGCCCAGGAACAGTTCGGAGACACGGAGTCCGGTCCTGCCCAGCAGTCGATCCGGCATGACTCCCCGTCCACCTCATGCCGCTGATCTCAGCTACGGCCCCCTCCCGCCCAGGCTCCGGCGCGCCCGCACAGGAGGACATCGACGACAGGATCGCGGCCGGTATCCACGTCTTTCTCCACGGCTACCGGAGCTGAGCCCTCGGACCGCCTCGCATCACCCGAACTCGGGGATCACCACGCAGGAACCATGATCGTCCTGGGCGCCGACCGCCGTACCGGTCTCTCCCCGGCCCGTTCTCCGTCAGCGCACGACGGCGCCGTTGGCGGCCAGCCAGTGGGCGGTGCGCGTCCAGTGTTCGGGGGAGGACGCGTCCAGCAGCGCCGCGAACCGTTCGGGACGGGCGAGCAGACGCCGGTCGCGAGGGTGCAGAGCCGCGTGCGCCAGCAGCCAGCCGGACAGTGCGTGAGGGTCGGACGGCCCGGGGCCGCGCAGCTGTGCGGTGTAGGCGGCACGAGCCCCTTCCGCGTCGCCCGCGACGAGCATCTCATCGGCTGTCGGCGACCGTCCGGCCTCGAACTCCCGCTCCTGGTAGAGGCGGGCACGGTCGTCCCGCCAGTACCGGCGGCCGGGGTCGGGCGCCACCAGCGGCTCACCGCCCCGTACGGGCGCGGCGCCGGACCGCAGCGCCTTGACGAGGGTGTCCTTGTCGTCCTCGGCACAGCGAAGGTTGCGGAGCCGCCACTCCACCCGGTGGCTCATGGCCGACGCCCGCGCCCTGACCACGGCCGAGGGCTCCAGCGGCTCCCTCAGCCAGCCGTCGACGGTGGCGGTCAGCCGGGCGACGAGCCGCAGTCCGGGCCCGGTCAGCCGGGCGCGGGTCGCCAGGGTGCGCAGGACCATACGCGTCTGGAGCCGGAGCAGCGCGAACAGGTACGAGGCCCGTCCGGCCCGCTGTGCGCCGGTGTCCCCGGTCCGCTCCCGCCAGAAGCCGGTGACGCCGACGAAGGCGTACGCACCGTGGAGAAGACCCGGCAGATGGCGGGGATCGGCGCGCCAGGGCGCGTAGTGGAGCTCGGACCGGTCGTCGTCGAGCAGCGGGAAGAGGTGGAGCAGCGCGCCGAGCTTGCTGTGCTGGAATTCGTGGACGAGGGTCTCCGCCAGGGCGAGGCCGTCCGTGGGCCGGGCGATCACCATGGAGGCGAAGGCGTCACCCGTGGAGGCGCTGAGCCCCTCCGCCGGCACGGGGAGCCCGGTGCCGCTCTCCTTGGCGTGCCAGGGCACGATGCGGCTGATCTCCTCGGGCCGCAGACTGCCGGGACCGGTGCCGCCGCCGCGTCGCAGGATGGCCACGGCGTCCGCGAACAGGCGCTGCCACGCGCGCAGTTCCCCGGGCGGCAGCCGGTCGGGGGCTATCGGCTCGTCCAGGTCGCGGTAGGGGTCGAGGTCGTCGAGCTGGACGGGCTCCGCCCCCGGAACCGTCTCCAGCCGGTGCACGGGCAGCCAGTGGGCCGACTCCGGCTCGGTGAGCGGGCGCACGGAGACGCTCCGCCCGTGCGCGGTGCCGACGACGAGGCGGCCCCCGGACACCGACGCGTGTACGGCACGGTAGGCGCCGTCGTCCGGGCCGGGCAGCCGGACCATGCCCAGCGCCGGGATGCTGACGGACGTCCCCCGGGCCGGCAGGAGGAGTCCGGCGTCCGTGCCGGCGCGCACGGCGGCTGCCGCCGCCACGGCGGCGATCTGTCCGGCATCGGCCCACAGGGGTGGTCCCGAGGCCGTCCCGTGCAGCCTGCGCAGTGTGTGGGCGAGCCAGCTGCCGACCTGAGGGCTCAGCAGGAGCGTCTCGACCGGCTGCGGGGCCCGGGCCGCGGCGGACTCCAGCGTGGGCCAGACCGTCCGCGCGTCGAGGGGGCCGAGAACGCCGGGGTCCGCGTCGAGGAGATCGAGGAGCTCGCGCAGCAGCAGGAGACGTCGCGTACGTTCGCCGCGCACCAGGAACGCGACGGCCTCGGGCGAACCGCCTCCGGCGGCGACCTCGTCGAACAGTGGGCCGGGCATACGGATCGGCTCGTACACATCGCTCCCTGTCATGGACGGCTCGTCGCGGCGGGCTATTCCGCCCTTCCCGGTTCGCCTCCGCCTCCCATGGCGTTGCTCCGCGCACGCCGCAGTTCGGCGAGGAGCCGGGGCCCCGCGTGGGGAGCCGGGAGGCGGCGCAGATCGGCGACGCCGACATCGGCCAGATCCATGAGGTCGGACTCGAGGTGATCAGGTGTGCCGACGGCGAGTACCGGCTGGTACAACGCGCTCCCCCTTCGCGAGCGGTGGCACAGGATGCCACCGTTTACTCCATCATGACGACTGAGACCGCTTCCCGAAACCCGTGTGATCACGCCAGCCGATCACATTCCCGGCCCCGGGCCGGCCAGTACGTCATCGACCGCTGAGCTGAGTCCGGCGGCGCGGTCGGGGTCGTCGTCGAGCAGTGTCACTGCGGCGTACAGGTGCCGCAGCCCGTCGGGCCGTCTTCTGAGGGTGCGCACGATTCCGATCACGTCCGTGCGGGGCAACGGGTGTCTCGGCATCCTGGCGACGACGGCCGAGGGCAGCTCGTTGACCAGGGTCTGCCGCTCGTCACGGTCGTTCATCAGTGGATACGCCATCAGTGCGTCGATCAGCCGCCCCAGGGGTGCCACGGGCGCAGGCGCCGGGGCCGGCCGCCTGATGAACGTGTGCTGCGGGCTCTCCAGCCTCAGTCCGGAGTCCTGGCCGGTCGGGCCCGCTGCCCGCAGAGCGTCCATCCGCGCCTTCACGGTCCCGAAGAGGGTCTGGGGGTCAGGCAGCAGTTCGTCCGAAAGCGCGTCCAGGACGATGTCCGAGAACACACCGAGCCGGCGCTCCGGATCGTTGCCGGCCCGCTGTCCGCGGCCTGCCGCGAACATCAGTATCTGCTCGTGCTCGGCGACCCGTGCGCCGGTGGGAAAGCGCTCCGTGGGCAGCGACTGCGGGAAGTGGTGCGCCTCGTCGAAGGTGCGGCACGTGTCGACCATCCACATCTGGACACCGTGACCGGGGGTCACGTCACTTCTCAGCCGGGCGAGGGCGGACTCGAGGTCGATGTTGCGCCGGTCCGCCGACGTGGCGTCGCAGGTGTGGAGCCGTGTGTTGTCGTCCGCGTCCAGCACGCCGTGGCCGCCCCACCAGACCCACAGCGCCTCGTCCCCGCGGTCCGGGATGTCCTCGATGAAGGCGCGCCTCAGCGAGTCGTGGTCGGCCGGGCGGAACGGAACCCCGGGGACACTGCCGGGCAGCGGCGCGAGGTGGAGCTGGATCTGGCTGTCCGGGACTCCCCGGGCCCTCAGCCAGTCGCGGAAGCGCAGGGCGTCCCGGGCGGGTCCCGGAAGGTCCCAGCCGGAGCCGGCGGCGTACTGCTCGATTCCGACGACGAGGGCGAAGACGCGGTCGGGCGGGACGGCTCGGCGGCTCACGGCAGCCGCTCCCCGATCGCGCGGTAGACGCCGGGGTCGGTCCAGTAGGCACTGTGCGCCACGGGGAAGGGCTGCCGGCTGTCCGTGGCGACGTCACGGGCCCGGCCGGGGAAGAGGGGTTCGGCCGCGTAGCCGAGAAGGTCGCGCCGGTCGTGGAGATTCAGCCACGGGGGGACGTGACCGGGCAGGGGGTCCGGATGGGCGAGCGAGGGCAGGGCGCCCGTCTCGTACAGGAAGGGGCCCTGCGAGCCGACGGTCACGAGGAGCGCGACTCCTGGCTGGGAGCCGGATATGAGGGTGTCGAGCGCGATGATGCCGCCGAGGCTGTGCCCGAGAAGCACGACCGGGGGTTCCAGGGCCGCCACGAGGTCCCGCAGTCCCTGACGCAGGTCCTCACCCCTGGCCAGGTACTTGAGTATGTCGCCGGCCGCCGGGTGCGCGGCGTCGGTGAGTGCCCGGCGACGGCGCACGGCGTAGCGGCTGCCGAGGCGCACGAGCGGCCTCCCCGCCATCCGCAGCAGTGGGCCGCGGCCCGTGCCGGCCGGCGCTGCGCCCAGGTGCTCGGCGAGCGCGGTGACAGCCGCGTCCCTGGTGTCACCGCCGCTCTGCACCGGGTTGTCGGCCGCGACGTCCGCGGCGACGACCATGGCGGTCAGTGCCCGGGCCAGCATCCAGGCCAGGTCCTCCCGGTCCAGTGCCTCGGCGGCCGGGCGGAGGAGGGGGCTGCGGGCGAGAGCGGCCGCCGCCTCCCTCAGCCCGGGGCCGAGCGCTGCCACCCGGGGATCCCCCTCCACGGCGAGCCGGCGGAGGAGCGTCCTCGGACGTTCGTCCGGAAAGGCCGCACCTGGTGGTGTCGCGCGTGGGGACGCTCCGGCCGACGCGAGGGCGAGTTCGGCCGTGGGGTCCGCGTACAGCCGGGCCCACTCCTCCGCCTCGTCGCTGTCCTCGGGACCGCCGGTGCTCCGGCCCCACCCGGCCTCGGGCCCGGCCGGAATGCTCGCACCGCCTGCGGCAAGCGTCGCCCCGAACCGCCCGCCCCAGTCGTACGCCGCCAGGCGTGCGCCGGGAGCCGTCGACGCAAGGCCCGCCGTGATCCGTGCGAGCAGGGCGGTCAGATGAGGCTCGCGCACGCCGGTGCCGTGGATGAAGACCACCGTGGTCATACGTACGCCCCCGTTGCTTGTCGCTGCGGTCCGTCCACCGCCCGAGGGCGGTGGACGGACCGACGGTCGTCCGGTCGTGCTCCGGGGCGTCACATCGGCAGCGGTGTGACGTCGAATTCGATGCGCTGGTGGAGCCTGGCCGCGGTGTGCCAGGGGTGGTTCGCACCGAGCACCCGGGCGAGACCCTCCACTGCCTGGGAGTTGAGCCGGTCCGCCTCCTGCGTGTCCCCCAGTCCGCGCTGGTCCAGGGAGAGGTTGGCGGTGCAGGCGAGGGCCAGCGGGTGGGCGGCCCCCGCGGTCTCGGCGAGCTTCGGCAGGACGGCCGCGTCCGCGTCCTTGGCCTGCGCGAAGTCAAGCCGCGCGTAGTGGTCGTTGGCCTTGCACATCCCCGTGACGAGCGTGTTGATGTGCGAGGCCCCCAGAGAGGTCTCCAGCGCCCGCAGCGCCTCGGTGTCCAGCGCCTCGGCCCTGTCGACGTCACCCTGGGCCCGCAGGGTCGCCCCCAGGTTCACCTTCGCGAACTGCGTGTACGGGTGATGCTCGCGAAGCACCTTGCGGTAGGCGGCGAGCGTCTGCTCGCCCAGCTCCAGGGAGCCCGCGAGGTCGCCGTTCAGCCGGCGTTCGACCATGGTGTGGATCGCGGCGCCCAGCGCGTCGGTGTTGTTCAGGCCGTAGCGTGTGGTGAACCGCTCCAGGGTCAGCTCGGCGAGTGCCGCGCCGCCCTCCACCACGCCCGCCCTGCGCCGGCACACGGCGAGGTTGAGGGCGGCGCGGATGGTCGACGCGTTGGTCTCACCGAAATGGGTCACGTAGGTGAGGTAGTTGGACTCCTGCAGGGCGCGCGCGCCGAGGTAGTCGCCCGCCTCCCGGATGTCGCTGGACAGGGCGCTGAGCGTGTTGAGGGTGAGTCCGCTCGCCGGACCGTAGAGGAGCTCCCGCTGTCGCGCGGTCTCCTCGTCGATCTCCCGGGCGGCTCCGAAGCGCCCGTTCAGCCGCAGTGTCACGCAGTAGTCGTGCGCCGCACTCAGGGTCGTGGGGTCCTCGGGCCCGAACAGATCGCTCGCCCGGGTGAACGCCTCCTCAGCCAGACCGCGTGCCTGCTGGAACTCCCCCCGGTGCCGCAGCGCACCGGCCATCTGCCACATGGAGTCGATGAGTTCCTCGTCGGGGATGTCGGCACCGCGCGAGATGGCCAGCGCGCGCTCGTTGTGCACGACGCCCTCGTCGGGCCGCCCGAGCAGCCGCAGGTAGAACCCGAGGAGCTTGGTGATCCGGATGACGTGCAGGTCCTCGTCACCGGACTGGGCGCGCCACGCCGACCAGGCCAGCCGGGCCTGAGCGGCACCCGATTCGTGCGCCCCCCAGTAGTAGAGGAAGAACACCATGTCGTAGACGAGGTCACGGACCCACGCGTCGGAGCTCTCCACCGCCCCGGACGCGATCACGTGCGGGAGGATCGCCTGGTAGGCGGGCCACTGGTCGGGGGAGGCCGGCGCGCCCGGCTTGGCCGTCGTCAGCAGCAGGTGGGCCGCCCGCGTCATCCTGGCCCGTTCCCCCGGGTCCATCCTCGCCACGATCACGTTCTGCATGAGCCGGTGCATCTGCAGGGTGGCGGTCTTGTGGTCCAGCCTCACGAGCGACAGCTTGCTGAGGTCCCGGGTAGCGCGGGCCAGGAGCAGGGGATCGCGCAGGACCGGGTCGAGCTCGGGGGTGACCTCGACGTTGCGTCCGCCCCTGAAGAGGTTGAGGGGGATGGGTTCCGGCGCCATGCAGGCGCAGATCTCCAGGAGTTGGCGTGCCGCCGGATTGTCCTGCGAGAGACGGCCCAGGGAGATGTCCCAGACCGCGGCGACCGGCAGCGGGTAGTCGGGGGACGGGTCGAGTTCGAGGATCTCGGGTCGTCGCTCCTCCAGCAGGCTGAGGTACTCGTCGACCGGCATACCGGTGGCCGCGTGCCAGGCACCCGCCTGCTCCACCGCGAGAGGCAGGTCACCGAGCGCCGCGGCGAGCCGGTCGGCGTCACGGAAGCTGAGGCCGCGGGCGCGGCGCTGCAGCAGCGCGACGCTCTCCTCCCGGTCGAACACGTCGACGCTGAGGGGCGTGGCGACGCGTTCCCACTCGCGGTTGCGGGAGGTGACGATGATCTTCCCGGGCCCTCCGTTCGGGAAGTACGACCGGACGGCCTCGATGTCCTCGGCGTTGTCGAAGACCAGCAGCCAGTTGTCGAACGGCTTGCCCGTGCGGAGCGCCTCGCGCACGGCGGGCACCGCGGCGTTGGCCTGCGGTCCCACTTCCAGGCCGAGGCTGCGGGCCAGGTCGGCCAGGGCGCCCAGGATCAGGTTCTCCTGTTCCGAGGGGATCCACCAGATGACGTTGAACTCACCGCTGTGGCGGTACACGTACTCCACGGCGATCTGCGACTTGCCGACACCGCCCATGCCGTGGAGCGCGTGCGGCAGGACGGCGGTGGTCTCGTCCTCCCGCAACTGCCGCTCCACGGCGTCCAGAAGGCTTTCCCGTCCGGTGAAGTTCGGGTTCTTCGGTGGCACGTTGCCCATGATCTTGGGCTGGCCCGTGCGGACGAACCGTAGTTCCGGAGCCGTGGTGGGCGTACGCTCGTCGGCCCTCCGGGCATCCGGCTCGGTGTCTACGGGTGGTGTCGTGGGCGACACAGATCCTCCTGGTGGGACCGTCGAATGCGACGGGGAAGCGGGGCCATGCTCATTCACATCAGATGCCTCTTTATCATCTCTTGACACCCCCGCAGACGCTCCCGCGCCGTGCAGCAGCTCGCCGTGCACACGCGCCGCGCGCCGCCGGTACGGCAAGCCGCCCAGGGCCCGCAGCACGGCCAGTTCGATGCGCGGCCACGCCGGTCCGGCCCCGCTGTCCGGAAGTGCCGCCTGCGCCGGGTCGCGCAGCGCCGCGCGTAGCCGCACGCCTTGGGTCCGGCCGGTCCGCGACTCGGCCAGAAGCCCCACCGCGCGGGCGAGTTGGGTGCGGTTGCCGGTGGCCAGCAACGCCTCGCGGATGCCGTCGGCGAAGTCGGGGCCGTCCTCGCCGTCCCGCTCCCAGTCGATGAGGCCGCCCATCATCACTTCGGCCAGGTGCTCGGGACGGGACTCGGGGAAGGCGCGCGCCCGCAGCTCCTCGATGACGTCGAACCGCAGCGGGGCGACCGCCAGCAGGACGGCGAGGTGCCGGGCGAGCGGACTGGCCAGCGCGACGAACCTGCGCACCGCGTCCGCCGCCGCGCGGGGGCCGTCGATCCTCGGTGCCCGGAGTCCGGCCGCGGCCACACCCTTGGCCATCGCACCGGCCAGCACCACGGGCAGCGTCCGCCGCACGCCACGTTCGCCGGTGACCAGGTCCGCCCAGGCACGGAACGAACCGGGGCGCAGGCTGAGAACCGGCACCGGCACGGAGCCGTCACCCGTGTCGGGCAGGTGGTGGGCGTGTTCGGGCACCCCCTGGGGCGGATGGCAGAGGAAGTGGCGGTTCAGCGCGCCGAATCCGGCGGCGTCGAGCCGGGCCCGGAACGGGTAGACCGAGGAGCGGTGGCGCAGATACGGCGGCAGCAGGTGGACGAGTGCCGTCGGCCCGGACGAGGAGAGCCGCCCCAGCAGTTCGTCGGCGCCGCCCTCGGCCCAGCCCGGAGCCAGTCCGTCGGTCACCACGAGGAACAGTCGCGAGCCGCGGCCGTCCAGCAGCTCCGCGGGATCGGCGCGCCGGTTACCGGGCCAGCGCAGGACGGGCGCCGCCCCACCGGGCAGCGACACGTCGACCGTACGGACGTCCCGGAAGGCCCCGCTGCGCACGGCTTCGTCCGACAGCTGACGTAAGGAGTCCTCCCACACGGGCATGGTGGGCGCGGTGTCGACGAGCAGCATCAGATCGAACGCGCGTTCCTGGACCGGGTCGAGATAGGGGATCCACAGCCCGTCGATCACGCCGTTCTCGGCGGTGCGTGCCTCGTCGAGCCGGCTTTCGTGCCGCGAGGGGACACGCCGGCCCAGTCCGCGCAGGGCCTTGGCCAACGGCAGAGGCACCCCACGCCGTACGGGGCGCACCTCCTCCGGCAGGACGGTGTCGGGCGGGCCGTGCCTCAGGGCGAGCGCGTCGGCCAGGCCGACGTCCAGCAGCTCGACATCCGGGTGGCTCACGGCGGCCACGGCGTCCTGTGCTCCGCCCTGGACGGAGGGTGGAGCCGCGACCTCGGGAAGCCCGCTCCCCACGTCGCCGGGTAAGGGCGCGGGGCCCCGGCCCGTCTCCCCGTCCGCGTCGCGGCCCGCCCGGCGCCAGGCCGCCGCGAGCCATACGGCGTCGGCGAGGTCCTGCCAGCTCACTCCGCCGTCCGTCTCGTGGACGGCGGAGTCGCCCGGCGCGAGGGCCGCGTCCGGGGCGCGCTCTCTTGGCGAGCCGTTCATCAGCGGCCCTTCGAGAGGTCGCGGAGGAGCATCTCGATCAGCTTGCGCCCGTCGCTGTCGGCCCGGAATCCATGCGCCGTGGTGAGCTGCACGGCGTTCAGCAACTGATCGACGGACTGGGTCCCTCCGCCGTCCAGGCGCCTGACGAAGTCGTCCACGAGGGCCTCGACGCCCTCGGGGCGGCGTCCCAGATGACTGATGACGATGGAGACGAGCTGCTCGCGGCTCGGCGGGCGCATCTCCAGCGGAAGACAGCGGCGCCTGAAGGCGGCCGGGAACTCGCGCTCGCCGTTGCTCGTGATCACGACGACGGGGAACTCCGCGCACTCGACCCGGCCGGCCTGGATGACGGCTCTGCCCCGGGGGTCATCGGTGAAGACGGACACCTCGGCCGCGCCGGCGCGCACCAGCTCCGGGATCTCGTAGCTGCCGTTCTCCAGGACGTGGAGCAGGTCGTTGGGCAGGTCGATGTCGCTCTTGTCCAGCTCGTCGACGAGCAGGACCCTGGGGCGCTCGTGGGCCAGCAGGGCCGTCCCCAGCGGGCCGAGGGTGACGAAGTCCCCGAGATCGGGAGCTCCTCCCCTCTCGCCCTCCGCCTCCGGCGTCCCTCCGGCACGCCATGCGGCGATGGCCTGGGCCCTGCCGATGGCGTCGTACTCGTACAGCCCGCCGCGCAGTGTGGTGCGGCTGACGATGCTCCACGGCAGCACCCTGCCGAGCCCGAGTTCCTGAGCGATCAGATAGGCGAGGGTGGACTTGCCGACTCCGGGCGGGCCCGTGATCAGCAGGGGGCGGCGCAGCAGGAGTGCGGCGTTGACCGCGTTGATCTCCTCCTCGCGTAACTGCGGGCCCTCCTGCACGGTGCCGAGCCGGCGCAGCGCCGACTGCGCGTCGTCCGGGGGACCCTGTTGCAGCGGACTCCCGGCGAACACCCGCCAGGGCGGTGGCTGAGGCAGGCCGGGCGGGCCGCCGGCGGGGGGACGCCCCGTCGCGTGGAACACCCTCCAGGGCGGTGGGGTGACGGACTGCGCTGCCGAGACCTGCTCGGTCATGCTGTCAACTCCTCGCAGTCGACCAGGCGGTACGGGTCGTCCCAGAAGAACGCCATGTGCTTACCCACGGAGAGGCTGTCGCGACCCAACTCCTCCGCCTCCTTGCGGATCTGACTGACTTTCGACGGCAGTTGCGAGGGCGGGTGGGCGAGCAGCAGGGTGAGCACCTGTCCGGCCAGATCCGGACTGTCCGCCCTGCGGTCCCAGGCTGCCACACCGACCCCCTGCTCGATGGCGATGATCAGAGCGTCGAGACCGTGGCCGGGCAGTGCGGGAACGTCGAGTATGACCGCGGTCAGACGCGGGTTCGCCGCGAGGCCGGCACGCCAGCGTTCCAGACGGTCGCCCTGTTCCCCGTGCCACCGGTGGGCCTCCGCCACGCCCACCTTCTTGAACTGCGTCCAGCGGGCCCGCCACCGGCCGAGCTCCGCAGGGTCGCGGGCCCTCATGCGCTCGAGGCTCCGCAGATGGACATGGTAGCGAAGACCGATCGGCACCGGGACACGTGAGCGCGTACCCAGCTCGATGCGGGCCATGTCGTGATTCAGGTACTGGAACGGCAGGACGAATTCCACTTCGATCGGTGGATCGTTCTCGCTCTCCCCGACATCCGCCCAGCGTGAGGCACCCCGGCTGAGCGCGCGTTCCACCGCTCCCGCCAGGGTGTCCATGCTCACGCGCTCGATGTCCCCGGCCACAGGCTCCCAGTATCCGGGCGACGCGTTGACCCAATGGCGTACGTAGACATCAGCCGAACTGTCGTCCGCGGGCTCCACCATGACGACGAGACAACGGGACACCTGGGGATCGGCGGGCGGCCGGGCCGCGATCGTGCGCCTGCGCTCCTCGAGCGCCCGCACGACGTCCGCACCGACTCCGCGGGCCCATGCGTCCGACCAGTCCCTGAGCGCCTCCCGGGACGCCGGCTGCGCCAAGGACGCCACGGCCTCGACGAGCACCAGCGCCGGAGGAAGACCGTCGGCCTGGGTGTTGACGCCGCACAGGTGGTCGAAGAGTGCCGCCGGTGTGCGGCCGTACGGTGCCCCGGCCCCCAGCTCGTGGTCGAGCACGGCATGTACACGGGCCTCGCCGACGCGCCACGCGTCGCCGAGCAGCCGATGCGCCTCCCGCACCTCCCTGTCGGTGAACTCCGATGAGGCGGCCACGACTTGTTCATCGGTCCGCGCGGTCTCCGCGATCCTCATCAGCTGGCGCGCGCAGTCGGGTCCCGCGATGATCCCCACGCTGAAGGTCAGCGCCGCGAGGCCCTTGTCGTATTTCAGCAGTTCCCTGGCGAAGGACAGCATGTCGGCCCGGGGATTGGTCCGCGGGTAGTTGATCTCCGCGCCGAGCTGCTCCGCGACGAAGGCGATGAACTGGGCGCACTGGTCGCGGTCCGTCACGAAGTCCTGTACGCACAGGAAGTTGACGAGCCCTCCGACGAGTCGCGCCCTGGCCTCATCCGGCTCCCCCGGTCCGAGCAGCCCGTTCACCACCACCGACCACCCCCGTCGAGCCGGTACCGCCTGTATGACCGATCGCGAAGTTATCACGCGGGATCTTCAGCAACCAGGCTGATTCCAGGCCCCGTTGGCCTCCCGCAGCCCGTACGTACCGCCCCGGCGTCAACGCGCGACAGCGCATACCACCCGTACGAGTGATTCGGTTCCAAGCCGCTCAGACCGGGGCAGGCCCCGTACTCGCACGTACCGTCAGTACGGGCTCCAGCAGCTCCACCTCGTCCGTGCCCCGCCCGGCGAGCTTCGCCACCACCTGCTCCACCGCGCGACGCCCCATCTCCTGCGCCGGGATGGCCACGGAGGTGAGCCGGACCGAGGCCTGGGTGGCCACCTGCTCGGGGCAGACGGCGACGACGGACACGTCCTCCGGCACGGCGCGCCCCTGCTGCTGGAGCAGGTTGAGCAGGGGCTCGACGGCGGCCTCGTTCTGGACGATGAATCCGGTCGTGCCCGGCCGTTCGTCGAAGATCCGGCCGAGCGTGCCGGCCATGGCGGCGTATCCGCCCTCGCAGGGACGGTGCAGGATCCGCATCCCCGCCTCCTGCGCCTTGGCCCGGATGCCGTCCACGGTCCGTTCGGCGAAGCCGGTGTGCCGCTCGTAGACGGCGGCCGCTTCGCCGATCACCGCGACCTCGCGGTGTCCGAGGCCGGCCAGGTGGTCCACGCAGAGCGCGCCGGTGGCCTCGAAGTCGAGGTCCACACAGGTCAGCCCGGAGGTGTCGGCCGGCAGGCCGATGAGGACGGCGGTCCGGCCCGAGTCGCGGAGCAGCGGAAGCCGTTCGTCGTGCAGCTCGACGTCCATCAGGATCATCGCGTCCGCCATCGAACTCCCGGCGATCCGCCGGACGGCCGCCGGCCCTTCCTCGCCGGTGAGCAGCAGGACGTCGTAACCGTGGGTGCGGGCGCCGGTGGCGACGGCGATCGCGATCTCCATCATCACCGGCACGTACATGTCCGTGCGCAGCGGCACCATGAGCGCGATGATGTTGGACCGGCTGCTCGCGAGGGCCCGGGCACCTGCGTTGGGGTGGTAGCCCAGCTGCTGGATACTGTTCTCCACCCGTTCCCGGGTGGAGGCCGAGATCGACCGCTTGCCGCTGAGGACGTAGCTCACCGTGCTCGCGGAGACTCCGGCGTGCTGGGCTACCTCGGCAAGCGTGACCATTCGGCTTCTCCCCTACAGATGGTGACCGCAAGGGAGAGCGGGTGAAGCGCTTCGACAGCGCCTTGCTGTGCTCCCCTTCGCACTCTGACATGCACAGACACCGTGGAGCCTAGACTCGCTCACAGGCACTGTCCATAGGGGAGTCGAAGCGCTTCGACCGTGGGTGCCTCATCGATTCGCTGCCGCACACCGTGACTCAGGACGCCGAAGGTGTCCAGCCTGCCAGCCAGTCGGCGGTCTCCTGCCCCGCGGCCTGGGAGTCGGTGAGCTGCGGCCGGTTGCTGCCGGCCGGGCCGGAGCCGGGCCCTGTGTTCCGGTACTCGGCGAAGCGGTCGTCCTTCCACGAGAAGCCGCTCATGTCCGTCCAGGGGGCCGCTTTGACCGCCGCTCCGAGTGTCGAGTCGCGGAAGGTGGCCATCGGGTCGAGCGAGGCGTCGCCGCCCGCGTGCCACGGCCGGCCGAGGTGGAAGGACGACGCGGAGACGTCGCCGTTGACGGTGGACCGGGTGATGAGGAAGCCCTTGCGGTCGGCCGCGGTGCTGGGTGCGGTGATGTAGCCGGCGGAGCTGCCGTCCCACCGCTTCTTCAGCGTGATGACCGACTTGTCGATCACCGCGGTGGCGCGTCCGAAGATGAAGTCGACGTTGCCGACGACGTACGAGTTCGTCATGTAGACGCGTCCGAGCGCCGCTTTGGACGCGGTGTCCAGCAGCAGGGTGTCCTGGTCGCCGGTGACGATCACGGAGTCGAGCAGGACCTTGTCCGCGGCTGTCCGCAGGGCCACGGCCTGAAGTCCGCTCATGTGCTGGTTGGCGGCCTCGTCGAAGTCGTTGGAGATCGTGAGGTTGCGGGCCTGGAAGCCGTCGGCCTCGGCCGCGACGGTCGCGCTGCCGCTGGTGCCGTAGGTGCCCGAGCCGTCGGGCTTCCGGGTGCCGGAGGCGTTGTTGTAGACGATGACGGTGTCGTTGCGGCTGGAACCGCTGCCCTGGAGGGTGACGTTCTGCTTGGTCGAGGGGATCTTCACCAGTTCGCGGTAGGTGCCGGGGCGGATGGAGACGACGACCCGTGCGGTGTTGCCCGCGGGGATCGCGTTCACCGCCGCCTGCACGGTGGTGTACTGCCCGCTGCCGTCCTTGGCGACGGTGAGGGTGGTCGCCGCCTCGGTGCCGGACGCCGGCCCGGAGGCCCAGACCGATGCGGCGGTCAGGAGCGCCGCCGCGCCTGCCGTCATCGCGCTGCGGGGTCCCGGGTGGAGAGCGGTGCGCCGTCGTGGAATGGCTGCCATGGCCTGGTCCGTTCGTCGGGAAGAGGTGGGGTTCCGGCCAGTAGTCGCCGCGGCGACGCCGAAGGTTGCCGGGCCCGGTGCCACACGCGCGGCTACGGCGCCGAGGTTGCCGGGCCCCGCTGCCACGCCCGCCGGAAAGGCGCGTCCCGTGCCCGGACTCCGGCACACGGGCCCGCCGCGCGGAGCACCACGTCCAGGGCGCGGGCGGGGTCGGCGGCGTACAGGTTGCTGAACCAGGCCATGTTGGCCTCGACCACCGCCCACCGCCCCTCCCCCGCACCGCCCTCCACGCGCATCAGCCCGACGTCGAGCACCACCCCGCTGGGCAGAGTTCCCGCGCACACCTCGGCCAGACGCCCGGCGAACGCGCGTACCGCGGGCTCGTCCGCATGGCCGTCCAGCGGCGCCACGTCCAGCCGGCCGAAGCAGGCGTACTGCGAGCCGGTCCGTATCTCCCCGTCGAGCAGATGGAGCCGGAACTCCCTCACCCAGGTGACGACTTCGCTGATCTGGACGAGCGGGTCCTCCTGCGGTCCTGCGGGGATCCGCAGGGCCGCGCCGTCCGCGTACACGGCGGCCGGGAAGCTCTTGTCGGCAGGAGGCTTCGCGAAGAGCGGGCCCGGTGTGCGGCGGGCCTCGCTGAGCGGTACGCGGCGGACGCGGCGGCCGGTGAACGCGTACGGCAGGGCGTCGAGCCAGCCGTCGTCCGGTTCGAGGAGCGCGACGCCGAGCGTCCGGCGGCCGAGGTCCCGAAGAGCGGTCCCCCGTAGTAGTGCGCCCGGGCGCTCTCCGGCGGCCGGGCCGGCAGACCGTGACGCGGCAGGACGGTGACGTCCATGCCGCGCTCCCGCGCCGCACCGGCGAGGAGGGTGGCCGTGGTGGAGCGGTGCGGGGCGAGGGCGAGGAGATCAGCCATGCCGCCGCAGCTTACGGGTGCCGGGCCCGCGAGCTGCGGCGCGCCTCGGGAGACCGGTAGGGCCTCCCGAGGCATGCACGATCTCAGGAGGCAGGCAGCAGCTTGAACTGCTGGCAGTGGTTGTTCAGCCACGTCCACTGCCGTATGTCGGCGCCGTCGGCCGCCGAGCAGTCCGCCACGTCGGCGACCTTCCCGGTGGCCTGGTTGACGATGCGCACCCAGCCCCCCGCCTCGGTGGTGAGGAAGCGGAAGCGCTGGCAGGTGTTGTCGAGCCACGACCACTGACGCAGGTCCGCGCCGTCGGCCGCCGAGCAGTCCGCCGTGTCCAGCACCTTCCCCGAAGCGACGTTCACCAGCCTGCTCGTGTCGTCCCCCCGGTCGTCGACGCGCCACCGCTGCTTGGCGCTGCCGTCGCACGTCCACTGCCGGACATCGGCCCCGTCGGCGGTCGAGGCACCGCTCACGTCGAGGCACTTCCCGGTGGCCCGGCTGACCACGGTGTACGCCGCCGGGGTGGCCGCCGTCTCGCCGGCGGGCCCGGGGAGTGCCGTACCGAGGGCGACGGGCGTGCCCAGGCCCGGGGTGCCGTCGGAGTTCCAGCCGAACTTCTGCGCACGCGCGGTACGCCCGTTGTCGCAGCCGTCGGACGCCGAGTCGTTGGCGTGGTAGACGATCCAGCTCTCCGTGCCGTCGGGCGAGGTGAAGAAGCCGTTGTGCCCAGGCCCGTAGACCCCGGCGGCGTCGTCCCGCTGGAAGACCGGGGTGGACTTCTTCGTCCACGAGGACGCGGAGAGCGGGTCGGATCCGGTCAGGGTGAGCTGCCCCAGCTTGTAGTCGGGTGTCCAGCAGCCGCTGGCGGAGTAGACGATGAACGTCTTCCCGCCCCGCTGGAGCACCTCGGCCCCCTCGTTGACCGCGCCTCCGGATCTCTCCCAGTCGTGGGTGGGCCTCGAGATCGTCGAGAACGGGCCGCCGAGCGTGTACGGGTTCGACATCGGGGCGATGACGAGGTTCTGCGTACCGCCTCCGCTCGCGCTCCCCAGCAGGTACATGGACCCGTTGACGGTGAGCACGCTCGGATCCAGCATCCAGGTGCTGCCCAGCTGGCTCTTGTACGTGTAGGGGCCCATCGGGTCCGGGCCCGCGCTCTGCAGCACGTGTACGCGCTGTGTGGGGTTGTAGTCGGTGACGTTCTGTCCGGCCACGTGGTACAGGTACCAGCGACCGCCCGAGTAGTGCAGTTCGGGTGCCCAGATGTTGCAGCAGCGCGAAGCGGCGTCACCCTGCCACACCTGCACGCTGGGCGCGGTCGAAAGACCGGCCAGTGTCGGTGACTTCCTCATGGTGATGACGTCGGTCCAGCTCGTCGACACCAGGTGGTAGTTGCCGTCGTGGTAGGAGATCCAGGGGTCGGCGCCCTTCTGGTTCTTGACCGGGTTGGTGTACGGACGGCCCTCGGCCGCCGACGCCGACGTGGGCTGCCCCAGGGCGAGCGCCAGCAGGAGGGCGCTCAGCAGGGTCAGTAGGCGACGGGCCATCCGCTGCTCCAGTTCAGGAGGTTGACGCCGAGCTTCGGGGTGCCGTTGTCCTGGCCGTCGTAGTAGTGGTAGACGAGCAGGTCGCCGTCGGAGTCCGCCAGGACCGACTGGCCGCCGGGGCCGATGAAGCGGCCGTGCGACTCCATGACGGGCGTGCCGCCGTTGCTGAGCATGCTGACGCCGTTGCGGTCCTTGTAGGGCCCGGTGACGCTGGTCGCCCTGCCCACTTTGATCTTGTACGTCGAGCTGGTGCCGGCGCAGCAGGTGTCGTACGAGGCGAAGAGGTAGTAGTACCCGTTGCGCTTCACGAGGGAGGGTGCCTCGACCGCCTTGGTGCCGGTGGGCCGGGAGGCGAGCGAGCGGCGGGTGGTGTCGCCGGCGTACTGCTTTCCGGTCGTCGGGTCGATCCGGATCATCTTGATCCCGGTCCACCAGGAGCCGAAGGACAGCCACCACTTGCCGTCGTCGTCCACGAACAGGTTGGGGTCGATGGCGTTGTAGTCGCTCGACGTGCTCGACGTGTACACGATGCCGTAGTCGCTCCAGCTGCCGGCCTGCCCGGTGGTGGAGGCCGCCAGGCCGATGGCCGACTTGTTCGAGCCGAAGGAGGAGACGGCGTAGTACATCAGGTACTTGCCGCCGCGGTACGAGATGTCCGGGGCCCAGGGGTCGGAGGCGGAGGAGTAGTTCTTCCACCAGCTCGGCTTGGTGGTGAAGGCGTTCCCCGAGCGGCCGAAGGCCGTGCGGTCGGTCGAGGTGCGGAGCTGGAGCCCTTCACCGGTCGAGTAGAGCAGGTACTGGCCGGACGGGCTGCGGACCATGCTGGGGTCGTGGACGACGACGTCGCCGTTGACGGCGCCCGGGTTCGGGTAGGCGGACGCGCTGCCCGGCATGAGGGCCAGCAGAAAGGCGGCGGGGAGCACGGCGAGGGTTCCCCTCAGAGTGCGGCTCACGAGGATCCTCCTGAAGGTCGGGGACGGGGCGTGCACCCAGCAGTCGCCACCGGCTCGCCATCGGTTGCCGCGCGGAGCCCCCTTTCACCGAAAGACCGGACGTCGTACGGGATATCGAACGACACTGTCTTCCAAGGGAGTCACGGAGGGCCGGGCACACAGCCCCGGCGAGGATGTGTGTGCCCGGTCGCAGAGAGCTCCCCCGCCCGCGCGGCTCCCGGTTCTCAGCCGTGCAGCAGCACGGGGAAGGCCTCCATGTCGTTCTGGGTCATGACCGGCAGCTTGCGGATCTCCTCGTCGGCGATCGCGAGTCTCAGACCGGGGAACCGTCCGAACAGCGCCGGCAGCGCGATCCCGGCCTCCACCCGGGACAGCGCGGCGCCGGGGCAGATGTGGGGGCCGTGGCCGAAGGTCATGTGGCGGATCGGCGTCGGCCGGGTGATGTCGAAGGCGTCGGCGTCGTCCCCGTGCTGGGTGGTGTCGCGGCCGATGGCCCGGTAGGAGATCACCACGCCCTCCCCCTTGGCTATCACCTGGTCGCCGACCTCTATGTCCTCGGTCGCGAACCGCATCAGCAGGTGGGTGGTGGGCGTGTCCCAGCGCAGGGTCTCCTCGATCACCGTCTCCCACGAGATCTCGCCGTCCAGCACCTTGCGCAGCTGGGCGGGGTGGGCGAGCAGCGCGCGCACGGCGTTGAGGATGAGCCCGATCGTGGTCTCGTGCCCTGCGGCCACCATCGCCTTGAGGTTGCCGACGACCTCCTCCTCCGTGAGCGGTTCCCCGCCCTCGTCGGCGAGGATCAGCGCGCTGGTGAGGTCGTCGGTGGGGTGCGCGGTCTTCTCCCGCACCAGCTCGGCGTAGAAGACGTCGAGTTCGGCCAGGAGCGCCAGCCTCTCCTCCTGGGGGGTGAGCATCGAGAAGAAGGCCTTGTACTGCCGGGTCAGCATGGGGTGGAGGGCTTCGTCCACTCCCATCAGCAGCCCGACGACCCGCATGGGGAGCGGCTGGGCGAACACGGACTTGAGGTCGACCGCCCCGTCCTTTCCCTGCTCGGCGAGCTCGTCCAGCAGCCCCTCGGTGAACTGCTCGATGGCCGGGCGGATCGCCTCCAGCCGGCGGGGCGTGAGTGCCTGGGAGGTCTTCGCCCGCAGCCGGCGGTGCTCCTCGCCGTCCACGGTGAACATGGAGCGACCGGCGTCGATCATGCCGATCAGCGGCCACGCGTGGGTCACCTCCCCGCTCTGCCAGAGCCCCCAGGCGCCCAGGTCCTTCACGAGCCTGGTGTCCAGCAGGAGTCGGCGGGCCTCGGCATGACGGGTGACGGTCCAGGCGGGGACGCCCAGGAGCTCGATGCGCGCGAGCGGGGCGGATGCCCGCAGCTGTTCCGTCTCACCGTCGAGGTCCTGGACCATGGGGTCGATGACCACGGTCGTGTGCGGGCAGTTCACAGCAGGTCTCCTGTCGTCTGTACGGGAGAGAACCGGACGGGCAGCGCGTTCATCCCGCGCAGGAAGGCGGACGGCCTTCGCACGAGGTCCTGGGCGGGGACGGCGAGTTCGAGGTCGGGCAGCCGGTCGAGGATGACCTCGATCGCGGTACGCGCGATGGTCTCGGCGATCTCCTGTGCCGGGAAGGGGCAGCGGTACTCCCCGTGGCTGAACGCCAGATGCGCGCCGTTGCCCGCCCGGTGCCCCGCTCCGCCGGACATCGCCTCCTGGCGTATCAGCGGGTCGGTGTTGGCCGCTCCCAGACCGAGCAGGAGCATGTCCCCGGCGCGTATGGTCCGGCCGCCGAGCTGTGTGTCGCGGACCGCCCATCGGCCGGCGAGGATCTGGGTCGGGCTCTCCTCCCAGAGGACCTCGTTCATGGCGTCGCCGACACTGCGATGCCCTCCGGAGAGGGAGTCCGCGAACTGGTCCTCCGTGAGCATCAGCCGCAGGGAGTTGCTGATCCAGTCGGCGGTGGTGAGGTGTCCGGCCGCGGTGACGGCCATCAGGTCGAGGGCGTACTCCTCGTCCGTGAAGGGCTCCGGATCGGCGAGCATCCGGGACGTGATGTCGTCGCCCGGCGCTTCCCGCTTCGCCTCCACCAGCCGCCTCATGTGCGCGCCGAAGCGTCCGTACGCCTCCTGGGCGCCGGGTCCCCCGTCGGCCAGGTCCTTGAGGACCCGGGCGATGTCCGCCCCTTCCGCGTCGGGGAAGCCCACGAGGCGGGCCAGGACGAGCACGGGCAGCGGTTCCGCGAACTCGGCGACGAGATCCGCCGTCCCCCGGGCGCAGATGCCGTCGACGAGCCGGTCGGCCAGCTGCTCGCAGTGCTCCCGGATCTCGAACGGGTCCGCGGCCTCGAGCGCGGGCACCACCAGTGCGGAATGCCGCCTGTGTTCGGCTCCCGCGGTGAAGTAGATGGACGGCATGGGGCGTCCGACCATGGGGAGCAGCGGCCAGTCCTCGGGGATGTGCTCCCACTGGTTCCACAGTCCGACGTCCCTGGGGAAGAGCTCGCCGTCACTGGTGACCTGGTGGAGTTCGCGGTACCCGACGACCAGCCAGGCGGGGAATCCACCGGGGAGCTCGACGGGCACCACGGGCCCGTACGACTGGCGCATGGTCCGGTACAGGGCCTGCGGTTCGGTGTGGAAGGCGGGACCGCTGAGCGGCACGGGGGCGTCGGTGGCGCGGGCGGGGCAGCCGCCGCCCGGGGTGGAGGCGGTGGTTAAGGAAGGGCTCGTCATCGTACGGACTCCTGGGAGACGGCTTCGCGCGTTGCGGCCATACGATCAACGCGCCACCACTATAGGGAGGTTGGGTGAAGCTTTGGGCATCGGTCGCGGAGGTGCGTCCACAGGTCCTCACGGCCGGCCGCCAGGGTCGCGGGTGCGGCACGGGGCAGGGGCCGGCGTTCCCGTCCCTGGTGCCGTTCGAGTCGGTGTCGTTCGAGTCCCGCAGCGCACCCGACAGCTACCTGCCGCACCGGGGTGCGCTGCTGTACGTGGAGCGCGTCGGCACCGCGGACCGGCCGGGCACCACCTTCCGGGCCTGGTGACCCGGTGAGCGCGGTCCGGCCCGGCGCTGCCCTTCCGGATCCCGCCCGAAGCCGTTGTCCGCGCCGGTCAGGCGGCGAGGAACGCGCGGGCCGCCGCCGCACCCGACTCCGCGTCCCAGCCTTCGGAGGGGCCGACGGCAGCCACCAGGCCGGTATCGGCCTCGCCGTCGGCGGCGACCAGCGCGTCGATCGCCTCATAGGCGGGCCGGCCGGCTTCGGCGCCCGGCAGACGCTGGACGGTGGCGAGGATCTTCCCCCGGGTCATGGCCGCGGCGAGCACGGGCAGCCCCACACTCGCGAAACCGTCCTCGGCCTCGTACTCGGCGCGGTACCAGGCGCTGCCGTCGTAGCCGTACACGAAGCCGAGGAAGAGATCCGCCTCCCGCACCCGGCGGACGGGCGGCTCCCACCACTCGGGAGCACCGGCCAGCAGGTCGGTCTCCTCCTCCTCGAAGAAGTCGGCCGCCTCGGCGTAGAAGGTCTCGGAGTCGTTGCGGTCCTGTCCGAGCAACACGGCGCGGCCCCCGTCGAGGTGGTGCAGATCGGCCCAGCTGCCGTGCCCGTCGTCGTAGTGCCAGACCGGCCAGAGCGCCCGGCACCGCTCGCCGTGCCCGGAGGCGGCGTGCACGGCGGCGAGGGCCGACCATCGCCCTCTCCACGCCATCGGGTCGGGAAGGTCGAGCTGCACCAGGGCCACGGCCGGCTCCTCACGGTGGTGGGCGAGTGACGGGTAGGCCCTTCTGGTGCCCGCGTAACGGGGTTCTTCACGCTCGTGGAGAATCCCGCAGAGGGTTGATGAGTCATCTTCAAGGCGCTTCGCCCGCAACGGGGGTTGGCCGGCGAATCGATGTCTCAACCGCCGGACACGGGGTACTGAGGGGGCATGGCTTTCGTGAAGCGTGTTGCTCTTGCTCCTCGTGCGGTGCGGCAGCTGCGGCGCGTCCGCTCGGTGTACCTGGCGGGGATGCTGCTGTCCGCGTCCGTCCTGCTCTCCTACGACGATCCGGCGCGGGGAGGCAGGCAGACGACGATCGCGGGCGTCCTCCTCGTGGTGTTCGCCGCACTCCTCACACTGACCGCGGTACAGCTGTGGCGGCACGGGCGGACCAAGCACTGCAGTACGGCGAAGAAGCTCACACCGCTGGCATGACGCGGACGGACCGGCTGCACCGCTTTTCCGGTCCCGGTTCGCGGCAGACGGGACGCAGCGCGTCCCGGTGAACGGTCGCTGACCGCGGCGTGCGGCGATCGGAGCCGGACGCGGGAGTGCGGGGCGAGGGAGTCGAGGGACGGGTCCGGGCCGGGGTCGTTCATCACGCTTCCCTCACAACCGGTAGAGCCGCGCGTGTTCAACGTCCTCGGCGCCCGGAGGGCCACCGGGGCCGTAGGGGGAGGACCGGATGCCGGTACGTCCTTCGACGCAGGAAGCGCCCACGCTCGGCTACCGCCGCGCTTCGCCGGGACGTCACCTTGTGAAGGTCTGACCATGAATGTTCGGGTTCTTCGATCGGCTCTTGCGGACGCCACTTACCTCAGAGTAACTAAGTCCTCATGAACCTCTTCAGCCGCAGCTCCTTGCTCCGCCGTCCGGAGCCCCGCACGGAGGAGCCGACTGCCGCCCCGACGGCCGACGGTGCTGCAGTTCTGCCCGATCCCCGCCTTGCGGCTCTCAGCGGTGAGTGGATGATCGACCCCGCGCACAGCAGGATCGGTTTCTCCGTGCGGCACGCCATGGTGACGACGGTGCGCGGCGCGTTCCTGGAGTACGAGAGCCGCCTCTACTTCGACGGGCGCAACCCCGCGCGTTCCCAGGCGGAGATCTCGCTGGCCACCGCGAGCGTCGACACCGGCGTCGAGCAGCGCGACGCGCACGTGGTCGGCCGCGACTTCCTCAACGCCGCGAAGTATCCGCGTATCAGCTTCGTGAGCACCGCCGTGCAGCTCGTCGGCAAGGACGTCTACCGCATGACCGGCGACCTCACCATCCGGGGCATCACCCACCCCGTCGTCCTGGACCTCACGTACATCGGTTACGTCACCGACCCGTTCGGCTATGAGCGCGTCGGGTTCGACGGGACGACCACCATCAACCGCTCCGACTGGGGCCTGACCTACAACGCCCGTCTGGCCGAGGGCGGCGCCATGGTCAGTGAGCGGCTCCGCCTCCAGTTCGACATCGCCGCCATCCGTACCCCCGGTTCCGTCTGACGCCCCGTCCGGGGGCCCGCGTCCGCGCTGTCGGCCGCGCGTCCCCCGGACGTGCGGTGACACCCCAGCGCCAGCGGAAAGTGCTGTCGCAGGGCGATGCCGGTGCTTCGGGACGCACTCCCCGGTCTGGGTGGCCTCGGCGTCCTGTGCGCCGGGGCGGCGCTGCTGTCGGTGCTCGTACGGCGCGCTGTCCCGGCCGGGCGAGCTGCCGGGCCGTGCCTGACAGCTGTGGACGGCCTGTGACTCCGCGAAGGAGTCCACGGAGTCCTGTGGGAACCGTCCGGCCCAGACGGGCTGGAGGGTGGCGGTGGCGACCCGTACGCGGAGCGGTGTGGGACACCGTATGCACCTGGGCCCGGCGGGTCGGAGCACCGGATGCGAGGGACAACCGCGTGCGATGCCTGCGGTGTGCGGACGATGGGGCGGGGCAGGTCGCCTTCCGCCCCGGTAGCGCCTGCGTCGTCAGGTGGCGCTGCGCTCGCTCGCCTCGCGCAGGTCGCGGTCCACCGCGCGGTCGAACGCGGGGTCCGGTGCGCCGTCCGTGCTGCCCGGGCGGCCCGCGCGCATGAGCTCGCGCCAGCGTTCCTGGCTCCAGTCGGCCGGGGCCGTGGTGCGCATGAAGTCCTCCACGAGTGCGCGGAAACGGCCGGGGTCGGTGTGGAACGGGAAATGACCGGCCCCCTCGAAGATCTCCAGGCGGCTGCCGGGCATGGCGGCGTGGGCGCCGTAGGCGTGGTGCACGGGTACGACGCTGTCCCGTGAACCCCACAGCAGGAGCGTGGGCATGCCCTGGGCCAGGTAGCAGCGGTCCAGTATCGTGACGACCTGGCCGCGCCAGTCGACCACCGCTCTGAGCGTGCTGATGAACGCGCTGCGCGAGGTGCTGTCGGGAAGGGCGTCCACCAGGTCCAGCAGTTCGGTCGCGTCCTGCCCGAGGTCGGTGTCGAGCAGCTTGATCAGCCGGGTGAAGAGACCGACCTGGCTGCGCATGCCGGGCAGACGCAGCGTGGACAGGAGCAGGTCGGCCCCCGGGAGGGACACCGCTCGCAGGACGGGGTTGACCTCCCGTCCCACGCCCCCCGCGCTCACCATGATGAGCCGGTCGGTGCGCTCGGGGTACTGGTAGGCGAACTGCATGGCGACGCCGCCGCCGAGCGAGTGGCCGACCAGGGTGGCGCGTTCGATGCCCAGGACGCCCAGGAGGTCCCGGATGCCGTTCGCGTAGGCGGCCACCGAGTAGTCGGCCCGGGGCTTGTCCGAGGCTCCGTGGCCCAGGAGGTCGGGGGCGATCACGGTGTGATGGCGGGCCAGTTCGGGGATCACCTCGGCCCAGGTCGCCGACGAGTCGCCGATGCCGTGGATGAGCAGGATGGCCGGCCCCTCCCCCGCGATCCTGTACGCGCGGCGGTAGCCGTGGATGATCCGATGGGACAGCCCCGCGCTGAGCTCGGCCTGTCGTCCGCGTGCTGCTGCGCCGGCCACGGGACCGCCTCCGTCTGCTGCTCCGACGATTCCCGAGCGAGGGTAGAGAGCTCCCGCGCCGAACGGATTACCGGGACGTTTCAGGCGGCGCCCGGATGGGATTCGGGTGGCCGTCCGCTACCCAGGCATTCGTAACACGTGCGCCGCGGTCATTTCGGCAGACGCGCCCTCCCCCGTACGAGTCGGCCTCGCTCCGGTGGCGGTGTCACCGGAGCGAGGCGCTGGTGCCGGCGGCCTCACACCTGCGGGACCCGGTCCACCGCGAACGGCGGTGCGTCCGGACGCGTTCGCCACCCCCGGGGGCGCGGCTCCGCCGGCCCGGCAACCGGGTGGCCCTCCCGCTGTGGTTCAGGGGTGCAGAAGGTACGTCCGGTAGGCCCCGGTGCCCCTCCCCGGCGGCAGGGGCACCGCCTGTGAGCCGCCGGTGACCGGAGGTGGTGCGTGGCCTCCGGTCACGAGGACGGCCGTCGGTACGCGGCGCGCGAGGGCGCGGAGGGCTTCCGGGCTGATGCTCGCGTCGTGCCCCCCGGTCTGGCGGGAGGCGCATCCGGCGTAATAGGCGATCGGCACGGCGTCGACCCCGCTGACCACGCACGGAGGGCGCACCCCCAGCCGGTTCAGCGCACCGGCTGCCGCGGCGAACTCCGCCGTAGTGGTGCGGCTGACGCGGACCACATGGCTGAGCACGGAGAGCTGGACGGTGAGATGAGCCGCCAGAGCCAGCGTCAGTGCGGCGAATCCCGCCGGCCTGCGGGCCTGCCTCGCCCGGGCGAAGAGGTACGCCACGTACTCGGCCACCGGCAGCGCGAGCAACGCGTAGGCGGGGAGCAGGAAGCGGGGCGCGGCGTACTCGACCAGGAAGAGATACGGAACGGCCATGGAGGCCCCGGTCACCGTCGCCAGCAGCGCCGCGGTCCCCCGGCCCCTCCGCCGCGCCGTCACGATCCCGCCGACGGTGAGCAGGGGCAGTGCCACCCACCACGCCGCGGTGGCCGGGCTCTCCCAGGCGATGTCGCAGGGGCGGCACAGGGTCCGGCCGGCGAGCGCTCGCAGGTGGTCGTCGACGGCGAAGTTCCAGCCGAGGCCGCCCTGGATCTCGCCGGCCCGGTGGAGCCGGGCCCCGAGGCCCCCGTGCCTGGCGTACGCCTCGGCGGCCCAGGGCGCGCAACCCGCCACGAGTCCGCCGGTGAGCGCGGCGGACATGCCCGGCAGGCGCCGGCCGGGCACCAGGACGACCGCCAGGGCCAGCGGCAGCGCGAGCCAGAAACCGTCGGCCGGCCGCATCAGGGCGACCAGCGCCACGGCCGTCGCCGCGCCGGCCGTCCCGGCGGCGCCCACGGCTCCGCCCATCGCCCTGACGACCCAGCCGACCGCCGCCAGGGCGCCCAGGGCGCACCACAGGTTGGGCATCGCCGCCGGGCCGTAGAACAGGGCGGGCCACAGGCCGGCGAAGAACGCGCCCGCGCCCACGAGGACGGGCGTGGGCAGCGCCTTCCGCCAGACCCACAGGGCGGCGACCAGCGCGAGGGCGGACAGGACGGCGAGGTGGACGCGGAGCGCGGTGGTGGAAGCGGTGAACGCGGCGACGGGAGCGACCAGGTAGGAGATCCCACGGGCTCGGGGGGCGCTGAAGAAGGCCGGAGGGGCGTTGCCCCCGACCTGGCTGACATAGACCGTCTCGTCCCAGGCGAGCCCCGAACCCGGTACCACGAACGCCAGTTGCACCGCGGCGAAGACCAGGCCGACCGCAGCGAGCCAGGGAAGCGGACCGGATGTCCACCGGCTAGCCCGGCCTGCCGGGGCCTCCTGTGCCTGGCGTTCCGACGGGCACTCGTGCACGACCGCTCCTCTCCGCACCGGGGCCCCGCGACAGCGGGACGCGGCCTTGGTCAACGAGAGGGGAACGCCGGGAGTCACGCGAGGTCCGCGGGCGTCACAACCGTCCGGGGACGCGAGCCCGGGGGCTTGTGGGGGATGTCCCCTAGACAAGTCCCCCAGATAAGTGGGGGAACGGCTGCGTCGCTCGGCTGACGCCCCCGCCCCGGGTACCGGGTGGAATGGGAGCACCCGTTCAGCACCCCTCCCGGAGGCTCCCCGTGACCGCCCACGCGCACGTGCGGACGAAGCGCACCGCCCATCCACTCGTCGCGGCCTTCGTGCGCTTCGTCGTCTGCGGGGGCGGTGTCGGCCTGGCGGCCAGTGGTGCGCTGGTGCTGCTCGGCGAACGGATGCCGCTGGTCGTCGCCAACGCCGTGGTCACCGTGGTCTCGACGGTGATCGCGACGGAACTGCACAGCCGTGTCTCCTTCCGGAGCGATCGCGGGGGCTGGCGGGTCCACCTGCAGTCAGGGTTCACCGTGGCGGTGAGCTACGCGTTCACCACCGGTGCGCTGCTCGTGCTGCACGCCGTGCAGTCCGCCCCCTCCGTACTGGTCGAGCAGACCGTGTACGTGTCGGCGTCCGCGGTGGCCGGGGTGGGGCGGTTCGTGTGGCTGCGGGTCGTGGTCTACGCCCCGCCCCCGGCGCAGTCGGACACCCCCGCCCTGACCAGGCCGGCCGTCGTCATCGCGGCCTGATCCCCGGGCAGCGGCAGGAGCTCTACGGGGTCACGTCCCCGGCAGCCGTGCCGTGAAGGTGAAGCGCCCAGAGCAGGGCGCCGAGGGACCCGGTGTGCAGGACGGCCCGGACGGTGTTCCACCTGACCCACGGGACCTCGAATGCGGCACGTGCCTCCCCCAGCCGGTCGGAGGACGCGGCGAGCGGCACCTTGTCGAGCATGTCGTTGAGCGGGACGTTCCGTGTTCCGGTGACGAGGAACGCCGCCGCGTACGACGCGAGGGCCGCGATGATCCACGGAAGGGCTCCCCCGCTGTGTCCCTTCACGGCCAGGACCGTCGCGAGCACCAGCAGCGGCAGGGGCAGCAGGAACGGGGTGAGGAACCAGCCGTTGAGGATGGCCCGGTTGATGTGCTGCATGCTCTGGACGAAGCCCCGGTCGTCGGTGCGGGCCAGCCCCGGCATGACGGCGTACGCGAACGCGCAGAACAGCCCGGCCATCAGCGCGGCTCCCGCGGTCGAGGCGAGCAGAGCCGCGGTCTGGAGTGTTCTCATGTGTGCTCCGCATCCGGCGCTACGGCCCATTCGACGAACTGGATGACGACCCCGTTGGGGTCGGTGATCTGGAACAGCTTCTCGCCCCAGGGCTCTTCGCGCAGCGGCATCGTGATCTCCACTCCTTCGGCGCGCAGCCGCCTCTCCTCGCTCTCCAGACCCGTCAGGGTGAAGGCGAGGATCAGTCCGGAGGCGTTCCGGTCACGCTGCTCGGCCGGCAGGACCTCCGTGCCGCGGCGCAGGAGGACGATGTCGACCGCGGCGTCCTCGCGGGCGAGGGAGGCGAAGTCCTCGGTGGCGACGGTCTCCTTGTATCCGAGGTGAGCGGTGAAGAAGGCCTGGGACGCGGCGACGTCCTCGACGGTGAGCGAGACGGTGCTGGTGGTGATCTGCATGCGGGCTCCTGCTGCCGGTGTCGGAAGGGCGGGTGGGCGGTGGTCAGGCGTCAGAAGGATCTCCGGCGCGGCAGAGTGACCGCCCTGCGGCCCGTTCGCCGGAACGCGGCGGAGCCGGGGGCCTTCGCGACCCGGTGCCCGGCCTCGCGGCGCGGGACGGCAGGCCCGTCGACCCGGGCGGCGGGGAGGTTCGCTGTGTCGGTCTTGCGCATACACGTCCTTCACTGGAGGGCATCTTTACGATGAACGTAACTTTATAGTGAGCGCATATCGTCCGTCAACAGAAAAGTGCGACGAGCGTAATTTTGACTCGGCTCCCCACCCTCCGGCCGCCCCCACCCCGCCGAGGCGCGCGGCACCGCAGTCCGGCGACGAGCTGACCGGGCGTCACGCCCTTGCTCCGCCCGACAGCACCCGACGGAGCACTGCTCGCCGCCCGGGTGACTCCGGAGCTGATATGCAATCAGCTGCTGTACGGATCAACCTTGTTGACCGTCGAGACCCCGACCGCCCACCCCGCCCGCCGTGCAGCCGGAAGGGCGTCGGTCGAGCGAGCCACGGCATCCCTTCCGGCCTTCCGGGCGGGCATTACGAGCAGGCCTGCGGGGGGCGCGAGCCGAAACACACCTGCGCACAGCATGGTCACACTTATGCCATACGATGCGCACACCTGTTCACAGCTCTTCCGTTTGAGGATGCCCACGTCATGTTCTTCGGTGTCACGTCCCGTTCAGCTCGCGGCCTTTCCGCCGCGGCAGCCCTTCTCGCGATCGGCGCGGTGGGCTGCGCCGACGCCATCGACAGCGCCAAGGACGGCGCCAAGAAAGTGGTCCGCCAGCGGTCCGTCTTCTCGCTCGCTCCGGGAGACTGCTACAACCCGAACAGCGCGGCGACCGAGACCGAGGAGTTCGCTGTCGAGATCGTGCCGTGCGGGGAAGCGCACAAGGGACAGGTCGTCGGCGAGTTCTCCATCGAGGGCGAGTCGGCCTACCCCGGTGACAGCGGGGCCTCGAAGATCGCCGACGAGCGGTGCCCGGCGGTCGCACAGAAGTACGTCTCCGACACGTGGGCGATACCCGCGGGCGTCAACCTCTTCTACTACTACCCCACGAGCCAGAGCTGGGCGACCGGCGACCGCGCCGTGAGCTGCACCTACGCCAAGGAGTCCGGAACCTTCTCCGGCTCGCTCAAGGACACGTCCCTCGACGCCGACCAGCTCGCCTACCTGAAGGGCGCGAACGCCGTCTACGAGGCGCTGTGGAGCAACCAGCCCGAGGCGGACCAGATCGAGGACGACCTGGCCGGCTACAAGAAGCAGGCCAAAGCCGTCTCCTCCGCGCTCAACGCCCACCTGGCAACCCTGAAGAGCGTGGATCAGCCGGAGACCGTCAAGCTCCGTGGTCAGCTCGAAGAGACCGCCGAGGCGTGGAAGGACGCCGCCTCGGCCGGCAACACGGACGACTTCTACGTCGCCTACGACCTCGCCTTCACCGGCATCGACCCCAACAAGACGGTCGCCGCCCGCAAGGAGTTGAAGCTCGCCACCACCGTCCCGGCCGAGGACGCCGAGGTCTGGGTGAGCTGACGCGGCCGCGCCGCTCACGACCGGCCCGCCGCAAGCCGTGGGCGCGGCGGGTCCGCCGGCCGGCCCCGCCGCGCCCACGCGTGGGGACGTGCACGTGTCGCGTCCTCACCTGCGACGCGTGGCACCGTCCCACGTAAAAATGCGATGAGGGTAAACTTTCCCCATGGCTACCCAGACGAGCGCCGAACCGGAAGGCCTCCGCGAGTCCAAGAAGCGGGAGACGCGCCGGCTCATCTCCGACCACGCGACCAGGCTCTTCATCGAGCAGGGCTTCGAGCGGACGACGATCGCCGAGATCGCGGCCGCCGCCCGGGTCGCGAAGAAGACGGTGACCAACTACTTCGCGCGCAAGGAGGACCTCGCGCTGGACCACCAGGAGGAGTTCGCCGCGAGCCTTGCCCTCACGGTCGCGGGTCGCGCCTCCGGTGAGCCGGCGCTCTCCGCGCTCCGCCGCGCCTTCCTGGCCTCCGTCGCGGCCCAGGACCCGGTGGCCGGGTTCGCCGGCCCCGACTTCGCCCGGATGATCGCCGACAGCCCCACGCTCTCGGTCTGCCTGCGTGGCCTGCACGACCGGCGGGAGGACGCCCTGGCGCGCGTGCTCGCCGAGGCCACCGGCACCTCGGACGACGACATCGCGCCGCGCACGGCCGCCGCCCTGCTGGGCGGGGTGCACCGCGTGCTGTTCCGGCGCATCCAGGAGCTGACACTCGCGGGCAGCGGTAACCCGGAGATCGCCGCGGTCCTGGAGGAGGAGGCCGGCGTCGCCTTCGGGCTGCTGGAACCGGCCCTCGCGGACTACGCGACGGCCTGAGGGCCGGCCGCCAGGGCCCCCGGCCCGCCCCCGCACACGCGTGAGGACAGACAGTTGAGCCCCGAGCCGCCCCCGTTCCAGCTCCTGCCCGGCGCCCCCGGGTCACCGGTACTGCTGCACGTCCCGCACTCCTCCCGGGTGGTCCCGGGGCACGTGCGTGCGGGCATCCTGCTCGACGACCGGGCCCTGGAGACCGAACTCGACCACATCACGGACTCCCACACGGCCGGTCTGGCGGCTCGCGCCCTCGAAGCCTGCGGGGTGGCGCCCTGGCGCTTCGTCAACGGCCTGTCGCGGCTGGTCGTCGATCCCGAGCGGTTCCCCGACGACCGCGAGGAGATGCTGGCCGCCGGCATGGGAGCGGTCTACACCCGTACCACGCACGGTGAACGGCTCCGTCCGCCGGACGCGGATCCGAAGCCGCTGCTCGACCGCTATTTCCACCCGTACGCCCGGGCCATGACCGCGGCCGTCGACGAACGGCTCGCCGCCGCGGGACGCGCCGTCGTCATCGACGTCCACTCCTACCCGGCCACCGCGCTTCCGTACGAACTGCACGGCACCGGGCCGCGCCCACCGGTCTGCCTGGGCACCGACGGCTTCCACACCCCGCCCTGGCTCCTGGCCCGGGCGGAGACCGCGTTCTCCGCGTTCGGCGGCACGGGGCTGAACAGCCCTTTCCCCGGTACGTACGTTCCGCTGAAGCACTACGGGACGGACCGGCGGGTCGCCGCGCTGATGATCGAGATACGGCGCGACCTGTACATGACGGAGCCCGGCGGTCCGGCCGGGCCGGGACTCGGCGCGCTGGCCTCGGCACTGGCCGGACTGGTGGACGGGCTCGTGGACGCGTGACGGAGGCGGCTACCTGGGCCGGGTGTAGGGCCGGGTCATGATCTCCATGTTGTGACCGTCCGGATCCTCGAAGTAGGCGCCCCTGCCGCCGAAGAGACGGTTGACACGCCCGGGTTCGGAGTGGCTCGGATCGGCGTAGTAGGTGACGTCCAGCATCTGGAGCCGGGCGATCATCGTGTCGAACTGCGCGTCCGGGACGAGGAAGGCGTAGTGCTGTGACTGCACCGGTTCGTCGCGCAGTTCGTAGTAGTCCAGGGTCACGCCGTTACCCAGATCGACCGGCAGGAACGGCCCGAACGGGGCACCGACCTCCAGGCCCAGGACGGCGGCGATGAACTCCGCGGACAGGCTGCGGTCCGTGGCGTAGACGGCGTGGTGGTCCAGCTGGACGACGTCGACGCCCTGCTGGTTCGCGTGCGGGTCCTGCTGATGGTGGTGGGACATGTACGGATACGTCTCCGGGTCGTGAGGTCCGCTGATGGGGGTGCCGCGTGGACGCGGCAGGGGGCGGGCTGTTCACGACAGGGTGGCGGGGCTCTCGCCCGCCACGTGCTCATGCGGGGGCCGGGCGCCTCTCTCGTACATGGCCCATGGCCGACCCGGCAGTCACGGGCCGATCCTAACAACTGACGCGCCAGGCCGCACTCGTTCCAAGGGCGTGCGCCTCAGGCGTGCGGCAGGCGCATGAGGAGCGCTCCGTGCGGGCATGGCATCAGCGGGGGACCGTGCGAACAGCCTTGTGCCACAAGTGAGTTCGATGATCTTGCATGGGGCGTCGTTCGGTCCGCGGGGGGAGCTGGATGGTCGACGAGAGAGCCGGCAGGTCGGAGCGGGACATCGCCGTGCGCCGGCGCATGGCCGAGATCCTGAACAGGCAGCAGGGGGTGCTGCGTCCGGTACCCGTCCTCATGCTGCTGGGTACACGCGGCAGCGGGAAGACCGCGCTCACCGGCCATCTGCGCCACTGGGCGCAGCGGGTGCCGCTGGCGAGCATCGATCTGGAACCCGTCGGCGAGCGAGGCGGAACGCCCATCGACGTACTGATCGACATGGCCTTCCAGCTCGGCGCCCGGCACGACGGCATCCCCCAGGTGGGGTTCCCCGCGCTGGGTTCCCTGCTCGCCGCCGTCGGCACCGCCGTGGACGCGCGCAGCCGGGAACAGGCCGTCCGCGACATGGCCGAGGCACTGCGTGCGGGGCGTGCGCGGGAGCACTCGTACCAGGAACTCCAGGGGATCGTCGACGGTGTGGCCCAGCTCGCCGGTCTCGGGCTGCCCGGCTGGAGCTCCGTCGTGGTCCCTCTCGTCCAGGGCGGGGTCCGCATGCGGCTCGGTCTGCGGCTGCGCCGCCGCCTGGCCGAGACGTCCGCCTCCGGCCCGGGGCGCGGTGCGACGGCCGACTTCCTCGTCGGGGTGAACCGGCTGTACCACGGGTATCCGGCGCAGCGGGCCGAAGCCGAGCGGGTCCTGCTCGACTCGTTCCTGGCCGACCTTCGCGGGGCCTACGCCTCCGGACGTGCCGACCGGCTGCGGACGACGCACTGCCTCGCTCTCCTGGACAACGCGGACTCCCCCGCCGGCGAGGCCTTCCTCACGCTCCTGCTCGAAGCACGCGAACGCTCGGGCCGCCCCGATCCGCTCCTCGTCGTGACGACCGCGCGCAAGCGGCCGGAGACCCTCGTCCGCGCGGAGACCGGCAGCGGCCACCGCCCCGACTACCGCCGCAGCTGGCCGCAGCCCGCCCTCTTCCAGCCGTTGTCCGCCGGGCCGCTCGTGGTGGCGGGGCAGTTGCGCGACCTCAGCCGCCGGGAGGTCGAGGCGCAGGCGGCCTCCACACTCGACACGCTGCCGGCCGGTTCGGTGCTGCCGCGTACCGACAACGCGGTGCAGTGGCTCGGCTGGATCGTGTACGAGATCACCCGGGGCCACCCCGCGGGGACCGCCGCCGTCCTCGACAGTCTGCGCCGCATGCCCGCCGGTCTGCCGTGGGACGCGCGCGTCCACCAGTGCCTGGCGCCGCTCGACGGCAGCGTCCTGCCCGTGCCCGCTCTGTCCGCCGGACCGGACCTGCTCGACCTGCTGCTGCGCGACTGCTCCGCGCAGCTCGCCCGGCTCATGCCGCGGGTCGCCGCCGGGGTCACCCTCGGCCGGGCGGAGACCTGCGACGCCCTGTGGGAGGGACAGGAACCGGTGCTGCGGGAGTTCGTCGGCTACTGCGCGGACGACCTGCGGACCGTGCCGGAACCCGACGGCGGTCTCCCCGCCCTGCACCGGCTCACCCGCTTCCTGCTCCTGCGCCGGCTGGACGGCGCCCCGGAGGACGGCGGCCCCGGTTCATGGACGGGCGCGCACCGGGCGCTGCGTGCGGCGGCGGTGGCCCGGGGCGACCTGCGCGCCGTCGCCTACCACGACCTGGCGCTGGACGACCTCGGTTCCGCCGTCGACTATCTGCGGGACCGCTTCGACGAGACGGGCGCGGACGAGTGGTGCGCCGACCTTGCGTGGCTCCAGCGTGCCCCGTGCCGCTGGGACGGGGCCCTGCCCGAGGCGGCCCGCGACCGGTACGAACGCCTCGTCGGCGTGGCCGGGGGCGACCCCGCGCGCCGCGCCATCACCCGGCTGCTCGCGGCCGGGTGGATCACCCCGCACCCGCGCCCGGACGGGGCGGCGCAGCCGTACGGGGATCCTCTGGGTGATCCATACGCGGAGCTGTACCCCGACATCGTCGAGGAGTTCCTGACGCTGCGCCGGCCGATCGGTGACGAGCACGACCGCCATGTGCTGCTGCGTATGGCACAGCGCTACGAAAGGAAGCCGTGGTGGTAGCTCCCGACGACGACACCTTCGTCCCTCCGCGCCCGCCCCGGCGCAAGGCCCCGTGGGTCGCGGCCGGCGCCGTGGTGCTGGCCGCCGCGGTGTGGGGCGGCGCGGAGGCGTACCAGGCCTGGCAGCACAACAAGGTGGAATGCGCGCCTGGCATCCTCAAGAAGGGGGCCCGCGAGGAGTGCATCGGCGTCAGTGACGGCTCCTTCGCCTTCGATCCGTCGCTGAAGGAGGTCATGGGCAAGATCAAGGCGGAGAACGATCGCGTCGCGGAGTCCGGCAAGAAGTACGTCTCCCTCGCCTATGTGGAGCCGCTGACGACGGTCAAGGGCGAGGAGGAGGCCAAGTACGGGCTGCGCGGGGAGCTGATGGGGGCCTATCTGGCCCAGCGGGAGCTCAACGACCCCGATCTCGGGGCCGGGCGGGGCGATCTGCCGCAGATCCGTCTGCTCGTGGGCAATCTCGGGCTGCGATCCGAGCAGTGGCGGACCCTCACCGACGACCTCGTCGCCCTCTCCGAGGGCGACGACCGCCTCGTCGGCGTCGCCGGCTTCGGTCAGAGCCGCGGGGGCACCCGGAACGCCGTCGACGCCCTGCGCGAGGCGGGCATCCCGATGATGGGCGCGACGGTGACCGCCGACAGCCTTTCCGACGCGGCGCGTCCGGGCTTCTTCCGGACCTCCGCTCCCAACCGCGACCAGGCCAGGGGCGCGGCCAACTACCTGAGGAAGCAGCAGCGGAGCGACCCGGGGTTCAAGGTCGCCGTCATCCGCGACCGCAACGAGGACGACATCTACAACACCTCCATGGCCACCGCGTTCACGCGGGCCGCCGCCGAGCGCGGTCTGGAACTCGAGGGCACACCGCTGGAGTTCCTCTCCGGTGTGGACGGCGTGTCCAACGCCTTCTCGTCCGTCGCCGACAAGGTGTGCGACCTGCGGCCCGATGCGGTGTTCTTCGCGGGCCGGGGCGTCGACATCCGCAACTTCATCTACTCCATGTCCGCACCCGACCGGCGGTGTCCGGTCACCCTGGTCACGGGGGACGACGCGGTCGGCGCCTACTACGGCTCGCTGGAGAGCGAGGCGCGGCGCGAGAAGTTCCGTACCGAGTGGACGGACAGCCGGGTGACCGTCCTCTACTCGTCACTCGCCCACCCCGCGCTGGCCGGCGAGCTCTATCCCGAGGCGAACAACCCGCTGCCGGACTTCCTCTCCCTGTACCGGGCGGAGTTCGGCGGAGCGGCCGACGCCACGATGCAGGTCCTCCAGGACGGTCAGGTCATCATGGGTCACGACGCGGTCTGGACGTTGGGAGTGGCCGTGCGCAACGCGGCGGGCCCGGACGGCAAGGGGCAGGTCAACACGGGCGCGACCCTCCAGATGCTGCTCCAGCTCAGCGGGACGGCCGCGGTGTCGGGGCTCAGCGGACCCGTCTCCTTCGCCTCGGACGGCAATCCGGACCGCAAGCCGATGGCTCTGGTACGGATGGAGCCGTCGGGGGTGTACACCTTCCGGGAGGTGCTGCGGCCGTAGGCGGCGGGGGCGTGCCGGAACGCCGCGCCCGGGGTTCGGCGGCCGGGGCGCGGCGGCCCCGGGCGCCGAACCCCGGGCGCGGCGTCAGAAGAAGACCCCGCACCTCAGCAGCACGTTCGCGTAGGGCCGGGCCTCTCCCGTGCGCACCACGAGCCGGGCGGACGCGGTGAGTTCCTTCAGCCGTTCGTGGGGGACGTGTGTCAGGCCCGGCAGGCGGGCGGTCAGGAGACGGGCGGCTTCCGGGTTGGCCCGCCGGATCTCCTCGGCCGCCGTCGCCCCCTCCACGACCAGCTCGTCCAGCAGGCCGTCCAGGACCTCGGCGAACGACGGGACGCCCGCGCGGAAGGCCAGGTCGACCAGTCGGGGCCCCGGCGGGATGGGCATGCCCACGTCGCAGATCAGGACGCCGTCCCCGTGGCCGAGTCCGGCCAGGGCACCTGCCAGGCCACGGTTCAGGACGCCGGACTTCTTCACAGTGCCGCGACCTCTTCCGCGGTCGGGAAGGACGCCTGCGCGCCCTCCTTGGTGACGGCTGCCGCGCCGACCCGTACGGCGAACGCGGCGGCCTGGGCGAGGGCCTCGCCCAGGCCGAGCCTCCAGGCCAGGGCGGCGGTGAACGCGTCTCCCGCGCCCGTGGTGTCCACGGCGTCGACCCGGGGGCTCGGCACGCGTACGGGGTCGCCGGCGCGGGTGTCGCAGACGAGCGCGCCGTCCGCGCCCAGGGTGATCACCACCGAACGCGGACCGAGGGCGACGAGCTTCAGGGCCCACGCTTCCGGGGTGCTGCCCGCGCCCTCACCGAGGATGCAGCGCGCCTCGTGCTCGTTGACCACCAGCGGGTCGCAGGCGGCCAGCACCTCGTGCGGGAGCGGCGCGGGCGGTGAGGGGTTGAGGACCAGGCGCGTCCCGGGACCGACGGCACGGGCCGTCTCCGCGACCGTGTCCAGCGGGATCTCCAGCTGGACGGAGACGACACGCGCCGACGCGAACAGGGGCCCCGCGGCCCTGATGTCCTCGGGGGTCAGCCGTGCGTTGGCGCCCGGGGAGACGACGATGCTGTTGTCGCCCGACGGGTCGACGGTGATCAGGGCGACGCCGGTGGGCGCCCCGCCCACGAGGACTCCGCCGGTGTCGACACCCGCCTCCTGCTGCGAGGCGCGCAGCAGCCGCCCGTGGGCGTCGTCGCCGACCCGGGCCAGCAGTGCGGTCCGGGCACCGAGGCGGGCGGCGGCGACCGCCTGGTTGGCGCCCTTGCCGCCGGGGTGGACGACGAGGTCGGAGCCGAGCACCGTCTCCCCCGGGCCGGGACGGCGTTCGACGCCGACGACCAGGTCGGCGTTGGCCGAGCCGACGACCAGGAGGTCGTACCGGGGGGACGCGGAGTCATCGTTCTCGTACATCTGGGCCATGCCTTCCGTGATCAGGAGAAGTCGGCGACGTTCTGCCGGGTGACGACCTTGACCGGCACCTTGACCATGCTGTCGACCTTCTTGCCGTCGGCCGCCCGGACGGCGTTCCGCACGGCGATCCGTCCCAGTTCCCTGGGCTGCTGGGCCACGGACGCGTACAGCGTTCCCGCCTCGACCGCCGTCAGGCCGTCGGGGGTCCCGTCGAAACCGACGACGGAGACGGACGTGCCGGCCTTGCTGCCCAGTGCCTTGACCGCGCCGAGCGCCATCTCGTCGTTCTCGGCGAAGACGCCGGTGATGCCGGGGTGGGACTGGAGCAGGTTGGTCATGACGTCCAGGCCCTTGGTGCGGTCGAAGTCGGCCGGCTGGGTCGCCACGACCCTGATGCCCGGGTACGCCTTGATGCCCGCGGCGAAGCCGGCACCGCGTTCGCGGCTCGCGGAGGTACCGGCGGTGCCCTGGAGGACGATGATGCTGCCCTTGCCGCCGAGCCGGTCGGCGAGCGTCTTCGCGGCCAGCTTGCCGCCCGCCACGTTGTCGGAGGCCACGAGCGTCGCGGCCTCGGCCTTGTTGACGCCGCGGTCGGCGGCCACCACGGGGATGCCCGCCTTGTTGGCACCGCGCACGCCGGGTCCGACCGCGTCGGAGTCCACCGGGTTGACGATGACGGAGTCCGCTCCGGAACTGGTGAAGTTCTCCAGCTGGTTGGCCTGCTGCGACGCGTCGTTCTGGGCGTCGGTGACGGTGAGGTCGATCCCGGCCTTCTCCGCCTCCTCCTGCGCGCCTTCCTTCATCTGGACGAAGAACGGGTTGTTCAGGGTGGAGAGCGACATGCCCACCTTGGTGGTGGTGCCGGAGGATCCGGGCTTGAAGAAGGTCACGGCGGCGATGACGGCGGCCAGGCAGATCACCGCGACGCCGGCCCGCATCGCTGCCTTGCGACCCTTTCCGGGGCCTCCGGGCGCGGCGGAGGCCCCGCCCGCGGACGCGGCACCGGTACCGGCCTTGCGGCGCAGCGTGTCCAGCAGCACCGCGAGGGCGATGACGACTCCGATGACGACCTGCTGCCAGAAGGCGGACACGGAGAGCAGGTTGAGTCCGTTGCGCAGCACGGCGAGGATGAGTGCGCCGATCAGGGTGCCGGACGCCTTGCCGACGCCGCCCGCGAGGCTGGCACCGCCGATGACGACCGCGGCGATCGCGTCGAGCTCGTATCCCTGGGCCGCCTGCGGCTGGGCGGAGACCAGACGGGAGGCGAGGACGATGCCGGCGACCGCGGCGAAGAGCCCGGAGAGGGCGTAGATGACGAGCTTCTGCCTCTTGACGCGCAGCCCGGAGAGCCGGGCGGCTTCCTCGTTGCCGCCGATGGCGTACATGGAGCGGCCGATGTAGGTGCGGCCCAGGACGAGTGCCGCTATCAGGCCCATCGCGATCATCACGAGGACCGGTACGGGCAGCCAGCCGCCGAGCGTGTCCCCGAGCACGGAGACGGAGTCCGGGAAGGGGATCGGCCTGCCCTGGGAGATGACCAGGGAGAGACCGCGGGCCACCGACAGCATGGCGAGCGTCGCGATGAACGACGGCAGTTTGCCGTACGCGACCAGGGCACCGCTGACGAACCCGCAGGCGATGCCGGTGGCGACGGCGATGACGACCGCCAGCCAGACGGGCACGCCCGCTGACGTCGCCGACCAGGCGAGGACGGTCGCGGAGAGCGCGGCGACCGATCCGACCGAGAGGTCGATGCCCGCCGACACGATGACGAAGGTGACGCCGAACGCGAGGATCGCGGTCACCGCGGCCTGGACGCCTACGTTCAGCAGGTTCTGTGTGGTGAGGAAGTCGCCGGAGAGCAGCGACATCGCCACCAGGAGGACGACCAGCGCCGTGAGGGCGCCGTTGTCGAGCAGGAGGCGGCGGAGGGTGTGTCCGGCGCCGCCCGCGCCCGCCTTGCTCGGATGCGTGTCAGTGGCCACGGGGGCTCTCCTCTGCGTTCTCTGCGTTCTCTGTCACGGGGGTCGCGCTGACGGCGAGTGCCATCACGGCGTCCTGGGTGGCCTCGTGGGCGGGGAGTTCTCCGGCGATGCGGCCCTGTGCCATGACGAGGACCCGGTCACTCATGCCGAGGACCTCGGGCAGGTCGCTGGAGATCATCAGGACGGCGTGCCCGGAGGCCGTCAGCTCGTTGACGAGCTGGTAGATCTCGACCTTGGCACCGACGTCGATCCCGCGCGTGGGTTCGTCGAGGATCAGCACCCGGGTGTCGGCCAGGAGCCACTTCCCGATGACGACCTTCTGCTGGTTGCCGCCGGAGAGGGTGCGGACGTGCTGGCCGAGGCCAGCCATCCGCACACCGAGCTGTTCGGCGATGCGGGCGGCGGCGGTGCGCTGCCCCTTGACGTCGACGAGTCCGGCGCGGGTCGCCGAGCGCAGGGTCACCAGGCCGAGGTTCTCCTGCACCGAGGCGTCGAGCACGAGCCCCTGGCCCTTGCGGTCCTCGGGGACCAGCCCGATGCCCGCGCCCATCGCGGCGGTCACATCGTGCCCGGCCAGCCGTTCGCCGAGCACGTCGACGGTGCCGGCGTCGTAGGGGTCGGCACCGAAGACGGCGCGGGCGACCTCGGTGCGGCCCGCTCCGACGAGCCCGGCGAGGCCGACGACCTCACCGGCCTTCACGTCGAAGCTGATGTCGTGGAACACGCCGTTGCGGGTGAGCCCGCGGACGGAGAGCAACGGCGCGCCTGTCTCCGGGCGTTCGCGCGGGTACTGCTGCTCGATGCTGCGTCCCACCATCAGCTGGACGAGTTGCGCCTCGGGTGTCGAGGCGGGTACCTGGTCGATGCTGCGGCCGTCGCGCAGGACGGTGACGCGGTCGCCCAGCGCGGCGATCTCGTCGAGGTGGTGGGTGATGAAGACGACGCCGACACCGTCCGCGCGCAGTTGCCGGACGATACCGAAGAGCTTGTCGACCTCCTCGGAGGTGAGGACCGCGGTCGGCTCGTCCATGATCAGTACGCGGGCGTCCAGGCTGAGCGCCTTCGCGATCTCCACCATCTGCAGCCGGGCGATGCCCAGTTCACGGACCCGGACCCTGGGTGAGACGTGCAGGCCGACACGGCGCAGGAGCACCTCGGCGTCGGCCTCCATGCGCCGTCGGTCGATCATGCCGAAGCGGCGCGGCTGGCGGCCGAGGAAGATGTTCTCGGCGACCGTCAGATCGGGTACCAGGTTGAACTCCTGGTAGATCGTGGCGATTCCGAGCTTCTCGGCGTCCTGCGCCCCGTGGATGCGGACCTCCTGGCCGCCTGCGAGGATCCGCCCGCGGTCCGGGCGGTAGGCGCCGGAGAGCATCTTGATGAGGGTGCTCTTGCCCGCACCGTTCTCACCGAGCAGGACGTGCACCTCGCCGCTGCGCAGGTCGAAGTCGACGCTGTCCAGGGCGACGACACCGGGGAAGGTCTTGCGTACGCCTTCGATGCGCAGCAACTCGACTGATTCGCTCACTCGTTGCTCCCGGGAGTGGAGGCGTGCTCGCCGCACGACCTGCGTACGACGAGGCCGGCGGGCAGGGTCACGGACTGCGGGGGACGGCCCTCGACGATGTCGACGAGGGCGCGCACGGCGGCACGGCCGAGCTCGCCCGTCGGCTGGGCGATCGCGGTGATCGGCGGGGCCGTGTGGACGAACCACGGGATGTCGTCGAAGGCCGCGATCCCGATGTCCTCGGGGACGCGCAGGCCGCGTGCGCGGATGGCGTCCAGAGCACCGAGGGCCATGAGGTTGTCGGCGGCGAACACGATCTCGGGCGGTTCGGGCAGCGACAGGAAGTTCTCGGTGGCGCGCCGCCCGCTGTCCGCCTGGAAGTCGCCCTGTCCGATGTAGGCGTCGGGGAGGGCGAGCCCGTGGGCCCGCATCGCCTCCCGGAAGGCCTCGACGCGTTCGTTGCCCGTGGTGGTGGCCGCCGGGCCCGCGATGATGGCCAGCCTGCGGTGGCCGAGGGCGTACAGATGGGCGACCAGGTCCTGGATGGCCCGGTGCCCGTCCGCGCGCACGACGGGAATGTCCGCTCCGGGGATCCAGCGGTCGACGAAGACCATCGGGGTACCGGTGCGCGCGACGTCGAGCAGCAGCGGGGAGTCACCGTCGGCGGGCGAGACGAGGAGCCCGTCGATCCTGCGGTCCAGCAGCGTACGGACATGGTGGTCCTGCTGCTCGGGCCGCTCGTCGGCGTTGCCGATGATCACGCTGTAACCGAGCGCGCGGGCCTCCTCCTCCACGGAGCGGGCCAGCGCGGTGAAGTAGGGGTTGAGCACGTCGCTGATGACGAGCCCGAGGGTGCGCGTCTGGTCGGTGCGCAGCGAGCGGGCCACCGCGTTGGGCCGGTAGCCGAGGGCCTCGACGGCGGCGTGCACGCGTGCACGCGCGTCCGGGCTGACGGAGGGATGGCTGTTGAGGACGCGGGAGACCGTGGCGACGGAGACTCCCGCCTGTGCCGCGACATCCTTGATGCTCGCCATTTCCGGACCACCTCCTTGTGGTTTCGGTGCGTCTCGAAACCACCGGAACAGGCCGTGGAATCGATTACAACGGAGATTGGAATCGATTACACGGCCGAAAACAACCCCCTCCCGCCCGTCCGAGACCCGATCGTGACACGAGCGCCCCGGGGAACCGCCGTGGAGCGGCACGCGCACACGGAGGAATCGGTTCCGGCGCCCGGGAGCGGTCGTGCCGACCCGCGGAGAGGCCCGGCCCCATTGGCCGAAAAGCCTCTCGGTAACCGCAGCATGTGTCCGGAAATAGCCTTTCCGTAATGCGGCGCGGATCGGGACGCGACCCGCCGCGCCTCGATCGCCGGACATCGCCGCAAAGACCCGGCCAGAGGAAATGAATCCTCCTCGGGGTGCCCCGTTCCGATCGCCCCGTGGACGCGCGCACACATTTCGGCCACACCAATTCGGACAGCCGAACGGCAGGGCCGGCGCGGACCGCGGCACCGCACACCATCGGGTGTGACCTGGCCTTCCTGGCGCCTCACCGGTCGGGGCCGTCACCCACCCGGCGCCACGTCGAGGAAAGCGAGGCGGCGGGCGCATTTCCGCTCGGAGGTTATTCGGCGCAGATGATTTCACCGTTCCACTGCCCGGCTTTCACACTCTTCACAGACGGTTAACCTGATGGGAATTTCATCCTGTTAGCGTCTTCGGAACGAAGCAGGCGGAGCGCTGAAGGGGGTTCGGGGTGCGAGATGTGACGGCCCGGATCGTGCTCTCGGTGCTCACCGTGATCCTGTTCGCCGTGCAGTTCCCGGCCCCCTCCGCACCTTCGGCGTCCGCCCACGGCGTCGCCGGCGCCCACCGCTCCTCCCTCAGCGCGCCGGAGGCTCCCGCGGCCGGCTCCAGGAGCCAGGGCGGTGCACAGACGGGACAGGAGTACGCCCCCTGCGGCCCCCCTGCTGACGAAGGCGACCCGAACGGCGCGCTGCGCACCCGCGACCGGCACCGCACCGTGGCCCAGGCCACCGCCGAACCCCTCTCGCGTTGCCTGGTCACGGCTGACGCCGCGTTCCGGCCCGCGGCGACGGCACTCGTCGCGGCGGCCGGATCGCACCGCACGTCGAGATCCTCGGCCTCGCACTCCCCCGCGGCACTCCAGGTGTTCCGCTGCTGAGCTGATCCGCGGCGCGGACAGACCCCGCCCGCACACCGCGCCCCACCGCCCCGAGCGGCGGCGTGCGGTCGTGCCGCTCTGCCCGCCCGCGCCCGCTGTTCTCGTACGTACGCCGACGCGCCCTCAGCCGCGCGCCAGGAGGAACAACTGTCATGCAACCCCTCATCGATCACGCCCGGTCCTTCCGCGATCAGTGCACGGAGCGTCCCGAGGAGTTCGCCCGGCTGGCCGACGGCCAGTCCCCGCAAGTCCTGTTCATCACCTGCTCGGACTCCCGGGTCGTCCCCACCCTCATCACCGGTGCCCGGCCAGGTGAACTCTTCGAACTGCGGACCGCCGGCAACATCGTCCCCCCGTACGCCTCCGGGCAGCCCACGAGCGAGGCGGCCACCGTGGAGTACGCCGTGGAGGTGCTCGGGGTCACCGACGTCGTCGTGTGCGGTCACTCCCACTGCGGCGCCGTCGGAGCTCTGGTCCGCGGTGACGACCTGACCGCGGTGCCCGCGGTGCGGGACTGGCTGGCGCACTCGGCTCCCCGCCCCGAAGGGGTGGTGGACGACCCGGCCGTGGCCGAGGCCGTGCAGAACCACGTGCTGACCCAGTTGCTCAGGCTGCGCTCCTACCCCTGCGTCGACCAGCGGGTGGCAGAGGGACGGCTGCGGCTGCACGGCTGGTTCTACGAGGTCCACACGGGAGCCGTGCTGACGCACGACGCCACCTCCGACACCTTCCAGACGCTGTGAAGGCCCGTACGGACAGCCGGTTCCCCCATCTCCGGCAGGACTTCACCGCGTCGGTCGTCGTCTTCCTCGTCGCCCTCCCCCTGTGCGTGGGTGTCGCCGTGGCGTCCGGAGTCCCGGCGGAACTCGGGCTCATCACCGGCATCGTGGGCGGTCTCGTCACGGGCTTCATGCGCGGCAGCAGCCTTCAGGTGTCGGGACCGGCCGCCGGTCTCACCGTGCTCGTCTTCGAAGCCGTGCGCACCTTCGGGCTCGCCGGACTCGGACTCATCGTGCTGGCCGCCGGACTGCTCCAGCTCGCCATGGGGGCCCTGAAGCTGGGGCGCTGGTTCCGGGCCATCTCGGTGTCGGTCGTCGAGGGCATGCTCGCGGGCATCGGGCTCGTACTGATCGCGGGCCAGTTCTACGCGGCGGCCGGCCTGGAGGCCCCGGCTTCCGGTCTGGACAAACTGGCCGGGCTCCCCGGGGCCCTGGCCGAGGCGGCCGTCAGTACCGAGGCGCTCGCGTCGCTCGCGCTGGCCACCGGCACCATCGTGGTGATGGTGCTCTGGCGGTACATGCCCGAGAAGGTGAGGGCGGTCCCCGGCGCGCTCGCCGCGGTCGCTCTGGCCACACTCACCACACTCGTGTTCGGCCTGCCCGTCGCCGAGGTCGAGGTGCGGGGCCTGCTGGACGCCGTCCGGCTGCCCGGCTCCGACTCGTTCGCCGCGATCGCGAGCGTGAGCGTGATCGGGACGATCCTGGCCTTCACACTGATCGCCTCCGCGGAGAGTCTGTTCAGCGCGGCTGCCGTGGACCGGCTCCACGACGGGCCCCGCACGCAGTACGACAAGGAGCTGATGGCGCAGGGCACCGGGAACGCCGTGTGCGGACTGCTGGGGGCGCTGCCCATGACGGCGGTCATCGTACGCAGCTCCGCCAACGTCCAGGCCGGTGCGAGGACCAAGGCGTCCCGGGTCATGCACGGCGTGTGGCTGCTGCTCTTCGCGGCGCTGCTCCCGTCGGCCCTCGCGCTCATCCCCTTGCCGGCCCTGGCCGGGATCCTGCTCCACGCGGGCTGGAAGCTGATTCCGCTGCGCACCGCCGCGACGTTGTGGCGCGGGCACCGGGGCGAGGCGTTCATCCTGGTGGCGACAGCCGTGGCCATCGTCACGGTGAACATGTTCGAGGGAGTCCTGATCGGTCTGGCGCTCTCCGTGATCAAGACGGCGTGGGACGCCTCGCACATCAGCCTGGACGTCATCGACAAGGGAGCGGGCCCGGTCCAGGCGTACCTGTCGGGGAACGCGACCTTCCTGAGGCTGCCGAAGATTCTCGACAGCCTTGAGGGCCTGCCCCAGGACCGCCCCGTCGCACTGGATCTCACGGGGCTCCACCACCTGGACCACGCCTGCCGCACCGCACTGGAGAACTGGGCGGCACGGCACAGCTCCCCCGGCACGGAACCCGTACAGCTGACCGAGCCGGTCATGGCGAAAGCCACCTCCGCCTGACGGCGTGGAGGCCCCGGCCGCGATCCGCGTGCGGCCGGGGCCTCCACCGCGGGACCGACGCCTGCCGCCCCGCAAACGCAGAAGAACCCCACCGGAGTGGGGTTCCCGCTGGTGTCCGAGGGGGGACTTGAACCCCCACGCCCGATAAAGGGCACTAGCACCTCAAGCTAGCGCGTCTGCCATTCCGCCACCCGGACAAGGTGTCTGTCGTCCCGGGGTCCTCCCCGTGGCGACAAGGAAAACAATACCAGGGGTTCGGGGCGCCTCTCACCTGCGTTTTCGGTGGTCAGTGCGGTGCGGGCACTCCGAGGCGGACCTGACGCCCGCGGACTCACGTTCCGTGGCGCACCGCGTACAGTCAGTGGCCGCGGACTACCTTCGCGGGTATGAGCGGCAAGAGCGGCACCCATGGGCGCGCCCCTGGGGCACCCCGTGCCCTGACCTCACTGCGCGAACGGTTGCGCGACACCTTCTGGTTCGCGCCCGCCGCGGGTCTCGTGGGTGCCTTCGGGCTGTGGCTGGCCCTCTCCGAGCTGGACACCCGCATCGTGGGCCGTCTGCAGGAGGAAGGGGCGTACGAGGAGCTCGGGGATCTCCTCACGTTCGCCGGGGACGCCCGGACGATCGTCACCACGGTCAGCGCGGCGATGATGACCTTCATCGGTGTCGTGTTCAGCATCTCGCTCGTGGCCGTGCAGATGGCGAGCGGCCAGCTCACCCCGCGCGTCGTCCGGATCTTCGTACGGAGCAGGATCAGCAAGCTCACGCTGACGGTGTTCCTGGCGACCTTCGCGTTCTCGCTCCTCGTCCTGACCTCGTACGAGGGCGGGACGGAGCCCGACCCCCGCAGAGTCGCCTCGGCGCCCCTGCTCCAGAGTCTGCTGACGCTCGGCCTGGTCGGCCTGAGCCTGCTGCTGTTCGTCTGCTACGTCTCCTCGACCCTGCGGCTCATGCAGGTCGGGCCCGTGCTCGACCACATCACCCGTGAGTCGCTGCGCGCGCTCGCACGGCAGCCCGCGGAACCGGCCGGCGGACCGCCCCTCGGCCCCGCGACCGCGTGTGTGCTCCACCGCGGGCACGCGGGGGTGCTGCGGGACGTCGCGGTGGCACGACTGGTACGGGTCGCCCGACGGGACGGGGTCGTGTTCGGGCTGGTGCCTCGCATCGGTGACTTCGTGGTGCCGGACACACCGCTGCTCACCGTGCACGGCGGGCCCGCCCCGTCGCCGCACGCCCTGCGGCGCACGGTCTCGGTGGGGGTCGAGCGCGCCCTGCACCAGGACCCGGCGTTCGGCCTGCGTCAGCTGTCGGACATCGCGCTGCGTGCGCTGTCGCCGTCCGTGAACGATCCCACCACCGCGGTGCAGTGCCTGGACCGGATCGTGCAGTTCCTCGCCGCCGCCGTTCGGCTGCCGCTCGCCCCGCTGTGCCACCGGGACCGCCGTGGCGACGTACGGCTCGTCCAGGAGGTACCCGGGTGGAGGGACCTGGTGGACCTCGCGTTCGAGGAGATCCGGTGGTGCGCGGCCGGAAGCCCCCAGGTCACGCGGCGGCTGCTCGCCGGACTCGACGATCTGCTGCTGCTCGCCGCCGGGGACCGGCGCGAGCCCCTGCTCAGGCACCGCGCGCTCCTGGTGGCAGCGGTGGAACGCACGGTGCCCGAGGCGGCCGGGCGGGCGTTCGCGCTGCGGCCGGACCGGCAGGGGATCGCGTGAGCGAAGTGCCTACGGCCTCCGGGAGGTCGCGCGGCGGCCCCTTTGGCCCGCGGCTCCGGTGTGGGGCCCGGTTCGCGGAACCGGGCCCCGCACGGGTGTGCGGTCAGTCCCCGCAGCGGCTCTCACGGAGGGAGTGCAGGTGCTCGCTGGACTTGCGGGCGAAGGCCAGGGATTCGACGGGGTTGTCGTGCTCGGTCTGCCAGTGGTGGTACGTACGGCCCCGGTGGGTGCGCGCGGTGACCCGGCTCAGGAAGTTCTTGTAGTCGATGTCGCCGTCGCCGACGTCCGTCATGCGGTAGCCGTCGCGGACGGAGTCGTCGCGTGTGCCGTCCTTGACGTGGAAGAGGGGGTAGCGGTCGGGGTGCTTGAGTACGTAGTCGATGGGGTTGAAGGGCGCCGGGGTGCCGTCCACCCGCTTGCCGAAGCGGAACTGGGCGCAGAACGCCCAGTAGATGTCCATCTCGAGGTAGACCAGGTCGGGGTCGGTCTCGGCGAGCAGGACGTCGTAGAGGCGCACGCCGGGCTTGTCGGTGGCGAAGGAGAACTCCTCCGCGTGGTTGTGCTGGTAGAACTTCATGCCGCGCTTGCGGGCGGCGGCGCCGTAGGTGTTGAAGTCCTCCGCGGCCCGCTTCCAGCCGTCCACCGTGGAGCCGTAGCGGAAGGGGCCGGAGGCGGTGCCGATGTGCTTGAGGCCGAGGGCTTCCGCCTCGTCGAGGACCTTGGTGAGGTTCTGCGCGAAGGAGTAGGCGTCCGGGTTGTTGTCGTCGTAGTAGTTGACGTGGCTGCCTATGGGGGTGAGCCCGTGGTCCTTGGCCAGCCTCTTCAGCCGGGCGAGTGTGAGGGGGCCTGCCGAGCCCTGGGTGTACCCGGCGAACTCGATCTCGTCGTAGCCGTACTTCTCGAGCTCGGCGAAGACGGGGGCGAATCCCAGGGTGGAGACCTTGTCGCGAAGGCTGTAGAGCTGGATGCCGAGGCGCCCGGGAGGCAGTACGGCACGTCCCTTGCCGTGTCCGTGTCCCTGGCCGTGGCTGCCGTGCGGGCCCGCCGCCTGGGCGGCGGCGCCACTGAGGAGAGTGGCGGCCGTGGCTCCGGCGGCGACGCCCAGGACGTTGCGGCGGCTGAGTCTGCGCGCGAGCTCGGGATCCTTCGGGGTACGGCTCATGATCACAAATCTCCCTGTGGGCATGCGGGCGGGGCGGATGGTCAGTGCAGTCCTGCGAGCTTCAGGAGCAGGGACTTCACCTCGGTGGCCTGGACTCGGCCGGTGAACGCGTGGGGGGTGGAGCAGAGGATGAGCGGACCTTCGTCGTCGCTCGTGGGGAGGCGGCCGTGGCTGCCGCGGATGGGTGAGGGGTCGAGGGGGACGACGGCCATGCGGTAACGCATCCCGAGTTTCTTGCGGGCGACCGCCGATGCCGCCCTGACCCGCACATAGGGGTCCTGCGGGTCCATGAAGAGCTCCACCGGGTCGTAGCCCGGTTTGCGGTGGATCTCGACGAGCTGCGCGAAGTCGGGGGCGCGGTCGTCGTCGAGCCAGTAGTAGTAGGTGAACCAGGCGTCCTTCTCGGCGACGGCGACGAACTCGCCGGAGCGGGGATGGTCCAGGTGATGGGCCTTCTTGCCCTCGTCGTCGAGGAGTTCCTCGATGCCGGGGAGGTCCGCGAGGGCTTCGCGGGTCGCGTCGAGGTCCTCGGGCCGGCGTACGTAGACGTGGGCCAGCTGGTGGTCCGCGACGGCGAAGGCACGGGAGGCCATCGGGTCGAGGTACTCCATGCCGTCCTGGGTGTGCACCTCCAGCAGGCCGGCGCGGCGCAGGGCGCGGTTGATGTCCACGGGCCGGTCGACCCGGGTGATGCCGTACTCGGAGAGCGCCACCACGGTGCGGCCCCCTGCCCTGGCGTCGTCGAGCAGGGGTGCCACGGCCCGGTCGAGCTCGGCTGCGGCCCGGTGGGAGCGGGGGTCGTCCGGACCGTAGCGCTGGAGGTCGTAGTCGAGGTGCGGGAGGTAGCAGAGGGCCAGGTCGGGGGTGCGGGTGGCGAGGATGTGCCGTGTGGCGTCGATGATCCACTGCGAGGAGACGAGGTCGGCGCCGGGGCCCCAGAAGTGGAACAGGGGGAAGGTGCCGAACTTCTCGGTGAGCTCGTCGTGCAGTGCGGGGGGCCTGGTGTAGCAGTCGGGTTCCTTGCGGCCGTCGGCGTAGTAGACGGGGCGGGGCGTGACGGTCCAGTCGGTGTCCGCGCCCATCGCGTACCACCAGCAGATGTTCGCGACGGTGTACCCGGGGTGGGCGCGCCGCGCCGCGTCCCAGAGTCTGTCCCCCTCGACGAGCCCGTTGTGCTGGCGCCACAGGAGGACGTCGCCGAGCTCGCGGAAGTACCAGCCGTTGGCGACGATGCCGTGTTCGGCGGGGGTGGTGCCGGTGAGGAAGGTGGACTGGGCGGCGCAGGTGACGGCGGGCAGGACGGTGGAGAGGGGCGCCTGTGCTCCGGCTCCGGCCATGGCCCGGAGGTTCGGCATGTGGTCGAGCAGCTGGGGGGTGAGGCCGACGACGTCGAGGACGAGCAGGGGGGTGGGGCGCGGGCCGGTGACGGGTGCGGTCACGGTAGCTCCTTCAGTCCGAGGTCGACGAGGAGGTCGCGGGCGAGGGTGAGTTCGGCGGCGATGCCGTCGGCGAGCTGGGTGCGGGTGCGTGGGCGCAGCTCGGCGGGCAGCGCCTGCCAGGTGTACGTCTCCACCTCGAGGTGCCGGGTGAGGGGCGCCGGTCCGCCGACGAGACGGGTGAGCGCGGACCGGAGCACGGGGAGCGTGGAGGTGAGCGGGGGCGCGGGGGGCGCGTGGAGGGGCACGTGGAAGTGGGAGCGCCAGGGGGTGCTGTCGGGGAGGGCGCCGCCGGAGACCGCCTCGTCGAGGTCGTCGGTGCCGCGGAGGCCCGCCGCGGTCAGGGTGCGTGTCTGGTGGAGGAAACGGGGTTCGGCGAAGGCGCCCAGGGCGGCGCGCACGTCCGGGAGGTGCGGGTGTTCGGCGTGCAGCGCCGCGGAGAGCTGCGCCTTGACGACGGGGACCCCGGCGGCGCGGAGTGCGTCGAGCGCGGTGTCCGGGTCCTCGAAGGAGGTGGCGAGGTGACAGGTGTCGACGCAGATGCCGATGCGTTCGTGGCCCACCGCGGTGAGGGGGCCGATGGCCTCGGCGGTGGTCTCCACGGTGCAGCCGGGTTCGGGTTCGAGGCCGATCCTGATGTCCTTGCCGGTCAGTTCGGCGAGGGCGTCCAGCCGCTGGGCGAGTGTGGTGAGCGCCTTCCGGGCCGTGCCGGCGGCCGTCGGGTCGTCGGCGAAGGGGGTGCGCCAGGCGATCGGCAGGGTGGAGACGCTGCCGCCGGTGACGTCGTCGGGGAGCAGGGCGGCGAGCAGGCGGGCCAGGTCGGTGGTGTGGGCGAGGCGCTCGGGGTCGGTCCAGTCCGGTGTGTAGACGCGGTACTTGACCTCCTGCGCGCCGAAGCCCTCGTAGGGGAAGCCGTTGAGGGTGACCACTTCCAGACCGCGGTGGTCCAGTTCCCCGCGCAGCGAGCGCAGGGCGGCAGGGTCGTTGATCAGGGTGCGGGCGGCGTCCTTGGCGAGCCAGAGGCCGATGCCCAGGCGGTCGCGGCCGAGTCTCCGCCGTACGGGTTCGCAGTGGTCGCGCAGCTGCGCGCGGACTCCTTCGAGTGTCTCGGCGGGGTGCACGTTGGTGCAGTAGGCGAGGTGGACGGTGGAGCCGTCGGGGTGGCGGAAGCGCATCGCTCACTCCCCGCCGCGGAGAATGGAGTTGCCCTCGTGGAGCGGGCCGGGGGACGCGATGTCCAGCTGGAGCCGGCCGCTCTGCCCGTAGAAGGCCACGGGGTTGCGCCAGAGGACCTTGTCGACGTCGTCCTCGTCGAACCCGGCCTTCAGCATCGTGTCGGCCACCTTGCGGGTCTTGAGCGGGTCGCTCTTGCCCCAGTCGGCGGCCGAGTTGACGAGGATCCTGTCGGTGCCGTGGTTCCGCAGGACGGTGATCATGCGGTCCTCGTCCATCTTGGTGTCCGGATAGATGGAGAAGCCGGCCCAGCAGCCGCTGTCGAGGGCGTCCTCGACGGTCGTCTCGTTGAGGTGGTCGAGCAGCACCCTCTCCGGGGCGAGGTCCGATTCACGGATGACGTCGATGGTCCGGCGCAGGCCGGCGAGCTTGTCGCGGTGGGGCGTGTGGACGAGCGCGGGAAGGCCGTGGCCGGCGGCGAGCTGGAGCTGGGCGGCGAGGGCGTTGTCCTCCGCGGGGGTCATCGAGTCGTAGCCGATCTCACCGACGGCGACGACGGAGTCCTTCACGAGGTACCGGGGCAGGGCGTCCAGGACGGGGGTGCAGCGGGGGTCGTTCGCCTCCTTGGGGTTGAGGGCGAGCGTGCAGTGGTGGGCGATGCCGTACTGGGAGGCGCGGAAGGGTTCCCAGCCGAGGAGTGCGTCGAAGTAGTCGAAGAAGCTGGCGGGCGAGGTGCGGGGCTGGCCGAGCCAGAAGGAGGGTTCGACGAGGGCGCGGACCCCGGCGTCGTACATCGCCCGGTAGTCGTCCGTGGTGCGGGAGGTCATGTGGATGTGGGGGTCGAAGATCCTCATCGGTGTTCCTCCGTGGACGTGGACGTGGGGGCGGCGACGGGGGCCGGGGCGGTGAGGTCGAGGACGGTCCGCAGACCGGCGGGGACGGCGCGTCCCGCAGCGGTGCGCTCGGCTGCGAAGTCGCGCAGCATGCGGGCGAGTTCGAGGTCGCCGTGGGCCCGTTCACCGAGCCGGTCGAGGGCTTCGACCGGGACCTCGGTGAAGAGGCACTTCAGGACGGCGTGCCGCCAGCCGTGCGCGTCGAGGTGGGCCGCGCCGTACGGGCCGACGGCTGCGGCGACCAGCCGGGTGTCGTTGGTGCGCAGGGCGTCCTCTACGAGCGGGAGCGCGGCGGCGCCGAGCTCGAGCCGGTGCAGGGTCAGGAGGACGGCGCGGCGTTCGGCGGCGGTGCCCTGCTCGTAGAGCCTGGTCACGGCGGGCAGCCCCGCACGGGCTTCGACGAGCAGCAGCGCGCGCACGGAGTCCGCGTGCTCGAGTCCGCAGTGCCGTCCCGCCGACGCGAACCGCAGCTCCCAGGGCGGGGTGCCGCTGTCCGCGCCGGGGTGGTCCGCTGCGTGCGAGGCCTCGGCGAGCGCTTCGTCGAGCCAGGCCCGTACCGCGCCCGGGAGCCGGCTGTCGAGTTCCTCGCGGCTGATCAGCACGGTGCGGCTCCGTTCGTCGTCCCGGTCGCCCGGCGCAGGAAGTCGATGGACTCGCGGGCGAGTTCGGGGCCCGCGTGGGAGTGCCGGGGCAGTTCGACCACGGTGAGCCCGGTGTATCCGCTGTGGTCGAGCGCGTGGAGGACCGGCGGGAAGTCGATCTCGCCGTCACCGAACGGCAGGTGCTCGTGGACCCCGCGTCGCATGTCCTCGATCTGGACGTGGCGGAGCCAGGGGGCGGCCTCCTTCACACAGTCGGCCGGGGAGGCGGGCTCCAGGCACTGGCAGTGGCCGATGTCCAGGGTGAGTCCGAGTGAGCCCGGGTCGCCGAGGAGGGTGCGGAGGTGGTGGAAGCCGGCGAGCGTACCGAGGAGGTGGCCGGGTTCCGGCTCGACCGCCAGGGGGACGCCGGCGCGGTCGGAGGCGTCCAGCACGGGCTCCAGTGCGCCGGTCAGCCGCTGCCACGCGGTGTCCGTGGTGGTGCCGGGCGGAGTGATGCCGCTGAAGCAGTGCACGGCGTGGGCTCCCAGGTCGGCCGCCACTTCGACGGCCGTGACGAGCAGTGCGGTGCGGGCCGCGCGGGCTTCCGGGTCGGGGTCGAGGAGGGAGGGTCCGTGCTTGCGCCGGGGGTCGAGGACATAGCGTGCGCCGGTCTCGACGGTGACGCCGAGGCCGAGTCCCGCGAGCCTGCGGGCCACCTTGCGGGTGTGGGTGGCGAGGTCCGGGGCGAGCGGGTCGAGGTGCATGTGGTCGAGGGTCAGGCCGACGCCGTCGTAGCCGAGGTCGGCGAGGAGGCCGAGTGCGTCGTCGAGCCGGAGGTCGGTCAGTCCGTTGGTGCCGTAGCCGAGACGGAGGGTCACGTGGGGCTCACCTTCCGGGCGAGGGCGCGGGCGACAGGGACGAGCCCCATGACCGCGAGGCCGTGGACGGGTGCCCCGGCCCCGGCCGCGAGTGCGGCCTGGAGCGGGATCATCGCCCGGATCCCGCCGCCGACGGCGCGCTGGGTGAGAGGCGGGGAGGGGTTGAGCGCGGCGTGCAGGAAGGGGACCGCGGCGGTGCGGAGGTAGGCGGCGCCGAAGGCGTGGAGCAGGAGGCGTTCGGCGGGAGTGGGGGGTGGTCCTTCCGGCGCTGTCCGGCCGCGCAGGACGGCGGCCCCGATTGCGGCGACCCCGGCGAGGGCGGCCAGCGGCGCTTCGGTGGACCCGCCCTGCGCCTCGTGCCGGGAGACGGCGGTCACGGCGTAGGTGTGGGCGCCGAGGACGAGGGCGGCGGGGAGCGCGGCGCAGGCACCGGGTGCGGCGGCGGGGGCCGCTCCTCCCCCGTCGGCCGCCGTCGCCGCACTCCTCACGGCGGTCCGCACGGTGGCGGCCCCTGCCCCCGGGCTCCCGGTGGCGGTCGCGGTCGCGCCGAGCAGCAGGTCGAGCGTGCGCGCCGCGGCCATCGCGGCCGGGCCCAGCCTCGTGTGCTTGAGGTGCAGGTCGTAGGCCCAGACCGTGGCCGCGAGGCCGGATGCCACGGCCAGAGCCGGGCGGCCCGCGCGGGCGGCCAGGGCCAGGCCCGCCGCGGTCAGGACACCCGCCGCGGCCAGTGCGGCCCCTGGCGCGACGCGGCCCGAGGGGATGGGCCGGTGCGGGCGGTCGACGGCGTCCTCCTCGCGGTCCGCCCAGTCGTTGAGCGCCATGCCCGCCTCGTACAGGCACAGCGAGGCCCCGGCCGCGAGTGCCGTGCCCCGGCCGGGGCGCCGCCCCACGGCGGCCGCGCCGGCGAGCGCGTCACCCGGCACGGTGAACAGCGCCGACACGCGCAGCAGCTCCGACCAGGCCCGCAGGTGCGCGCGGGCACCGGGCCTGTCCGGTGGGGGCGCAGTCCCGCCCGCACCGGACAGGCTGACTGGGGAGGTCCGGCCGGCAGCGGCCGGGGCCTGTGGCCCGTTGAGCAGCCGGGGGGCGCCGGTGACCGCCGCGAGCAGCCGCAGGGGCCTCACCGGGCGGCTCGCAGACGTCCGGCGAAGGCCAGCAGTTCCGCGTACTGGTCGGAGAGGGCGGCCGGACCTCCGTCCGGGTCCTTGAAGTAGAAGCCGAGTTCGGGTCGTGGCCCGGTCAGGCCCGTCTCGTGGGAACGGGCCAGCAGCCGGGCGAGGTCCAGGACCAGCGGTGCGGCGAGGGCGGAGTCACAGCCCTGCCAGATGGTCTGGAGGATCATCCGCGAGCCGAGGAAACCGTCGAAGGCGATGTGGTCCCACGCGGTCTTCCAGTCCCCCATCGCCGGTACGTCGTCGATGTGGACCTCGCCTTCCGGGGCCGCCCCGAGCGTGTCGGCGAGTACGCGCTCCTTACCCGCGTTCTTGGCGGCCGCGGCAGCCGGGTCGGCCAGCGCCGCCCCGTCCCCGCCGCCCAGCAGGTTCGTGCCCGACCACGCCCGCACCGGCAGTGCGCGCTGGACGAACATCGGTGCGAGCACGGAGCGGAGCAGCGTCTGGCCTGTCTTGCCGTCTCGGCCGGCGTGGGGAAGTCCGCAGGAGGCGACGGCGTCCTGGAGGCGCGGGCTGCGCAGCCCGGTGGAGGGGGTGAAGTTGGCGTAGGGGCAGCCGGCGCGGAGCGCGGCCGCCGCGTAGAGGGAACTGGCGGGCAGGCGGGCGTCGTCCTCGCCCGGGGCGGGTTCGGTCGAGGCGACGTTGATCACGACCGTGCGGGCCAGTGTGTGGCGGTGGCTGAAGTCCAAGATGTCGGCGGCGAAGGCGCCGATGATCTCCTCGTCGGTGCGGGTGTCACCCGGGAGCGGGCCGCCGGGCCGTATCTCGGCGTCGGCGGCGGTGAGTTCGGCCTCGACGGCGGGAGGGAGACCGTGCGGGAGCACTCCCCCGGCCGCCAGGGCCTCCGCCCGCTTGGGCAGGGGGCAGTCGAGGGTGTCGTGGCCGCCGAAGACGAGGGAGGCCAGCGGTGGCAGCCCGCTGTCGGCGAAGGGGGGTGTCTCGGTGACCATGCCGGTCGGCGGGTGGAGCCCTGCCGCGATGGCCGCGCACCCCGCGGTGGCGGTGGTGGCGACGGAGCCGCGTGCTCCGATGAACCAGACTCCGGTACGAACGGCACGTGCGCTCACGGGCTGCCTCCCTGGGGGGATGAAGAGGGGTGGTGGGCGGTGGGCGGGAAGTGGTGCGCTTCCCGCCCACCGCCGGCGCAGGAGGTGGCCGCCCTACGAGGAGGGCAGCTCCTTCAGCTGGATGTTGCGGAAGGACACCTGGTCGTCGGCTCCGTGGTTCTGGAGACCGAAGTAGCCGTCCTTGAGGCTGCGGGCCGGGTCGGTGTTGGTGAAGTCGTTGATCTTCACCCCGTTGAGGAACACCTGGAGCCGTTCGCCCTGGACCTTGATCTCGTAGCTGTTCCACTGGCCGGGCGGACGCAGTACCCGGTCGCGCGCCTTGATGTCGGCGGACTTGAAGGTGTAGACGGCGCCGGTCGTGCGGTCCGCCGCGTCGGTGGCGTCGATCTGCACCTCGTAGCCCTTGTTCACCGCGGACCACGGGTCGTCCGACTCGGGGAAGCCGACGAAGACGCCGGAGTTGTCGTCTCCCGCCATCTTCCAGTCGAGCTTCAGCGAGTAGGACTTCAGCTCCTTGGCCTGGTAGGTCAGCAGGCCCATGCCGCCCTCGGAGCGCAGCTCACCGTCGGCCACGACGAACTTCCCGGGACCGGCCTGCTTCCACCCTTCCAGCGTCTTGCCGTTGAAGAGCGACCGGTAGCCGGTGTCCGGCTTGCAGTTGGCCTTCACCTGTCCGGCGGCGTAGCGCAGACCGCCCAGCAGGTGCTGGCGGAAGGCGGGTTCGGCGTAGGACTCCTTGGTGTGCCCGAGGCCGGTGTAGAAGGAGCGGCCGCCCTGGTACGCCTGGCACCAGGCGATCGGGTGGTCACCCTTCATGGTGCCGCCGGTGTACGTGGTCTCGTCCAGGGTGGCCAGGACCTGGGCCTTGTCCCGCGGGTTGGTGCGGTAGTTGTACCACTCGTCGGTACGGTCCCAGGCCTCGTCCAGGTGCGCGGTCGCCGGGTGGTCGTGGTTCTCCACACGGACGGTCGCGGGCTGGATCTGCGGGTGCGAGTCGAAGTAGGCCCCGACGAGCCCGCCGTAGAACTCCCAGTCGTACTCCGTGTCCGCCGCGGCGTGGACACCCATGTAACCGCCGCCGGTGGAGACGAAGTTCTCGAACGCCTTCTTCTGGCCGGCGTTCAGGACGTCCCCCGTCGTCGACAGGAAGACGACGGCGTCGTAGCGCGCCAGGTTGCTGGTCGTGAACTGGCCGGACTCCTCGGTGGAGTCGACCGTGATGTTGGTGTCCTTGCCCAGCTCCTTGAGCGCGGCGATGCCCTCGGGGATGGAGTCGTGCCGGAAGCCGCCCGTCTTGGAGAACACGAGGACGCGCTTCGCGGTCCGGTCGACCGGGCTGTTCGAGAGTTCGAAGTCGTCCACGTCGTAGAGAGCTCCGGTTCCGCCCTTGAAGACCAGGAAGAGCTGTGTGGCCTTCTTCGGTGCGCCGCGCAGCGGCACGTCGATGTCCTGGAAGGTGTCCCAGCTGCCGGTCACCGGGACCGGTGCGGAGCCGAGGATCTTGCCGGTGGGCGATCCGGCCCGCACTTCGAGGAAGCCTCCCGCGCCGGCCGAGGACGTACGGGCGGTGAGCTTGGTGGAGCCGTCGAGGATGTACGGGGTGAAGGAGATCCAGTCGTCGTTGTCGATGTCACCGACGGTCCTGCCGCCGTGTGCGCTGGTCTTGCTCGGGGTGGTGACACCGGAGGAGTCGTCGAAGTGCTCGGCCTGGCGGTGGCGGGGCTGGAGCTTCGCCCCGTCACGGCCGGTCAGCGCTGCCTGTCCGCCGCCTCCGCCGTCGGTGTAGGACGCCGAGATCCCGCCGTAGATGTTGGCGTTCGGGTCGTGGCCGCCTTCCATGGCGGTCTTGATGGTGCCCTCGCAGCCGTGCTCGGTGGTGATGTCGTGGCCGTGGCTGTCATGGCCGAGGGTGAACTTGACCTCCACCTCGGAACAGTCGACGGTGCCGTCCTCCGGGTCGGTGACGGTCACCTTGAAGGGCACCGCGTCGCCGAACTCGAACGGCTGCCCGTCGGCCGGGGCCTGGAGCACGACGGTGGGCGCCGTGTTGCCCACGGTCACGTGCACGCTCGCCGAGCCGGTGCGGCCCGTCGGGTCCTTGGCGGTCACGGTCGCGGTGTAGGTGCCGTTCTTCTTGTACGTGTACGTGGGGTCGGCCGCCGTCGACGTGCCGCCGTCACCGAAGTCCCAGGCGTACGTCAGGGCGTCGCCGTCACCGTCGGCCGTGCCGGCCGAGGAGAACTTCACCCGGAGGGGTGCGACCCCGGAGGTCTTGTCGGACGAGGCCTCGGCGATGGGTGAGCGGCCACCGGTGGCGTTCTCGATGCGGTACAGCGCAGAGTGCTCGTCGCCGCCGAACCAGGAGAGGCCGTAGTCCAGGACGTACAGCGCCCCGTCCGGCCCGAACGCCATGTCCATGATCTGGGTGCCGGTCCACGGGACGTCGTTGATCGACTGGACGGCGCCGTCGGCGTCCTGCTCGATGCGCTTGATCCACTGCCGGCCGAACTCTCCCGCGAAGAAGTCCCCGTCGTACTCCTCGGGGAACTTCACCGGCGAGTCGAGGTCGGCGTCGTAGTGGTAGACGGGCCCGCCCATCGGGGACTCGGAGCCGGTGCCGAACTCCGGTACCGACGCGCCGTCGTACGGGATCCAGGCGGCCTCGGAGGGCGGCAGGTCGACCAGACCGGTGTTGTACCGCGACTCGTTCTTCGGAGCGGCGCAGTCGAAGGCCGGTCCCGAGGTCTGCGTCGCGAAGTCGTAGTCCCGGTAGGCATCGTTGTCACCGGCGCAGAAGGGCCAGCCGAAGTTGCCGGGCTTCGTCACCCGGGCGAACTCCACCTGTCCGGCCGGTCCGCGGTTCGGGTCCGCGGCGCCCGCGTCGGGGCCGTAGTCACCGACGTACAGGATGCCGGTGGCCTGGTCCACGCTGAAGCGGAAGGGGTTGCGGAAGCCCATCGCGTAGATCTCGGGGCGCGTCCTGTCCGTGCCCGGGGCGAAGAGGTTGCCCTCGGGGACGGTGTACGAGCCGTCGTCGGCGACCTTGATCCGGAGGATCTTGCCACGGAGGTCGTTGGTGTTGCCGGAGGTGCGCCGGGCGTCGAAGGCGGGGTTGCGGTCGGCCCGGTCGTCCAGCGGCGAGAAGCCGTCGGAAGCGAACGGGTTGGAGTCGTCGCCCGTCGAGAGGTAGAGGTTGCCCTGCGCGTCGAAGTCGATGTCGCCGCCCACGTGGCAGCACATGCCACGCGTGGTCGGGATGTCGAGGACCTTCTTCTCGCTGGCGTTGTCGAGGGTGCCGTCCTCCTTGAGCACGAAGCGGGAGAGCCGGTTCACCCCCTCGAACTTCGCGAAGTCGGCGGCTGTGCCGTTCTCGGGGGCGTCGCCGGCCGGGGTGTCCAACGGCGGCGCGTAGTAGAGGTAGATCGCCCGGTTCTGGGCGAAGCCCGGGTCGATCCCCACGCCCTGGAGACCTTCCTCGTCGTGCGAGTAGACGGGGATGGTGCCTGCGACCCGGGTGTTGCCCGCGCTGTCCGTGATCCGCAGCTCGCCGCCGCGCGAGGTGTGCAGCACGCTGCGGTCCGGGAGCACCGCCAGCGAGATGGGTTCGCCGGTCTCGGCCGCGCCCTTGGCGAGGGTGACCTGCTGGAAGTCCTCGGCGGCGTCCTGCGCGGCCACGGCTGCCTTGACGTCGGCGGTGGCGGCGGGCGAGGAGCCCAGGGTGAGGGTCGCGGCGGCGAGCAGTCCGCCGGTGAAGAGGGCGAGCGTCTTTCGGGCGCGTAGCCGTCTGCTGCTTCTGTGCACGTGCGTCCTCCGGAGTGTGCCGGTTGTTCGGGCCGGTGCGTAGTGCCGTTCCGCGCGGGGACTGCCGCGCTCGTCACCGGAGCCGCGGGGCCCCGGTGACGCGAGTCATGTCGTGTACACGTATGGGACGGTAGCTGTGTTCGTCCGGTACGGAAAGCCCTTGCACAGCTGGTGGGTTGAACTTTTACCCGGGGGTGGACAAAGGGGCGTCCGGGCAGGCGGGACCGCCGCGGGGCGCAACGCCCCCCGGCGCCCGCCCGCGCGGTTCTCAGAGCTCGCCGGACCTCTCCGGCCACCCGGGGCTCCCCCCGGAAGGGGCAAGGAGGGCCCCGGCCACACCCCCGGCTAGTCGCCGCCGCCGAACGCGGCGTCGAACGACGCGCTGGGCGGATCGAAGTCGAACCGCTTCAGTGATGCCAGCGCCTCCGGCGCCCCCGTCAGCCGGTCCATGCCCGCGTCCTCCCACTCCACGGAGACCGGCCCCTCGTAGCCGATGGACCGCAGCATCCGGAAGACGTCCTCCCAGGGCACGTCGCCGTGTCCCGCCGAGACGAAGTCCCAGCCACGCCGGGGGTCCCCCCACGGCAGGTGTGAGCCGAGACGTCCGTTGCGGCCGTCGAGACGCTTCCGGGCCTCCTTGCAGTCCACGTGGTAGATGCGGTCCCGGAAGTCGTACAGGAAGCCGACCGGGTCGAGGTCCTGCCACACGAAGTGGCTCGGGTCGAAGTTCAGGCCGAAAGCGGGCCGGTGGTCCACGGCCTCCAGGGCCCGGTGGGTGGTCCAGTAGTCGTACGCGATCTCGCTCGGGTGCACCTCGTGCGCGAAACGCACCCCCTCGGCGTCGAAGACGTCCAGGATCGGATTCCACCGCTCCGCGAAGTCCTCGTAGCCCCGCTCGATCATGTGGGGCGGGACCGGGGGGAACATGGCGACCAGGTGCCAGATCGAGGACCCGGTGAAGCCGATGACCGTGTCGACGCCGAACGCGGCGGCCGCCCGGGCGGTGTTCTCGATCTCCTCGGCGGCCCGTCGCCGGACGCCTTCCGGCTCCCCGTCCCCCCAGATGCGGGCGGGCAGGATCCCCTGGTGGCGTTCGTCGATCGGGTTGTCGCAGACGGCCTGGCCGACGAGGTGGTTGGAGACCGCCCAGCACTTCAGGCCGTACTTGTCGAGCAACTGCCGGCGCCCGTCGAGGTAGCCGGGATCCGAAAGGGCCTTGTCGACCTCGAAGTGGTCGCCCCAGCAGGCGAGTTCGAGCCCGTCGTAACCGAAGTCCCGGGCCAGCCGGCAGACCTCCTCCAACGGCAGGTCGGCCCACTGGCCGGTGAAGAGGGTGAAGGGACGGGGCATGCGCGGGACCTCCTAGAAGGGGACCGGTGTGTGTACGGAGTTCTTGGCGGCGCTCTCCTCGACGGCGGCGAGCACCCGCTGCACCTGAAGCCCGTCGGCGAACGACGGCACGGGGGCGCGCCCCTCGACGATCGTGCGCACCACGTCACGCGCCTGGTGGACGAAGGTGTGCTCGTAGCCCAGACCGTGGCCCGGCGGCCACCACGCCTCCAGGTAGGGGTGCTGGGGTTCGGTGACGAGGATCCGGCGGAATCCGGCGCTGGTGGCGGGCTCCGTGTGGTCGTGGAAGGAGAGTTCGTTGAGCCGTTCCAGGTCGAACGCGATCGAGCCCAGCTCTCCGTTGATCTCCAGGCGGAGGGCGTTCTTACGGCCCGCCGCCATCCTGGTCGCCTCGAACGAGGCGAGGGCGCCCGATGCCAGCCGCCCGGTGAACAGCGTCGCGTCGTCGACGGTGACCGCCCCCCGCGCGGTACCGTCCGCGGTGCCCGAGAGCCCGGCGGCGGCCCCGGCCAGGAGGGGCCGCTCGCGTACGAACGTCTCGCTCACCGCCGACACCCCGACCAGGGGTTCCCCGGCCAGGTACTGGGCCAGGTCGACGATGTGCGCGCCGAGGTCGCCCAGCGCGCCGGACCCGGCACGGTCGCGGTCGAGCCGCCAGGTGAGCGGCGACTCGGGGTCGACCAGCCAGTCCTGGAGGTAGGTGGCCCGTACGTGCCGCAGGGCCCCCAGCCTGCCCTCCTCGATCATCGTGCGGGCATAGGTGAGAGCGGGCACCTTGCGGTAGTTGAAGCCCACCATCGCCACCTGGCCGCGGACCGCCGCCCGCTCCGCGGCCTCCGCCATGGCTTCCGCCTCGGCGACCGTGTTGGCGAGCGGCTTCTCGCACAGCACGTGCTTGCCCGCCTCCAGCGCGGCGATGGCGATCTCCGCATGGCTGTCGCCGGGCGTGCAGATGTCGACCAGCTGCACGTCGTCCCGGGCGATCAGGGCGCGCCAGTCGGTCTCCGCCGCGGCCCATCCGTGCCGGGCGGCGGCGGCCTCGACGGCCGTACGGTCGCGTCCGCAGATCGCGGCGAGAGCGGGTCTCACCGGCAGGTCGAAGACATGTCCCGCGGTGCGCCACCCCTGGGAGTGGGCGGCACCCATGAACGCGTATCCGACCATGCCGACGCCGAGCGTCGCCGTCGGCGGCGGTGCCTCGGTCACCTGCTCCGTTTCTTCCCTACGGGCCATGCGGGCTTCCTCCTCGTCGGTGGTTCGGTGGCGGCGGCGGTGCTGGATCAGCTGAAGCCCGTCGGCAGGTACTGGTCGATGTTCTCCTTCGTCACCACGGCCGAGTACAGGGTCAGCGAGGTCGGTATCTCCATCTCCGAGAGTCCGGAGATGCCCTTGCCCTGACCGAGCGCGCGCGCCAGGTCGATCGCCGAGGCCGCCATCGTGGGCGGGTAGAGCACGGTCGCCTTCAGGACGCTGTTGTCGGCCTTGATGGCGTCCATCGCGGACTTGGCGCCCGCCCCGCCGACCATGATGAACTCGTCGCGTCCGGCCTGCTGGATGGCCCGCAGCGCGCCCACGCCCTGGTCGTCGTCGTGGTTCCACAGGGCGTCGAACTGCTTCTGCGCCTGGAGGAGCTGCGCCATCTTCGCCTGGCCTGACTCCACGGTGAAGTCCGCCGCCTGACGGGCCACCAGCTTGATGTTGGAGTAGTTCTTGAGCGCGTCGGCGAAGCCCTGGCTGCGCTGCTTGGTGAGTTCCAGGTTGTCGATGCCGGCGAGCTCGACGACCTTGGCGTTCGGCTTGTCCTTGAGCTGCTCGCCGATGTAGTGCCCGGCGTTGAGGCCCATGCCGTAGTTGTCGCCGCCGACCCAGCAGCGGTAGGCCTGCGGTGAGGCGAAGATACGGTCAAGGTTGACGACGGGGATGCCGGCCTTCATGGCTTCCAGGCCGACCTGGGTGAGCGCCTTGCCGTCGGCGGGGAGGACGACGAGGACGTCGACCTTCTTGTTGATGAGGGTCTTGACCTGGCCGATCTGGGCCGCGGTGTCGTTGGAGCCCTCGGTGATCTCCAGGGTCACCTCGGAGTACTTCTCGGCCCGCGACTTGGCGTTGACGTTGATGGCGTTGAGCCACCCGTGGTCGGCCTGGGGACCCGCGAAGCCGATGGTGACGGGCGTGCCCGGCTTGTCGTCGGCGGCCGGCTGATTGCTCTGCGCGGTCGCCTTCTCCTTCGGCTCGTTGCTGGTACAGGCGGTGAGGAAGGCTCCCGCGGAGACGGCCGCGGTGCCGAAGAGCAGTCCTCTGCGGCTGGTTTCTGGCATGGCTGTCAAACCCTTCATCCGGTGTGGCTCGTGCGGAACGGCGGGTGGGTGATCAGTGCTGCGGCACGCGGGAGGGGCTCAGGTCTCGCCTCCGCGCAGGGTGCGGCGCTGGACGAGGACGGCGGCGACGATGATGGCGCCCTTGGCGATCTGCTGGACGTCGCTCTGCAGGTTGTTCAGCGCGAAGATGTTGGTGATCGTGGTGAAGACCAGGACACCGAGTACGGATCCGACGATCGTGCCCCGGCCTCCGCTCAGAAGGGTCCCGCCGATGATCGCGGCGGCGATGGCGTCGAGTTCGTACAGGTTTCCGTTGGTGTTCTGGCCCGATCCGGACAGGATGATGAGCATGAAGGCGGCGATGCCGCAGCAGAGCCCGGACAGCAGGTAGAGGTACAGCCGCTGACGTCGTACGTCGATGCCCGCGAGCCTCGCCGCTTCCGCGTTGCCGCCGATGGCGACCGTACGGCGGCCGAAGGTGGTCCGGTTGAGGACCAGCCAGCCGACGACGGTGACCGCGGCGAAGACGAGCACCAGCGGCGGGATGCCGAGCACGTAGCTGTCGGGCAGGCCGAGGTCGAGGACGGACTGCACGGTGACGATCTGTGTCTTGCCGTCGGTGATCTGCAGGGCGAGTCCGCGTGCCGAGGCCAGCATGGCGAGCGTCGCGATGAAGGGGACCATGCGCCCGTAGGCGATGAGCACCCCGTTGACGAGCCCGGCGGCGAGGCCGACGGTCACGGCGGTGAACAGGATGCCCGCGAAGCCGAAGTCCTGGGTGGCCAGTGTCGTCGCCCAGACGGACGCGAGTGCCACCATCGCGCCGACCGACAGGTCGATGCCGCCGCCGATGATGACCAGGGTCATACCGACGGTGACGACCCCGATGACCGAGGACTGGGTCAGGATCAGTTGCAGGTTCCCGGTGTCCAGGAACGCGTCCGGTTCGGTGAAGCCTCCGACCGCCACCAGCACGGCGAGGACACCGAGCAGCGACAGGTTGCGGACGTCGGCGCGCAGGCCGAGCGCGCGCAGGCCACCGCCCTGCTTCGAGGGCGGCGCGGCAGCGGGGCCTGTCGCGGTCCCCTTCTCCGGCCCGTGGTGCTGCGCCGGCGGTGCGGGCTGTGTCATGACGTCGGGCTCCCTTCCATGACGAGGTCGAGGACACGGTGCTCGTCGAGCTCCCTGGCGTCGGCCGTGTGCACGACACGGCCTTCCCGGAGCACCAGCACCCGGTCGGCGAGGCCCAGCACTTCGGGCACTTCGCTGGAGACGAGCAGAACGGCGAGGCCTTCGTCGGCCAGCCGGCGGATCACGGCGTAGAGCTCGGCGCGGGCGCCGACGTCGACGCCGCGGGTCGGTTCGTCGAGCAGCAGGACCCGGCAGCCCCTCAGCAGCCAGCGGGCCAGGACCGCTTTCTGCTGGTTGCCGCCGGAGAGGGTGCGGACAGCGGCGTCAGGGTTGTCGGGCCGCAGGGACAGTTCGCGGGTCGCGGTCCTGGCGGCCTGGCGCTCGGCCCCCCGGTCGAGCCAGCCGGCACGGGAGAAGCGGGACAGGGAGGAGACCGAGACGTTCCGGGTGACGGATTCGGTCAACAGCAGGGCCTGCGCCTTGCGTTCCTCGGGTGCCAGGCCGATTCCGGCGGCCACGGCGGCCCGGACACTGCCGGCGCGCAGGGGGGTGCCGCCGACGAGGACGCGGCCCGCGGTCGGTTTCCGCGCGCCGTAGACGGTCTCCAGGATCTCCGAGCGTCCCGAGCCGACGAGCCCCGCGAGGCCGACGATCTCGCCGGGCCTCAGCTCCAGGTCGACGGGCTCGAACTCGCCCTTGCGACATAGCCCTTCGACCTTCAGCACGGGGTCGGCCGTGGACCGGGCGCCGGGTGCGGGCCGTTCCGGGAAGACGTACTCGACGTTGCGCCCGGTCATCATGGCAACGATGTCGCGCGTGGGGGTGGACTTGGCGGGAAGCCCCACTGCGACGGCCCTGCCGTCCTTGAGCACCGTCACCCGGTCACCGATGCGGCGGATCTCCTCCAGCCGGTGCGAGATGTAGACGACGGCCACCCCGTCGGCGGTGAGGGCGTCGACGATCCGGAAGAGGTTGTCGACCTCGTCGGGGTCCAGTGCGGCGGACGGCTCGTCCATCACGATGAGCCGTACGTCGTGGGAGAGCGCCCGCGCCATGGAGACGATCTGCTGGTGGGCTGCGGAGAGGTCGCCGACCGGGCGGGCCGGGTCGATCTCCGGGTGTCCGAGGCGTTCGAGGAGCGCGGCGGCCGCGGTGCGGGCCTCACGTGTCCGGACGACGAAGCCCGCGCTGGTCGGTTCATGTCCGAGGAAGACGTTCTCCGCGACCGACAGGCCCTCCACCAGGTCGAGTTCCTGGTAGATGGTGGCGATTCCCAGGCGCATCGCGGCGATCGGCGAGGACAGCTGGACGGGTTCGCCGCCCCAGGTGATGGCGCCGTCGTCGGGCTGGTGGGCTCCGGCCAGCACCTTGATGAGGGTGGACTTGCCGGCGCCGTTCTGGCCGAGGAGGCAGTGGACTTCACCGGCGAGCACCTCCAGGTCCACGCCGTCGAGGGCGCGTACACCGGGGAACGACTTGGTGATGCCGGACATCGTGAGCAGGGGTGGTTCTGGTGCCATGACGGATCCCCTCGGCGAACGAGGTCTCCCCTGCTCGGGCGGGGCCGAGATCGCGGGGTAGGCCGGTGAGCGGGCAGGGCGCAGTGCCGGCAGTGCCGTACTGCTGACGGGAATGCTGGGTGGTACTGCTGTGCGGTGCTGCGGACGGAGCTCGGGGGGCTGCTTACGGGTGGAGCTGCGGAGCGCGTGCCGTACGGCGCGCCGGCCCGTGTGTCAGGCCGGCGAGAACAGGTGGTCGCTGATGAGCCTGGCCGCGCCGGTCACTCCGGCTACGGGCCCCAGCTCACCGAGGACGATGGGGAGGTTGCCCGTGGCCAGCGGCAGGGACTGCCGGTAGACCTGGGTGCGTACGCTGGCCAGGAGGTTGTGGCCGAGTCCGGTCACCCCGCCGCCGATCACGACGAGGCCGGGGTTGAAGAAGCTGACGAGTCCCGCGATGACCTGACCGACCCTGTTGCCGCCCTCACGGATCAGGTCCAGCGCCGTGGGGTCACCGGCCGCCGCGGCGGCGGCCACGTCGACGGCCGAGAGCCGCCCGGCCCCGTCGAGCCGCGCCGCCAGCTCCGCGGACCGGCCGGTGCGGGCCGCGTCCTCGGCGTCACGGGCGAGGGCGGCGCCGCTGAAGTGCGCTTCGAGGCAGCCCCGGTTGCCGCAGGCGCAGGCCCGCCCGTCCGGCTCCACCTGGATGTGGCCGATGTCCCCGGCGCTGCCCGTCGTACCGCGGTAGACCTCTCCGCCCACCACGATGCCGCAGCCGATACCCGTACCGATCTTGACGCAGAGGAAGTCGCCCACGGAACGGGCGACGCCCGCGTGCTGCTCCCCCAGCGCCATCAGGTTCACGTCGTTGTCGACCATGACGGGGCAGCCCAGTTCCTGGCTGAGCGCCTCGCGGACCGGGAAGCCGTCCCAGCCCGGCATGATCGGCGGCGCGACCGGTACGCCCTCGGGGAAGCGGACCGGTCCCGGGACGCCGATACCGGCGCCGTCGAAGCCTTCGGCGAGCCCGGACGCCCGGAGTTTGGCCGCCATCGCCAGGACCTGCTCGAAGACGGCGACAGGCCCTTCCCGTACGTCCATCGGATGGTTGAGGTGGCCGAGCACCTCCAACTCGGCGTTGGTGACGGCCACGTCGATGGACGTGGCACCGATGTCCACACCGAGGAAGCGCAGTCCGGGGGCGAGCCGGATGTTGTGGGACCGGCGACCGCCCCGGGACGCGGCCAGTCCGTCGGCCACGACGAGTCCGGTCTCCAGGAGCCGGTCCACCTCGACGGCGAGCTTGGACCGCGAGAGGTCGACCTGGTCCCCGAGCTGTGCGCGGGAGTTGGGCCCTCCGTCACGCAACAGCCGGAGCAGTCGCGCCTGATGCGTGTTCGCGGGTCGTGCCGTCATGCGTCTCACGCGTCCCTCCCCGCCACATCGGCCAGTCCGTCGGGCTTTCGAGGGGAACGTAGCAGCGGTTCACCGGAGTGGGAAGAAGTTGCGCAGGAATCCGCTCCAACTTTCTCCACACTCAGGACAAAGATGCGTCCCGTGGGCGGCGCGCCGGGCGCGGCGCCGGCGGTCGCGGGGGCGCGGGGGCGCGGGGGCGCGGGGGCGCGGGGGCGCGGGGGCGCGGGCCAGGGTGCGAAGACCTACGGCCGGTGCGCGGAGAAGGCCGGTACGGAGAGAAGGCCGGGGCCTGGGCCCCGGCCTTCCGTGTCTCGCGTCCGGCCCCGGTCAGGCCTCTTCGCGTCGGTGGTACGTCTGCCGGGTGTGCTCGGTGTGCGCCCGCATGATCGCGGTCGCCCGCTGTTCGTCCCGGGAGGCGATCGCGGCGATCAGCTCCCTGTGCTCGATCCAGGACCGGGTGCCGCGCTGGCGGGCCACCGGCGTGTAGTACCAGCGGACCCGGCGGTCGACCTGGGCGGCGAGCTCGGACAGGACGACGTTGCCCGCGAGTTCCATGACCTTGGCGTGGAACGCGGCGTTCGTGGCGACGGCGAGGTCGACGTCGTCGGCGGCGACCGCCTGCTCCCCCTGCGAGCAGAGCTCCTCCAGGGCCTCGATGCCCGGCTGCCCCGCGTGGGCGGCGGCCAGCCGGGCGGCCTCGGCCTCCAGCAGGGTGCGGACCGAGAGCAGCTGGTCCGCCTCCTCCTCGGTGGGTTCGTGCACGAAGGCGCCCTGCGCGGGGCGCAGATCCACCCAGCCCTCGGTGTTCAGCCGCTGGAGCGCTTCGCGCACCGGCTGCCGCGACACCCCGAGGTGCCCGGCCAGTTCACTCTCCACCAGGTGCTGGCCGGGGCGCAGGGCACGCGTGGTGATGAGCTCGAGAAGCGCCTCGTACACGCGCTCACGCAACGGCCCCGGCCGCTCCAGCTTCGGCACCGTTCCTTGCGGCAGTCCTGCGGACAACATCGCGGTCCCCCTCCGGGCGCCGGGCAATTGCTTATCGTATGCAGTCTACCGAGCACAATGCCACGCCGGGGCCCTCAGGGGCAGCGGATCACCTGACCCGCGTACGAGAGGTTCCCGCCGAAGCCGAAGAGCAGGGCCGGCGCACCGCTCTCGACCTCGCCGCGCTCCACCAGTTTCGACAGCGCCATGGGGATCGACGCGGCCGAGGTGTTGCCGGAATCCACCACGTCACGGGCGATGACCGCGTTGACCGCACCGATCTTCCGTGCGACGGGCTCGATGATCCTCAGGTTGGCCTGGTGGAGGACGACGGCGGCGAGGTCCTCGGGCGTGACACCGGCCCGCTCGCACACCTTGCGGGCGATGGGCGGCAGCTGCGTGGTCGCCCACCGGTAGACGGACTGCCCCTCCTGCGCGAACCGCGGTGGCGTGCCCTCGATCCTCACGGCGTTGCCCATACCGGGCACGGACCCCCACAGGACGGGACCGATCCCCGGCCTTCCGCTCACGTCCGGGTCGGCGGTGACGACGGCGGCACCCGCTCCGTCACCCATGAGGACGCAGGTGGAGCGGTCGGTCCAGTCGACGATGTCACCCATCTTGTCGGCGCCGATGACGAGGGCCCGGGACGCGGCCCCGGCCCGGATCGCATGGTCGGCGGTGGCCAGCGCGTGGGTGAATCCGGAGCACACCACGTTGATGTCCATCACGGCCGGCGAGCTCATGCCCAGGCGCGCGGCGACCCGGGCGGACATGCTCGGCGAGCGGTCGATGGCCGTGGAGGTGGCGACGAGGACCAGGTCGATGTCCGCCGGCTGGAGTCCGGCCGACGCGAGGGCCTTGGCCGCGGCGTGCGCGGCCAGTTCGTCCACGGATTCACCGGGGCCGCCCACGTGCCGGGTCTTGATGCCGACCCGGCTGGTGATCCACTCGTCGCTGGTGTCGACCATGGCCGCCAGGTCGTCGTTGGTGAGGACCTTGGCAGGCTGATAGTGGCCGAGCGCCACGACACGTGAGCCGGTCATGTACGGGTTCCCCTCGCTACGTCAGGCAGGAACTGTCCAGTCTTGGTTGCTACCGATCGGTACAGAGGCACGTAACCCCACAGGAATACGGGCCCGAGCTTGGAGCGTCTCGAACAGCTCCTTGGGAACTCTCGCGGACACTCCGGCCGCCGCACCGGAAACGCGACGGACAGGACACCCGCTGTCACGCGTATCGACCCCTGGCGGGCGCATACTGTAGACGATTTCCGCGCATTGACACTCGCGTACGGGACCAGCGAGATCGTCCAGGTCACCTCGCCGCACGACGGCCCGGCGACCCGTGGCAACCTCTGTATCAAGGGCCGCTTCGGCTACCGACACGTACAGAATCGGGTGTAACGGCTATGGGACGGGTCACCGAGCGTCGCCGCACCCTCCGCATCCGGGACGGGGCGGTCACGACCCGTCCCGACACGCTCGTAGCGGAGGAGCCACTGGAGATCCGGCTGAACGGCAGGCCGCTCGCCATCACGATGCGCACCCCGGGTGACGACTTCGCGCTCGCGGCGGGCTTCCTGGTGAGCGAGGGCGTGATCGGGGAGGGATCCGAGGTGCAGTCGATCGTGTACTGCGCGGGCGCCACCGCCGAAGGCGTCAACACGTACAACGTGGTGGACGTGAAGCTCGCGCCCGGAGTCGCGGTCCCCGACATCACGCTGGAGCGCAACGTCTACACCACCTCGTCCTGCGGACTCTGCGGCAAGGCCAGTCTCGACGCGGTCCGCACCACGACCCGCCACCCCGTCGCCGACACTCCCCCGGTCCGGGTGACGCCCGCGCTGCTCGCCGCCCTCCCCGACCGGCTGCGCGACGCGCAACGGGTGTTCGACCGGACCGGTGGCCTGCACGCGGCGGCGCTCTTCTCGCCGGAGGGCGAGCTGCTCGACGTCCGGGAGGACGTCGGCCGCCACAACGCGGTCGACAAGCTCGTGGGACGCGCCCTCACCGACGACCGGCTGCCGCTCTCGCAGGTGATCCTGCTGGTCTCGGGGCGAGCGTCCTTCGAACTGGTGCAGAAGGCGGTGATGGCGGGGATACCGATGCTGGCGGCGGTCTCGGCGCCGTCGTCGCTGGCCGTGGACCTCGCGGCCGAGAGCGGACTGACCCTCGTCGGCTTCCTGCGCGGCCAGTCCATGAACGTGTACGCGGGCGACCACCGCATCGCCCTCGACGCGGCGGTGGGCCAGAGCTGAGCCGGCCCGCCCGCTGCACGGGGCCGTCGCGGAAGGGCGGGTTCAGGCGCCCAGCGCACCGTCCTTCACGGCGGACACGAACGACGACCAGCCGTCCGCCGCGAACGTGAGGGCAGGTCCCTGCGGGTTCTTGCTGTCACGTACGGGAACCACAACTGCGAAGTCATCAGCGATCTCGATGCACGCGCCACCATCCTGGTTGCTGTAGCTGCTCTTGCGCCAGGTCGCGGCGCTCAGGTCGATGGATCGCACGGCATTTCCTCCAACATGCGCAGGACGAATTTCTGCGACTCGGCTGGGGAAAGCGCCAGGTCACGCGTCGCATCGTACGCACGTTGCATGCGCTCCACCGCAACGCTTTCCGCGTGGAGTTCCCCTCCGTACCCGTGTTCCGTATACGCCACAGTACGACTGTCCGGCAGCCGGAGAAACCAGACGTCAGTACTCGACAAGCCGTGCAACCCGGCACTTTGCGGCAGCACTTGAAGGGTGACGTTCGGCCGCTCCGACATCTCGGACAGATACTCGAGCTGTTCCCGCCAATCCTCCGCACTGCGCAACGCTGTCCGAAGAGCCGCTTCCGACAGGATCGTCCGGAACAGCGGCGCACCCTCCCCCTCCAGCATGTTCCGCCGTCCCATCCGTGCCTCCACCTGCTGCGTCAGCCGTACCCCACTGAACCCGCCGGACGCCAGCAGTTCCCGCGCGTACCCCGGCGTCTGTAGCAGTCCCGGCAGCACACTCACCGCGAAGTGCCACAGACTCGTCGCCTCCGCCTCCAGCGCCATGTACCGCTGGTACCGCTCCTTGAACTGCGTCTGGTCGCTGACCGCCAGCTCCCACAGCGCCAGCAGCAGACCCGGTGTGCCGTAGTACTGGTCCAGTGCCTGGACCACCTCGGGCCCGCCGACCGTCTCACCCTTCTCCATCTTCCCGAACAACGACCAGTCCCAGCCCAGCCGTTCGCCGAGCTGGCGCAGGCTCTCGCCGCGCTCGGCGCGCAGATGCCGCAGCTCCTCCGCGAACCGTGCGCGTGGTTCCCTGCTGCGGCCCGTGACCGCGCGCCTCGTCGGCATCGTGCCCTCCGTGGAACGTGTGGAACTTGCCTCACCCGCCGGGGAAGCACATCCCGCCCTCGGCGTTTCATGCCCCTGACCGGGTCACTCTCGTAACCGAGCCCCTCACGCAACGTAGCCCCGGTGTGGGTGGCCGGGCAGAGGAATCCGCGAAAGAACCATCGAAGGAAGAAGCCATGACGCCGCCGTCGCAGAAGCCGCCCCTCCCCCGCAGGACGCCCCGGCCCGGTGCGCCCGCCCCCCTCCCCGGGGCGGAGCGGGCGGCCGGGGACAGGATCCAGGAGGCCGTCGACGCGCGCGACGCCCTGGCCACCGCACTCACCGGCGCCGGCATCCAGTTGCCCGCGATGGACGTCCGCACCCCGTGGCCGGACGCGGACGGCGGCGAGGGCGCGCGCGCAGGCCGGTACGCCCTGGTCCACCTCGGCATCTGCTCCGCCCCGGTGGCGCACGCCCTTGCCGCCGTGATCGGGCGGGGAGCGGCCAGGTGACGGAGGCCGGCGCCCCTGGCGTCGGGGCGATCGTGCACGACGGCGGGAGCGGCCGTGTGGGCACGGTCATGGGGCACGAGGGCCCGTACCTCCAGCTCCGCCCGCTCGGCGGAGGCCGCGAGTGGGACGCGGACCCGTCCCGCCTCCGGCCGCTCGGCCCGGCCGAGCTGTTGAGCGCCCGCGTCGCCGAGGCCAACGCCCGCAGCCGGACCGGGTCCGGCCTCTCCGGCATACGGGGCGCATCCTGCGCGGACCCGGCCGAGGACGGCGCCCGGTGACGACGGCGTGAAAAGGCCCGGAGCCACCGGTCCGTCAGGGACCGGACGCGCCGTGCCGGTGGCTGCCGGGGGGTGGGGCGGCGCGGGGATCGGGCCTCACCCGTCGTCACCCCGCCCCTCGGGGGTCAGCTCACCACGACCGGGTGCTGGGACGACGTCCCGCCGTCCGGGAGCGGATCCCGCGAGCGGCGCTTCGCGATCACCGCGCAGACCATCAGCTGCATCTGGTGGAAGAGCATCAGGGGCAGCACCGCGAGGCTCGCGTGCGCGCCGAACAGGACGCTGGCCATGGGGAGCCCGGCAGCCAGGCTCTTCTTCGAACCGGCGAACTGGATGGCGATCCGGTCCTCCCGCCCGAAGCCCAGTCGCTTCGCCCCGTACCAGCTCACCGAGAGCATGACGGCCAGCAGCACGGCCTCGGCTCCGAGCAGTGCGCCGAGCCGCAGCGGTGTGACCTGCTGCCAGATCCCGGCCACCATGCCCTCGCTGAACGCCGTGTAGACGACGAGCAGGATCGAGCCCCGGTCGACGAGACCGAGGACCTTGCGGTGCCGGCCGATGAACCCTCCGACCCAGCGCCGCAGCAGCTGGCCCGCGAGGAAGGGCACCAGCAGCTGGAGAACGATCTTCACGAGGGAGTCCGCCGAGAACCCTCCCCCGCTGCCGCCGAGCAGCGCCGCCGCCAGGAGGGGCGTGAGCAGGATTCCGGCGATGCTGGAGAAGGAGCCCGCGCAGATGGCGGCCGGGACGTTGCCACGGGCGATCGAGGTGAAGGCGATCGACGACTGGATGGTCGAGGGCACCAGGCACAGGAACAGGAAACCGTCGTGGAGCTGCGGGGTCAGCACGTGAGGCACCAGTCCGTGGCCGGCGAGTCCGAGCAGCGGGAACACCACGAAGGTGCAGGCCAGGACCATGAGGTGGAGACGCCAGTGCCTCAGGCCGTCGAGCGCCTCCGCGGTGGACAGCCGCGCTCCGTAGAGGAAGAAGAGCAGGGCCACCGCGCCGGTCGACGCACCGCCCGCCACCTCGGCCCCGGTTCCTGACACCGGGAGCAGGGCCGCGAGCACGACCGTGCCGACCAGCGCCAGGATGTAGGGGTCGACCGGCAGCCATGACGGCAGCGCGGGGATTCGGCGGCTGGTGCGGCGGCTCATGTGCTCCGTACTCTCTCGGTGAGGTCGTGCCCTGCCCATCGTGCTCCCGGGGGCAGCGATCGGGAAACCCGTACACCGCACTGACTGTCATCACGGATCGCGATAACCTCGCCTCATGTACGACCCCGTCCAGCTCCGCACCTTCCTGGCCGTCGCCCAGACCCTGAGCTTCACCCAGGCGGCACGCCGGCTGGGCGTCCGGCAGTCCACGGTCAGCCAGCACGTCCGCCGGCTGGAGTCCGAGGCCGGCCGGCAGCTCTTCAGCCGGGACACACACCGGGTGGACCTCACCGAGGACGGGGAGGCCATGCTGGGCTTCGCCCGGACGATCCTGCAGGCCAACGAGCGGGCGGCGGCGTTCTTCACGGGCACCCGGCTGCGTGGACGGCTGCGCTTCGGAGCCTCGGAGGACTTCGTGCTGACCCGGCTGCCGGAGATCCTGGAGTCGTTCCGGCGCGAGCACCCGGAGGTCGAGCTGGAGCTGACGGTGGAGCTGTCCGGCGCTCTGCACCGGCAGCTCGCGGCGGGCCGGCTCGACCTGGTCCTGGCCAAGCGGCGTACCGGGGACACGCACGGGCAGCTGGTCTGGCAGGACACCCTGGCCTGGATCGGTGCCCCGCAGCTGCGGATCGATCCCGAGCGCCCGGTCCCCCTGATCGCCTTCCCGCCCCCCGGCATCACCAGGGCCCGCGCCCTGGAGGTGCTGGAGGAGCACGGCAGGTCCTGGCGGTTCGCGTGTACGAGTGCGAGTCTGAGCGCACTCGTCGCGGCGGCCCGCGCCGGACTGGGGGTCATGGCGCACACGCGGGGGCTCATCCCGCCGGGGCTCGTGCCGGTGCCGTCACGGGCGGGTCTGCCGGAGCTCGGGGATGTGGATTTCGTGCTGCTGCACGGGCGCCGCAGGGACACCGCCCAGGAGGCCGCGGACGCCCTCGCGGCGGCGATCCTGGCGGGCGGCGACCGTCTGCACCGCGGACCGGTCCTGCCGTCGCACCCGGAATCGGCGTAAGCGCCGCGTACAGATTCGGTGGAGATTCCCGCCCCAGCTACTTACTCCACGGTCAGAAGTCCGCCCGGGCGTTGCCCATCTGGCCCGATTTCTACGGTCGGCATGGCCAGATGCCACGTTTTCCGGAGACTTCGGACCCTCCCCCGGCCCTGGGCGGTGAGGTAGCGTCGCGGCGCCGTGCGGAGCGCCACAAGGAGCAGGTCATTGCGCGAGTTCACTGTCCCACCCATGGCCGCCGCCCCTCAAGTCGGCGGTCTCGCCGATACCGTCTTCGACCACGCCGAGGAGGACCCCCACCGGATCGCACTCGGGCGCAAGGACGCGGAGGGCCGGTGGCACGACGTGTCCGCCGCCGCGTTCCGCGACGAGGTGCTCGCGCTCGCCAAGGGACTGATCGCGCACGGCATCAGGTTCGGCGACCGGGTCGCCCTGATGTCCCGCACGCGCTACGAGTGGACCCTCTTCGACTTCGCCCTCTGGACCGTGGGCGCGCAGTCGGTACCGGTCTATCCCACGTCGTCGGCCGAGCAGGTCCTGTGGATGCTGCACGACGCCGAAGTCGCGGCCGTGATGGTCGAGCACGAGGACCACGCGATGACGATCGGTTCGGTGATCGACCGGTTGCCGCACCTGCACCGGCTCTGGCAGCTGGACGCCGACGCGGTGACCGAGCTCGTCGACGCCGGGGCACTGGTCGACGACGAGGTCGTGCACCGGCACCGCCGCGCTGTGACCCCCGAATCGGTGGCGACCGTGATCTACACCTCCGGCACGACGGGGCGCCCCAAGGGCTGTGTGATCACCCACGCCAACTTCATGTTCGAGGCCGACACCATGGTCGGCCGCTGGCACCCGGTGTTCCTCTCCAAGCCCGGCGAGGAGGCGGCGACACTGCTCTTCCTGCCGCTCGCCCACGTCTTCGGGCGCATGGTGGAGATCGCCGCACTGCGCGGCCGGGTCAAACTGGGACACCAGCCCGAGCTGTCGGCGAAGGCCCTGATGCCGGACCTGGTCGCGTTCCGGCCCACCTTCATCCTCGCGGTCCCCTACATCTTCGAGAAGGTGTTCAACGGCGCGCGGCGCAAGGCGGAGGCCGAGGGCCGAGCGGGGGCGTTCGACAAGGCCGTCGAGGTCGCGGTGAAGTACGCGGAGGCGATGGAGGAGCGTGCTTTCGGGACGGGCCCCGGCCCGTCCGCCGGGCTGCGGATGCAGCACCAGTTCTTCGACAAGGTCGTCTACCGCAAGGTCCGCGACGCGATGGGCGGCCGGGTGCGGCACGCCATGTCGGGCGGCTCCGGCATGAACCGGCAGCTCGGGCTGTTCTTCGCGGGTGCGGGCGTCACGGTCTACGAGGGTTACGGACTCACCGAGACGACGGCGGCAGCGGCGGCCAACCCGCCCGAGCGCACCCGTTACGGCACGGTCGGACAACCGATCCCCGGATCCTCGGTGCACATCGCACGGGACGGCGAGATCTGGGTGCACGGCTCCAACGTGTTCTCGGGCTACCTGGGCGACCCCAAGGCCACGGACGCCGTGCTGCACGACGGGTGGCTGGCCACCGGCGACCTCGGCGCACTCGACGAGGACGGCTACCTGACCATCACCGGTCGCAAGAAGGAGATCCTGGTGACCTCCGGGGGCAAGAGCGTCGCCCCGACCGGCCTGGAGGAGCGGGTGCGCGCGCACCCGCTGGTCGCGCAGTGCATCGTCGTCGGCAACGACCGGCCCTACATCGCCGCGCTGGTCACCGTCGACCACGAGGCCGTGGAGCACTGGCTCGCCATGCAGGGCCGCACGCCGATGAGCGCCGCCGAGCTGGTGCGTGACCCCGACCTGGAGATGGAGGTGCGCCGGGCCGTGGTGGCCGCGAACACCGCGGTGTCGCAGGCGGAGTCCATCCGCACCTTCCGCATCCTGGCGCACCAGTTCACCGAGGAGCACGGTCTGCTCACCCCGTCGCTGAAACTGAAGCGGAAGGCCATCGAGACGGCGTACGCGGCCGAGGTCGACGCCCTGTACCGCTGAGCCCGGCCGCCGTACCTGGCGGTGCGTCAGATGGACACCCTTCCGGTTCGCCGGATCCGGGCAGGTGGGAATGGTTGGGCCCGTCCGTTCGTTCTCGCTGGGAGTACCAACCGACCAACGCAAAGGATCGACTGCTCGTGAGCCAGGTCCCCACCATCACCCTCAACAACGGCCTCGAGATGCCTCAGCTCGGCTTCGGTGTCTGGCAGGTGCCGGACGACGAGGCCACTACGGCCGTGACAACGGCCCTGGAGGCCGGGTACCGGAGCATCGACACCGCCGCGATCTACGGGAACGAGGCGGGCACGGGAAAGGCCCTCGCCGCCTCCGGAGTGGCCCGTGAGGAGCTGTTCGTCACCACCAAGCTGTGGAACGCCGAGCAGGGATACGACTCGACGCTCCGCGCCTTCGACGCGTCGCTGGACAAGCTGGGTCTCGACTACGTGGACCTGTACCTGATCCACTGGCCGGTGCCCGCCAAGGATGCCTACGTCGACACCTACAAGGCCTTCGAGCGGATCCTCGCCGACGGCCGCGCCAAGTCCATCGGTGTGTCCAACTTCAACCCGGAGCACCTGGAGCGCCTGCTGGGCGAGACGTCCGTCGTCCCCGCGGTCAACCAGATCGAGCTGCACCCGCAGCTCCAGCAGGCCAGGTCGCGCGCCTTCCACGCCGAGCACGGCATCGTCACCGAGGCCTGGTCGCCGCTGGGCTCGGGCAAGGGCCTCCTGGAGGTCCCGACGGTGGCCGCCGTCGCGCACAAGCACGGCCGGACCCCGGCCCAGGCGGTGCTCCGCTGGCACCTCCAGACCGGCCACGTGGTGATCCCCAAGTCCGTGACACCCTCGCGGATCGCGGAGAACATCGACGTCTTCGACTTCGAGCTGGACGCCGACGACCTGGCCGCCTTCGCCGCTCTCGACGAGGGCAAGCGCCTCGGTTCCGACCCGGCGGAGATGAACCTGGGCGCCTGAGCCCGGCCCCGCGCACGGCGGCGCCCCACCGGCTCGATGCGTGGTGGGGCGCCGTCCGCGTGTCCGCCCGGCGGGGACGCGTAAACCTGGTGGAACGGCGCTGATGCCGCTGGCTAAGGTCGCGGGATGAGTACTCGTACCTTCCGTATCACGGTCCGTGGTGTCTTCGACGGACTCAGCTCCGGTCAGCGGGCCGAGCTGCTGGCCGATGCCGCTGAGCATGACGTCCTGCGCGCGGCCTTCACCCCCGAGGGGCACCTCACCTACGACCTGGCGGCGCGTCCGGCCTTCACCTTCCGCTTCCAGGACTCGGGTGACGAGGAGGAGCACATCCTGGAGGCGACCGAGCGCGCCGAGGAGGCGGCGAGGGCGTGGCTGGCCGGACGCGGCTACGGCTACAAGAACCTCAGGAGCAGCGCGGAGGACCTCTCCCAGGCGCCGCTCGGCAAACGGCAGCGCCGTGCCGCAGCCCGGAAGGACGCCTGATCCCGCGCCCGCGTGACCGCTTCACGGGCGTCCCTGGCCGGACACGGACCGAACCGCTTCCTGGCAGGCGCCGGGCACGGGACGACTCCTGAGCGCGCCCCGCGTCTTGCCGGTGCGCTCCGTCGGCCATAACGTGCGCGCATGGAGCTGGAGTTACGTCATCTGCGCACGGTACGGGCCATCGCCGACACCGGCAGCCTCACCAGGGCCGCGGCGGCACTGGGGCTCGCGCAGCCCGCGCTCAGCGCCCAGTTGCGCAGGATCGAGAAGGCCCTCGGCGGCCCGCTCTTCGACCGGGACCACACCGGAGCGCGGCCCACACCGCTCGGCGAGCTGGTGCTCGAAAGGGCCCGGGTCGTGCTGCCCGCGGTCAGCGGGCTCCAGGAGGAGGCGGTGCGCTTCGCCAATGCCCGGTCCACGGTGGAACGCTTCCGGCTCGGCGGCACGCACGGCCCGCTGCTCGGCGGCCTGGTCGACCGGCTGGCCACCGCGCACCCGACGGCGCCGGTGACCACGTACACCTCCTGGTCGGTCGCGGAGATCGCCTCCTTGCTGATCGACGGCCGACTCGACTTCGCCCTGATCGGTGCCTGTGGGGAGAGCCCGCCGCCGATGGCGGACCGCCTGGTCTGGCAGGTCATCGGGGTCGACCCGGTGTTCGTCATGCTGCCCGGCGACCACCCGCTGGCCGGCGAGCGCGAACTCGAACTGTCCGCGCTGGCGGACGAGTGCTGGGCCGACGTACCCGGTGACGGATGCTTCGCCGACTGCTTCACCGCCGCGTGCGCACAGGCGGGCTTCACGCCGGCGTCGGTGTACGAGACGGACACGGCGTCCGTCGTCCATCTGGTCCAGGTGGGCAGGGCGGTCGGGCTGTGCCGGGCCACGTTCCCCCCGGCCCCGGGCCTGGTGACCCGTCCCCTCGCCGGCTCACCGCTGAGCTGGCGCCACCTGCTCGGCCGGCATCCGGGCTCCGCAGCCGCCGGCGCCGCGGCCGGAGCGGTGACCGGGCACACCCGCTCGGCGTACGCGGAGGCGGTGCGGCGCAGCGACAGCTACGCGGGCTGGCTCGCCGCACATCCCCGCTTCGGCCCGGCAGCCTGATCTCCGGGGCGTCGCGGTCTACCGTGCCCCGTGTCCGGCGGCAACGCCCTCGACGCGGGCGGCCAGGTCGAGGTCCTTGCGCGTGACGGCGCCACCCGCGTCGTGCGTGTGCACGGCGAGCGCCACGGTGTCGTACCCGAGCGTGAGCTGCGAGTGGTGGTCGAGCTCCTCCTGGATCTGGGCGACATGGACGGTCAGCCCGGCCGCGGCGAAGTGCGAGGGCAGCCGGTAGGTACGGGTGATCCGGTCCCCCTCGAGCCGCCAGCCGGGCAGCTCGCGCAGACCGGCCTCGATGGCGTGGGCGGACAACGGTTCAGTGGGCATGTCAGCGGCTCCTGAGGCGTATCGACGCGGTCGGTGGTGTCCGCGACGTTACGGCCGTGTCGGGTCCGCTGTCGCCCCGACACGGAGAGGGCCCTCGACGCCGGTGTGCGCGCCTCGTCCTCCGACGGGTGGCCGCGTCCAGGGACGTCGCTCCGGGCCGGGAGGGGCGCCACCGCGGCCAGGACGGCCAGGTGCCCCCTGCGTCACGCGGCACGACGGGCATGAGCGGCACACCCCGCTCACCGCAAGTGGTCCGGAGCGTGCCGCAGTCCCCACGGCCGTACCGCCGTACGCGCCGGGCAGGGCCTCATCCGCCCCGTCCGGCGCGTCGCGTCCCCGGCGCGCTACACGCGTGCCCCGTTGTCGGCGGGGTCCCGGCGTGTCCTCCCGGCCGCCGTCCTGCGCTTCGGCGCCCGTGTGCGGGCCGGCGGCGGGGCCTTGCTGCTCCGCTCCAGGAGGAGCGCCCCCGGTACGGCTGTCATCACGGAGGAGTACGTCCCCACGCAGACGCCGATGAGGAGGGCGAGCGCGAAGTCGGCGAGCGAGTCACCGCCCAGCACCGCGAGGGCGACCAGGATGAAGACGGCGCCCATCCCCGTGTTGACGGTGCGCGGGACGGTCTGCAGCACGGCCCGGTTGGCCACATCGGCGACCGGGGTGCGGCGGCTGCGCGCCCACAGCTCCCTGACCCGGTCGAAGACCACGACGGAGTCGTTGACGGAGTAGCCGATGACGGTGAGCAGGGCTGCCAGGAAGATCCCGTCGACAGTGCGTCCGAGCCACGCGAAGGCACCCACCAGGATGACGACGTCGTGCACGAGTGCACCGACCGAGGCGACGGCGAAGGTCCAGCGGAACCGCACCGCGAGATAGGCGAGCTGCACGCACACGGCCACGCCCAGCGCGATCAGGGCGTTGCGCCGCAGTTCGTCGCCGAGGCTGGGTCCGATCAGCTCGTCACGGATCTTGGTGGCCCCGCCCCCCTCTTCGGCGAGCGCGGAGCGCAGGGCGTGCTCCCCGTCGTTGTCCAGCTTCCCGGTGCGGACGGAGAGATCGCTTCCGCCCGTGGTCGTGACCTCGGCGTCGGCGAAGCCCGCGGCGGCGAGCGTGTCGCGGGCGGTCCCGACGTCGACGGGCCTGTTGGTGGAGTACTCCACGAGCCGGCCGCCGGTGAATTCGACACCGAGGTCGACGCCGCGCACGAGGATGCCGGTCACGGCGACGAGGACGAGTGCGGCGGACACCATCAGCCAGCGGTGCGGTGCGCGGAACAGCTGGGGGTCGCGCCTGTCGAGCCACCTGCGGACGCGGCCCGGGCGCGCGATCCCGTTGACGCCCCGGTAGTCGCTGACGAACCGGGATCCTGCCGCGATCTCGGTGAGCGCACGGGCGATGACGAGCGCGGAGAACATCGAGACGATGACACCGATGGCGAGGGTGACCCCGAAGCCCTTGACCGGCCCCGAGCCCAGGAAGAAGAGGAGCCCGGCGGCGATCAGTGTGGTGACGTTGGAGTCGGCGACCGCGCTCCAGGCGTTACGGAAACCGGCGTTCAGCGCGGAGCGGAGTGTGCCGTTACGGCGGGCGGCGAACTCCTCGCGGGCCCGTTCGAAGACGAGGACGTTGGCGTCGACCGCCATGCCGACGGCCAGGACGAAGCCGGCGAGGCCCGGCAGGGTGAGGGTGACCCCCAGGGCGACGAGGGCGGCGTACGAGATCACTCCGTACGCGGCCAGCGCCAGCGCCGCGAGACCGCCGAAGAGCCGGTACACGAAGGTGATGAGGAGCGCGGTGGCGGCGGCACCGATCAGAGCGGCACGGGCGCTGGCGTCGATGGCTTCGGCCCCGAGCGTCGGACCGACGGTCCGCTGTTCGACGATCTCGACCGGTACGGGCAGTGCGCCGCCCTTGATGAGCAGGGCGAGGTCACGTGCCTCGTCGGCGCTGAAGGAGCCGGTGATCTGCGTGGACCCCGAGGGCAGACCCGCCTTGCATCCGGCCGACCGGTCCACCTGGGGCGAGGAGATGACCTTGTCGTCGAGGACGATCGCGACACGGCGCCGTTCGTCGCCGGCCGGGTTGCAGGCGGCTTCGCCGGTGAGCCGCTTCCAGTCCCGTCCCGCGTCCTCGTGGAAGTCGAGCGAGACGCTCCATCCGGTGCCCTGCTGGGCGTCGAAGTCAGCGGTGGCGTCCTTGACGCCGGCTCCGGAGAGCCGGGCCGGACCGAGGTCGAGCAGGCCTCCTCGTTCGTCGGGAAGCACCTGCCCGCCCTCGGACGAGCCGGTCCGCCCGTCCTCGGTCCCCTCGGTCCCGGGGCCCTGCACCGCGTGGAAGCTGAGCTGGGCGGTTCTTCCGAGGACCTCGGCGGCCTGGCGCGGGTCCTGGACGTCGGGCAGTTCCACGATGATCCGGTCCTCGCCCGAACGGGTCAGGACCGGTTCGGCGACGCCGAGGGAGTCGATGCGCTGCCGCAGTACCTCCAGGGTGCGGTCGGTGCTTTCCCGGTCCGCCTTCGCGGTGGCCGAGTCCTTGGCCTGAAGCACCATCCGGGTGCCGCCCTGGAGGTCGAGGCCGAGTCTGGGTGACATGGTCAGCGTGATGAACACGGAGACGAGCAGGACGGCGGCAGCCAGAACTGCTCGCACCGTGGTGGCGCGAGTCATGGGGATCCCCTTGAGTGGGCGTCGTCCGCCCTGGCCTCAGCGGGGAGGGCGGGACGACGGGTCTGTGGAGCAGGACCGGCGAACGGCCGGCTGACCGGCCGTCGCCCCTGGAGGGCCCCGCACACCGGGCAGCGCCGCCCGGTCGCGTGCGACCGCGGGCCGCGTGGCCGCGGCCCCGGACGCGACGCCGCGAGGCAGCGGAAGGCCCTCCGGCCCCGGTGGCAGGGCACCGTGGCCGGGTGGAGGAACGTGGTGCGGGGCCTGCGGGCGTTCGGCGCCCGCGAGCGGCCCGGGCGCGGGAACGACCTGCGTATGCCACGCGGGAACGGGAGGAGCGGCTGCCGGGGGTCCGGAGTCGTCGACGACGCTGTGGGTGACGTGCGCCGGGTCGTGGGCCGCACGGAAGGCGGGGTCGGCGGTGCGCCCGGCGGCGAGGGCGGGGTCGGCGCTACGCCCGGTGGCATGTGCGGAACGGGCCGCGGGCGCGGCCGGCCCGGAGAGGTACGCGGCAGGACCGGTGGCCTGCCCGGCGACGGAGCCCCCGGTGGCCGGCCCGGCCGCGCTTCCGGCGGTCGCGGTCCCCAGAACGGTCAGGACGACGAGGAGCAGTGCGGCGAGGAGGTGCCGTGCCCGGTCCCGCGGTCCCTCGTGCGGCCCCCGCGGGGGCGCGCTCCCCCGGGGCGCCCCCAGGAGGGGGCTCACCTGGGCCGGGCCGGGCGGACGGGCGCCGTATCCGCAGCGGCGGAGCCCAGGGCGGATCCCAGGACCAGCGCGGCACCCCGCACGACTGCGGTCGCGGGGTCGCGGACGATGTGCACGGGCGCACCGAGGCGGCCCGCGATCCGGTCGGTGACCTCGGCGCGCAGCGCTCCGCCACCGGTGAGCACGAGCCCACGGCGCAGCGCTCCGCGCACCGCGCCGTGCTGGTCCTCACGCCACATGGACGTGATCATATCGACGACGGTCCGGGCGAGTCCGACGGGCGTCGAGGGCGGTTCGAGATCGCTCAGCCCCGTGTCGGCCTGGCGGGCGTCGACGACCGTTCCGCCGACGAGCAGGGCGACCTCGGTGAGTTCGGCTCCCAGGTCGGCGACGAGCACGGGGCCGTCGTCGAGCCGTCCCGCGCACGCGGCCGCGGCACGGGCGCTGCTGAGGATGACGGCACCGGACACGTCCAGGGCGGCGAGGAGTTCCCTCGCCTGCGCGTGGTGTTCGCGTCCGGCCAGCACCGGATGGCTGAGCGCGACCACGCTGTCCCGCCGGTCGGCGCCCAGCGCGGTCTCGGCGAGGTACGACAGCAGTCCGGCGCAGGACTCCGCGTCGACGATGCGTCCCCGCCGCACCGGCCGGCGTGCGCCGCCCTCCCAGCCGGCGGGCGGGCCGGCGACGAGGCCCTGCCCCGGAATCCAGGCACGGGCCCCGGAACTGCCGAGGTCGATGGCCAGTCCCCTGGCGGGTCCTGGCCGGTGCGTGGCGCCGGCGTGGGGGCCGGGCCGCCCGAGGACCGGCCGACCGCGTCGCCGGCCGTCACGCGAAGAACGCATCGGCCCTCACCCTCGGGTCTGCCACCCTCGCCCACGGCCTTCGCCGACCCATTGATAGCGAGGCATGATCGTGCCCTCACTATGCGATAGAAGGCAGAGAAACGCCACCCTCTTCACAATCCCAGGGTTCGGGCCGAAGGTGCCGTGTCACGCCTCCTGGACCAGACAGCCCTCGACCAGCTCCGCGAACTCCTCGGGCGCGGCTATCCGGACTCCCAGTTCCTCGGCCTTGGCCCGCTTGGATCCGGCCTTCTCCCCTGCGACGAGCAGACTCGTGCGCTTGGAGACACTGGAGGAGGACTTGCCGCCGGCCCGTTCGATCAGCTCGTTCATCTGGTTGCGCGAGAGCTCTCCCAGCATCCCCGTCATGGCCCCGGTCACCACGACCGTCATTCCGGCGAGCGGCAGACCGGTCGTCGCCCGGTCGTCCGCGCCGGTCTCCTGTGCCTCCCCCGGCTCCGGCGGAGGGGTCGCACCGGGCTCGGTCATGTTGACCCCGGCGGCGACCAGCTTGCCGATCAGCGGCGCCAGCTCCGCCAGCTCCGTGACGACCGCCGCCGCCTTCTCCTTGCCGATGCCGTCCACCCGCTGCAACGCCTCCGCGTCCGCGGCGACGATCCGGTCCATCGACGCGAAGTGGCGGGCGATCCGGCGCGACATGGATCGGCCCGTGCCGCGTACACCGAGCGCACAGAAGACGCGGGACAACGGACGGGTCCTGGCCGTCTCGACGGCAGCCAGCAGATTGTCGGTGGAGGTCTCCCCCATACGCTCCAGGGAGAGCAGCTGCTCCCGCTCCAAGGTGAAGAGGTCGGCGAAGTCCTGGACGAGGCCCGCGTCGACGAGCTGGACGACCCGGGTGGCGCCGAGCCCTTCGATGTCCAGCTGGTCGCGGCCCGCCGCGTAGGAGATGGAGGCGACCAGGCGGCAGTCGCGGCCCCTGGTGCAGCGCCAGCGCTGCTCGCTCATGTCGATCTCCGAACCGCACCGCGGGCAGACCTCGGGGAACTCGACCGGCTGCTCCTCACCCGTGCGCAGATGCGCGACGGGCGCCTCGATGCGGGGGATGATGTCGCCCGCCTTGTAGACCATCACCTGGTCACCCACGCGGAGATCGCGCCGGGTGATGTCGGCCGGATTGTGCAGTGTGGCGTAGCTGACGGTGGATCCGTCGATCTCGACGGGCTCCAGCACGGCGCGCGGCGCGATGATGCCGGTCCTGCCGACGTTCCACTCGACCCCGAGCAGCCGGGTGACCTTCTCCACGGCGGGAAGCTTGTAGGCGATGGCCCAGCGCGGCGCGCGCGTACCCGAACCCGCGTCGCGCTGGTCGGCCGCCAGGTCCGCCTTGATCACGATGCCGTCGATCCCGAACGGCAACGAGGCGCGCAGACCGGCGATGCCCTCGACCCCGGCCTGCACCTCCTCGGCCGTGGTGACGGTGCGCGGGGCGACCGCGGTGCCCGCCGCCGTGTGCACGCCGAGCCCGGCGACGTACTCCAGGACCTCGCTGTGCGGGAGGGCGGCCAGAGTGGCCGACAGCTCGCCCGAATCGGGCAGCGCGAGCGCGCCGTAGGCGAAGAAGGTCATCTCGACGCGGTACGGGCGATCCTTGGCCCGCAGGGTGCCCGCGGCCCCGTTGCGCGGGTTTGCGAAGGGGGCGGCGCCGTGTTCCGTGCGCACCGCGTTGGCCTGCTCGAACTGCTCCTCGGTCATGAGTATCTCGCCGCGCACCTCCAGGGTGACGGGAGCGCCGAGCCGCTCGGGCAGGCCGAGCACGGTTCCGATCGCGTGCGAGACGTCCTCGCCGGCCGTACCGTCGCCGCGGGTGATCAACTGCTCGAGGCGGCCCTGCCGGTAGCGCACCGCGACGGCCAGACCGTCGAGCTTGGGCTCCACGCTCCAGGCGGCGACGGGCCGGCCTATCCGCCGCTCCACGGACGCGGTCCAGGTGACGAACTGTTCGGCGGAGAACACGTTGTCCAGCGAGAGCATCGGCACGGTGTGCGGCACGTCCCCCGACGCCGCCCCGCCGGCGACCTTCCCCGTGGGCGAGGCGTCCAGCACCTCCTGCGGGTGCTCCTCCTCGTAGGCCGCGATCCCGCGCACGAGCCGGTCGTACGCGTCGTCGTCCAGCGCGCTCTCACCCGCGGTGTAGTACGCGGCGGCGGCACGCTTGGCCTTTTCCACGGCAGCCGCGTAGGCGGCGGTGTCGGCGAGCACGCCGGCTGAGTTCGTCGTCATGACCACCATCCTGCCGCGCCCCACTGACAACCCTCCCCGCCGACGGACCGACCCACCGGATGAGAGAGCGCTCTCCCGACGCCGGAAGCAGCAACCATGCGTGAAAGGCAGGAGGTTGAGGATCACGTTCAAGTTATTGACATGCTTACGTCACGCTCCTACGTTCGTTCAAGAGAGCGCTCTCTCCCCTGGCCGGACGACCGGTCAGGAGGAACCCCACTTCCTCGGAACAGGAGTGCCGTGCTCCTTCTCGACAGACGTACGTCCGAAACCGGCAGGCGCAGAGCCCTGTCGCGATGGCGCTACCGGATCGCGGGGCTCGCAGTCGCCGCGCTGGCCGCGTCGCTCATCCAGGCCAACGCGGGCAACGCGGCCGCCGACCGCTCGCGGCCCGGGCCGAAGGCCGCCGCCGACGTGGTGCGGGTCGCCGAGTTCCTCGCCGAATGCCCCTACACGCACCGGGCTCCCGACGACCCGATCGTGCTCCCCGGTCTGCCCGGCGCCTCGCACATGCACAGCTTCTTCGGCAACGACTCCACCAACGCCCACTCCGACCTGGCCTCACTGGAGAGGGCCGGGACCAGCTGCTCCCCCACGACCGACCTGTCCTCGTACTGGGTCCCCACGCTGTACGACGGGAACAAGGAGGTGGAGCCGACCGGCACCACCTTCTACTACCTCGGTGAAGGGGTGCGGGACGACATCATCCGGACGATCAAGCCGTTCCCCCGGGGTCTGCGGATCGTCGCGGGCAACGCCAAGGCGACCGGCCCCGGCGACAACACCCTCTCGCGCTGGTCCTGCCTGCACCACGGCGAGGTGAACCCGTCCCACGACTTCGTCAACTGCCCCGCGGGATCGATGATGGAGAGCTACCTGGACTTCCCGCAGTGCTGGAACGGCAGGGATCTCGACTCGCCCGACCACAAGAGCCACATGTCCTATCCGGTGGCCGGAGCCTGCCCGTCGACCCACCCCGTTCCCGTGCCCAAGCTGCGCCAGGTCCTGCGCTACCCGGTCAACGGGGACCCGGCGCGTTTCCGGCTGGCCTCCGGACGCGGCTACACCATGCACGGCGACTTCTTCAACGTATGGCCCGAGGCCGAGATGGCCCAGCGGGTCCGGGACTGCATCAACGCCATCATCAAGTGCGGTGCCGACGGCACTCCCTGACGGCTCGTCCGCCCATCCTCCACCGGCGTCTGCCCGGCCCGGGTCCCCGGGCCGGGCAGGCGCCCTCACGCAAGGACCACCTGCCGATGGCGGCTCGTCGCACCGCAGCGCTGCTCCTCCTGCTCAGCGCCCTGACCGCCTGCGGACGCGGAGGAGGCGCGGATCCGGCCCCCGTCCTCCCGAGCGCGGCTGCCTCCCCCTCCACGCAGGCGACCGATGCCGCCTGGGTCCAGTTGATGATTCCCATGACCGGACAGGCCGTCGTCCTGCTGGACCTCGCCGCGGAGAAGGGCCACGGCCCCCGGCTGCGGTCCTGGGCGGCCCGCCTGCGCAGCGCCCAGGCCACCGAACTCGCCGGCCTGCGGCGGCTGCGGGACCGGATGGGGCTGCCGGACACCGACGTGCACAAGGGACACGACATGCCGGGCATGGTGACGGCCGATGACCTCGACGACGCCCGCAGGACCGGGGGGACCGCCTTCGACCGCCTGGTAGTGGCGCGGATCCGCGACCATCTGCGCCAGTCGCAGCAGGTCTCGCGCTCCGAGACGACGGCCGGCAGCCGGGCCGAGGCCAAGGCACGGGCCCGGGCGCTCGTCACCGCACGGGGGGAACAACTGGCCGACCTGACCGCGCTGTGCGCGGGCGGGGCCGCTGACGTGCCGGAACCCTTCGCGTGCCCGTCGGATCACCCGGTATAAAGACTGCATGACTGCCGATGTGTCGCCGCCCGTGCGCCCCGCCACCCTGGAGGACGTGGCCGCGGTGGCGGGCGTCTCCCGGGCGACCGTGTCCCGTGTGATCAACGGGGCCACCACGGTGGACCCGGCCCTGCGGCGGGTCGTGGAGGAGGCGGTCGCCACCACGGGCTACGTCCCCAACCGTGCGGCGCGCTCGCTGGTGACCCGGCGGACCGATTCGATAGCCCTCGTGGTGTCGGAACGCGAACGCCGCCCGGTCTCCGAGCCGTTCATCGGCCGGATGTTCTCCGACCCGCACTTCGGACGCGTCGTCGGCGGTCTGATGGACGTCCTGCGCCCCGCCGGCATCCAGATGGTGCTGATGCTGGCCGACGACGAGGCTTCACGTAACCAGCTGTTGTCGTATCTGCGCCAGGGGCACGTGGACGGGGTGGTGCTGATCTCCTCGCACGCCGACGACCCGCTGCCCGGCCTGCTCCACGAGACCCGGCTGCCCGCCGTGCTGGCGGGCCGTCCCCGCAGGCCCTCGCCGCTCACCTACGTGGAGGCGGACCAGCGCGCCGGGGCGCAGCTGGCGGCCGATCACCTGGCGGCCCTGGGGCGACGGCGTATCGGGACGGTCTCGGGCCCGCAGGACATGCCCGCGGGGCAGGTCCGTCTGACCGGGTTCCTGGACGCGCTGGAGCAGCACGGCATCGGGGACGTGGTGACGGCGGAAGGGGACTTCACCCACACGGGCGGGGCTTCGGCGATGCGGCGGCTGTTGAGCGAGCGGCCGGATCTCGACGCGGTGTTCATCGCCTCGGACCTGATGGCGCTGGGCGCGCTGCCCGTCCTGCTGCGGGCGGGCAGGGACGTGCCCGGGGACGTGGCGGTGGTGGGCTTCGACGACAGCAACGCGGCGGTGGCGTGCGACCCGCCGCTGACGACCGTGCGTCAGCCGGTGGAGGAGATGGCGGCCGAGATGGCCCGGCTCCTCCTGAAGCAGATCGGCAAGCCGGCCGACGGCCCCGCGCCGTCCGTGGTCTTCCATCCGACGCTGGTGCGGCGCGAGTCCACCTGAGGCCCCCCGCCGCCCTTTCAGCCGCGTGCACCCGGGGCGGAGCCGTCGGGTCCAGGGGCGGCCGGAAGGGGTTCGACCACGAGGGCGGCCGGCTCCTCCGGGCGGCCCGGTTCCGCGGACCGCACGGGCTTCTCCGACCGCACGGGCTCGTCGGACCGGGCGGGAGCAGCGGCGCGGACCGGGTCAGGCTCGCGGGCGGGGCCCGGGACGTCAGCGCGGGCCCGCCCGTCCGGGAACGGCTCGTCCACCCGCACCGTCCCGGCGAAGCCTTCCTGCCGCAGTGGGACCTGCGGGCCGGAGAGCTCCCTGAGCCAGCGTGCCAGCACCCGGTGTACCGCTTCCGCCCCGACCGGGCCGCCCTCGGACGCCCGGGGCGGCACGGACGGCGACTCCCCGCGCGGTGCTTCCGCCGCCACGGCGTCGAGTGGATCCGTCAGCGTCCGCGGCCACAGCAGGAACGGCCGCGACTGTGCGCCGCCGAGCCCGCCGTGCGAGCCGATCTGCTCCTCGAAGGCGTGTACGCGGCCGGTCGCGGGGTCGTACATCGAGTTGATCATGACGTCCGCGACGTGCGGGAAGCCGTCGGTGCGCCGCACCGCGTCCGCCGCGCCCGCGCCGAAGACCGCGATCGGCCCCTCGCCGTCCGTCAGGTCCGCGACCGGGACCTCCGCCCCGTCCCGGCCGAGCACCACCGACCCGTGCTTCTGGCTCCGCACGAGCAGGAAGCCGATCCCCGGGTGGGCGGCGAGCGTGCTGAGCAGTGCCGGGTAGCGGCGGTCGAGCTGCTCGCGGGAGGCACGCCCCTCGATGTCCGGGAACGACAGCAGCCCGAGGTTTCCCGAGGCGAGCACCACCGGGTCGGAGGCCTTGTCGGGTTGTCCGGCCTCCTGCTCCCCGGCGATCGGCCTGTGCAGCGCGATGCGCACCGCGTCGCGGGCCTCCGAGGCGCTGCGGGTGCGCTGGGCGCGGCGGGGTACGGGCAGTCCGCAGCCGGCCCTGACGAGGTCCTTGAGCGTGAGACCGTACTTCCCCGCGAAGGTCTCGCCCGGGCTCTGCCCGTGGTCGGACAGCAGCACGATCCGGTAGTCGCGCGGGGTGTGGTCCGCGATCTTCATGATGAGGCCGAGTGAGCGGTCGAGCCGCGTCAGGACCTTCTCCGCGTCCCTGCTGTGCGGCCCGGAGTGGTGGGCGACCTCGTCGTAGGCGACGAGGTCGGCGTAGACGGCGGTGCGCCCGGCGAACATGTCGCCGATCACGGCGGCGACCACCACATCGCGTTCGACGACGGTCGCGAAGGCTCTGATGAAGGGGTACAGCCCACCGCGCTTGACCCGGGGCGCCTCCTTCCGCGCCCGTGCCCGGACGGACTGGCCGATCTCGCGGCCCACCTCCGCGACGAACGACAGGGCGGTGCGGACGGCGTTGGCCGGGTCGGAGAAGTAGGCGAAGTAGCCGGCGCGCGAGCGGCGCCCCTTGCCGAGCCTGGCCGCCATGGACAGGACCAGGGCGAGCTGGTCGGCGCCGCCGCTGAAGAGGTTGCCCCGGCTCGCGCCGTCGACGGTGAGCAGGCCGCCGTCATGGGTGCGGGCGATGGCCCTGCGCTGCAGTTCGAGGGCGCTCGCCGGTCTGCTGGAGACCATGACGGTGCCGGTCTCCTTCTCGTACCAGCGGAACGCCGGTACGTCGAAGTTGCTTCCGTGCAGGATGCCGAGCTGGCTGGCGCCTGTCTGGCTGGACCAGTCGGTGGTCCACGGGGTGAGCCGGTGGCCCGCCTCGTCGGCGAGCAGGCCGGCCACGGTCGGCATGAGGCCGTCGGCCGCCGCCTGTTCGAGCACGCCGTGGCCCACGCCGTCGAGCTGGACGAACACGATGCCGGGCGGGCCGGGGCGGTCTCCGTCCGCGCTCATCGGGGTGCCGCTGCGTCTGCGGCGCCGGTCGGCGAGGCGGGAGAGTCTGCGCCGGTAGGCGTCGTCGTCACGGACCGCGAGGGCGGTGGAGGTCGCGGAGGCGACGGCGGACATGACGGCCGCCACGACGACGGCGGTCTCCGGGTTCGCGTCGCCGCGCCCGTCCGGGATGAGGCGCAGGGCGATCAGCAGCAGGGAGCCGTTGAGGAAGAAGACCAGGGCGCCCAGTACCAGCGCCGGGACGATGAGCAGCGCTCTGACGAGCACGGGCCACACCAGGGCCGAGAGCAGGCCGAAGGCCCCGGCGCCCCAGGCCGCGGTGAAGGCGGTCCTCGTGACGGTGTCGCCGTCGTCGGCCTGGAGCCGGAAGTCGGGCAGGATCCCCGCCAGCGCCAGCATGGTGAGGGTGGACACGGCCCACACCGAGACCACGCGTATGAGGGTTCCCCCCGCCGTACGCCATCGCCCGCCACTCACGCCGTTCCACCTCACGTCCGGGCCCGGTGTCCGAGGTGGGCCCGCACAAAGCCTGTCACAGCCGTTCCGGACCCTTCCCTGGCCCCGGGTCCCCTCCGGTCATCAGCAGCCGTCGTATCCTGCGGTCGGCATGGAGAGTCTGCGGTGGACGCCGGCCTTGGCGCGCGCCGTGTAGACGGGCTCCTCCAGGCCGGCGAGCTCAAGTCGCACACCACGTCTCTCGCACTCCGCCGCGAAGTCCGGCACCGAGACGAGTGCCCGTGCCAGCACCCGGTCGTTGGGGGCCACGAACAGCTCGGTCGGCCCGCCGTCGGCGCCCGCCCACAGGGCGTGGTGGTCGGGGCGCAGTCCGTAGACGCGGAGCTGGCGCGTGACGACGTAACCCTGGTCCGCCGCCCAGCGTGCGCACATGGCGTGCTGGCTGCGGGTGTCGACGAGGAAGGGGTCCCCGTCGAGTTCTTCCAGTGGTGTGAGGCTGGCGATGGCCGCCACCCGTACGTCTGCGCCGACGCCGCCCATGAACGGATCCCCCCGCACTCGGATGCTGGCCACGACCCTACCCCTGTCGTAGCCCTCCGTAGCCGTCCGTGAACGTGCCTGGACAGGCGTGAAGGGGCACCCCGGCGTGGGAGGGGCGCGGAGCGCCTACCCTCGTACCCGTACGGCGACGGCTGGGGCGCGGACGAGGAGGCTGGCCGGTGGAGGTCACCTGGTGGGGTCATGCCACCTGCACGATCGAGGACAGCGGGGTCAGGTTGCTGACCGACCCGCTCTTCGCGCGGCGTTTCGCGCACCTGCGCCGCCGCCGGGGTGACGTGCCGCCGCCGGAGGCCGCGGTCGCCGACGCCGTCCTGGTCTCCCACCTGCACTCCGACCACCTGCATCTGCCCTCCCTGGCCCGCCTCGCCCCCGGCAGCATGCTGGTGGTGCCCGTGGGCGCCGTCGGCGCCGTCCCGGGGCTCCGGCTGCTGCGCCGGGCGCGCGGGCTGCGGATCACCGAGGTCGCCCCCGGGGACGTGGTGCGGGTCGGCGAGGTCCTGGTGCGCGCGGTCCCGGCCCTGCACGACGGCCGGCGGCTCCCGGTCGGGCCGCACCGGGTGCCCGCCCTCGGGTACGTCGTCGAGGGCGAGGCCCGCACCTACTTCGCCGGGGACACCGGGCTGTTCGACGACATGGCCGACGCGGTGGGGCAGGTGGAGGTGGCGTTGCTGCCTGTCGGCGGCTGGGGGCCCAATCTGGGCCACCACCACCTGGACGCGGTACGCGCCGCACACGCCCTGACGATACTGAGGCCGCGAGCCGCGGTGCCGGTGCACTACGGCACCTACTGGCCGATCGGGATGGACGGGATCCGGCCGCACGAGTTCCACGCGCCGGGCGACGAATTCGTGCGGCAGGCGGCGCGCACGGCACCGGAGGTAGCGGTGCACCGGCTGGGGCACGGCGAGCATGTGAGGCCGGAGGCCCGTAGGTGATCGAAGAAGTGCTGCGGCAGCTGCCGACCGAGTCGACCCAGCAGGCCGTTGCCTACCCGTCGTTGTTCCTGCTGGTGGCGCTGGGGTCCCTGGTGCCGGTGGTGCCGACAGGGGTGCTGGTGAGTTCGGTGTCCGTGGTGACGTTCCACCAGACGTCACCGTTCGCCCTGCTCATCGTGTTCGCCGTGGCCTCGGGCGCGGCCTTCCTCGGTGACATATGCCTGTACTGGCTCGGCAAGCGCGGGGTGGCGTCCAAGAACGGTTCGAAGTGGCTGGAGGCGATCACCGGACGGGCCGCTCCCGAGCGGCTCGCCCAGGCGCAGGAGAAGCTGGACGAGCACGGCACGGTGGTACTGGTGCTGTCCCGGCTGATTCCGGCGGGGCGCATACCCGTGATGCTGGCCTGCCTGCTCGGGCGGATGCCGCTGCGGCAGTTCGCCCGGGGCGACGTGCCCGCGTGTCTGGCCTGGGCGGCGACGTACCAGCTGATCGGGGTCCTGGGCGGTTCGCTGTTCCCCGAGCCGTGGGAGGGCGTACTCGCGGCGGTCGCGCTGACCCTGGTGATCAGCGGGACGCCGGCGCTGTGGCGGCGGCTGCGGACGCGTCTGGCCGGCTGAGCGGCCGGTGCTCCCGCCCGGCACGGTCAGCTCTCCAGGACGCGTGAGCCGCCGACCGGCAGGTCCCACAGGTCCGCGCGCGGCAGCCCGGCCCGCTGCCAGGCGGTACGGAGCCGGGTGAGCGGTTCCAGCACCGGTTCGGCGGAGAGGAGGAACGTCGCCCAGTGCATCGGGGCCATCGCACGGGCGCCGAGTTCCTCGTACGCCTGGACGGCCTCCTCGGGGTCGGTGTGGACGTCCGAGAGCCACCATCGCGGCTCGTACGCCCCGATCGGCAGCATGGCCAGGTCCAGGCCGGGATAGCGGCGGCCGATCTCCTTGAACCAGTGGCCGTAGCCGGTGTCCCCCGCGAAGTAGAGCCGGTGCCCTCCCGCGTCGCCGATCACCCAGCCTCCCCACAGGGACCGGCAGGTGTCGAGGAGGGTGCGCTTGGACCAGTGGTGGGACGGCACGAAGTCGAACCGGACGCCGCCCAGCTCCACCGACTCCCACCAGTCGAGCTCGGTGACACAGGTGAAGCGGCGGCGCCGGCACCAGCGGCCGAGACCCGCGGGGACCAGGAGCGGGGTGTTCCTCGGGAGCCTGCGGAGTGTGGGGGCGTCGAGGTGGTCGTAGTGGTTGTGGCTGATCAGGACCGCGTCGACGGCCGGCAGTTCCTCCCAGCGGACACCGACCGGGGTGATCCTCGCCGGGGTGCCCAGGATGCGCCGTGACCAGACGGGGTCGGTCAGGACGGTGAGCCCGCCGATGCGGACGACCCAGCTGGCGTGTCCGGCCCAGGTGACAGCCGTGGTGTCCGGACCCGCGACGGGCAGGGGACCGGGGGCGTACGGCAGCCGGTGGATGCCCCGCAGCCCCTCGGCGTTGGGCCGCATGGCGCGCTCCCTCGCCAGACGAGTCATGCCCCTGACACCCGGGAGCGGTGCGGTGAGCCGGTCGGCGAAACTGCGGGGCCAGGTCCGCAGTTCACCGAGGCGGCGCGGAGCGGCGACGGGACGGCCCGCGGGCGCGCGGCCGGGTCCGGCGTGCGGACGCTCGGTCTGTTCCGTCATCGAGAGGCTCCTGTCATCGGAGTTCATCGAGGGCTGCTGCGAAAATGCTCAGTGCTCCGGCGACATGCGGCAATCTCAGGGGCTCCACCGCAGTGAGGGACGCCATCTGCTGCTCCGGGGTTGAGCCGAGCAGCGGACCCGTGCTCAGCCGCACCCTCAGCGCACCCAGCTCGTCCCCGAACCGGTGCCCGCCGGGCGCGGGAGCGCCGAGACGTCGCGTCAGGTACTCCTCCAGCTCCATGGAGTCGGTGACGCCCCGGTCGGCCAGCCGGGTGCGCAGCGGGCCCAGGTCGGCGTAGAGATGCCGTCCGGCCTGCGGGGGCCTGGCCAGGGCGCCGGCGGTGAGCACCGCGCGGTGGGCGGCGGGGGCGATGTGTGCCTGGAGGTGCGCCGCCTGCCGGACCCTGGCCGTGACGGCCTCGGGCTCGCCCAGCGCGTGGGCGGCGGCCCTGGCGACCGGCTCCGCGACGAGGGCGCCGAGCGCGGTGAGGATGTCGAGGACCCTGGCGCGGCGGGCGGCGGCGCGCGCGGTGGCCGGGAAGCGTGCGACGGCGACGGGCCAGGCGGACGGCGTGAGGGCTCCGGCCAGGTCGCACAGGACGGTGACGTCGTCGGGGCACATCTCGGCAGGGCTGAGCAGGACGGTGTCGTGGGGCCGGTGCAGTGTGTCGCGCCAGGTCTCGTCGCTGACGATGTGCAGCCCTTCGGAGACCGCGGCCTCGCACGCCTCGCGGACGAGTTCCGGCGGGGCGAGGGTCGCGGTCGGGTCGTCCGCCACCGAGATCAGGAGCAGCCGGGGCCTGCCGCCCTCGGCCCGGACCCTGCGCACGGTCTCCAGCAGGGCGTACGGGTCGGGGATGCCGCCGCACTCGGCGGGCGTGGGCACGTGGTAGGCGGGCAGGCCCAGCAGCCGTGCCTGCGGCATCCACGTGGCGGGGCAGGGGCGTGGCATGAGCACATCGCCGCCGTGCGCGGCGATCAGTGCGAGCAGCAGCGGCTGGATCCCGGGGGCCGCGGCGACGCCCTCGGGTCCGCCGTGCAGGCCCCGCCGCTCCCAGTAGGCGCGGGCCGCCTCCCGCAGGATCGTTCCGCCACCGGGCGGCTCGGGCCGGGTCCGTGCCGCCGCGGCGGCCAGCACTCCGGCGAGCTCCGGCAGCACGGGAAGGCCCGGGTCGGGGGCGGGCGGCCCGTACCGGACCGGGCCGTGATCCTCCCCGAGGGGGCGGGGCGGCTTCCGCTCGCTCCAGTGCATCCCGGTGCCTCCCTCCGCCTGCGTCACCCTCAGGGCCCTTTATACGGAGGTTCCCGGGGGTCCGCCCGCGCACCGGATCGGTCGGGCGGCGGAAATACGCCTTCCTGTCCGCGCCCGCTCAGCCGGCGAACGGAGTCCCGGGCAGCCCCTGTCCCACGCCGGGCAGGACGAGCAGGGATCCCGAGAGCGGGTGAGGTGCGTCCAGGCCCGTCCGGGCGGTGGACACGTACAGGTCACGGAGGTCCGGCCCGCCGAAGGCGCACGCCGTCGGCCGCCGGACCGGGAGCTCCACGATCCGGTCCAGCCGGCCGTCGGGGGTGTGGCGCCGGATCGCCCCGCCGTCCCACAGGGCGGTCCAGACACAGCCGTCGGCGTCGACCGTCAGCCCGTCGGGCCACCCGGAGCCCCGCTCGACGGTTGCGAAGGGGCGCCGGTTCAGTACGCGCTCCCCCTCCACGTCGAAGACGTCGATGCGCCGCGTGGGGGTGTCGGTGTAGTACATGAGCCGGCCGTCAGGGCTCCACCCGGTGCCGTTGCTGACCGTCACCGCGTCCCCGACCCTGCTCACCGTGCCGTCGGGGGCGATCCGCGAGAGGGAGCCGCCCGCCTCCGCCTCGTCGTAGCGCATGGTGCCCGCCCAGAGCGCGCCGTCCGGTGCCACGGCCGCGTCGTTGCCCCGCCTGCCGGGGACGGGATCGTGGACCAGCCAGGAGAAGGCACCGTCGGCGTCGTACAGTCCCGCTCCGTCCCGCAGGACCACCACGAGGCCGCCCCCCGCCCGGGGCTTCGCCGCACCGACGTGCTGGCCGGTGGCCATGACCGTGCGGCGGCCGGTCGACGGTTCGTAGGTGTGGACGCGGGCGGAGAGTATGTCGACCCAGATCAGCCGCCCCGTCGCCTGGTCCCAGGTCGGCCCCTCGCCCAGCTCGGCCTGCTCGCGCACGGCCACCTCCAGGACCGGCCTCACAGCTGGGGCCGGTGGTGCCCGAGCCGGCCGGACAGCGCGTCGGCGCCGCCCGCCGCGAGCTGCGCGAGTTCCGCCTCGCGCTCCTCGCTCCAGCGGATCATCGGCACGGAGATGGAGAGCGCGGCGACGACACGTCCGGACCGGTCGCGGACGGGCGCGGCCACGCAGCTCACGTCCGGGTTCGACTCCCGGTGCTCCACCGCGACGCCCCGTTTGCGGACGACGGCGAGCGCCGCCCGCAGCTCGGCCGCGTCGGTGAGGCTGTTGTCGGTCATGGCGATGAGCTCGCGCCCGTCGAGGCGGGCGTCCAGCTCCGCCTCGGGGAGCGCGGCGAGCAGCAGCTTGCCGACGGAGGTGCAGTGCGCGGGCAGCTTGCGGCCGGCGGCGGAGACCATGCGTACGGCGTGCGTGGAGTCCACCTTGGCGATGTAGATGACCTCGGTGTCCTCGAGGATCGCGACATGGACCGTCTCGCCGCACGTCTCGGCGACCTCACGGGCCACCTGCTGGCCCTCGGCCGCGAGGTCGAGCTTCTCGGCGTAGCGGCTGCCGAGCTGGTACGTGCGGACGCCGAGCCGGTATCGTCCCGGCTGCTCCGGAACCGTGACCAGGTAGGACCGCGCGGCGAGCGTGGTGAGCAGTTCGTGGACGGTGGTCCGCGGCAGTTGGAGCTTCCGGGTGACCTCGGGGGCGGAGAGGGTCCCCTCCCCCTGGAGGAAGAGTTCGAGAACATCAAGCGCCCTGGTCACCGCAGGGACGAGTCGCCCCATGATCGCCCGCCAATCTCGTTCGACACTCCGGTCAATGACCGGAATCACGAACGCAGGCTAGCGGCAGGAATCTTCTCCGGGCAACGCCCTCGGCCCGGGGGGACGGGCGGGGCGGGGGCAAATCCACGCCTTCCCGTCGATTCGATCGAGATTCCGTCGAGTCCGCCGCGCGCGCCTCCTGGTTCACCGCCCGGTCGCAGGGTATTCGCTGTCCCATGCCGACATCGAGCAGTCTCCCCTCCCCGGGCCACTGGCGGGCCCGGTTCCACCAGCGGGATCTCGCCGCGTTCCAGCGCGTGGCCCAGAGACACTGGCCCGGCGCCGACGCCGTCCTGCCGCGTCTGAGCCGCAGCGCCAACCACGGGCTGCTGTGGTTCGGGGCCGCCGCCGGCATGGCGGCGCTGGGCTCCAGCGCACGGTCCCGCAGGGCCGCCCTGCGCGGCGTCGCCTCGCTCGCCGTCGCCTCCGCCGCGATCAACACCGTGGGCAAGCAGGCGGTGCGCAGGGAACGCCCGATACTGGACATGGTCCCGGTGATGAGGCAGCTGAAGCGCCAGCCGATCACCACCTCCTTCCCGTCCGGGCACGCGGCGTCCGCGGCGGCCTTCGCGACCGGCGTCGCCCTGGAGTCCAGGGGCTGGGGCGCGGTCGTCGCTCCCGTCGCGGCGGCGGTGGCGGCGTCCCGCGTCTACACCGGGGTCCACTATCCGAGCGACGTGCTGGCCGGCGCGGCGCTCGGCGTAGGGGCCGCGTTCGCACTGCGGGGGGTCGTACCGACCCGTGGACAGCTCCCGGCTCCCGGCCGGCCTCCGGCCGAGGCGCCGGCACTGCGCGCCGGGCAGGATCTGATCGTGGTCGTCAACCGGGAGTCCGGTTCCGCCACCAACGCGGCGGCCGTGATCCGCGACGCGCTGCCGCTCGCGGAGACCGTGGAGTGCGCCCCCGCCGACCTGCCGGGATGCCTGGAGAAGGCGGCGAGGGAGGGTAAGGCCCTGGGTGTCTGCGGGGGCGACGGGACGGTCAACATGGCGGCGGCCGTGGCGGCGACGCACGGCATGCCGCTCGCCGTGTTCCCCGGCGGGACCCTGAACCACTTCGCGTACGACCTCGGCATCGAGACCGTGCACGACACGGTCACCGCGCTCACCTCGGGTGACGCCGTCCGGGTCGACCTGGGCCGCTTCCGCCCGGGACCGCAGGGGCCGGGCGGGGCGGACGGCTACTTCCTCAACGCCTTCAGCCTGGGCGTGTATCCGGAGCTGGTACGGACCCGGGAGCACTGGGCACCCAGGATCGGCGGGTGGCCCGCCGGAGTGCTCGCGGCCTTCGAGGCGCTGCGCGGCTCGCGTCCCCTGACCGCCGAACTCCAGGGGAGGCGAAGGCCGCTGTGGCTGCTGTTCGTGGGCAACGGGCTGTTCAGGCGGGTGGGGCCCGCACCGGGCCGCCGCCACAACCTGGCGGACGGCCTGCTGGACGTGCGCGTGGTGCACGGCGGACGCACCCCCGGGCTCCGGCTGCTCGCGGCGGCGATCGCGGGCCCGCTCTCCCGGTCGCCCGTCCACGCGGCCGTACGGCGCCGCAAGGTGCGGCTCGCCGGCCTCGCGCCGGGCACTCCGTACGCCTACGACGGTGAGGTCGCGCACTCCGGAACGGACCTGCTGATCGACAAGCTGCCCGAAGCCCTGACGGTGTACTGCCCGATGCCCATGTAGGCACTGACCGAATCATGAGACGCCCATCTCATAATCCGACATCGCGGCGTAGCGTGGCCCCATCGCCTGCGACTGAGGTCCGAGAGAGGACGTACGGCCATGCCGAAGGAAACAGCCGTCTACACGCACGGCCACCACGAGTCCGTACTGCGCTCGCACGAGTGGCGGACGGCCGCCAACTCCGCGGCCTACCTGATCGGTGAGCTCCGGCCGGGCCAGGCCGTCCTGGACGTGGGCTGCGGGCCGGGCACCATCACCGCGGACATCGCCGCGCTGGTGGCGCCCGGCCCCGTGACCGCTGTCGACACGAGCAGCGAGGTGCTGGACCGGGCGGCGGAGGCCGCCGCCCGACGCGGTGTGGACAACGTGGACTTCACCACCGCGGACGTCCACTCCCTCGACTTCCCCGACGACTCCTTCGACGTGGTCCACGCCCACCAGGTGCTCCAGCACGTGGGGGACCCGGTGCGGGCCCTGCGCGAGATGCGACGCGTCTGCCGCTCCGGCGGGATCGTCGCGGCCCGCGACAGCGACTACGCGGCCATGACCTGGTACCCCGAGATGCCCGGGATGCGGGAATGGCAGGAGCTGTACGGCCGGGTGGCCCGCGCCAACGGCGGCGAACCCGACGCCGGACGCCGCCTGCTGTCCTGGGCGCGGCAGGCCGGCTTCCACGACGTCACGCCCACGGCGGCGGCCTGGTGCTTCGCCACCCCGGAGGACCGTTCCTGGTGGAGCGGTCTGTGGGCGGACCGCACGACCGCGTCGGTGTACGCGGAGCTGGCGGTGGCCGGCGGACACGCGGGTGCGGACCGGCTGACGGCGATCGCGGAAGCCTGGCGCGCGTGGGGCGAGGAGCCCGACGCCTGGTTCATGGTGCCGCACGGCGAGGTCCTCTGCCGGGCGTGAACCGGTGGCGGCCGGGGAACGGATCACATCCGGACGGGTCGGCAACTACCCTCGTGGGCATGGAGATCCTGGGAACCACGCTGCGAATCTGCGTCGACGACCTGGAGGCCTCGGTGGCCTTCTACGAGGGCCTGACCGGCACTCCGGCCCTGCGCTTCGAGCGCGGCGGGGTCTCGGTGGCCGCGATCGGCTGCTTCCTGCTGATGAGCGGACCCGAGACGGAACTCGAGGTGCTGCGCAAGGTCTCGGCGACGATCGCGGTCAAGGACGTCGACGAGGCGCACGCGGCGTTGACGCGGGTGGGCGCGAAGGTCGTCGCGGGCCCCGTGCCCACCCCGGCCGGCCGCAATCTGATCGCCCTGCACCCGGACGGCTCCGTCTTCGAGTACGTCGACCGGAACCTGCCCGCCTGACGGCGTTCGGCCGGGCGGCACCACCACGCGGCCCGCGGGTCCGCTCGTGGGGGCTCTCCCCCGGGCCGTCCGCCCGGTCCCGCACGCGCGCCTGCGGCGGACGGGCGCCGTGGCACCCCGGACTCGGACCCGGCAGGGGCCCTCGCGTCCGGTCCGTGGCCGTGGGGACCGGGGACCCGTGCGCCGAGCCGGGGTCCGCTGCCGGCACCAGAAGCCCCGGCCCGGCGAGACGGGGCCGGCCGCCCCGGACGATCACCGGTCCGCCCCGCCCGGCTCCGGTTCGGCGAAGGCGTCGACGATCAGGTCGGTGAGCAACGCGGCGGCGGAGCCGTCGGGGTCCAGGTCCGGGTCGTAGATCGTGACGTTGAGCCCCACGCAGCGGGGTGAGCGGACGAGGGGGCGCAGGAGCGCGGCGAGCTCAGCGGGGAGCAGGCCGTCGGCGTCGGGGCTGTCGACGGCGGGCATCACGCCCGGATCGAGCACATCGGCGTCGAGATGGACCCAGAAGCCGTCGAGGACGGGGATCTCCAGGGACCGCACCACGCCTCGGGCGATCTCGGCGGGCCCCCACTCCCTGATCTCCCCCACCGTCGCGTGGGAGATCTTCAGCGCGGCCAGCTCCGCACGGTCCTCGTCGCGGTCGCGCATGCCGAAGAGCCGGACGTCCTCGTCCCTGAGGTAGGGCCTCAGTCCCTCCAGGTCGGTGAGGTCGGCCTGCCCCCGCCCGGTGGAGAGGGCCAGCTCCTCGCCGCCCGCGGCTCCGATGTGCTCGCTGTTGCCCGGGTGCCGGAAGTCCGCCGAACCGTCGATCGCGGCGAGTCCGTACCGGCCGATACGGCGCAGCGCGAGGGCGGCGCCGAGCTGGATGGAACAGTCACCGCCCAGCACGACGGGGAACTCCCCCGCCCTGACATGCACTTCGACGCGGTCGGCGAGCGTGCGGGTGTAGCGGGCGATGGCAGCGGCGTTGAAGACGCCGTCGCCCGGCTGCCATGCGCCGCGGTCGTAACGGGGCGGTACGACGACACCGCCTTCCGACGCCCTCAGCCGCTGCACGATGCGCTGCTCCCGGAGCGCTCCCGCCAGCTTGTAACAGCCCGGTACGGTGCCGGGGGCGGGGGGCCGCAGCCCGAGGTTCGAGGGAGCGTCCAGGACCACAAGTCTGCGCATGGGAGCCATACTTGCCGCCCGGCGGGCGGCTGTCTCCCCGATCGGCGGATCAGCCGCCGCGAGCCGGGGCCGCGCCTCGCGGCCACCGGTCGCGGGGGCGGGTCAGCCGAGGAAGCGGGCCGCCACCCGGAGGCCGGACGCCGGTCCCCGCAGGAACCAGCTCCCTGGTGGCGTGCCCTGGGAGCGCGCGGCGGTCATCCAAACGTCCTGCCGGCCAGTGGAGCGGTGTCCTCTCCCTCTCCGTGGGAGACCCCGTGCAGGAAGGCGCGCAGCGCGTCGGAGGCCGAGTACGCGGGCCGCCAGCCCAGTTCCTCGCGCGCCCGGTCGCTGTTCATGACCGGGAGCCGCAGCACGGCGTCGAACAGGTGCGGGGACGCGGGCACGGCGTGCGTCCGCCACGCGGCGGCCAGCGCGCCCCGCACCAGGGACGTGGGCGCGCGGACGACACGGGCGCCGAGCAGTTCACCGAGCTGCCGGGCGTCGGTCACGGAGTCCGCGGCCAGGTTGAAGGCGCCCCGGACGTCGTTGAGGACGGCGAGCCGGTAGGCCTCGGCGGCGTCGTCCGTGTGCAGCACCTGGAAGCGCAGACCCTTGAGGTCGGGAACGAACGGCAGGAGGCCGGGTCGGAGCAGCGCGCCCGGCAGGTGACGACCGCCGAAGATCCGGCGCTGTTCGCTCGCCGACGTCCTCTTGAACAGGAATCCCGGGCGCATGCGCACGACCCTGGTCCGCGGGTTCCGTAGCTCGAAGGTGTCCAGGACCCGCTCCAGGTAGGCCTTCTCCCGGCAGTACGCCGCGTCCGGCCACCCGTGGGTGGGCCACCGCTCGTCGACGCCCGGTTCCCGCTTGGGGCCCGGTGAGTAGGCACCGACGGACGAGGCGTGCACCAGGACCGGAACGCCCGCGTCGCGAACCGCCCCGAAGACCCGCAGTGAGCCCTCGACGTTGCTCCGCCAGGTGACGACGGGGTCGTGCGTGGGCTGGAACCGCCAGGCGAGGTGGACGACGGCGTCGGCACCGGACAGGTGTTCCCTGAGCCGCCGTGGACTGTCGCCGTGCTCGAGATCGACGGTGCCCCATTCGACTCCCGGCACGGTGAGCCCGGGGCGCCGCCGTGCCAGGCCGAGGACCGAGTTCACGGCCGGGTCCTCGGCCAGGGCCCGCACGACGCTGGTCCCGACGTTCCCGGTGGCGCCCGTCACCACGACACGCAGGCCCCGGGGTGCGTTCATCATCGCTCCTCCTGCTCCGTACACCCGCCCACTGCCCGGCGGGACGCGGGGACGGTCACGGCCTGAGCAGGGTCTTGACCATGCCGTCCGCCTTCTCCTGGAAAGTCTGGTACGCCTTCGGCCCGTCGGCCAACGGCAGGTGGTGGGTGGCGAATCCGTCCACACCGAGCGGATCGTCGTCGACGAGCAGCGGCAGGATGGCCGGCACCCAGTTCCTGACGTTCGCCTGCCCCATCCGCAGCTGAATCTGCTTGTCGAACATCTTCAGCAGCGGCAGCGGGTCCACCGCGCCGCCGTAGACCCCGGAGACCGACACGGTTCCGCCCCGGCGCACCAGGTCGATGGCGGTGAGCAGCGCGCTGAGGCGGTCGATGCCCGCGCGTTCCATGAGGGCGCGTGCCGCGGGATCCGGCAGCATGCCCACGGCCCACTGCCCTGCTCTGGCCACGGGCGCACCGTGCGCCTCCATCCCGACCGCGTCGATGACCGCGTCGGTGCCGCGCCCGTCGGTGAGGTCGCGCACCGCGTCCGGCAGGTTCTTTCCGTACTCCCGCAGGTCCAGGGTCCTGATGCCCCGGGCGGCGGCCCGCTGCAGGCGGTCGGACACCAGGTCCACGCCGATGACCAGCCCGGCACCGCGATGGAGGGCGATCCGCGCGGCCATGTCCCCGATCGGGCCGAGTCCGAGGACGGTCAGGCTGCCGCCGGGGGGCACCGCGGCGTACTCCACGGCCTGCCAGGCGGTCGGCAGGACGTCCGACAGGTAGACGAACCGGTCGTCGGGCGGGCCCTCGGGGACCTTGACCGGCAGGGTGTTGCCGAAGGGGACGCGCAGCAGCTCGGCCTGTCCGCCGGGCACCTGTCCGTAGAGCTTGGTGTAGCCGAACAGCGCGGCCCCGGTCCCGTACTCCCGGACCTGGGTCGTCTCGCACTGGGACTGCAGTCCCTGGTCGCACATGAAGCAGTCGCCGCAGGACACGTTGAACGGGACGACGACACGGTCACCGGGCCTGACGCCGGTGACCTCACGGCCGGTCTCCTCCACGACGCCCATCGGCTCGTGGCCGAGGATGTCGCCAGGTTCCAGGTAGGGGCCGAGCACCTCGTAGAGATGCAGGTCGGATCCGCAGATACCGCTCGACGTGACCCGGACGATGATGTCCGTCGGGTCCTGGACGACCGGGTCGGGGACCGTCTCCACACGGACGTCCCGCCGTCCTTGCCAGGTCAGTGCACGCATGCGCTCTCTCCTCGCTCGTCCGAGTGGGCTCCCGGTATGTCGCCCATCCGGTCTACCGCGCGGGGGCTCGAACCGTGAACACGACTTCCGGCGGATCCCCGGCGGTAGGGCCCGCCGGGGCCCGGAGTCCCGGCCCGGGAGGGCCAGGACCCCGTTAGGCCGAACGGGTGAGTGTTCGCGAGGCCTCCCGCCGGGCACGCGGCCGGGAGGCCGACTCGGGGCCCGCCACGTAGCATGGCTGGTGGTCACACAGCCGTTCCCCCTGCCCGACGCCCGTGCGTGGAGGTGCCCATGGCCGTTCGCCACCATGTGATCCATCACCCGCCCGAAGCCCTGTGGGCGGTGCTGGAACAACCGGACCTGTACGGGAGATGGGTCGTGGGGACGCAGGACTCCCGCCCGCTGGAGGGGCGGTGGCCCGAGGTCGGTTCCTCCATCGAGTACACGCTGCGCCTCGGTCCCAAGGATGTCCGGGGCCGCACCGTCGTACGCCGGCTGGAACGGCCGCGGGTGCTCGAACTGGAGGCGCTCAGCGGTCCCCTGGGAACCGCGCGCATCGCGTTCGACATCCGCCCCTGGGGCGACGAGACGCTGGTCCTGCTGAACGAGCACCCGCTGCAGGGGCTCGGCGGCATCCTGCACAACGTCGCCATCGACGCGGTGCTGCAGATCCGCCACCGCGCCATGCTGGGCCGGCTGGCCGACGTGGTGGACGAACAACAGGCGGACGGCCACAGGCACCTCGCCGGGTGACCTCCGCGGGGCCGCCTGTCCGCGGGCCGCGCGGCCCCGCCGCGGGTGCGTCAGCCGCGCGTCCGGACCGCGCACTCGGTCACGACGGTCCGGAGGCTGTCCGAGGCCGCGAGCAGTTCCCGCTGCGCCCGGGCACCCGTTCCCCGCGTCAGCACGTCCCGCAGCCCCTTGTCCGCCGACGCGAGGTCCCCGCTGTCCTCCAGTGCGTCGCGCACATGGGCCAGCAGTGCCTCCGCCACATCGGCGGCCGGCTCCGGGCGCATGGTCGCCGGATGGAGCAGCGGGCCCTCCATCCCCGAGCAGGCGGCCTGCCAGCCGGCCATACGCAGCACGCTCGCCGGCACCGGGTCCGGCGGGTCACCGGCCCGCCAGGCGCGCGCCGCCGTCTCGACCAGGCCGCGCACGAGCGTGGCAAGGAGGACGGTGTCGGCCGGGTCCAGGCACACGTCCGCCACCCTGATCTCCACCGTGGGGTAGCGGTGGGAGAGCCGCGCGTCGAAATAGATCATCCCCTCGTCGCGCAGGACTCCCGTACCGACCAGCGCCCTGACCAGTTCGTGGTAGCGGTCCGCGGAGCCGAACAGCTCCATCGGCCCCGCCGAGGGCCAGCGGCCCCACACCCTGCTCCGGTAGCTGTTGTACGAGGTGTCCTGCGCCTGCCAGAAGGGGGAGTTCGCGCTCAGCGCCAGCAGGACGGGGAGCCAGGGCCTGATCCGGTCCAGTACGGCGACGCCCTCCTCGTCCGAGTCCACCGACACGTGAACATGACAGCCGCACGTCAGCTGCTCCTGCGCGGTCATGCCGAAGCGCTCCGCCAGCCACCGGTACCGTTCGCCCTCGCCGATGGCCGGACTGACCGGCATGGGAGAGGTCGCCAGCGCCGCCACGGCGGCACCCGCCTCAGCGGCGCTGTGTGCCGCCTCCGCCCGCCAGCGGTGGATCTCCTCCGCCAGGTCCGCCATCCTGGCCCGTGGCTCGGTGGCGAACTCCAGCTGCTGGTCGTGCAGTTCGGATTCGAAGGCGGAATCCCCCTCGGCGCGGCGTTCAGCCAGCGCCAGTACCGCGGTCGACAGTGCCCGGGGGTCACCGCTTTCCGCGTCGACGAGCAGCAGCTCTTCCTCGACACCGACAGTCCGCACGTCACGTTCCTTTCTCCGCCCGGTACGCCCTGGCGGGTGCTGACCCGCGCATACCCCCGGGAGCACCGTTCAGACTCCGGACCGTGTGCGGGCCGCTCGGCCCCGCGCACCGCACGGCCGTGACGCGCCGCCGCCTCCCTCAGCGGGCCGACCGCCTGCGCAGCAGGTAGGCCCCGCAGAGCGCGCCGGCGACGAAGACCCCCAGCAGCGCGGCCCAGAGGGGCATCGTGACCTTCGGAATGATCACGCGGATGGTGACCTCGGCCGTGTTCACGCAGATGAAGACGATCGTCAGCACCGCCAGGACGGTGACGGCGATCCGGGCGGGGCCGAACGCGCCCGCACTCCCGCTGGAGACGTCCTTGGGGCTCATGAACGGGCCCTTTCGCTGGGTCTTCGGTCCGGGGCCGGGAACGGCGGCCCCCGGACCCAAGGATGCCCTCGCCCTGGGGCCGGGGACCGGTGAGCGCGGCCGGACGGGTGACCGTCAGCCGGCCACGGGGAGCTCCAGGACTCCGGTGTCCTGCGGGGCGCTGACCACGGTGACCGGCTTGACGCCGCGGTTGCCGAAGTACGCCGTGTCGCTGCCCGCGATCACGAAGCGCAGCCGGTGCCCTGCCTCGTAGCGGTGCACGATGCCGGGCAGCTCGACGGTGAAGGGGCGGGTGACGTCCGGGACGCGCACCGGCGCGACCAGACGGTTCACGAGCTTCTGGGTGCCGTCCGGTGCCACGTCGTACACCTTGGCGAACAGCACCAGCTTGTCCGCGGCGTCGCCACTGTTCTGCACCCGTTCCGTCCTGGGTGAGACGACCTTCAAGGTGGCCTTCGGCGCGCCGACGACATCCACCGGCGCGGTCAGCGGAGCACTGGTCCAGCCGAGGTGGGTGCCCTTGGTGTCGTACGGCGCCGGGTCCGACAGGCCGATGAGCCCGGCCAGCGAGCTCTCGGAGTGGCTGGTCGGCAGGAGCCAGTTGGCGTACCCGCGGCTGCCGCTGGTGACCTCCGAGCGGCTGTCCACCAGGGCACCGTCGCCGGAGAGGTACATCGTGCGGGACAGGCCGGGCACCCCGGACGCGGTGCCGTACCCGCTCGCCCAGTCGCGGTAGTAGGCGAACTCGGGCCCGGTGGCGGTGTCTTCGTCGTGGTGGAGGTAGCGGTCGAACCAGGCGAGGATGCGCCGGCCCACGTAACTGGTCTCCAGGTTGCCGGTGCTGAGGTCCAGTTCGCCGGGCAGCTGGCCGCCGCTGTGGCCCCAGGCCTGCCAGATCATCTTCGTCGTGGTGCCCTGGGCCTCCAGCGCCCGGTAGGTGGCGGTCGCCTCGTTGAGGTTGAACAGGCTGTCGGCCTGGCCCTGCACGAGCAGTGTGGGTGCGGTGACGCCGGCCAGATAGGAGACCGGTGAGACGCTCCGTGCGTACGTCAGCATCTTCCGGGTCGCGGCGTCGGGATAGCGGCCGGAGTTCAGGAGGCGGATGGTGTCGCACGCCTGGGCGGCGAAGTGCAGGCAGCTGAGACTGTTGAAGCGCGACGGGTCGAGGCCCGGAACGAGCAGGGGCTGACCCTCGCCCATCAGGTAGAAGCCGTTGGTCCACTGCCACTTGAAGACGCCGGGCGTGCCTGAGGAGACCCCCCGCACCGCCCCGGCGGCGTTGGGGGCGAGCGAGTAGGCCAGGTCGTTCCAGGTGATCAGCGGGACGAGCGCGTCGACACGGTGGTCGGCCGAGGCGGTCGCCAGCTGGACGGCGCCCCCGTACGATCCGCCGATCATGCCGACCACCGGGTCGCCGGGGCCGTCCGACGCGACGAAGTCGGCTTCGGTGCCGTCGTCCGCGGCACGTGTGCCGGCGAGGAAGTCGACGAGTCCGGAGGCCGCCCTGCCGTCGATCGCCGGGTCGTCGAGCGTGATCAGGCAGCCGGACTTGCCGAAGCCCAGGCCCGAGTAGACGAGACCGACGTAGCCGCGTTCGGCGAAGGCCTTGCCGATGACGTCGGTGGAACCGTCGGACTTGCTGCCCCCGAAGCCGTTGGTGGCGAGGACGGCCGGGGCCGGGTGCCGCGCGTCGACACCGGCCGGCTTGTACAGGTCGGCGTCCACGGTGCAGGACCGGTCACCGGCCCGCACGGTGAACTCCAGGGCGGTGACGGTGTACTGGCCGGCCGCGGACGCCGGAGGGGCACCGGTCAGTGCGAGCGGGGCGAGCAGGGCCGCACCCGCGAGCATGGTGAGTGGACGGCGGAACCTGGGCACAGCACGCGACACACGGACCTCCACGCCGAGGACTCATTACTGACCGGTAAGTACCGGACCGGGCCCATGCTGTGACACACCTCATACCGCTGTCAACGTGCGGGAGCCGGGTTCTTCCGGAGAGACAGCGCTCCGGACCCCGCGCCGCATGCCCTGACCGGCCTCCGCAGCCTCCGGGCTCAGACCAGCGCGGGCACCTGGACGGTGAGCGTGCACCGGCCGCCGTCGGACGGCACGTCGAGAACCGCCGGCACACCGAGCGGGACGGTCAGCGCGGTGGGGCCGTGCCCGAATCCCAGCTCCTCGACCACCGGGATCCCGAGTCCGCCCAGCCGGTCGGCGAGGACGGCCCGCACACCTGCGTACGGTCCGCAGGCCTCCCACGAACCGCACACCACACCGGATATCCCGTCGAGGGCGCCGATGCGCAGCAGCCGGGTGAGGACGCCGTCCAGCCGGTACGGCTCCTCCCCCGTGTCCTCGAGCACCAGCAGCCCGCCGGCGGCGGAGGTACGGGCGCCGGGAGTGCCGGCGTCGGCCGCGAGCAGGGAGGCACAGCCCCCGAAGGTGACGCCCCGGGCCGTGCCGGGAACCAGCGGGGCGGCCGAGTCCAGGCCCAGGGTCCGCACCGACTCCGGCGCGAACAGCGTGGAGCGCAGGGCCTCCTGCGTGGCCACGTCCGTCAGGAACACCTCGGTGGCGACCATGGGACCGTGCAGGGTGGAGAAGCCGGCCCGCAGCGCGAACGCCTCGTGCAGCACGGTGATGTCGCTGTAACCGACGAACACCTTCGGTCCGGCCGCCCTCATCGCGGACCAGTCCAGGAGATCGACCATGCGGTGGGCGCCGTAGCCTCCCCTGGCGCACAGCACGGCGTCGACCGACGGGTCGCACCACGCCTCCTGGAGGTCGCGGGCACGGTGCTCGTCCGTGCCGGCGAGGTGGCCGAGCCCGGGGTGGACGTCCAGTGCGTGGGGTGCCACGACGGGATCGAGGTCCCAGCCGCGCAGCAGATCCAGACCGCGCTCCATCCGTTCGACGGGTACGGGGCCGCTGGGGGCGACGACCGCGACCCGTGCGCCGGGGCGCAGCCGGGCCGGGCGGGCGAGGGGCTCCAGGGTCACTTCTCCAGCTCCAGACGGGGCACGTCGGAGCGCTCGATGCCGAACGTCTGGGCGTACAGGGAGAGTTCGGCCTCCAGAGCACGCCTCACCGTGTCTGCGCGACGGAAGCCATGGCCCTCCCCCTCGAACGTGAGGTAGGCGTGCGGGATCCCCCGTCCCTCCACCGCGGCGAGGAACCGCTCGCACTGGACGGGCGGGCAGATCGGGTCGTCGAGGCCCTGCAGCAGCATGAACGGCGCGGTGAGCCCTTCCGTGCGGTTGACGGGCGAGCGCTCCCGGTAGAGCTCGGGCACCTCGGCGTACGGGCCCACCAGCGATTCCAGGTACCGCGATTCGAAGTCGTGCGTCTCTCCGGTCGCCCAGCCCTCCAGATCGAGGATCGGGTAGCTGATCGCTCCGCAGGCGTACACGGCGGTCCCGGTGAGCGAAGCGGCGGCGGTCCAGCCTCCGGCGCTTCCGCCCCGGATCGCCAGCCGGTCCGGGTCGGCCGAGCCCTCCTCCGCCAGCCCCAGGGCGACTGCCGCGCAGTCCTCGACGTCGACGACGCCCCACTGCCCGCGGAGCCGCTCGCGGTAGACGCGGCCGTAGCCGGTCGAGCCGCCGTAATTGACCTCGGCGACGCCGATGCCCCGCGAGGTGAAGTAGGCGATCTCCAGGTCGAGTACGAGCGGGGCCCGGCCGGTGGGACCGCCGTGGGCCCAGATGACGTAGGGCGGCAGCTCACCGTCCGGCCCGGTCCGCCCGGGGTGGCGTGGCGGGTACACGTGGGCGTGGATCTCGCGGCCCGCCGGTCCGGTGAAGGTACGGATCAGCGGCTCCGGGTGGTAGGCCGGGTCGACCGCGTCCCGGTGGGGGGCGCCGATGGCCCGGGTGTGCCCGGTGGCCGTGTCCAGCTCGACCACCTCGTAGGAGGTGTGCGGGCCGGCGGCGATCCCGATGACCCTGGTGTCCTGCACGGCGAGTGTCTCCGCCCATGCGGTCCACGGGCCCACGGCGTCGACGAGCTCGCCGGTCTCGGGGTCGAGGACGCCGAGGGCGGTGGTGCCCCGGCCGTGGATGACCGCGATCAGCCCGTTGTCCAGGAGCTGGAACCAGCGCAGTCCGATCTTCCACAACGGCCCGCCGAACTCCTCGCTCCGGCCGGCGCAGATCCGGTCCGCGGGCACGACGGCGCCCGCGACGGCGTCGGGCCCGAGCCGCTGGAGTTCCCACCAGCCCCCGGCGTCCGACACGAAGAGCAGCGATCCGTCCCGGTCCCACTCGACCTGGACGACCGACTCGTCGTCGCCGCCGGCGAGGGGCCGGGCACCGGTGAAGGCGCCGTCACCGGTGGCGTCGGCCAGCATGACGACGGTGCCGTCCCACGGCATCCGCGGGTGGTCCCACGCGATCCAGGCGACATGGGCGCCGTCCGGCGACAACCGGGGGCCGGTGACGAACCGGTGTGCGCCGTCGGTGAGTTCGCGCACTGCTCCACGGTCGCCGGCAGCTGATCCGTCCAGCGGCACGGCGACGATCACGCGCCGTACGTCGGTGGCCGACGCGCCGGTGAACTCCTCGAGGACACACCACACCTCAGCACGTCCGAGGTGCAGCTGCGGATCGACCCAGCGCAGTCCGCCACCGACGTCCGACACGGGAGTGAGCGGCCACGGCTCGTCGGGCCCGTCCGGCGCGTAGGCGTACAGCCGCTGGTCGGGGAAGTGCACGAAGACGACCAGGGGCCCGCCCTCCTCACGCGGCGCACCGGCCCACGGGACTCCGCCGTACTCGATGACGCGGCTCCGGGGGTTCCACGGCCCGGGGAGTACGGACCGGATGCCGCCGTCGGCCGTGCGGCGCACCAGGGCCCGGCGGCCCCCTTCGGCCGGGCGTGGTTCCGTCCACCACACCTCGTCGCCGACGGTGCCGACGAACTCCGGCCGGCCGTCGTGCGCGGCGGTGAGCGCCGCGTCGATCGGTGACGGCCACGTGCCGTACGCCGCTGTGGACACCATGGTCGGTTCCCCCTCCTCGGTCAGGGCGGTGCGCTGCGTCGGGTGCGCGGACCGTCAGGCGGTGCGCAGGAAGTGGTCCAGGACCCGGACGCCGAAGTGCAGGGCGTCGACGGGTACCCGTTCGTCGACGCCGTGGAACAGCGCCTGGTAGTCGAAGCCGGCGGGCAGCTTCAACGGGGAGTAGCCGTAACCGGTGATGCCGAGCCGGGAGAACTGCTTGGCGTCCGTGCCGCCCGACATGCAGTAGGGAACGACACGCGCGTCCGGGTCGAACAGCTCGACGGCCGCGCGCATCTTCGCGTAGGTCGGCGAGTCGACCGGGGCCTCGAGGGCGACCTCGCGGTGGTCGAATTCCCAGTCGACGCCGGGGCCGGTCAGGCGGTCCAGGGTCTCGCGGAACTCGTCCTCGCCGCCGGGCACCATGCGTCCGTCGATGTGGGCGGTGGCGTGCCCCGGGATCACGTTGACCTTGTAGCCGGCGTCCAGCATGGTCGGGTTGGCGCTGTTGCGCACGGTCGGCTCGACCAGAGCGGCGGCCGGGCCCAGCTTGCCGAGGAGCTCGTCCACGTCGAAGCCGGGGGCGTCGGGGTCGACGGGGATGTGGTGGAGCGCGGCGATCTCGGTGAGGGCCGCCCGTACCGTCGGGGTCAGCCGTACCGGCCACTCGTACGCACCGATCCGGGCGACCGCGGCGGCGAGTCTGCTGACGGCGTTGGCCCTGTTGACCTTCGATCCGTGGCCGGCCCTGCCCTCTGCGGTGAGCTTCAGCCATCCCGTCCCGCGTTCACCCGCCGCCACGGGGTAGAGCGACATGCCCGGCCCGGCGTGGAAGGTGAAGGCCCCGGACTCGCTGATGCCCTCCGTGCAGCCTTCGAAGAGCTCCGCGTGCCGGTCGGCGAGGAAGCCGGCACCGTCGTGCGCGCTGGCCTCCTCGTCGGCGGTGTAGGCGATGACGATGTCACGGCGCGGGCGGACGCCCGCGCGTGCCCAGGCGCGGACGACGGCGAGGACCATCGCGTCCATGTTCTTCATGTCGATGGCCCCGCGTCCCCACACGACACCGTCGCGGACTTCTCCGGAGAAGGGGTGGACGGTCCAGTCGGCCGCCACGGCGGGGACCACGTCGAGGTGACCGTGTACGAGGAGGGCGTCGGCCGACGGGTCCGTGCCCTCGATCCGGGCGACGACGTTCGTCCGGCCCGGCGTGCGCTCCAGGAGGGCGGGCTCGAGTCCGGCGTCGGCGAGCCGCTCGGCGACGTACTCCGCGGCAGGGCGTTCCCGGCAGGTGCCGTCGCCATGGTTCGTCGTGTCGATCCGGATCAGTTCGGAGGTGAACGTCACCGACTCCTCCAGCGCCCGCTCGTCAGCCGGCACCGTGGGGTTGTCCGCCTCAGCCATACTGTTCCTCCACGGCGGCCGACACGATCGTCGTCACCGCCTTGAACGTGCGAATACCTTCGTACATCGTCCCGCTGGTGTAGGCGACGCGCCGCTCGCCGGTCGGCGCCACGCCGGGAACCACGGTCGCGGCGGCGGCCAGATGCTCGGCGTCGAACTCCAGCTCCACCGTGTAGGACCCACTCGTGACGGGTGCGTGGCGTCCGGCCAGCGCGGTCGCGCCGGCGGCGGCCGTCCGGATGTCGGCGGCCGTGCGTGCGGGGGTGCGGCACACGGCGGCGTAACGCGAGACGTAGTCCTTGACGGCGACCGTGCGCGCCTCTGGGGCGTAGCCGCCGGCGTCCTCGCAGGTGAGGTCGTCGCCGGTGACCAGGATGACGGGGACGCCGTACTCCGCCGCGACATGGGCGTTCAACAGGCCCTCGCTGGCGCGGACCCCGTTCAGCCAGACCCCGGTGATGGAGTTGGCGAGGTAGGTGTGGGCGAGCACGCCCTCCGTGCCCGCGCCCGTGTGGTAGCCGACGAACGCCACGGCGTCGACGTCGCCGTGCTGGATGCCCTCGACCATGGAGAGCGACTTGTGCTTGCCCGTGAGCATCTGGACGCGCTCGTCGAGCCGCTCGAGAAGCAGGTTGCGCATGCTCCAGTGGGCCTCGTTGACGAGGACCTCGTCGGCGCCCCCGTCGTAGAAGCCGAGCGCCGCGGCGTTCACGTCCGAGGTGAAGAGCGAACGGCACCGTTCCCACTGCGGGGTGCCGGGCAGCACGTCGGCGGGCCAGGTCACTCCGGTGGCGCCCTCCATGTCGGCGCTGACGAGGATCTTCACGTGCGCGGTCCTGTCGCTGGTCGGTCACTCCCCCGCCCGTCCCCGGGAAGAGGATCTTCGTGCCGCATCACGGTACGCGCCGGGACAGCACCGGACCAGAGCCCCGGTGATCTGTCACTGGTCCAGTCCGGTGAAGCCGTCCGCCACCCGGGTGCGGGTGGCGGACGGCGCGGGGGTCAGACGCGGCCGGTGCCCTTGACGAGCTCGTCGATCCGCGCGAGCTCGTCCTCGCCGAACTCCAGGTTGCCGACCGTCGCCACGCTGTTCTCCAGCTGGGCGACGCTGCTCGCGCCGACGACGGCGGAGGTGACCCGGCCGCCGCGCAGCACCCAGGCGAGCGCCATCTGGGCGAGGGACTGCCCGCGCTCACGCGCCAGGTCGTTCAGTGCGCCCAGCCGGCTCACGAGGTCCGGGGTGACGGTCTCGGCCGACAGGAAGGGGCTGGCCCCCGCCGCACGTGATCCCTCCGGGATGCCGTGCAGATACCGGTCGGAGAGGATGCCCTGCTCCAGCGGGGAGTACGCGATGGAACCGGTTCCCAGCTCGTCCAGCGCGTCCAGCAGGCCGTCCTCGACCCAGCGGTCGAGCAGGGAGTACCGCGGCTGGTGGATGAGGAGGGGGGTGCCCAGTCCGTTCAGGATGCGGGCGGCCTCGCGGGTCTGCTCGGCGGAGTAGTTGGAGACGCCGGCGTACAGCGCCTTGCCCTGGCGGACCGCCGTGTCGAGCGCGCCCATCGTCTCCTCGAGCGGGGTGTCCGGGTCGAAGCGGTGGGAGTAGAAGATGTCGACGTAGTCGAGGCCGAGCCGGGTCAGGCTCTGGTCCAGCGAGGAGCGCAGGTTCTTGCGGGATCCCCACTCCCCGTAAGGCCCGTCCCACATGTGGTAGCCGGCCTTGGTGGAGATGACGATCTCGTCACGGAGCCCGGCGAAATCGGTCCTGAGCGCCCGGCCCATGGCGATCTCGGCGGAACCGGGCGGCGGGCCGTAGTTGTTGGCGAGGTCGAAGTGGGTGATGCCCAGGTCGAAGGCCCTGCGCAGGATCTCGCCCTGGCTCTCCGGCGTCCGGTCGCCTCCGAAGTTGTGCCAGAGCCCGAGCGAGAGCGCGGGGAGCAGCAGCCCGCTTCGTCCGGTGCGCCGGTAGGGCATGGCGGTGTAGCGGTCGGCGGACGGAAGGTACATGCGGGCACTCCACGGGGCACGGCGTCGCGCGCCAGGTCTGGTGCGCTCCCCCAAGACTGGCTCAGAACGATCCAGCGGTCCAACAGGAGATTCCGCTGGGATTCATCGCCTAGATTGCTCAATCATGGAACTGCGTCAGCTGGAGCACTTCGTCGCCGTCGCCGAGGAGCGGCACTTCACCCGGGCGGCCGAACGTCTGGCCGTGTCCCAGTCCGGGCTGTCGGCGTCCGTCCGGGCCCTGGAGCACGAGCTGAAGACGCCGCTCTTCAGCCGTACGACCCGCACCGTGCGGCTCACCGAGGCGGGAGCGGCACTGCTGGTGGAGGCGGAGCGCACGCTGGCGGGAGCCCGGGCGGCCCGGGACGCCGTCGACGCCGTGCGGGGGCTGCTGCGCGGCACGCTGACCCTGGGGGTGGAGCAGTGCGTGGCCGGGGTCAGCACGGCGCGGCTGCTCGCGGCCTTCCACCGGGAGCATCCGCACATGGAGATCAGGCTCCGGCAGGAGGGCACGTCGAGCCTGCTGGAAGGGGTGGCCGGTGGCCGGCTGGACCTGGCGTTCGCGGCGACGGTCAGCCCGCCGGAGTGGCGGGGCGAGCTCGTGCCGCTGGCGCGGGAGCGCATGGTCGTCCTGTGCGCCTCCGGCCACCGGCTCGCCCGGAAGGGCTCGCGGGTGGCGTGGAGCGAGCTGCCCGGCGAGTCGTTCATCGACTTCCACCCGGACTGGGGGCCCCGGCGCGCAGCGGACGAGGCGTTCGCCGCGGCGGGTGTCCGCCGCACGGTGGCGCTGGAGGTCAACGACGTCCACAGCCTGCTGGAGCTGGTGCACGAGGGCCTCGGGATCGCGGTGGTGCCCCACCACTTCTCCCGTAAGCCGGAGGCGCGCGCCCTGACCACGGTCGAGCTCGACGGAGCGCACGGACCTGCCTACGAGAGCGTCGTGGTGCTTCCGCCGCCCCGGGCCATGAGCCCCGGGGCGAAGGCGCTGATGAGACTCGTCCGGGAAGCCCCGCTGCGCTGAGCCGGTGCGGCCGGGCGGAAGCCACGGGTGGCGCGATGTCCCGCTCACCCCCGCGCGGCCGGACGCGTTCAGTCCTCGTGTCCCAGCTGGAGGTCGCGTTCGGTCCTCCCCCCTCCGGGGAGCTGGAGGACGGTGGCGACCGGCGGATAGCCGGCGGCGATCACCGTGTACTCGCCGGTCGACAGGTCCACGAACCGGAAGGCCCCGTCCGAGCCGGTGGTGAGGGTGCCCGCCACGTTGCCCGCCGCGTCCAGCAGCGTGACCCTGGCGTCCTCGACGGGCCGCCCGCCGGGGGCGCGTACGATCCCCCGCAGCACGGCGCCGCCCGCCAGCTCGATGTCCTGCCTGGTCTCCCGGGCGGCCTGCACGCTGACCGGGAGGGCGGCCGGGCGGAAGGCCGGGGCACTGGCCGCCAGGGTGTACTCACCGGCCACCAGCTCGCTGATGACATAGGCGCCCTCACGCCCGGTGCGGGTCGTCGCGACGACTTCGCCCCGTACGTCGGTGAGGGTGACCGCCGCGTCGCGGACAGGGGCGCCGTCGGGCGTGAGGACCGCGCCGGCGAGCCGTCCCGCCCCGCCGAGGACCACGTCGAGTTCCACCGGCCGGTCACTGACCGTGACACTCACAGCCTGCGGCTGGTGTCCGCCCGCCGCGGCGATCAGCACGTAGGAACCCGTTCCGGGCGCGCTCAGCGCGTACCGCCCGTCGTCGCCGCTCGCTCCCCGTCCGACCTGCCGCCCCTGTACGTCGATGAGGGTGAGCGCGGCACGTCCCACCTGCGTTCCGTCGGGGTGCTGGACGCATCCGCACACCGGGACGCCCGCGGCGGGGCCGGGCTGCGGCGGGCCGGGGTCGGTGCGGGCGGCGGGGATCGCGGAGTGCGTGACGGTCGGGTCGGGGGCGGTCTGCGGGGTGTGGTGGGACACCAGCGGTTTCTCCTTGAGGAAGAAGGCGAGGAACAGGCCGAGCAGGAGCACGGGCACCAGGTAGAGGAAGATCCGCGGCATCGCGTCGGCGTAGGCCTGGATGTAGGCGTCGCGGAGCGCCGGTTCCATGGCGTGGACCAGCTGCGGGGTGATGGACTCCGGGTCGGGCAGGTCGGCGCCGGAGGGGAGCCGCACCCCGAGCGCGTCCGAGAGCCGCCCCGCGAAGAGGGTGCCGAAGATCGCGGCTCCCACGCTGCCGCCGATCTGCCGGAAGTAGTTGTGGGCACTGGTGGCGGTGCCGAGGTCGGACGGGCGCACGGAGTTCTGGACGGCCAGCACCAGGATGGACATGACCAGGCCGATCCCGACGCCCAGCACGGCCTGCCAGAGGCCGTACTCCAGCGCCGAGGTGCCGGTGTCGAGCAGGGAGAGCAGCCACATGCCGACGGCCGACACGGCTCCGCCGACCAGTGGATAGACGCGGTAGCGGCCGGTGCGCGAGACCAGGTGACCGGAGACCACGGAGGAGATGACGATGCCGCCCATCATGGGCAGCATCAGCAGCCCCGACTCGGTGGCGGACACGCCCTCGACCATCTGGAGGTAGGTCGGCAGGTAGCTGGCCGCCCCGAAGAGGGCGACCCCGACGACCGCGCCGACCAGCGAGGTCACGTTGAAGACGGAGTCGCGGAACAGGCGCAGCGGGATGATCGGTTCGGCGGCCCGGTGTTCGACGACGAGGAAGAGCAGGGTCGTTCCGGCTGCCCCGGCGGCGAGACCCAGGATGGTCCGGGAGCCCCAGGCGTACTCCGTGCCGCCCCAGCTGGTGAGCAGCACGAGGCAGGTCGACGCGGCTGCCAGGAGCAGCGCTCCCAGCACGTCGAGGCGGGGGCGGACGGCGGGTTTGGGCAGCTTCAGTACGAGGGCGATGACGACGAGGGTGACGAGGCCGAACGGCACGTTGATGTAGAAGCACCAGCGCCAGGAGGCGTGGTCGGTGAAGAAGCCGCCGAGGAGCGGTCCGGCCACCGAGGCGAGGCCGAAGACGGCCCCGATGAGGCCCATGTAGCGGCCTCGTTCCCTGGCCGGGACGATGTCGGCGATGATCGCCTGGACACCGATCATGAGTCCGCCGCCGCCGATGCCCTGGACGGCCCGGAAGGCGATGAGTTCGTCCATGGTGCGCGACCAGCCGGCGAGGGCGGATCCGATGACGAAGACGACGATGGCGAACTGGAAGACGCTCTTGCGGCCGAAGAGGTCGCCGAGCTTCCCGTAGAGCGGCAGGCCGATCGTGGAGGCGAGCAGATAGGCGGTGACCGCCCAGGACATCTTGTCCAGGCCGTGCAGCTCACCGACGATCTTCGGCAGGGCGGTGGCGACGATCATCTGGTCGAGCGCCGCGAGCAGCAGGGTGAGCATCAGCCCGAGGAAGACCAGCCGGATCCGGCGGGGGCTGATCCCGTCCGGCGGTGCGGGCGGGAGGGAGGCGGACGGTGGCGGGGGCGGCTCGGACCCCGCCTCGGCGCCGGGCTCCGCACGGGTCCCCGGCGGCTTGTGCTCCGTGCCTCCCGGCTCGTCCTCCACCAGAGTGATCCCACCCACCACGTGACGCTCCCCTTGTCGCAGCCGCACCGCCCATTTCTCGCATCAGGCGGCAAGGCGGGGCAAACGCCACCGGGCGCGCGCACGGCGCACACGGAGGGCTTATGCGCCGGTGGGAGGCACTGCGGCGCGCAACCGGCCACCCCGGAGAACCACTCGTTCCGGTGAGGCCGGCCGTTGCGCCGACAACAGGGGGAGCAGGGCTACTTCTCGACCTCGGTGGCGAGGTTCTGGAGGAGTTCGTCGTAGATCCGGCCGAGGCCCTTGGGGGCGAAGGTCTTCTCGAAGAACCCGCCGATGCCTCCGGCGCCGTTCCACACGGTCGTGACGACGGCCTTGGACCTGCCCTCGCCGGCCGGGGTGACGGTCCAGGTGGTGACCATCGTGGAGTTGCGGTCCTTCTCGATCAGCTGCCCGTCCGTCGGCTCGGTGACCTCGAGCAGGCAGTCGCGGACCCGCTTGCTGGTCGCCTGGAGCTTCCAGTGGACGAGGGTGCCCTCGCCGTCTCCGCCCTCGCGCACCTCGTACTCGCTGAAGTGTCCGGTCAGCACCTTGCCCCGGACCTCCTTGTAGTCGGCCAGCGCGTCGAACACCGTCTCTGCGTCCGCCGCGATGATCCGCTCTGTCGTGGCCTCGACCTGCGCCATGCCTGCTCCTCCAGCACTCGGTTGTTCGGGGTCCCGCTGAGCCAACCACCTCGGGTACGGCGCCTCAAAATCGGGCCCGGCGCGCTGGCACGCACGATCAAGGGAACACATGTTCTATTGTCTGCGGAGTACTACCGAGGAGGCGTCCATGCGCTGGGACAATCTGGCAGAGAACACCACAAAGGCGGGGAGCGGCGCGCTCTTCGCTGCGGACGCGGTGACCACGCGCACCTTCGACACCCCTGAATTCCGGGGGATCACGTTCCACGAGATCCGGGCCCGCTCGATCGTGAACCGGGTGCCGGGGGCGTCCCGGATGCCGTTCGAGTGGACCGTGAACCCCTACCGGGGCTGCACCCATGCCTGCGTGTACTGCTTCGCCCGCAGGACCCACAGCTACCTGGACCTGGACACCGGTCTCGGTTTCGACTCCCAGATCGTCGTGAAGGTCAACGCCGCCGAGCTGCTGAGCCGCCATCTGGCCTCCCGTCAGTGGCACGGCCAGCACATCGCGATGGGCACGAACGTCGACTGCTACCAGCGGGCCGAGGGCCGCTACCGGCTGATGCCCGGCATCATCGCGGCGCTGCGCGATCACGCGAACCCCTTCTCCGTCCTCACGAAGGGCACGCTGATCCTGCGCGATCTCGACCTGCTGCGACAGGCCGCGGAGGTGACCGAGGTCGGCGTCTCCGTCTCCGTCGGTTTCACCGACCACGAACTCTGGCGCACGGTCGAGCCGGGCACACCCTCACCCGGGCGCCGTCTCGACGTCGTCCGCGCCATGGCGGACAACGGAATCGGCTGCGGTGTCCTGATGGCCCCCGTCATCCCCTTCCTCGGCGACCACCCGGATCAGCTGCGCGCGACGGTCCGCGCCGTCGCGGCCGCCGGAGCGACCTCGGTGACTCCGCTGGTCCTGCATCTGCGACCGGGCGCCCGCGAGTGGTTCATGCAGTGGCTCACCCGTCACCACCCGCACCTCGTCCACCGGTACGAACGGATGTACGCGGACGGGGCGTACGCGCCGACCTGGTACCAGCGGAGCATCACCCGCCGGGTGCACGAGCTGGCGGCCGAGTACGGCATCGGCCCCGCCGACCGGGGCGGCGCCCGCCGCGTCGCCCCCGAGGCCCCGAAGGCCCTCCCGGACGGCGACACGCCCGGCGCCACCCAGCTCACCCTGCTCTGAGCGCAGCGGTCTCCCTGCCCGAACGGGTCAACTCTCGGCGACACGTGTCCTTCCCGAGCCGGTTGAGGGAAGCATGCGGCGGGGGCTGTGCCACCCACAGCCCGTTCCCCGGCCTCGGGAGGCCCTATGACGAAACGTGCAGCAATCCTGGTCGCCGCGGGCGCCACGGTCGCGGGTCTGGTGACCGCCGTACCCTCCACCGCGTCCGCCCCGCCCGCCCCGTCCGCCGCGCCACCCGCCGCAGCACCGCTCTCATGGAAGGGCTGCGGGACGAAGACGTATCCGGCGCTGCAATGCGCAACCGTCCGCGCGCCGCTCGACCATGACAACCCGTCGGGCAGGCAGGTGACCCTCGCCCTCTCCCGGATCCCGCACACGGCGAAGACCTCGCAGGGCCCCCTGCTGGTCAACCCGGGCGGCCCCGGCGGCAGCGGGCTCTCCATGGCGGGCTTCGTGGCGTCCTCGCTGCCCGGCGAGCTCGCCGCGCAGTACGACGTGATCGGGTTCGACCCGCGCGGGGTCGGGAAGAGCACCCCGGCCCTGGACTGCGTGCCGGAGTACTTCGAGCCCGTGCGCCCCGATTCGGTGCCGGAGTCCCACGAGGCGGAGAGGACCGCGCGGAACCGGGCCGCCTCCTTCGCCGCCGCCTGCGGCGAGAAGCACGGCGACCTGCTGCCGTACATGGACACCGTCAGCGCGGCGAAGGACCTCGACGTCATCCGCCGGGCACTCGGCACACCGCGGATCAACTACTTCGGCTATTCCTACGGCACCTACCTGGGGGCGGTCTACGCGAAGCTCTTCCCCGAGCGCGTACGCCGGCTGGTGCTGGACTCCGTCGTCGATCCCGACGGCGTCTGGTACGAGGACAACCTCGCCCAGGACCACGCTTTCGACGCCCGCCACAAGGCCTTCATGGCGTGGGTCGCGAAGAACGACGCCCGGTACGGGCTGGGCACCGACCCGGCCGGGGTCGAAGCCGCCTGGTACCGGATGCGCGACGCGGTGAAGGGGCGCCCGGCGGCCGGCAAGGTCGGCCCGGCCGAGCTGGAGGACACCTTCCTGCCGGGCGGTTACTACAACGGCTACTGGCCGCGCCTCGCCCAGGCGTTCGCGGCGTACGTGAACGACGAGGACGAGAAGACGCTCGCCGCGGCGTACGAGGAGTTCGCCGCTGTCGACAGGAGCGGTGACAACGGCTACTCCGTCTACGCCGCCGTGCAGTGCCGCGACGCCGGCTGGCCCCGGACGTGGAGCAGCTGGCGCAACGACACCTGGCAGGCGCACCGCAAGGCGCCCTTCATGTCGTGGAACAACACCTGGTACAACGCCCCGTGCGCCACCTGGCCGGTGGAACCGCTGGAGCCCGTGCGGGTCACGAACGCCGGCATCCCGCCCGCGCTGATCCTCCAGGCCACCGACGACGCGGCCACGCCCTACGAGGGCGGCGTCACCATGGCCCGCAAGCTCAAGGGCTCCTCGCTGATCGTCGAGCAGGGCGGCGGCAACCACGGCATCACCCTGAGCGGCAACGACTGCCTGGACGAGTACCTGGTGGACTACCTCACCGACGGCACCCTGCCGACCGGCGGCGGCAGCGGCGCGGACGCGGTCTGCGCCGCGCTTCCGGAGCCGAAGCCCGCCCCCGCGACCAAGGCGGCCGCGAACACGAAGGGCACCACACTGCACGGCCTGCTCGGTTTCCGGGGCTGAGGAACAGGCCCCCGCGCCGGGGACGTACGCCAGGATGGCCGCGTGACCACACGCCCCGATCCCACGTACGCCCCCGGCGTGCGCATACGTGACATGTGCCTCGACGACTGCGCCGCCGTGGCGGACATCCGGGTGCGCGGCTGGCGGTGGGCGTACACGGGGTTGATCCCGCAGGGGTATCTGGACGCGATGGACGCCGGCGAGGACGCGGAGCGCCGGCACGCACGTCTCATCGCACAGGGCGGGCCGGTGAACCTGGTGGCCGGGGCGCCGGGCGCCGCGGTGACCGGCTGGGCCTGCTACGGACCCTGCCGCGACGCGAGCGCCCGGCCCGGGAGCGCGGAGCTGTACGCGCTCTACGTGCACCCGGACCGCGTAGGCACGGGTACCGGGCGCGCCCTGTTGACCGAGGCCGTCGCGCGGGCCCGCGCGGACGGGTTCGACGCGATGTCCCTCTGGGTGCTCGAGGAGAACAGGCGGGCCCGGCGCTTCTACGAGCGGGCCGGCTTCCGGCCTGACGGCGCGGCGGAGGCCTTCGAGGCGGGAGGCGCCCTGGTGCCCGAGGTCAGGTACGTCCGCACGCTCACCCCGTCGGCAGCCGCCTGAGCGCCTCCGCCGCCGCCGTGCCGAGCCGGGGGTGCGCCAGCGCCGCCTCCAGGACCGGGCGGGCACGCTCGTCCCCCAGGCTCCCCAGCCCCTCGACGCAGGCGAGCGCGACCCGCCAGTGCGGCTCGTCGGGGGCCAGCAGCCGGTGCAGCGTGCTGACCAGGGCGGGGACGGACTCGGGGGCCCGCAGGGCGGTCAGCAGCCGTACCGGGTGCAGGGCGTAGGCCGTACGCAGGCCGTTGGTCGCGAGCGCGGCCGCGGCCCTCGGCGTCCGGGGGTCGCCGAGGAGCCGGAGCGCGTGCGCGGCCGACACGCAGCGCTCGGGGTCGCGGTGGTTGAGGAGGAGGACCAGCGTCTCGAAGGCCCGGCGGTCGCCCCGGCAGCCGAGCCGGAACGCCGCGATCTCCCGCGCCCACAGCGGCCGTTCGCGTGCGACGAGGACCCGCGCCAGCTCCTCGTCGTCCTCGGCGGTGAGCAGCCGGCGGAAGGCGTCCGTTCCACCGGCCTCGGCCTCGATCCGGTCCGTCAGCGAGCGCAACTCCTCATCCATGACGCTGAGTTTATCGGTGCGCACAGCGTGTGTTCACTCAACTGTGTGCCAGTGCACAGACCGTCAGGGCTGGCGCGCTCGTTACTCGCCGGTTAATCTCAGGTGAGCGGGACACACACCCCGCCGGCTCCGGTGGCCTGGTGACGCAGCCACCCGGAGTGCTTGTCGGTTCGGCAGTTCGAGAGACGCGGCTCGGGACAGAGCCCGTCACCCCTCCCCCGCGTGCCCGTGCGCACTCGGGACCGTGCACCACGACTCGCCATGTCCGCACACCGAGCGCCGGTCGGTTCCGACCACGCGCGCCGCCGTGCTCCTCTCAGTCGTCACTCACCCTGGAGTCCCGTGATGGACACCCCGCTCACCACCATTGCCGTCGTCGGCCTCGGCACCATGGGCACCGGCATCGCCGAGGTCCTGGCCCGTGCGGGCCGCGAGGTCATCGGCATCGACGTCAGCGAAGCCGCCGCCCGCAAGGCCGTCGCCTCCCTGGAGGCATCCACCGCGCGGGCCGTACTCCGTGAGCGGATCACGGAGCAGGAGCGGCACGACGTCCTCGCCCGGTTCCGCACGTTCACCGATCTGCAGGCCGCCGCGGAGGCGGAGCTGGTCATCGAGGTCGTGCCGGAGACGTACGAGATCAAGCAGCAGGTCTTCCGGGAACTCGACGCCGTGGTCTCCCCCGCCGCGATTCTCGCGACGGGCACGAACGCCCTGTCCGTGACCCGGCTGGCCGCCGAGTCGCAGCATCCCGAGCGCGTCCTCGGCCTGCACTTCTTCAATCCGGCGCCCGCGATGAAGCTCGTCGAGGTGGTCTCCTCCGTGCTGACCGCCCCGCCCGCCGTGGAGAGCGTCACCCGGCTCGCCCGCGAGCTCGGCAAGGAGCCGGTCGCGGTCGGCGACCGCCCCGGCTTCGTCGCGGACGGTCTGCTGTTCGGCTATCTCAACCAGGCCGCGGCGATGTACGAGGCGAACTACGCCTCCCGTGAGGACATCGACGCGGCCATGAAGCTGGGCTGCGGGCTGCCGATGGGCCCTCTCGCACTGCTCGACCTGATCGGCATCGACACGGCCCGGACCGTTCTGGAGGCCATGTACTCCGCGTCCCACGACCGGCTGCACGCCCCCGCACCCGTGCTCGGGCAGCTCAGCGAAGCGGGCCTGACCGGCCGCAAGGCGGGCCGTGGTTTCTACACGTACGACTCCCCCGGCGGGCAGGACGTGGTTCCGGACGCGCTGACGCCCACGGGAAGCGCGGGCGGTGCCGCCGGGCGCGAGGTGTCCTCGGTGGGTGTGGCCGGATCGGGGACGATGGCCTCGGGCATCGCCGAGGTCTTCGCGAAGGCCGGGTACGCCGTGGTGCTCGCCGCGCGCAGCCAGGAGAAGGCGGACACCGCCAAGGCGCGGATCGCCAAGTCCCTGGGGCGCTCCGTCGCCAAGGGGCGGCTGACGGAGGAGGCCCGGGACGAGACGCTGGACCGGATCACCGCGGCCGGCTCCCTGGACTCCTTCGCCGACGTCGATCTCGCGATCGAGGCGGTGGCCGAGGACCTGGAGATCAAGCGGCAGCTCTTCCAGACCCTGGACAAGGTCTGCAAGCCGGGCGCGGTGCTCGCGACCACCACCTCGTCGCTGCCGGTCGTGGCGGTCGCCCGGGTGACCTCACGGCCCGAGGACGTCATCGGGATGCACTTCTTCAACCCGGCCCCCGCGATGAAGCTCGTCGAGGTGGTCCGCACGGTGCTGACCGCCGACGACGTGCACGCCACGGTCCGCGAGGTCTGCGTGAAGGTGCGCAAGCACCCGGTCGACTGCGGCGACCGGGCCGGCTTCATCGTGAACGCGCTGCTGTTCCCCTACCTCAACAACGCGATCAAGATGGTCGAGGAGCACTACGCGACGCTCGACGACATCGACGCGGCGATGAAGCTGGGCGGCGGCTATCCCATGGGCCCCTTCGAGCTCCTGGACGTCGTCGGCCTGGACGTCTCACTCGCCATCGAGAAGGTCCTGCACAGCGAGTTCCGCGACCCGGGCCTCGCCCCGGCACCGCTGCTCGAGCACCTGGTGGCCGCTGGCTGCCTCGGCCGCAAGACGGGGCGCGGCTTCCGCGAATATGCCCGCCGCTGAGAGGCCGGCGGCAGATGCCGTGCGCGACGCCACGGCATCTGCCGCCGGGCACTCCGGCCCCGGGGCGGGGTGGGGCGGGTTGCTGGGGCCCCCGGGCGACCCGCCCCCACAGGCGCACTCCCCTGCACCGATGAGTTACGTTCACCTCATGTCCCAACCCGCCAAGTCCCCCCGTTCCTCCGCCTCGGCGGACGCCCCGGAGAGCGCCGCGAGCACCCGGGCCGCCGCCCAGCGGCTCAAGATGCGCCGCGAACTGGCCGCAGCGGCCATGGAACTGTTCTCCACCAAGGGGTACGAGGCGACGACGGTCGACGAGATCGCGGGGGCCGCCGGTGTCGCCCGGCGCACGTTCTTCCGCCACTTCCGCTCCAAGGAAGAGGCCATCTTCCCGGACCACGACGACACCCTCGTCAGGGCCGAGGCCGTCCTCAACGCCGCTCCCGCGCACGAGCACCCGCTCGACACCGTGTGCCGCGGCATCAAGGAGGTCATGAGGATGTACGCGGCGAAACCCGCGGTCTCCGTGGCGCGCTACAAGCTGACCCGCGAGGTGCCCACCCTCCGTGAGGCCGAGATCGCGTCGGTGGCCCGCTACGAACGCCTGTTCACGCGCTATCTGCTGGGCCACTTCGACGAGCGCGACCACCAGGTGGGCAACGACGACCCGTTGCTCGCCGAGGTCGCCGCGTCCGCCGTGGTGACCGCGCACAACCATGTGCTGCGGCGCTGGCTGCGCGCGGACGGCCAGGGCGATGTGGAGTCACAGCTCGATCACGCGTTCGCGATCGTGCGGGAGACCTTCGGCTCGGGGATCGGAGCGGGGCGGACCGCGGGGAGCGAGCCGGGGAGGACCCCGCCCGCCTCGGTGTCCAGGGAGGGCGAGGTGCTGGTCGCCGTCGCCCGCACCGACGCGCCGCTCGACGAGGTCATGCGCACGATCCAGCAGGCGCTCAAGGAGCACTGAGCGCGGACACGGCGGACTCAGCCCTCGACGGGCTGCACCGCTGCCCCCGCGTGCCAGGGCGGCGCCGCGGCGCCCTCGCTCCACGCGACGAGCTCGTCGAGACCGACGCAGACGATGTCGCACTGCGCCGCGTAGTCGAGCGCCGGATCGGTGAACTCCCCGGTGGTCACCACGACGGCCACCTCGGCCTCGTGGACCGCGTAGCAGGTACCGCCGAAGCGCTGGAGCTCCTGCGAGCCGACCTTGTTGTCGCTCGTGTACCTCTTGCACTGCACGACCAGACGGCGGCCGTCGGGCGTGGTGGCGACCACGTCCGCGCCCAGGTCCCCGGCGCCTCCGACGACTTCGGCGTCCACGCAGCCGTCCCGCCGGCAGAGGCCCGCCACGGCCTCCTCGAAGTCGTACGGGTCCATGGCCGTGTAGTCGACCTGCCCGGCCGGTTCGGGCTCCGGGACCGTGCCGGTGGCCGGCGCCCCCGCCAGGCCGGCGTCCAGGCCTCTGTCCGGCGGCTCCGCCAGGGCCGCGTCCACGACCTCGTAGGCGGTTTCGACAGCCGCCGCGGCCGCCCTGACCGCCACCCTGCGGTTGCGGCGCACGCGCAGCAGCGCCACGATGCCCGCCACCAGCAGGACGCCCGCGGCCGCGGCGGCCACCGGATGCCGTTGGGCGCTCTCCAGGGCCGTGCGCACCGTCAGTCCGGCGCCGCAGACCAGGAGGGCGAGGAAGGCGAAGCCGAACGCCGTCCTCCGGACGTCGAACCCGGACCCGTGGCCCTTCCGGACGTTTCCGCGCACCTGTATGCCCATCGCGCTCCCACCCCTGTCCGTGCGGCGACATCAAGATCACTTACGCCTTCCCCCCGGCCGCCGGTTCACGCGCCGGTCCGTAAATGCGGTGGTCGGACCGGGGCCGGCGTGCTCGGATGCGTGGATGGAACCTGACGAGATGCTGGCCCTCTTCGATCACGAGATGCGCGAACACGCCCGGCCCGACGGGCCCGGCACCCGGGTCGAACGGGTGGGGGACGTCGTACGGCAGACCGGCGGCGCCGACGACTGGAACGGCGTCGTGTGGACGGCCCCCGACCTCTCCCCCGGTCGCGCGGAGTCGGAGATCGCGGCACAGGTGGAGCACTATGCCGCCCGGGGCGTCGACGAGTTCGAATGGAAGCTGTACGCGCACGACGGCCCCGCGTGCCTCGGCGGCCTCCTGTCCGCCGCCGGGTTCCGGCCGGAGCCGCCGGAGACCCTGCTCGTGGCCCTCGCGGCGGAGCAGCCCACGGCACCGGAGCTCCCCGAGGGCGTCCGGCTGCGGACCGTGACCGACGCGGCGGGGGTCGAGCTGATGGTGCGGGCCCACGAACTGGCCTTCGGCACCGACGGTTCGCGGCTGCGCCATCAGACCCTGTCCCGGCTGGCCACCGCCCCGGACACGTTCGTCGCGGTGGTCGCCATGGCGGGTGACGAGCCCGTGAGCTCGGCCCGGATGGAGATGCACCCCGGTACCGGCTTCGCCGGGCTGTGGGGAGGCGGGACCGCCGCCCCCTGGCGGGGCAAGGGGATCTACCGGGCGCTGATCGCCCACCGGGCCGGCATCGCCGTCCGCCTCGGCTACCGCTTCCTCCAGGTCGACGCGACGGACATGTCCGCCCCCGTCCTGCGGCGGCTCGGCTTCACGGCTCTGAGCACGACGACGCCGTACGTGTACCGCACCGCGCCGTAGCCTCCGCGAAATGCGGAGCAACACGACATTGAGCCCATGATGTTGCTCATGCGTGCCTACGAGATGACAACTGAGAGAAATTGTTGGCACTGGGTGCCTTGCCAGCTGTCACGCAGTGCCATACGTTGAAGGTGTCCGGGCGGCCGGCGTGCAGAGATCTCTCGTACGCCGGCTGTCCCCGCAGACCACGTGTCCGCGCGCCCGGGCGCCTGCGTCACAGGCAAACCCTTCTGCTCCACCGAGCAGGCCCAGCACCACCCGCCGAACCGACGGCACACCTCCACACCGCACCGCTCCCCCTGACCACAGGGGTACTCCGAGCGTTTCCCTCGACGCCGGAGACCCGATCTGCCGGAGGCATCACCGTGAAGGAAATCCTGGACGCGATCCAATCGCAGGACAGCACCGCCGCGGACTTCGCGGCCCTGTCCGTCCCCGAGTCGTACCGCGCGGTGACCGTGCACAAGGACGAGGCGGAGATGTTCGCCGGGGTCGCCAGCCGTGACAAGGACCCGCGCAAGTCCCTCCACGTGGAGGACGTGCCGGTGCCCGAGCTCGGTCCGGGCGAGGCCCTGGTCGCGGTCATGGCCAGCTCGGTCAACTACAACTCCGTGTGGACGTCGATCTTCGAGCCGGTCTCGACCTTCGGCTTCCTGGAGCGGTACGGGAAGCTCAGCGACCTCAGCAAGCGCCACGACCTCCCGTACCACGTCATCGGCTCCGACCTGGCGGGCGTCGTCCTGCGCACCGGACCCGGCGTCAACGCCTGGAACCCGGGCGACGAAGTCGTCGCGCACTGCCTGTCGGTGGAGCTGGAGTCCTCCGACGGCCACAACGACACGATGCTCGACCCGGAGCAGCGCATCTGGGGCTTCGAGACCAACTTCGGCGGCCTGGCGGAGATCGCTCTGGTCAAGTCGAACCAGCTGATGCCGAAGCCCGATCACCTCAGCTGGGAGGAGGCCGCGTCCCCGGGCCTGGTCAACTCCACCGCCTACCGTCAGCTCGTCTCGCGCAACGGCGCGGGTATGAAGCAGGGTGACAACGTGCTGATCTGGGGCGCCAGCGGCGGACTCGGCTCCTACGCCACGCAGTTCGCGCTGGCCGGCGGCGCCAACCCGATCTGCGTCGTCTCCAGTGACCAGAAGGCGGAGATCTGCCGGAAGATGGGCGCGACCGCGATCATCGACCGCAACGCCGAGGACTACAGGTTCTGGAAGGACGAGCACAACCAGGACCCGCTCGAGTGGAAGCGGTTCGGCAAGCGCATCCGCGAGCTGACCGGCGGCGAGGACGTGGACATCGTCTTCGAGCACCCGGGCCGTGAGACCTTCGGCGCGAGTGTGTACGTCACCCGCAAGGGCGGCACGATCGTCACCTGCGCCTCGACCTCGGGATACAACCACGAGTACGACAACCGCTACCTGTGGATGTCCCTGAAGCGCATCATCGGCTCGCACTTCGCCAACTACCGCGAGGCCTGGGAGGCCAACCGGCTGATCGCCAAGGGCAAGATCCACCCGACGCTCTCCAAGGTGTACTCCCTGGAGGACACCGGCCAGGCCGCGTACGACGTGCACCGCAACCTGCACCAGGGCAAGGTCGGCGTCCTCGCGCTGGCACCCCGCGAGGGCATGGGCGTGCGTGACACGGAGCTCCGCGAGCAGCACATCGACGCCATCAACCGCTTCCGCAACGTCTGAGGTCGACGATGACCGAACGTCAGAAGGACCGGCCGTGGCTCATGAGGACGTACGCCGGTCACTCGACCGCCGAGGCGTCCAACGAGCTCTACCGGCGCAACCTCGCCAAGGGCCAGACGGGTCTCTCGGTCGCCTTCGACCTGCCCACGCAGACCGGCTACGACCCCGACCACGTGCTCGCCCGCGGCGAGGTGGGACGGGTCGGCGTGCCCGTCTCGCACCTGGGTGACATGCGGCGGCTGTTCCAGGACATCCCCCTGGAGCAGATGAACACCTCGATGACGATCAACGCCACCGCGATGTGGCTGCTGGCCCTGTACCAGGTGGTCGCCGAGGAGCAGGGGGCCGACCCCGACAGGCTCCAGGGCACGACGCAGAACGACATCGTCAAGGAGTACCTGTCGAGGGGGACGCACGTCTTCCCGCCCGGTCCTTCGCTGCGCCTGACGACCGACATGATCACGTACACGGTCAACCGCATCCCGAAGTGGAACCCGATCAACATCTGCAGCTACCACCTGCAGGAGGCGGGGGCCACTCCGATCCAGGAGATCGCGTACGCCATGTCGACGGCCATCGCGGTGCTCGACGCCGTGCGTGACTCCGGGCAGGTGCCCGAGGAGAGGTTCGGCGATGTCGTCGCCCGCATCTCCTTCTTCGTCAACGCGGGAGTCCGCTTCATCGAGGAGATGTGCAAGATGCGCGCCTTCGGCCGCATCTGGGACCAGGTCACGCGCGAGCGGTACGGCATCGCGGACGCGAGGCAGCGACGCTTCCGCTACGGCGTGCAGGTCAACTCCCTGGGGCTCACCGAGGCGCAGCCGGAGAACAACGTCCAGCGCATCGTGCTGGAGATGCTGGCCGTCACCCTCTCCAAGGACGCCCGTGCCCGCGCCGTGCAGCTGCCCGCCTGGAACGAGGCCCTGGGCCTGCCGCGCCCCTGGGACCAGCAGTGGTCGCTGCGCATCCAGCAGGTGCTCGCGCACGAGAGCGACCTGCTGGAGTACGAGGACATCTTCGCCGGCTCGCACGTCATCGAGGCCAAGGTCTCCGAGCTCGTCACGGAGTCGCTGGCCGAGATCGACCGGATCCAGCAGATGGGCGGCGCGATGGCCGCGGTGGAGTCCGGCTACCTCAAGTCGGAACTCGTCTCCTCGCACGCCGCGCGGCGGGCCCGGATCGAGGGCGGTGAGGAGAAGATCGTCGGCGTCAACATCTACGAGACGACCGAGCCGAACCCGCTGACGGCGGACCTGGACGCCGCGATCATGACCGTGGACCCCGACAACGAGGCCCGGGTCGTGTCCGCGCTCCACGAGTGGCGGGACAACCGCGACGAGGCCCGGGCCACCGAGGCGCTGACAGCGCTCAAGAAGGCCGCGGCGGGCACCGCGAACATGATGGAGGCGACCGTCGAGTGCGCGCGGGCGGGTGTCACCACGGGTGAGTGGGCCTGGGCCCTGCGCGACGTCTTCGGTGAGTTCCGGGCGCCGACGGGCGTCTCGTCCGCACCGGTGGCCGTCACCGCGGAGGCGGGGACCCCGCTCGCGCTGGTCCGCGAGAGGGTCTCCCGCACCGCCGGCGACCTCGGCGTCGGCCGACTGCGCCTGCTGGTCGGCAAACCGGGTCTCGACGGGCACAGCAACGGCGCCGAGCAGATCGCCGTACGCGCCAGGGACGCCGGGTTCGAGGTGGTCTACCAGGGAATCAGGCTGACACCCGAGCAGATCACCGACGCCGCGCTGGCCGAGGACGTGCACTGCGTCGGCCTGTCCATCCTGTCGGGCTCGCACGCCGAGCTGGTGCCGGACGTGCTGAACCGGCTGCGCGACGCCGGTGCGCCGGACATCCCCGTCATCGCGGGCGGCATCATTCCACCGGCCGACGCGAGCGCCCTCATCGCGGCCGGAGTCGCCGCCGTCTTCACGCCGAAGGACTTCGGCATCACGGAGATCATCGGCCGTATCGTCGACGAGATCCGGAAAGCGAACAAGCTCGAACCTCTGGAGGTCCCCGCATGACCACGCCCACGACGCCCGTGAACCGGCTGCGTCCGCGCCGCTCCTGTCTCGCCGTGCCCGGCTCGAACCCGCGCTTCCTGGAGAAGGCCCAGGGCCTGCCCGCCGACCAGGTCTTCCTCGACCTGGAGGACGCCTGCGCGCCGCTCGCCAAGGAGGGCGCACGGCACCACATCGTCGATGCCCTGAACAACGGCGACTGGACCGGCAAGACCCGTGTCGTACGGGTCAACGACTGGACGACGCACTGGACGTACCGCGACGTCATCACGGTCGTCGAGGGCGCGGGCCCGAACCTCGACTGCATCATGCTGCCGAAGGTCCAGGACGCCCAGCAGGTCGTCGCCCTCGACCTGCTGCTCACCCAGATCGAGAAGACGATGGGCTTCGAGGCCGGGAGGATCGGCATCGAGGCGCAGATCGAGAACGCCAAGGGCCTGGTGAACATCGACGACATCGCCGCCGCGTCCCCGCGCCTGGAGACCCTGATCTTCGGTCCGGCCGACTTCATGGCCTCGATCAACATGAAGACCCTGGTCGTCGGCCAGCAGCCGCCCGGCTACCCGGCCGACGCGTACCACTACATCCTGATGCGCATCCTGATGGCGGCCCGCACGCACGATCTCCAGGCCATCGACGGACCGTTCCTCCAGATCCGCGACGTGGACGCGTACCGCGAGGTGGCGGGCCGCGCGGCGGCACTGGGCTTCGACGGCAAGTGGGTGCTGCACCCCGGTCAGGTCGACGCCGCGAACGAGGTGTTCTCGCCGTCGCAGGAGGACTACGACCACGCCGAGCTCATCCTCGACGCGTACGACTGGTGCACCTCGGAGGAGGGCGGCAAGAAGGGCTCGGCGATGCTCGGCGACGAGATGATCGACGAGGCCAGCCGCAAGATGGCCCTGGTCATCGCGGGCAAGGGACGCGCGGCCGGCATGCAGCGCACCTCCAAGTTCGAAGCACCGGAGGCCTGACCGTGCAGTTCGGACGCACTTACGAGGAATTCGAGGTCGGTGCCGTCTACAAGCACTGGCCCGGGAAGACGGTCACGGAATACGACGACCACCTCTTCTGCCTGCTGACCATGAATCACCACCCGCTGCACATGGACAGCAACTACGCCGAGAAGACGACCGATTTCGGAAAGAACGTCGTCGTCGGCAACTACATCTATTCGCTGCTGCTCGGGATGTCCGTTCCGGACGTCTCCGGAAAGGCGATCGCCAATCTCGAGGTGGAGTCGCTGAAGCACGTCGCTCCGACCTTCCACGGCGACACGATCTACGGCGAGACGACCGTGCTCGACAAGACGCCGTCGAGGTCCAAGAGCGACCGGGGCATCGTCCACGTGGAGACAAGGGGCTACAAGCAGGACGGCACGCTGGTCTGCGTGTTCCGCCGCAAGGTGATGGTCCCCACCGAGACGTACATCAAGGAGCGCGGCGGAGAGCAGCCCGGCCGCCCCGAGATCGATCAGCCGCCGAGCAAGAACGTGGAGAAGTAGCCATGAGCCGACTCGCGCAGACCGCCGGTCTGACGGATGTCCAGCAGGAAATTCTCTCCACCGTGCGGGATTTCGTCGACAAGGAGATCATTCCTGTCGCGACCGGGTTGGAGCACCGCGACGAGTATCCGACGGAGATCGTCGAGGGGCTCAAGGAGCTCGGCCTGTTCGGGCTGATGATCCCGGAGGAGTACGGCGGCCTGGGCGAGTCGCTCCTGACGTACGCGCTGTGCGTGGAGGAGATCGCGCGCGGCTGGATGAGCGTGTCGGGCATCATCAACACGCACTTCATCGTGGCCTACATGCTCAAGCAGCACGGCACCCAGGAGCAGAAGGACACCTTCCTGCCGCGCATGGCGCTGGGAGAGGTGCGGGGCGCGTTCTCGATGTCCGAGCCGGCCCTGGGCTCCGACGTCTCGGCGATCACCTCGAAGGGCGTGAGGGACGGTGAGGAGTACGTCCTGAACGGCCAGAAGATGTGGCTGACGAACGGTGGCACGTCCACACTGGTCGCCGTTCTGTGCCGAAGTGACGAAGGACACCCCGAGGGCACCGCTCCGCACAAGTCGATGACCACGTTCCTGGTGGAGAAGGAAGCGGGCTTCGGCGAGGTCCGCCCCGGTCTCACCATCCCGGGGAAGATCGACAAGATGGGCTACAAGGGCGTCGACACGACCGAGCTCATCATGGACGGACTACGCATTCCGGCCAATCGCGTGCTGGGCGGCACCACCGGCCGGGGTTTTTACCAAATGATGGACGGCGTCGAGGTCGGACGGGTGAATGTCGCCGCGCGTGGCTGCGGCGTCGCACAGCGTGCGTTCGAACTGGGCGTGTCGTACGCCCAGCAGCGACAGACCTTCGGAAAGCCGATCGCCCAGCACCAGGCGATCCAGTTCAAACTGGCCGAAATGGCCACCAAGGTCGAAGCGGCGCATGCGATGATGGTGAACGCAGCACGCAAGAAGGACTCCGGGGAGCGGAACGACCTGGAGGCAGGGATGGCGAAGTACCTCGCCTCCGAGTACTGCAAGGAAGTCGTCGAGGACGCCTTCCGTATCCACGGCGGTTACGGCTTCTCCAAGGAGTACGAGATCGAGCGCCTCTACCGCGAGGCCCCGATGCTGCTGATCGGTGAAGGTACCGCCGAGATCCAGAAAATGATCATCGGTCGCCGGCTGCTCGAGGAGTACCGGTTCCAGGGCTGAATGTCCCTTTCGAGGTGATTTGGTGGCGAAGTACATCACACCCGGTCACCTCGGTGCGGAGCCTTTCAGCTGTCCGACTCGGCTGCTGGCTTGCCCAGTTGCCGCTCGCACCCGATAGCATCGCCGGAAAGCCGCCGTCCCCCCGTTGCCAGCGCGGCATCATCCGCTACGAAGGTCATCCATGCCCGACAGTCAGAACTCTGCACCACGCGGCGGGGTCCGCCTTGCGCGCGGAGCTTCGCCGTGGCTCCTCCCGACCGTCGCCACCGCGGCGCTCAGCATCGCCCGGGCCCGCCGGTCCGGACGCTGGGCCGCTGTGGCCGTGCCCACCACCGCGCTCGCGGCGGGCATGCTGTGGTTCTTCCGCGACCCCGAGCGCGAGATCACCCAGGGTCGCGTCATCTCGCCGGCCGACGGCGTGGTGCAGAGCATCATGCCGTGGAAGGACGGGCGCACCCGCGTCGCGATCTTCATGAGCCCGCTGAATGTGCACGTCAACCGGGCACCCCTGTCCGGCACCGTGACCTCGGTCGAGCACATCCCCGGTGGCTTCGTCCCGGCGTTCAACAAGGAGAGCGAGAACAACGAGCGCGTTGTCTGGCACTTCGACACGGAGCTCGGCGACATCGAGATGGTGCAGATCGCGGGAGCGGTCGCCCGTCGCATCGTCCCCTACGTCCCGCAGGGCACGAAGGTGGAGCAGGGCGAACGCATCGGCCTGATCCGCTTCGGATCGCGTGTCGACATCTACCTCCCGGAAGGTGTCGAGGTCGCGGTCGAGGTCGGGCAGGCCACCACCGCGGGGGTGACTCGAATTGACCGTAGTTGATCCTGAGACGCAGGCAGGCTGGGTGCCGGAGGCCGACGAGGAGGACGACGCCGAGGACATGCCGCTCTCCATGCGGCTGTCGATAGCGGACACCCTCACGCTCGGTAACGCCACGTGCGGTTTCATGGCGGTGTACTTCACCACCACGGGAATCCTCATCCCGCACCTCACGGGCAGCGACGAGTCGGGCATGGCCAGGCACTCCGCGGCGACCGCGGTGATCCTCATGCTCATGGCCGCCGTGTTCGACCTGTTCGACGGTCTCGTGGCGCGCAAGCTGCGCTCCTCCCCGATGGGTGCGGAGCTGGACAACCTCTCCGACCTGATCAGCTTCGGCCTCGCACCGGCGTACTTCGTCCTGGTGTACGGCATGGTCGCGGACGACGCACACCAGAGGGTGTCGGCGCTCGCGGCCATCGTGGTGCTGCTGGCGGTGGTGCTCCGGCTTGCGCGGTTCTCGTGCGTGACCTTGAAGGACGGCATGTTCCAGGGCATGCCGAGCCCCTTCGGAGCGCTCACGGTCGTCTCGATCGTGCTTCTGGAGCTGCCCTTCGTGCCGACGCTGCTCGCCATCATCGGTGTCGCGTGGCTGATGGTCAGCCGGGTCGAGTACCCGAAGCCCCGAGGCGTCCTCGCGGTGGCGATGCTCAGCTGGATCGTGGCCGCGATGGGGCTCCTCGCCGCGTGGGCGTTCGACGCTCCCGGCGGCCAGCTGCTCCTGCAGACGGGCTGCGCGTTGCAGGTCGTCCTCGGGGCGGTGATCCCGCTCTTCGCCACGGCACGGCGGGTGAACACCTTCCGTGACAACCGGCGCGAGGCACGGGCGGCGCAGCTCCCGTAGCGACGCGAACGCACTCCACGAGGGCCCGGATGCTCCCCGCATCCGGGCCCTCGTGCGTGGGGTGGGCCGGGTCCAGCGCACCTTGCGCACCGGCAGGATGGCCAGCGCTCCTCCCAGGCACACCAGGGAGGCCGTGACCAGCAGTATCGAGTGGTTGTGGGTCGCCTCCCACGGAGATGAGCAGTGCCCCGAGCGCGGGGGCGAAGATCTGCGGGGCGGACATCGCGATGTCGAGGATCCCGAGGACCCGGCCGCCGGTGAAGCGGCGGAAGCGCTGGATGTGCGCGCCCAACGGGTCGATCGCGGCACTGAGGGAGCGGTTGCCGACGGCGCGGGCTGAGGTGACGGACCGCGCCACCCGTTCCCGTCGCGTCGGGGGTGGGTCCGCACACGCCGTGGCCCGCAGCGGGTGCGCGGCCGCTTGTCACAGGGGACGCTGGAAGGCGTGCAGGACCACGCCGCCACTGTCGCCACCACGGGTTCGGGCACGGAGCTGCTGGACAGCGCCGTGGCCGGCGTCGTGCGCGAGACCGGTGCGTCCGTGGCGATGCTGTACCTGCTGCCGAGGGGCGGCACCACGCTGCACCTCGCGGTGCTCGCGGGGGTGCCGGGCCAGCTGGCCGTCCCGTGGACCCGGATCCCGCTGTCGGCGCCGATGCCCGTGGCCGACGCGGTCCGCCTGCGCTGCCTGATCTGGCTCGGCAGCCAGGAGGAGCTGGCACGCCGCTATCCGCGCGCCGCACTCGTGCTGCCGTACCAGTTCGCCCTGGCCTCCGCGCCCGTCCGTACCGGCGGCGCGGACCAGGGCGGACTCGTGCTGCTGTGGCCCGGGTCGCACCCCCCGCAGGTTTCGCCCGACGAGCGCGAGGCCGTCGTCAGCGGGTGCCACAGGATCGCCACGCTCCTGCACCAGGCCGAGAACAACGGCTTCCCGGTCCTCCCGGGCGCCCTGCCACGGGTGCTGCCTCCGCCGCAGCCGCCCGCGCCGGACCGGGCGGAGGCGGAGGCGGCGGCGGAGTTCCTCCGGAGACTGCCCGGCGGTAGCTGCGCGCTGGCGATCGACGGGACCGTCACCTTCCTCAACGACGCGGCTGCCGACCTGCTGGGCACACGCTCGGAGGACGTGTGCGGCACGCTGCCCTGGGTGTCGCTGCCCTGGCTGCACGACCCCGCCGTCGAGGACCACTACCGGGCCGCCGTGATCAGCCGGCAGCAGACGAGCTTCACGGTGCTGCGGCCGCCGGACCGGTGGCTGTGCTTCCACCTGTTCCCGACGGACACCGGCATCAGCGTGCGCGTCCTGCCCGTCTCGAAACCGGGGCCCACGGACGTCCCGGCTCCGGCGCTGCCCCCGTCGTCGGGTGTGCCGAGCCGGGCGACCGCTCTGTACCACCTGATGCATCTGGCGGCGGCGCTCACCGAGGCGGTGAGCACGCAGGACGTGATCGAGCTGGCCGGCGACCAGGTGATGCCCGCCTTCCGCATCCAGACCATGGTCATGATGACGTCGGTGGAGGGAAGGCTGCGGGTCGAGGGCGGCCGGGGCGGTCACCCCGCGCTCATGGACCGCTTCGACGGCGCGCCCCTGACCTCGCCCACGCCCGCCGCGCACGTGCTGATGACAGGCATCCCCGACTTCTACCCGACCTTCGCCGACCTGCGGCGCGCCTACCCGTCGGCGGGCCTCCGCGACGTCGTGGACGCCTGCGCCTTCCTCCCGCTGATCGTCTCCGGGCGTCCGGTCGGCTCACTGGTCTTCGCCTACGACAGGCCGCATCCCTTCGAACCGGAGGAGCGCGCCCTGCTGTCCTCGATCGCCGGCCTCCTCGCCCAGGCGCTGGACCGCGCCCGCCTCTACGACGTCAAGGACCGGCTCGCGCACAGCCTGCAGGCCCATCTCCTGCCGCAGAGGCTCCCCGGCATCGCGGGCCTGGACGTGGCGGCCCGCTACCTCCCGTCGACCAGGGGCATGGGCATCGGCGGGGACTTCTACGACCTGATCCGGCTCGACGACTCCACGGCCGCCGTGGCCATCGGCGACGTACAGGGGCACAACGAGAACGCCGCCGCGCTCATGGGGCAGGTCCGCACGGCCGTACACGCCTCAGCCGGAGCCCCGCCCGACGAGGTCCTCGCCCGGACCAACCGCCTGCTCACCGACCTCGACCCCGGCCTGTTCACCAGCTGCCTCTACGGGCACCTCGACCTGGCCGGCCACAGCGCCTGCCTGGCCACCGCGGGCCACCCCGGACCACTGATGCGGCAGCCCGACGGGCAGACGGAGGTCCTCGACCTGCCGCCCGGACTCCTGCTCGGCATCGACCCGGCCTCCCGGTACCCGACGACACGGATCGAGATGCCTCCCGGCGCGGCGCTCGCCCTGTACACCGACGGACTCGTGGAGGCGCCGGGGGTGGACTTCGACGACGCCACCGCGGAACTGGCCGCGCACTTCGCCCTCGCCCTGGACCAGGACATGGAGTCCGTCGCCGACACGCTCGTCCGGTACGCGAAGCGGGCCACACCCGGCACCGACGACATCGCGCTGCTGCTCATCAACGCCCTGCCGGCGGACGGCTGACGGCGTCCGGACCGTGCGTCGGGCGGGGGTTGGAGAGCCCTGGGGTGCCGAGGCGGTGGGTGTCATCGGCACCCCAGGGCGTTCAGGGGCGGCTGCGCGCGGGCCTTGGTTCAGCCTCCGTAGAGGTCGTTCAGGCTGATGCCGGTGGTAGCCGCCGTGCCGCCGAGCCTGACCTCGTGGTCGAGGCCGACGAACTTACCGCCCGACTGCCAGAGGGCTGGCTTGAGCAGGGCGTACTTGGCCTCGTCCCAGGTCGCCCAGTCGTAGCCGAGCAGGCCTCCGGTGTCCCCCGAGTTGGGATTGATGCACCAGAAGGTCTGGTGGATGCCGTTCTCCACGATCAGATCGCGCAGGGCGGTCATCCACTTCTGGTTCGGGCCGTTGTCGAGGTGCCCGCCCCATTCGCCGATGAACAGCGGGGCGGTGCCGTCCTTGTGCAGGTAGAGCCAGTTGGGGTCCCAGACGTCGCGCTCCAGGGTGGTGCGGTCCCACGCGCCCTGGAACCAGGGCTGCTGGTGCACCAGGGGCCCGTAGTCGTGCGGGGAGTAGACCAGCTGGTCCTGCTGCGCGCCGAGGGCGACCGGGTGGTCCTTCACCCCGCGCAGGTTTCCGCCCCACCACATGCCGTGGTAGTCGGCCGCCGAGGTGGACGACCAGTTCGAGCCGTCCTTCGGGTAGATCTCGATGCCCTCGCACATGACGAGGACCTCGGGGTTGATCGCGAGGATGCGCTTTGCGGCGGTCTCGCAGGTGTACTTGAAGTTGTCCTGGTCGGTGGAGCCGTCCCACTTGGCCCGGGGACTGTCGGACTGCTTGCCGTGGGGCTCGTTCTTGACGTCCATCGCCACCAGGGTGTCGTCGGTCCTGTACCGGGCGGTCACCCACTCCCAGGCGGAGTAGAACTGCTCGGTGGTGATCGTGCCCTTCCACCACACCGGGTGCACATGGCCGGAGTTGTCGGCCTCCGCGCTGTGCACGTCGAGCATCACCTTGATGCCGTACTTCTCCGCCACCCCGAGGAACGCGTCGAACACACCCAGGGTCGTCTTGCCCTGGAGTTCCGGGTTGGCCCAGGTGTTCACCGCCCCGGGGACCGCCGCCTGGCCGTTCTTCCACTCCAGCAGGAGCTGTGTGGAGATCGGCACGCGGACGATGTTGATGCCGCGCTCCGCCATCTGCCGGGTGATCGTGTCCAGGTTCGCGGACCACAGCCCGTGGAAGACCCGCTCGGTGGCGTTGAAGCCGAACCAGTTGGCGCCGGTCAGCCATACCCGGTTGCCCTGCTGGTCGACGATGCGGTTGCCCTCGGTGTGCAGCCAGTCCGTACCGGTGCCGGCCGCGGGCGCCACCGCCGGCGCGGGTACGGCCGCCGGGGTGCCCGCGGTCTGCGCGGCGACCGGTCCCGACAGCGTCATCAGCAGGGCGGTCGCGGTGACCGCGGCTGCCGCCGCCCTGACCAGCCGTTGTCTCATCCGTGGCTTCATCCGTTGTCGCCTTTCAGGGGGGTGAGGCGGGCAGCGGTGATGGGAGCGCTCCCATTCCGTAGGACACATGAAGCCAGCGCCACGGAACGACTGTCAATGGGCATGACAATCTTCACTACTTGAAGACACGGACCCCGTCATGAAGACAGGTATTCCCGCAGGTGAGTCATTCAACTCGGGCTGGTACGCGAACCCGCCGGCCTGCACGGGTGTGTGGCCCGACCCGGTGTGGACCAACGGCGGGACACCCGGAGGGGGCGGTCCCACGGACCCGACCGACCCCCCGGACCCGACGGACCCGCCCGAGGAGACGGGCAACCTGGCACAAGGGCGCCCGGTCACGGAGACGAGCCACGCCGACGTCTACGGCGCGGGCAACGCGGTGGACGGCAACGCCGGCAGCTACTGGGAGAGCCGCAACAACGCCTTCCCCCAGTCCGTCACCGTGGACCTCGGTGCCGCCAAGGCGGTCGAGCGGCTGGTGCTGAAGCTGCCTCCGGCCACCGCCTGGGCGACGCGCAGCCAGACGATCGGTGTGACGGGCAGCACCGACGGCACGGCCTACACCACGCTGAAGGCACCGGCCGGCTACACCTTCGACCCGTCGAGCGGTAACACCGCCACGGTGGCGCTCTCCGGTGCGCCCGTCCGGTATCTGCGGCTGACGTTCACCGCGAACACCGGCTGGCCCGCCGGCCAGCTGTCCGAACTGGAGGCCTACACCCATTGACCGCGCGCTGCGACGGGCCCGGCCGAGGCCGGGCCCGTCGCAGCGCGGGGAGCGTCAGGGCTTGGGCGTGAAGGACTCGGCGGCCGGGGCCACCTCGGCCGGGCGGACCACCTTGAGGCCACCGGGGGTCTTGGCGTCCGGCTTCATGACGACGGTCTCCCGGGTGGAGGGCGCCGACGGGTCGGTGAAGTCGTGCGAGATCCCGAAGTCGGCGCCGAAGCCCTTGATGGTGAGCAGGGCCTTGCCGACGCCGTCTCGGGTCAGGTCCTTCGACTCACAGGCCTTCTTCAGCGCCTCGCCGAAGACGGTCGCGGCGTTGTACCCGGCGATGACGCCGTTGTCGAGGCCGTCCTTCGGGTACTTGGCCGCGTAGGCCTTGGAGAGCTTCGCCGGGCCTGCCGCCGGGTCACCGATGGGCAGGGTGGAGGAGCCGATGTAGTAGTCCTTCTGCAGGGCGGCGCCCGCCTGGGTCGCCAGGAGCTGCGGCGCGTACGCCGAGTTGTTGCCGACGACCGGGACGTCGAAGCCCGTGGCCGCGGCGACGCCGACCAGGGAGGCCGCCTGACGCGGCCCCGCGCTCACGATGACCGCCTTCACCCCGGCCTGCTTGAGCGCGGAGACCTGGGCGGTCATGTCGTTGTCGGTCGGCTTGATCTTCTGCTCGACGACGGTGAGGCCCGCCTCCCCGGCCGCGTGCTTCGAGCCGGCCAGGGCGTTCTCACCGTAGTCGCCCTCGAAGTACACGTGGCCGATCTTGTCGCCCTTGGCGATGCGCTTCTCGTCGAGCAGGAAGTCGACCAGGTTGATCGTCTCGACGTCGTAGGTGGCGCCGATGACTCGGACGTACTTGGATCCGACGAGGTTCGCCGACCACGCCTGGGGCAGCACGATCCCCTTGTCCTGCCCGTCGATGCGCGACTCGACGGCGGAGACGAACGGGGAGCCGATGAACTGGGTGAAGCCCAGCACGTCCGGTTCGAGCTCGGTGTAGGCGCCGATCGCCTTCTGCGGGTCGTATCCGTGATCGCGGACGGTCAGTTCGATCTGCCGGTCGCAGATGCCGCCGGCCTTGTTGGTCTCCTCCACCCACAGCTGCTGGGCCTGGGTGACGCTCTTGCCCAGCGAGGCGTACACCCCGGTCATGTCGGTCAGGGCGCCGAGGGTGATCTTCGAGGCGGTGACGCCCTCCCCGGCCTTCACACCGTTCTTGTCCGCGGCGCCCTCCTCGGACGACTTCGCCTTCTCGCTGCATCCCGCGAGGGTGAGGGTGAGAGCCGCGACAACGGCTCCGACAACACGTAGCTTCATTTCTTCTTCTCCCCTGGAGTCTTCAGACGCGCAATGCCGCCGGGCAGGAACAGGACGACCGCGACGACCGCGGCGCCGTACAGGTAGCGGGACGCCTCGCCCGGTGCGATGCCGCCCGTACCGGGGGCGGACACCAGGGGGAGGGAGTCGCTGTAGTGGGTGAGCACCTGCGGGAGCAGCGACACGAACGCGGCGCCGACGACGGCACCCGCGACGCTGCCCAGCCCGCCGATGACGATCATGGCGAGGTATTCGAGGGACAGGATCATGCCGAAGTACTCGGGCACGGTCCGCTGGAAGACCAGCGCGAGCAGGACGCCCGCGAGGCCCGCGTACATCGAGGACAGGACGAAGACACCGGCCCTGTACCTGGCCACCGGCACGCCCATGACCCCGGCGGCGATCCGGTGGTCCCGGATGGCGTTGAGCGCCCGGCCGGGCCTGCCGCGCAGCACGCCGCGGGCGAAGAGCCCGCTGGCGAGCAGGGCGGCCAGCCCCAGGTACCAGAGCTTCTCCGACGACTGGAAGGGCACGGCGGCGACGACCACTTCGGCGTCGTCGAACGTGAAGCCGAAGAGCGAGAGGGGCGGTACCGGGCGGCCGTTGAAGCCGCCGGTGAGCGAGCCCGCGTTGAACAGCACGTGCTGGCCGATGAAGATGAGCGCGAGCGTGGCGATACCGAGGTAGGCGCCGCTCAGCCGCCCCGCGATGGGGCTGAAGAGCCCGCCCGCCGCGCCCGCCAGGAGCACGGCCAGGACGGCCGCGAGCCAGGTGGGCAGGCCGAGGCCGGTGAGGGCGTGCCCGTTCTCCGTGCTGCTCTCCCCGCCGAGGATGCAGTAGCCGTACGCGCCGACCGCGAGGAAGAACGCGTGCCCCATGGAGAGCTGGCCGGTGGAGCCCGTGAGCAGGTTGAGCCCGATCGCACCGATCGCGGCGGCCATCGCGAAGAGTCCGGCCTGGAGCCAGAAGCGGTCCAGGTAGAACGGGAAGAGGAGGAGCAGGACCGAGCCGGCGAGCCAGAGGTACGGCGAGGGCCGGCGCAGCCGGCCGGTGAGCGACGCCCCGGTGGCGGTGGCCCCGGCAGGGGCCGGTGCGACGGCGTCCTTGGTGGCTTCAGACACGGGACAGCTCCTTCGTACCGAAGAGTCCCGCCGGCCGGATCAGCAGGACGACCACCATCACCAGATAGGGCGCGAGATCACCGATGCCGCGTCCGAGGAAGGAGAGGTCGCCCTGGTAGCCCGTGGCGAGTGATTCGGTGACTCCGACGACGAGCCCTCCGACGAGCGCCCCCGTCGTCGAGTCGAGGCCGCCCAGGATCGCGGCGGGGAACGCCTTGAGCGCGGCGAGCGAGGTGGCCCGCTCCAGGCCGGGGGTCGGGAACACGGTCAGGAAGAGCGCGGCGACGGCGGCGAGTGCACCGGCGACCGCCCAGGCGGAGAGGGAGACCCTGCCGAGCCTGATGCCCATCAGCGCGGCGGTCTGCGGGTTCTCGGCCGCGGCCCGCATGGAGACGCCCCACGAGGTGAAGCGGAAGGCGAGCAGGAACACCGTGATGAGCAGTCCCGCGACGAGGAACGCCGCGATACGGGTCTCGGCCAGGGTGACGCCCCCGATGGTGACGACGTCGTCGCCCCACGGGTCGCCCAGCGACATGACGTCCGTCCCCATCCGCCGGACGAGTTCGGTGGTGAGGAGGATGTCGACGCCGATGGTGACGATGGCGAGGACGCTCTGGTCGCTCCCCCGGTAGCGGCGCATCACGAAGAACTCGACCGCCGAGCCGACGACGGCCGCGCCCGCGATGCCGACGCCGAGCGCCGGCCAGAAGCCGATGTCGTCGTGGAGCACGGCGGTGACGTACCCGCCGGCCAGGAGCAGCGAGGCGTGGGCGAAGTTGACGACCTCGGTCGCCTTGAAGATGACGACGAAGCCCAGGGCTATCAGTGCGTAGACCGAGCCGATGGACAGGCCGCCGAGGAGGAGTTCGATGAAGGTGGTCATTCCTGTGCCCCCAGGTAGGCCTGCACGACGGCCGGGTCGTTCTGCACCTCGGCGGGCGTGCCACCCGCGATCCTGCGTCCGAAGTCGAGTACGGTCACGGCGTCCGCGAGCCGCATCACCACCCCCATGTCGTGTTCGACCATGACGATCGAGATGCCGAGGCTGTCGCGCACACCGGCGACGACGGCCGCGGTGCGGCGGCGCTCGTCGGCGGTCATGCCCGCGATGGGCTCGTCCAGGAGCAGGACCTCGGGCTCCATGCACAGGGCGCGGCCGAGCTCGACGAGCTTCTGCTTCCCGTACGGGAGGGCGGCGGCCGGGAAGTCGAGTTCCTTGTCCAGGCCGATGAACTCCGCGATCTCACGCACCCGTTCGAGATGGCGGTGGGCCTCGCGCGTCGCCGAGGGCAGCCTCAGTCCGCAGGCCACGAAGCCGGCGCGGGTGAGCCGGTGCCGGCCGAGCATCAGGCTCTCGGCGACGGTGGCGTGCGGCGGCAGGGCCAGGTTCTGGAAGGTACGGGCCACGCCGAGGCCGGCGATCCGGTGCGGGGAGAGGCCGGTGAGTTCGGTGTCCCCCAGGTGCACGCTGCCCGAGGTGGCGCGGTAGACGCCGGAGAGCACGTTGAAGGTGGTGGACTTGCCCGCGCCGTTGGGACCGATGACCGCGTGCACACTGCCCGGCTCGATGGTGAAGGACACCGCGTCCAGGGCGGTGAGCCCGGCGAAGCGCACGGTCACGTCGCGCACGGCGAGGGGGGCCGGGGCCGTCGTCACGCGGACCACCTGCTCAGGGCGCGCGTGACGCCTTCCGCCTGCGCCGCGTCCTCGGCCGCCGTCTCGTCGACGACGCCGAGATAGCGGCGGCGCACCTCGTCCGAGGCGGCGAGTTCGGCGGCCGGTCCCTCCAGGGCGACCTCGCCGACGTCCAGGACGTACGCCGTGGAGGCGAGCCGCAGCGCGATGGCCGCGTTCTGTTCGACGAGCATGACCGAGGTGCCGCCCGCGTTGATCTCCTGGACCGTCTCGGCGATCTTCGCCGCCATCAGCGGGGCGAGGCCGAGGGACGGCTCGTCCAGCAGCAGCAGCCGGGGGGCGGCCATCAGGGCCCGGCCCATCGCCAGCATCTGCTGCTCACCGCCGGACAGCAGGCCGGCCCGCTGGTGGGCGCGCTGGGCGAGCACCGGGAACAGTTCGTGTACACGGTGGAGGGCGGCGGCCGCCGCCTTGCGCCCGCCGCGTGCGCCGAGTGCGCCCGCCCGCAGGTTGTCCGCCACCGTCATCCGGGCGAACACCTGCCGCCCTTCCGGTACCTGGATCACTCCCGCCGCCACCACCTGGGCGGGACGGAGCCCGTCCAGGGGACGGCCGTCGAAGCGAATGGTGCCCGTGCCCGTGCCGCGGTGGAAGCCGAGGGTCCGCGATACGGCCCGCAGCAGCGTGGTCTTGCCGGCGCCGTTGCCGCCGAGTACAGCGGTGATCGCGCCGGCCGGCACGTCGACGGAGACGTCGCGCAGTGCCCGTACCGGGCCGTAGCCCACGGACAGTTCGCGGATCTCGAGCGTTGCCATGCGTCCTCCTCCTTCCGACTGGTCGTTGTGGTGCCACAGACCAGCAGCGGGCGCGGCGCGCGTCCACGGCCCCGGGCGCAATCGCTGCGGGTGACCAGTCTTCGAACGGCCCGGTTGTGCGGGTGCACAGAGGGAGGCGCCGGGACGTCGTCCCCCGCACGTCCGGTGGCATCGTCACCTGCCATGAGCGGGTGGGGCTGCGGAACGGAGCGAGGACATGCGGCGGCGCGGTGACGAGCGTGGCCCGGCACTGCTCGACGCCCTGCTGGAGGGCCGGCCGGAGCCGGACCTCGCGGCGCGCGCGGCGAGCGGCCTGGGCCTGCCGGAGCGGGGCCGCTACGCCGTGGCGGTGTTGGGTCCGTGCGCGGGCGGGCCGCCGGGCGTCGCGGCGGAGGCGGAGGGACTGCGGTTCTTCCGGCGGAGGCTCGCCGACCGCGAGGTCGTCCTCGTCGCCCTGGGTGACCGGGATCCGGCGACGCTCGCCGCCCTGCTTACACGGTGGTATCCGGGCCCCGGCGGAATCGGTCCGGTGGCGGACGGCCTGGAGGGGCTGGGGGCCGCGCGCCGGCTGGCCGAGCTGGCGCTGCTGACCTGCCCGCCGGGTACGACGGACATCGTCCGGCTGGAGGAGCGGCTGCCCGCGGCGCTGCTGGTCAGCCAGCCCGAGTTGTCGGCCCGGCTGGTCGCGGACGTCTTCGGCCCGCTGCTTGCGCTTGCCCCGGCGGACCGGGCGCTGCTGGTGGGGACGCTCGACGCCTGGCTGGAGTGCGGAGGCTCGGCGGGGCGGGCGGCGGGACGGCTCTTCTGCCACCGCAACACCGTGCTCAACCGCCTGCGGCGGCTGGAGCGGCTGACGTCGCGGTCGCTGTCACGGCCGCGCGAACTGATCGAGATGACGCTCGCGCTGGACGCGTTCAGGATGACGGCGCCCCAGCCGTGAGGGGGTGGGCGGTGGGCTCCCCCTCACGGCGGTGCGTCAGGAGAGGAAGTCGCGGGCGATCGCCTCGGCCGCGCGTTCCAGCAGGGGCCCGGCCTGCGCCATGCAGACGGCGGGGTCCGGCTCCAGGTCCGTCAGGGCGTAGGCCCGGCGGATGCCCGCCCCGCCCAGCGCTTCCGGCGGCAGGGCGAGGCGTCCGCACACGGCGACGGCCTCCACACCCGCGGCACGGGCGGCGGCCGCGACGCCGGCCGGAGCCTTGCCGTGCAGGGTCTGCGCGTCGAGCGAGCCCTCCCCGGTGACGACCAGCGTCGCCCGGGCCAGCGCGGGGGCGAAACCCAGGACGTCGAGCATGACCTCGATGCCGGGCCTGAAGCGTGCGCCCAGCGCGACCAGGGCGCCGTAGCCGATGCCCCCGGCGGCGCCCGCTCCGGGGAGTTCGGCGGTCTCGGGCCCCAGCACGGACGCGTAGTGGGCGAGTGCGGCGTCGAGGACCGCGATGTCGTCCTCGGTGGCGCCCTTCTGCCGCCCGTAGACCTCAGGGGCGCCCTTCGGCCCGGTCAGCGGGTTGTCCACGTCGCTGGCCAGGATCAGGTCGACGTCCGCGAGCCGGGGGTCGAGTCCCGAGAGATCGGCCTCGGCCAGGCCGGCGAGCGCGCCGCCGCCGGGGCCGACCGGCTTGCCGTCGCCGTCCAGGAGACGGGCCCCGAGCGCGGCGAGCATGCCCGCGCCGCCGTCCGTCGTGGCACTGCCGCCGACGCCGAACACGATCGTCCGTGCGCCCGCGTCGAGCGCGGCGGCCAGCAGCTCACCGGAGCCGTACGTGGTCGCCGTGAGCGGGGCGAACTCGCCCGCGGGCAGGTGCTGGAGGCCCGAGGCCTCCGCCATCTCCACCACGGCGGTGGTGTCGCGCACCGCGTACGCCGCCGTGACCGGGGTCCCCAGCGGGCCGGTCACCCGCGCCTCGCGGCGCTCGAATCCGGCGGCCACCGCCGCCGCGACCGTGCCGTCGCCGCCGTCCGCGACGGGCAGCGTCTCGACCCGCACTCCGGGTACGACGCGCCGCAGCCCGGCCGTCACCCGCTCCGCGACCTCCACGGCCGTCAGGGAGCCCTTGAACTTGTCCGCCGCCACGAGCACGTGGGGGGTCTCCATCACTGCTCCGTCCGTCACCTTGTATCCCTTTGCTTTCGAACAGGCAGTCGCGCCGCCACGACCCTATCCGGACCACCCCTGATCTGCCCATGGCTGTCCGAAACCGCGCGGCCGGCCTCTACGCTGCCTCTGTGACCTCCACTGACTACGCCACCTACATCGCAGGCCTCCCCCGTGTACTGGCCGGGGCGGCCACGCTCTTCCGGGACGAGCGGGGCCGGGTCCTGCTCGTGGAGCCTGACTACCGGGAGGGCTGGGCGCTGCCCGGTGGCACCGTCGAGTCCGCAGAGGGCGAGAGCCCCCGGCAGGCGGCCCGCCGCGAGACGGCGGAGGAGATCGGCCTCGATCTCGCGCCGGGCAGGCTGCTCGCGGTCGACTGGGTGCGCGGCCCGTCCCGCCCGCCGATCGTCGCCTACGTCTACGACGGCGGTGTGCTGAGCCAGGAACAGTTCGACGCGATCCGGATCCAGGAGGACGAACTGCTCTCCTGGCGGCTGGTGGACCGCGCCGACCTCGCCGGCTACCTGCTCGGCCGCCTCGGCACGCGTGTGGCGGCGGCGCTGGAGGTGCTGGACTCCGGGGCGGGCGCGGCGGAGCTGGAGGACGGTGTACGGGTCCGGGTGTGAGGGGTCAACCCTGGGGCTCCTGCGGCCTGGCGCCGGCGTCCCGCCGGGCGTCGTCCTGCGCGGCGGCCCGCGCCTCCGTGCGGTGGCCGCGCGCGATGTAGTCCCGCACGACGAGTTCGACGGCGTCCTGCGGGTTGCCTGCGCCCGCGAGCACCATGACCTCCACGACGAGTTCCGCGTCCAGACTGACGTTGACCTTGGCCATGTCCCGGACTCTAGGGGACGCGAGCGGAGATGTCATCGGTGGCGGACCGGACCGCGTCGTGGTGCGCGCCGGCGGGACCCCCGGCGGCGGACCGGCCGGGGAGGTCGTCCGTGAGCCCGTCGGGAGGGCCCTGCACGCGCTCCCGGAGCGGGTCTCCGCCGAGGGTGCGAGGTGCCCGGGGGCGGACCGTCACGCGCGGCCCTCGCCGTAGAAGCGCACGTAGTCGACCGTCATCGTCGCGGGGGACGGCGTCGAGGTGTCGGGAGGGCCGGGCCAGTCGCCGCCGACGGCGACGTCGAGCAGCAGGTGCATGTCCTGTTCGAAGACCCAGTCGCGGGGCGAGGGCAGCTGCGACGGGGTCAACGTGAAGTACGGCTCGCCGTCGACGGACCAGGTGACGCGGCGTGGTCGCTTGTCGACGGCGTAGGTGTGGAACGCCTGCGAGGCGTCGGCCGCGAGAGTGAGGGAGTCGCCGATGCCGTTCTCGTTGGAGTAGGCCGGCCCGTGCGCGGTGCCGTACACCGTTCGCGGTTCCCCGCCGACCACCTCGCAGATGTCGATCTCACCCTGTCCGGGCCACTCGGCTCCGTTGTCGCCCAGCATCCAGATCGCCGGCAGCAGTCCGGTTCCGGTGGGGGTCTTCGCGCGGACCTCCACACGTCCGTGCCTGAGCGCGGCCTTCCCCTCGGTGGTCAGGCGGGCCGACGTCCAGGGGCAGAACTCCTGTGTGTAGCAGGGGAGTGCGGACCCGGCGGGGGCCGGCCGGGCCGAGATCACGAGGTGCCCCTCGCCGTCGAGCGCGGAGTTGGCCGGGTCGTCCGTGTAGTACTGCAGCTCGTTGTTGCCCCACCCTTCGGCGTCCCGGTTACCGGTCTGGGTCGTCCAGTCCTCTTCCGGGGGACGGGTGGCGGCGGGCCCGTCGAACTCGGCCTGCCAGAAGGGCTCTTCCCCGGCCGTGGGAGGTTCCGTGCGCGCGGGGGCGGGCCCGCAGGCGCCCAGCAGCACGCCGAGGACCAGCAGGAGTGCCGCGCCGGTCCGCCGGTCCGCCGCTGCGTTCCCGCCGCGTGTCCGGTCCTTCGCCTTCAAGCCTGTTCGCCGTCCAGTCCGGCCCTGATCCGGCGGGAGGGGAGGAACGCGTACAGGTCCAGGATCTCCGGCGGGTCCGCGATGCCCGGCCCGCCCTCCGCCGCCCACGCGGCGATGTCGGCGACGGCGTGCGGGTCGTTGACGAGCCCCAGCCAGACGGGGCGGCCGCCTGCGCGGCGGCCTTCGGCCGAGGGCTGCACGACGATGACGTTGCCCTGCTCGCAGGCGTCCAGGCATTCCACCGCTCGCACGGTCGCGGCGCCGTCGACGGACCGGCGCAGCTCCGCGAGCTGCCCGGCGTGGTCCACACCGGGGATCTTCGGGGTGCCGCAGCAGCAGCCCCGGCAGACGCTCACCGTGGGGCGGGACGGCCCCGGACCGGCGGCCTTGCGCGGTCGACGGCTCATGCGGGGACCCTCCCGGGGGCGGCGTGGATCATCACCGTAGGACTCTACCGAGCTGCTCCCCCGCTGGTCCGGTGGGGTATCGTTGGCGGCTGCGAAGGGGAGTAGCCCCGCAAACCGGTCGTCGACACACTGGAGCCTCCGGGTTCCCGGTGGCCGGGCTCGTAGACGGTTACGGGTGGGCGAGACCTTCGGTCAGGTATGACACGCCCGCGCCCCGCGGGTGTTGCGGTCATGCCGGGCCGAGTGGTCCTCCGTAACAGCCCGAGTGGCACTTCGCGGAAGGCCCCGGGGCCCGGCTCTCACAGAAAGCCACCCGGAATGCATCTCGACCCCCTGGCGATCCTCACCGCCTTCGGGCTGATCTTCCTCGCGGAGCTCCCCGACAAGACGATGTTCGCGTCGCTGGCCATGGGTACACGTATGCGCCCGCTCTACGTCTGGTTCGGCACGTCGTCCGCGTTCATCGTGCACGTGGCCATCGCGGTCGGGGCGGGCGGGCTGATCGGCCTGCTGCCCGACTGGACCGTCAAGCTGGTCTCCGCCGCCCTCTTCGCCTTCGGCGCGTTCATGCTGCTGCGCAGTGGTGGCGGTGACGACGGCGAGGACGAGGAGATCAAGACGGTCACCGGCTTCTGGCCGGTCTACTCGACCGCCTTCATGGCGGTGTTCATCAGCGAGTGGGGCGACCTGACCCAGATCACCACCGCGAACCTGGCCGCGAGCAACGGCGCCTGGTCCACGGCCGTGGGGGCTGCCGCCGCCCTCATGTCGGTGTCCGCGCTGGCGCTGCTGGCGGGGCGGTTCATCGCCAAGCGGGTGCCGCTGAAGACGGTGCAGCGCATCGGCGGTCTGTGCATGCTCGGCCTGGCGGTCTGGTCGGCCGTCGAGATCTTCACGGGCTGAGCGTGCGGGGCGGGCCCGGGGGCCCGCCCCGGGCCCGGGCGTCCTCCTCAGAACAGGGCCGGCACCTCGCTCTCCGTTCCCCGCTCGAAGGCGAGAAGCCGCTGCTTGCGGTCCAGACCGCCGCCGTACCCCGTCAGGCTTCCCGAGGCCCCGATCACGCGGTGGCAGGGCACGATGATCCCGACCGGGTTCCTTCCGTTGGCCAGCCCCACCGCGCGTGAGGCACCGGCCTTGCCGAGGCTGTCCGCCAGGTCGCCGTAGGTGCGGGTCTCGCCGTACGGGATACGCACGAGTTCGGCCCAGACGCTGCGCTGGAACGGGGTGCCCTCCAGACGCAGCGGGAGGTCGAATTCCGTCAGCTCACCCGCGAAGTAGGCGTCCAGCTGGCGGGCGGCCTCCGTGAAGGGGCCCGGGTCGGGCACGCCGAAGCTCTCCTCGGGCGGGCGGTGCCGCTGACCGGTCATGTACAGGCCGGACAACACCCCGGCGGTCGCCACCAGGGTGAGCGCCCCGTACGGGCTGTCGATGACTGTGTGCTGCCGGGACACCGTGGGAGTGGTGGTCATGGTTCGTCCTCACGCCCTCAGGCGGGCAAGTGGTTGATGGGGTGGTCGTCGACGGTCCACAGGTACTGCACGGCGTAGGCGCGCCAGGGACGCCACCGGGCGGCGCGTGCGGTCAGGGCCGCGGGGGTCGCCGGGAGGCCGAGTCGTCCGGCCGCCCTGCGGATCCCGAGGTCGGTGGGGAGGAAGGCGTCCGGGTCCCCCAGGGCGCGCATGGCGATGACTTCGACCGTCCAGGGGCCGAAGCCCGGCAGCGCGGCGAGGTCCGCTCGGGCCTTCTCCCAGTCCGTGCCCTCCCCCAGTCGCAGGGAGCCGTCGGCGAGGGCGGTCACGAGCGTGGTGAGCGTGGAGCGTCGGCTGCGTGGCAGCGCGAGCGCCCCGGGGTCGAGGTCCGCCAGAGCCTCGGGGGTGGGGAAGAGGTGGGTCAGGCCGCCCTCCGGGTCGTCCACGGGCGTGCCGTGGGCGCGGACGAGACGGGCGGCGTGGGTGCGGGCGGCGGCCGTGGAGACCTGCTGGCCGAGCACCGCGCGCACGGCGAACTCCGAGGCGTCGACCGTACGCGGCACCCTGCGGCCGGGGCCCGCGTCGACCAGGGGGGCGAGTTGTGGGTCGGAGCGCAGCTGGTCGTCGACGGCGACCGGGTCGGCATCCAGGTCGAGGAGTCTGCGGCAGCGGCTGATGGCCTGGGTGAGGTCGCGCGGATCGGTGAGGGAGAGCCGGCAGTCGATGTGGCCGGGCCGCGGGGACAGCGCCACTATGCCGTGGCCGTGCGGGAGCCTGAGCGTGCGGCGGTAGGCGCCGTCGCGCCATTCCTCGACGCCGGGAACGGCGGTCGCGGCGAGGTGCCCGAAGAGGTTGCCGGGGGTCAGCGGAGCGCGGTGGGGCAGCCGCAGGGCGATCACCCCGGGAGTCCCCGGCGCGCGGCGCCCTCCCGCCGAACGGGCGCGCAGCTCGCCCGGGGCGAGCGCGAAGACCTCCCGCACGGTGTCGTTGAACGTACGGATCGACGAGAACCCGGCCGCGAAAGCGATCTCGGCCATGGGAAGCCCGGTGGTCTCGATGAGTACCCGCGCGGTCTGGGCACGCTGGGACCGGGCCAGCGCGAGCGGTCCGGCTCCGAGCTCGGCGAGGAGCTGTCGTTCGACCTGGCGGGCGGAGTAGCCGAGCCGGGTGGCGAGCCCCGGCACGCCTTCCCGGTCGACGACTCCGTCCTGGATGAGACGCATGGCCCGGGCGACGGAGTCGGCCCGGGCGTTCCACTCGGGGGAGCCGGGGCTGGTGTCGGGCCGGCACCGCTTGCAGGCCCGGAATCCGGCCTGCTGACACGCGGCGGCGCTGGGGTAGAAGGTCATGTTCCGGGCTTTCGGCGCCACGACCGGGCAGCTGGGCCGGCAGTAGATGCGGGTGGTCAGGACCGCGGTGAAGAACCATCCGTCGAAGCGGGCGTCCTTCGACTGTACGGCCCGCACGCAGCGCTCGGTGTCGGTGTGCATGCTCCAAGCATCGGGCACGGAGGGGCGGGACGGCTGGCGGAAATCCGACATCGGCCTCGCATTGCCCTCAGCCCTCCCCAGCCGTCCCGCAGGACCTCTCCCCCGGGTTCCGTACGGGCGCGCACGTCACTCATGCGTTCAGCACGCTGAACTCCAATCACGTACAGAAGTATTGACGCGATCACGACACGCCCCTACGGTCCATGGAAAGCGCTTGCCCCTCACCCAGTGTGGTGTCGGCCGCACCCCCTGTTCAGATACCCGGACAGACCCTGTGGCCGCGCCCGAGCCGCGACAGGAAGGGCCACCCCCATGCGCCACCCGGCTCCCCTCCCTCCGGCCGGTCCCTCAACCGGACGGGGTTCCTCCGCTAGGAGGCACCGGACACACCGTCCCGACGCCCGCTGGCCGCTCGAACCAACCCCACCTGGAGACGAACGATGCAGAAGAAGAAGCACGTCATCGCGTGTGTCAGCCTGCTGACCGGCTCACTCGTCGCACTGTCCGGCACCATGGCGCAGGCCACGTCCACCCCCGGCGCCGCTCCCCTCGGCGCGAGTGCGGCCGGTGCTCCGGCCGCGGTCGCCGCCGGCGCCCTGTACGTGGCACCGGACGGCAGCGATGACGCGGCCGGTACGGAGTCGGACCCGACGACGCTCTCCTCGGCGATCAGCCGCGTCACCTCCGGGGGGACGATCTACCTGCGCGGGGGGACGTACGCGCACACCGGGACCGTCACCATCCCGCCCGGCAACGACGGCACCGCCGGCGCGCGCACCACGCTCGCCGCCTACCCCGGCGAGACGCCGGTCCTGAACTTCGCGGCCATGAGCGAGGACCCGGCGAACCGCGGGCTCGCCGTGAACGGCACCTACTGGCACATCGACGGCATCGTCGTCGAGCACGCCGGAGACAACGGCATCTTCGTCGGCGGCAGCAACAACGTCATCGAACACGTCGTGACGCGCTTCAACCGTGACTCGGGCCTGCAGATCTCACGGATCGCGTCCGACACCCCCGAGGACGAGTGGCCGGCGAACAACCTCGTCCTGAGCTCCGAGTCGCACGACAACGCCGACTCCGACGGCGAGGACGCCGACGGCTTCGCCTCCAAGCTCACCTCGGGCCCCGGGAACGTCTTCCGCTACACCGTGGCCCACAACAACATCGACGACGGCTGGGATCTCTACACCAAGTCCGAGACGGGGCCCATCGGCCCGGTGACCATCGAGGACTCCCTCGCCTACGAGAACGGCACCCTCTCCGACGGGACGGTGAACTCCGACGGCGACCGCAACGGTTACAAGCTGGGCGGCGACGGCATCAAGGTCGACCACCTCGTCCGGCGCAACATCGCCTACGACAACGGCCACCACGGGTTCACCTACAACAGCAATCCCGGCTCGATGAAGGTGTCGGACAACGTCAGTATCGACAACGAGGAACGCAACTTCTCGTTCGACAAGGGCACTTCCGTCTTCCGCGACAACGTCTCGTGCCGCAGCGACGACGGTTCGAACGACAAGACCGTCGGCGACGCCGACAGCTCCAACCAGTTCTGGACGGGGTCGAACGGCTCGGCCTGTTCCGCGTACTCCGGCGCGATGGACTGGTCCTTCGCCGGTGACGGCTCGCTCGTCGTGACCTTCGGCGGCGGCAGGGTGACTCCGTAGCCCCGGTCGCAGCCGCCTCCGCCGGTCCGTCCGCCCGCTCTGGGCGGACCGGCGGGGGCCGTCACCCCGTGCGCGGTGAGCTCTCGGTCACCTTCCGGCAATGAAACACGACGGAAACACGACGGCGCCCTCTGCGAAACGCACACCCGCGACTCTCCTCGGGCCGGACCCCACGCCGCCCCGAGGAGGGACCCCTCTTGACCATCGCGACCCTGGCCTCGGCAGGCCTCGACACCGGCGACACCGCCTGGCTCCTCGCCGCCACCGCTCTCGTCCTGCTGATGACGCCGGGCCTGGCCCTGTTCTACGGCGGCATGGTCCGCACGAAGAGCGTCCTGAACATGCTGATGATGAGCTTCGTCTCGATCGCACTGGTCACGGTCGTCTGGCTGGTCGCGGGCTATTCGCTGGCGTTCGGCGACGACACCTTCGCCGGGTTCATCGGCGGGCTGGACCACGTGGGCATGGCCGGCATCGGTCCCGACGACCTCACCGGCAGCGTCCCCACCCTGCTCTTCACCACGTTCCAGCTCACCTTCGCGATCCTCACGGCGGCACTCGTCAGCGGAGCGATCGCGGACCGTATGAAGTTCGCGGCCTGGCTGGTCTTCGTGCCGGTGTGGACGCTGCTCGTATACGTTCCCGTCGCCCACTGGGTGTGGGGCCCCGGCGGATGGATCAAGGACTCGCTCGGCGCCCTGGACTTCGCCGGAGGGCTCGTCGTGGAGATCACCTGCGGAGCCTCCGGACTGGCTCTCGCCCTGGTGACCGGACCGCGCATCGGGTTCAGGAAGGACGCGATGCGACCGCACAACCTGCCGATGGTGGTGCTCGGCGCGGGTCTGCTCTGGTTCGGCTGGCTCGGGTTCAACGGCGGCTCGGCACTCGGCGCCAACGGGCTGGCCGCCGCCTCGGTCCTCAACACCCTGGTCGCCGGGTGCACCGGTCTGCTCGGCTGGCTCTTCGTCGAGCAGCGGCGCGACGGCCACCCGACCACCTTCGGCGCGGCGTCCGGAGCGGTCGCGGGCCTGGTCGCGATCACACCCGCGTGCGGGACCGTCGGCGTCCTCGGCGCCGTCGTCGTCGGGCTCGCGGCCGGTGTCGTCTGCTCGTACGCGGTGGCGTGGAAGTTCCGGTTCGGCTACGACGACTCCCTGGACGTGGTCGGTGTGCACTTCGTGGGGGGCGTCATCGGCACGCTGCTCGTGGGACTGTTCGCGACGGCCGTGATGACCGGGGGCGCGGAGGGGCTCCTTCTCGGCGGCGGAGCCGGCCAGCTCGTCCGGCAGGCGGTCGCCGTGCTCGCCGTGGCCGAATACACCTTCCTGGTGACCTACGGAATCGGCAAGGCGATCGACCGGCTGATGGGTGTGCGGGCCGCCGAGGAGGAGGAACTGGCGGGCCTGGACCAGACCGTGCACGCGGAGAGCGCCTACGATCACGCCGGTCTGGGTCATGCCGCGGCGCAGGCCCCGGGCCACTGAACACTCGATCCAGGACTGGAGCACAGCCCGATGAAGCTCATCACGGCGGTCGTGAAACCGCACCGCCTCGACGAGGTGAAGACCGCGCTGCGGGACCTCGGTGTGCACGGCATGACGGTCACGGAGGCCAGCGGATACGGACGCCAGCACGGTCACACCGAGGTCTACCGGGGCGCCGAGTACCGCGTGGACCTGGTGCCCAAGATCCGTATAGAGGTCCTCGTCGAGGACGCCGACGCGGAGCCGGTCCTGGAAGCCGTGGTCCGCGCCGCCCGCACCGGCAAGATCGGCGACGGCAAGGTGTGGGCGCTGCCCGTGGAGACCGCCGTGCGGGTCCGCACGGGTGAGCGGGGCCCGGAAGCCCTCTGAGGGCGCTCCCGCGCGGGCACGCGGGGGCGGACCCGTGCCGGCCGGTTCGCGCCGGGAGGCGGCGGTCCGGCCGGCGTCCGGCTCCCGCGTCTGCCAGCCGGCGTGCGGGGCAGTGAGCGGCGGGGTTCCGCCGGATCTCGCGGCCGGGCGCGTTCGTTGCCGTGGGGCCCCGGTGAGCAGGCGCCCGTTCAGGTGCTCCGCAGGCGCCGCCACACCGCCTTCGCCGCGTGGTGCCCCGACATCCCGTGCACCCCGGGGCCGGGCGGGGTCGCGGACGAGCAGAGGAAGACCGCGGGGTGCGCGGTGGCGTAGGGCACACGGGCCAGCTTGGGCCGGAGCACGGTCTGCAGCCCGGAGAACGCCCCGGTGGCGATGTCGCCACCGACGTAGTTGGCGTTGCGCACGGCGAGCCGGGGCGGTCCGGCGACCGCGCGTGCCAGCACCAGATCCCGGAACCCGGGCGCGAACCGCTCCAGCTGACGCTCGACGACCTCGGTGGCGTCGCCCTCCCAGCCGGCCGGGACGTGTCCGTACGCCCAGAAGACATGGCGGCCCTCGGGGGCGCGGCTCGGGTCGACGATGCTCGGCTGCGCGGTGATCAGGAAGGGGACGTCCGGGGCCCGGCCCGCCACCGCGGCACGCAGCGCGGCGTCGATCTCGGCGGCGGTGGGGCCGACATGGACCGTGCCGGCCCGCCGGGCCTCCTCGGCCGTCCAGGGCACCGGACCCGAGAGCGCGTAATCGATCTTGAAGCAGGACGGGCCGTAGCGATAGTGGTCGTAGGCGCCGCCCAGCCCGGCGATACGGGCCAGCGCGGTCGGTGAGGTGTCGAAGACGTACGCGCGAGCGGGCGGGAGCTCGTCCAGTCGTTTCACCTCGACGCCCGTGCTGATGGTGCCACCCTGTGCGCGCAGGAAGGCGGCGAGGGCGTCGGAGATGGCCTGCGAGCCACCTCGCGGCACCGGCCAGCCGTTCTCGTGCGCCGCCAGTGCGAAGAGCAGGGCGATTCCGCCGGTCGCCAGGCCCCCGGCGGGTGCGATCGCGTGCCCGGCGAGGCCCGCGATCAGAGCGCGCGCCTTCTCCCCCTGGAAGCGCCGGGACAGCAGCGCGGCCGGCTGGACCGCCTTCGTCCCGAAGAGCGCCCAGCGGTACGGATCCCGGGGCAGGCCGTCCCACGGGGTGCGCAGGAAGTCCTCGGCGAGGGTGTCCCAGTGCCCTGTGAAGGGCGCGACCAGCCTGCGGTAGGCTCCCGCGTCCTCCGGCCCCAGCGACATGGCGGTCTCCCCGACGGACCCGGTGAGTACGGCTGCGGAGCCGTCCGGGAAGGGGTGGGCGAGCGACAGCGGCGGCTGGAGCCATTCGAGACCGTGCCGGGCGAGCGGCATCGCCCCGAAAGCCGGCGAACCGATACCCAGCGGGTGCACGGCGGAACACGGGTCGTGGCGGAAGCCCGGCAGGGTCAGCTCCTCGGTGCGGGCACCCCCGCCGACGGTCTCCCCCGCCTCGAACACGTGCACGGAGAATCCGCGACGGGCCAGCTCGGCCGCGGCCGTCAGCCCGTTGGGGCCCGCGCCCACGACGACGGCATCCAGCATCGATGGCACCTTCGGACTCCTTTGTCAGCCGATGGCCGGGCACCCAGGATATTGGGGCGCGCCGACAACGTGCCCCCGGGTAATCTCCGCCCGATGAACGCCGCATGCGCACCCTCTCCCGCCGTCACCGCGATGGCCTCCCGGCTCGCCCGGCTCCCGGGCGTCGAGGCCGTCGCCCTGGGCGGAAGCCGGGCCCGCGGCACCCACCGCCCCGACTCCGACTGGGATCTGGGCGTCTACTACCGGGGCACCCCGGACCTGCCCGCTCTCGTCGCGCTGGCGTCCGAGGTCCAGGGCTCACCCGCCGCCGTGGCGGGACCCGGCGAATGGGGGCCCTGGGTGAACGGCGGGGCATGGCTGACGGTGGACGGCGTGGCCGTCGACTGGATCCTGCGCGACATGGACCGGGTCGAGACCGTGTGGTCGGACTGCCGCGCGGGTCGCTTCGAGGTCGCGGTCCAGCCCGGCCACCCGCTGGGGTTCTGGTCCCCCTGCTATGCGGGAGAAGTCGCCCTCGGCCTCATCCTGGAGGACCGGAGCGGCCGGCTGACGCGCCTTCGGGCCGCCGCGCACGCCTACCCGGAGGCGCTGCGCCGCTCACTGACCGGTGCGGCATGGGAGGCGGACTTCACCGTGGCGGCAGCCCGCAAGTCGGCCCCGACCGGGGACACCCTTCATGTCGCCCTCTGCCTGTCCAGGGCGTTCGGGATCCTGGCCCAGGCCCTGCACGCCCACCACCGCGTGTGGTGCCTCAACGAGAAGGGGGCGCTCGCCTCCGCCGCCGCCCTGCCCCACACTCCCGCGGACTTCGCGCTCCGGACGTCCGCGGCCCTGCGGGGGCTGGACCCCGCGGCGGTGGAGACGGCGGCGGACGTCGTCCGTGACGTGCGAGCGGTACTGGACGAGGACTTCCCGGCGGACGGCGGCTGAGAATCGACACCCCGGGGCGGCCTCAGCGCGCGGCGAGCCGCTCCATCAGGGCGGCGCTGCGCGCCAGGACCTCCCGTTCCTCGCCGCTGAGCTCGTCCTCGTTGGCCTGGGCGAGCCAGCCGGCCCTGCGCCCGCGTTTCGCCTCGAGAGCGGCCCGTCCCGCGGCGGACGGCTCGACCAGGGTCTTGCGACCGTCCGTGGGATGAGCCCGGCGGTCGGCCAGGCCCTGCTCGTCCGGTCGGGGACCACTGGGGCCCGGGGCCGGATCGAGCCGCCGGCACCGGCCGATCCGGTCCGCAGGCCCGTCGGGACGGCCACCGCCGCGCGCCCGGGCGGACGTGCGCGGAGGCACGGGGAGAAGGACGGCGGTCCCACCGCGGGAGAGGCACGCCCGCCGCCAGACCCCACGGGGGGGCACGCCTCCTGCGGGGAAGAGACCGGCTCAGCCCTGCCGGCCGGTCCGCAGCGCGTGGAGCACCCGCTCCGCCGTCGCCTCGTCCCTGGCGGCGGTGAACGGCAGGTCGTTGCCACCGGTGATGCGGTAGCGGGCGCCTGAGAGCGTCGACTGGGCACCGCCCGCCTCGGTGACCAGGAGCAGGCCCGCCGCGTGGTCCCACGCGAACTCCCAGTTGAAGGCCACTGCGTCCTGCGCTCCACAGGCGACGGCGAGGTACTCCAGGCCCGCCGAGCCGCACGCACGGGCGTCGATGCCGTCGGTGCGCAGACCCAGCAGGGCGCGCTTCTGGGCGTCGGAGGTGTAGTCGGGGTGGGACATGGCCACCTTGAGCACCGCGCCGGGCGCGGGAGATCCGCTGCGCAGAGCCGTGCCGTTCAGCGTGGCGCCACGGCCCCGTACGGCGACGGCCATCTCGTCGAGCACGGGGGCGTACGTCCACGACGCGTACACCTCTCCGTGCCGGGCGAGGGCCACCAGGGTGCAGAAGCCGGGTTCGCCGTGGACGAACTGGCGGGTGCCGTCGACGGGGTCGACGATCCACACGGGCGCGTCCCCGCCGAGGGCGTCCAGGACGGCGGGGTCGGCGTGGACGGCTTCCTCACCGACGACGACCGAACCGGGCAGCAAGCGGGTCAGGGACGCGGCGAGGTGCTCCTCGGCGAGCCGGTCCGCGGCGGTGACCAGGTCGTGCGGACCGCTCTTCTCGACGATCTCGTGCGCGGCCAGCTGACGGTAGCGCGGCAGGATCTCGGCGGCGGCCGCCGCCCGGACCGCCGCTTCCACCTCGGCCGCCGGCCCCGAGTGCCCGGAGGTCCCGTACAGAAAGTCATCGATCATGACTCCAGCTAAGCACGGCCCGCCGGGGACACCCAGGGCAGGTCGTCAGCGGCCGACCGCGTAGCCCTGCATCCCCCGGGGGTTGGCGGCGGCCGACAGGACGCCGGTCTCCGGGTCCCTGGCGACGGCGCACATCCGGCCCTCGGACCACGGGTCGCCCACCGTGACGTCGTGGCCGCGCCGGCGCAGCTCGCCGATGACCTCCGGGTCCATGCCCTCCTCGACGGTGACGCTGCCGAGGCGCATCCCCCGGGGGAAGAACGAGCCGGGGAAGCTGTCGTTGTGCCAGTTCGGGGCGTCGATGGCGCCCTGGAGGTCGAGGCTCCCGCGGACCTCGGCGCGCAGTGCCACGGCGAGGAAGAAGTGCAGCTGCCACTGGTCCTGCTGGTCGCCGCCCGGGGTGCCGAAGGCCATGACCGGGACTCCGTCGCGCAGGGCGAGGGACGGGGTCAGCGTGGTGCGCGGGCGGCGGCCGGGGGTGAGTGTGTTGGGCAGGCCCTCGTCGAGCCAGGCCATCTGCAGCCGGGTGCCGAGCGGGAAGCCCAGCTCGGGCACCACCGGGTTGGACTGCAGCCAGCCGCCGCTGGGCGTGGCGGCGACCATGTTCCCCCAGCGGTCCACGATGTCGAGGTGGCAGGTGTCCCCACGGGTCGCGCCGTTCCCGGCCACCGTCGGCTCGCCCGCGCGGTCCACGGTGGCCGTGGGCTCGCCCGCGCCCTCCTTGGCGACCGTCGGCTCGCCCGCTCCGGCCACCGGGATGCCCATGGCGTCGAAGCCGGACTCGCCGGAGGCGACGGCGTGCGCGTGGGCGCTCAGGACGGGGGTGCGGCCCCCGGGGCTGCCGGGGCGCAGTTCCAGGGACGCGGTGTCCGTGATCAGGGCGCGGCGCTCGTCGTTGTACGGCCAGGAGAGCAGCGTGTCGAGCGGTACGCCGGTGGCGTCGCCGTACCAGGCCTCGCGGTCGGCCATCGCGAGCTTGCAGCCTTCGATGAGCAGGTGGACGTAGTCGGCGGAGCCGTACGCCGGTAGCTCGGCGGGGAGGAGCGCCAGCTGCTGGAGGAAGGCGGGGCCCTGGCTCCAGCCGGCCGCCTTGGCCAGCGTCCAGCCGTTCCAGTCGTACGTGACGGGCGCCTCGTACGTCGCGGACCAGCCGGCCAGGTCCGCGGCGGTGAGGGTGCCGGTGTGGCGGGTGCCGCTGGTGTCCATGGTGGGCACGGCGGCCTGGCGGACCAGGGCGTCGGCGATGAACCCGGTGCGCCAGATGTCGCGGGCGGCGTCGATCTGGGCGACGCGGTCCTCGCCGCCCGCTGTCTCGGCCTCGGCCGTCAGGCGGCGCCAGGTGGCGGCGAGGGCCGGGTTGCGGAACAGCTTGCCTGGCTCGGGCGCCTCCCCGCCGGGGAGGTAGACCTCCGCGGACGAGGGCCACTCGGTCTCGAAGAGCTCGCGGACGGTCTCGACGGTCTGGCCGACGCGCTCGACGGGGGCGTGTCCGTCCTCGGCGTATCCGATCGCGTAGCGCAGGACCTGCGCGAGGGTCTTGGTCCCGTGGTCGCGCAGCAGCAGCATCCAGGCGTCGAAGGCGCCCGGCACGGCGGCGGCGAGCGGGCCGGTGCCGGGGACCAGGTCGAGGCCGAGCGAGCGGTAGTGCGCGGCACACGCGCCCGCGGGGGCGGGGCCCTGGCCGCACAGGACCCGCACCTCGCCGTCCTTCGGCGCCACGATCATCGGGACCTCGCCGGCCGGACCGTTGAGGTGCGGCTCGACGACGTGCAGGACGAATCCGGCGGCCACGGCCGCGTCGTAGGCGTTGCCGCCGTCCTCCAGGACGGCCATCGCGGACTGCGAGGCGAGCCAGTGGGTGGAGGACACCATGCCGAAGGTGCCCTGGAGGGTGGGGCGGGTGGTGAACACGGGTGGGGCTCCTTGCTGCGGCGTACTGGGTTCGTCGGGTCCGTGGTCCGTCCGCGGATGGTACGTACGCGGACGGGTCCTGAGAAGGGGCAGGTCAGGCAGCCGCGTCCGGGGCGGCGCCGTCGTCGGTCACGAGGTGGCAGGAGACCTGCCGCCCACCGGGGATCTCGCGCAGGGCGGGTGTCTCCGTGCGGCACCGGTCGACGGCGAGCGGGCAGCGCGTGTGGAAGCGGCAGCCGGACGGAGGGTCGAGGGGGCTGGGCAGTTCGCCGTGGAGCACGATGCGTTCGCGGGAGCGCTGGACGACCGGGTCGGGTACCGGGGCGGCCGAGAGCAGGGCCTGGGTGTAGGGGTGCTTGGGGGCGGCGAACAGTTCGGCGGTCGGGGCCTGTTCGACGATCTGCCCGAGGTACATCACGGCGATCCGGTCGGCGAGGAATTCGACGGCGGCCAGGTCGTGGGTGATGAACAGGCAGCCGAAGCCCCGGTCCCGCTGGAGGTCCGCCAGGAGGTTGAGCACGGACGCCTGGACCGAGACGTCGAGCGCCGAGGTGGGTTCGTCGGCGACCACCAGGTCGGGGTCGCACGACAGGGCGCGGGCGATCGAGATGCGCTGGCGCTGCCCGCCGGACAGCTCGTGGGGGTGCCGGTCGGCGTGCTCGGGGCGCAGTCCGACCTGTCCGAGCAGTTCCTCGACCCGTTCCCGTACGGCCGCTCCCCGTGCGCGGCGGTGCAGCCGGATGGGCTCCGCGATGATCTGTCCGACGGTCATCCTCGGGTCGAGCGAGGACGAGGGGTCCTGGAAGACCAGGTGGAAGTCCTTGCGCAGGGGGCGCAGCGCGCGCCGGGAGAGGTGGCTGACATCTGTCCCGTTGATGTGGACGCTGCCCGCGGTGGGTTCGTCGAGGCGCACGGCACAGCGTCCGACCGTCGACTTCCCGCTGCCCGACTCGCCGACGAGGCCGACGACCTCGCCGCGGCCGATGGTGATCGAGACGCCGTCGACGGCCCGGACGGTGCCGCCGCCGGAGGCACCGAAGTGCCGTTCCATGCCGCTGATCTCCAGCACCGGGGGGCGCGGGGCCTCCCCGTCGTCCTTGTGCGGTGCGGGGACGGCCTGTGCGGTGGTCACTTTCCGGCCTCCTGGTCGGTTCGCGCTTCGAGTGCGTCGGTCCGCACGGGTGCCTCGCTGCCGGCGGCGGCCGGTGTCGGATCAGTCCCCGCGGGCCCGGCGGCGTGCGGGTCGGCCGCCTCGCCGTCCGCGTACGGGTGCCAGCAGGCCGCCCGGTGGGAGGCGTCCGCTCCGGCTTCGCGGTCGATGGCGCGGAAGCCGGGGCGGCTGCTCGTGCAGGTGTCGTCCGCGCGGGAGCAGCGGGGTGCGAACGTACAGGCGTCGGGCTGGCTGTCCAGGCTCGGGACCAGGCCGGGGATCTCCGGCAGCCGCCGCTTGCCCTCGCCGCCGGGCCGCAGCACGGCGCCGAGCAGACCGCGCGTGTAGGGGTGGCGGCCGGAGGCGAACAGGTCGTGCACGGGGGCCTGTTCGACGGCACGGCCGGCGTACATCACCAGCACCCGGTCGGCGGCGTCGGCGACGACACCGAGGTCGTGGGTGACGAGGAGGATGGCGGTGCCGAGACGCTCGCGCAGGGACTGCAGCACTTCGAGGATGCCCGCCTGCACGGTGACGTCCAGTGCGGTCGTCGGTTCGTCGGCGATGAGGACTGCCGGGTCACAGGCCACCGCGACGGCGATCATGACGCGCTGCCGCATACCGCCGGAGAGCTGGTGCGGGTACTCGTCGACACGGCGGGCCGGCGCCGGAATCCCGACGAGTTCGAGCAGCTCCACCGCGCGCGCCCTGGCCTCCTTCCGGCTCAGCCCCTGGTGCCTGCGCAGTACCTCGCCGATCTGCCGGCCGATGGTGAGGACCGGGTTCAGCGAGGTCATCGGCTCCTGGAAGATCATGGCGATCTCCTTGCCGCGGACGTGTCGCAGCTCCTTCTCCGAGGCGCCGACCAGCTCGCGGCCGGAGAGCCTGATCGAGCCGTCGATCCGGGCGGTCGGCGGGAGCAGGCCCATGGCCGCCATGGAGGTGACGGACTTGCCGCAGCCCGACTCCCCCACCACGGCGAGGACCTCGCCGGGCGCCAGGTCGTAGGAGACCCCGTCGACGGCGTGCACCGTGCGGGTGTCGGAGCGGAAGGAGACCGACAGACCGCGCACACTCAGCACGGGTGCGGCCGCCGCCTTCCGGACGGGTTCGGGGGCGGTCGCGGTCATCGGGTTGCTCCTCGGGGGTCCAGGACGTCACGCAGCCCGTCGCCGAGCAGGTTGAAGGCGAGCGTCGCCGCGACGATCGCGAGGCCGGGGAAGACCGCCAGCCAGGGTGCCGGCGCCAGAAAGGACTGGGCGCCGGAGAGCATCACGCCGAGCGAGGGGTCCGGGGGCTGGACCCCGAGACCGAGGAAGCTCAGCAGCGCCTCGCCGATGATCGCGGCGGGGATGCCCACGGTCGCCTGGACGATCAGGGCGGAGGTGGCGTTGGGGAGGATGTGCCGGAAGAGGACGGTGCCGTCGCCGCCCCCGTTGGCGACGGCCGCGGCGACGTAGTCGACGTGCTTGAGCCGCAGGGTCTCGGCCCGCGTGATCCGGATGACGGCGGGGATCTGCGAGATGCCGATGGCGATGGTCGCGTTGGTGAGCGACGGGCCGAGGATCGCGGCGAGTCCGACGGCGAGCACCAGGAAGGGGAAGGCCAGCATGGTGTCGGTGAGCCGGGAGACGGCGGTGTCCGCGAACCGGCCGTAGTAGCCCGCGAGCAGCCCCAGCGGTACGCCGACGAGGAAGGCCAGCACGACGGCGACGAGGCCGACCTGCATCGAAGCGCGGGCACCGTGGACGATGCGGGACAGCTGGTCGCGGCCGAGGTCGTCCGTACCGAGCCAGTGCGCGGCGCCCGGTTCGGCCAGTACGTTCCCGAAATCCGGCTGTGACGGATCGTACGGGGCGATGAGCGGCGCGAACAGGGCCGCCAGGACGAAGACGGCGGCGATGACGGCGCCCGTGAGCGCGAGCCGGTTGGTGCGCAGGGCGCGCAGCTTGCCGCCGGGCTTCCGGCTGCTCGCCGGTGGCGGGGTGGGGAGCACTGTGGGCGCGGTGGTCACCGGGCACCTCCGAGCCGGATGCGCGGGTCGATGACCGAATAGACCACGTCGACCAGCAGGTTGATGAGGATGTACGCGGCGGAGGTGCAGAGCACCACGGCCTGGAGTGTCGCGTAGTCACGGGTGAAGACGGCGTCGATGGTGAGTTTCCCGAAACCGGGGAGGACGAAGATCTGCTCGGTGACGACGGCGCCGGAGATGAGGTGTCCCAGCTGGAGACCGAGGACGGTCACGACGGTGACCAGCGAGTTGCGCAGCGCGTGCCCCCCGATGACCGAGCCCTGGGACAGCCCCTTGGCCCGGGCGGTCCGCACGTAGTCGGCGGAGAGGGAGTCGAGCATGGCCGCCCTGGTCTGCCGCATCACGACCGCGGCGAGCCCGGAGCCGAGCACGACGGCGGGCAGCACCATGCGGCGCAGGTTGTCGACGGGGTCGGTGCCGAAGGGTACGTAGCCGGAGGCCGCGAACACGGGGACGGCGATGGCGAATCCGAGGACGAGCACGATGCCGAGCCAGAACGTCGGGATGGAGAGGCCGATCAGGGCGATGGCGTTGGCGAGCCACTCCTCGGGCTTCCCGCGCCGCACCGCGGCGACCACTCCCGCGCCGATGCCGACCACGATCGCCAGGAGCAGGGAGAGCGCGGCCAGTTCCAGCGTGACGGGCAGGGCCTGCCCGATCGCGTCGGCGACGGGGAGACCGGTACGGGACGAGGTGCCGAGGTCGCCGGTCAGGGCGTGCCCGATGAACCGTCCGTACTGGATGACGACGTTGTCGTTCAGGCCGTAGCTCTCGCGGACGGCGGCGAGCGCCTCGGGGCTGCGTTCCTCGCCGGCGAGCGCGAGTGCCGGGTCGCCGGGCAGGGCCCGGATGCCGGCGAAGACGACGACGCTGACGAGGAAGAGGGTGATGAGGGACTGACGCAGGCGCGTCAGCAGGTACTTCGTCATCGGGTGTACCCCGCGTTCTTGACCCGGACCAGTCCGTCGCCGTAGACGCGGATGCCCGCGACGTCCTTGCCGGCGACGACGTAGTTCTTCTGCCGGTAGAGGTAGATCAGGGCGTGGGCGTCCTGGACGCGCCGGGTGAGCTCCTCGTAGATCCGTGTGCGCCGGGCGGGGTCCGCGACGCTGCGGCCCTCGGCGATCAGCCTGTCGATCTCCGGGTCGCCCAGACCGTAGGCGTTCATGGCGCCGGCGGTCTTGAGGAAGTTGGAGACGTTGCCGTCGGGGTCGAGCCGGCCGGACCAGCCGCTGGTGAAGACGTCGTAGTCGCCGGCGTCGGTCTCCGCGAGCATCGTGGCGTACTCGGTGGGGCGCAGCGACAGTTCGAAGCCGGCCTCCTTGACCATGGCCTGGAGCACCTGTCCGACGCGTCCCTGTTCCGGTGTGGTGGACGTCTTCAGCTCTATCCTCACCGGGGTTCTCACTCCGGCCTCCTTCAGCAGCTCCTTCGCACGGCCGACGTCGCGCTTCGGGCAGTCCTGCGGCCTGACGCCCGGGGCGATGGCCGACTGGGGGGAGATGGGGCCGCAGGCGGGCTCGTACATGCCCTGGAAGACGACGGTGTTCAGGAGATCGCGGTCGATCGCGAGCTCGAAGGCCTCCCGGACGCGGACGTCCCTGGCGACGGGGGTGTCGATCTTCCCGGGCTTCTGACCCAGCCCCTTCACGTTGCCGACGTTGAGGCCGATCCCCTGGTATCCCAGCGAGGGCGAGTTGAACAGCTGGAGTTCCGGCTCGGTCAGGGCGCTCCGTACGTCGACGGGGGCCATCTGGTCCCCGACCTGGAGGTCGCCCGAGCGCAGGTTGGCGAGCCTGACGTTGCCGTCGGGTATGGGCTTGTAGACCACGCCGTCCAGGTGGACCCGGTCGGCGTCGTAGTAGTTGGGGTCCTTCTCCAGCACGATCCGGTCGCCGCCGACGCGCTCGACGAAGCGGAAGGGGCCGACACAGGAAGGGTTGTTCGTGAAGTTCTTCCCGTGCTTCTCCAGTGCGGCCGGTGACATCACCATCCCGGCCCGGTCGGCGAGCACACCGGTGAGCGGGACGAAGGAGTGGTCCAGCGTGAGGCGGACCGTGAGCGGTCCGGTGGCCTCGGCCTTGGTGACCGGGGCCAGTTCGGTGCCGCGCGCGGATCCGGGGAGATCACGGTGGCGCAGCAGTGAGGTGACGACCGCCTCGGCGTCCAGCCGGGTCCCGTCGCTGAACTTCGCCCCGGGGCGGACCCGGAAGGTGACCGTGCGTCCGTCGGCCGAGGTGACGGGGAGCGACGCGGCGAGCTGGGGCACCACGGTGCCGTCCTCGTCGATGTCGTAGAGCTTCTCGCACATGCTCGCGAAGACCGTGCGGCCTACGAGGGTCTGCGCGAGGGTGGGGTCCAGTTTGTCCGGGTCCGAGTTGAGGGCGACGGTGAGTGTCCCGCCGTCGCGTACGGACCGGTCGTCGGTCATGCGCACACCACCGACTTCGGTCGCCGAGGACTGCAACGACGCACAGCCCGAGGTGAGGGACACCAACGCAACCGCCACCAGGGCAACCGCTTTTCGGCGCACGAGGGCCTACCTCCCGCCAGGGGTGATCAAGGAATACCGCCGACCGTATTTCGCATACAGTCCGCAAGGCAAGCCCTCGGCTCACATGGCGGACAGGTTTTCGCTGACGATCGGATAACGGAGCGGTGACGTCCGGGCGGCGCGACCCGGCCGGCCGCTCCTCCGGGGCCGCACGGCGCACGCGGAAGCGGCCCTGTGGCTCTCCGTCCTGCTCCGAGCACGCTCCGCACGGGCGGGAGCACGGTGCCGACCGCGCTTTCCCCGCCACCCGCCGGGCCAGGAAGAGAACGGGACGCCGGAGCGCTGAACATGCGAAAGCGGGGGCTCACACTTCAGCGGAGGCCGGAGCGATGCACGGCGAATACAAGGTTCCTGGCGGCAAACTCGTCGTGGTGGACCTGGAGAACCACGGCGGGATCCTGCGCGACGTGCGGGTGGCGGGCGACTTCTTCCTGGAACCCGACGAGGCCATCACCGCGATCGACGAGGCTCTGGAGGGCGCTCCCGCCGACACCGACGCGGCCGGACTGACCGCCCGCATCGAAGCGGCGCTGCCCGAGGGCACGGTGATGTACGGCATCACCGCGGAGGGCGTCGCGGTCGCCGTCCGGCGCGCACTGGCGGACGCCACCGACTGGACCGACTACGACTGGCAGTACATCCACGAGGGCCCGCAGTCCCCCGCGCTGCACATGGCACTCGACGAGGTACTCACCGCCGAGGTCGCCGCCGGACGACGGCCCCCGACGCTCCGCGTGTGGGAGTGGGGCGCCCCGGCCGTGATCATCGGCAGCTTCCAGTCCCTCCGCAACGAGGTCGACGCCGAGGGCGCCGCCCGCCACGGTGTCACGGTCGTGCGCCGCGTCTCGGGCGGAGGAGCGATGTTCGTGGAGGCCGGGAACACCATCACGTACTCCCTCTCGGTCCCCTCCTCCCTGGTCTCGGGGCTCTCCTTCGCCGACTCCTACGCCTATCTCGACGCGTGGGTCCTCGACGCGCTCGGCGACATGGGGGTCAAGGCGTGGTACCAGCCCCTCAACGACATCGCGACGGACGTCGGGAAGATCGCCGGAGCCGCCCAGAAGCGTGTGGTCGGCCCGGACGGCGGGCCGGGCGCGGTCCTGCACCACGTGACCATGTCCTACGACATCGACGCCGGGAAGATGCTGGAGGTCCTCCGCATCGGCAAGGAGAAGATGTCCGACAAGGGCACCAGATCCGCCGGGAAGCGCGTCGATCCGCTGCGCCGCCAGACCGGCCTGCCCCGGGAGGCGGTGATCGACCGCATGGTGCGGTCCTTCCGTGACCGCTACGGCCTCACTCGCGGCAGCGTCACCGGCGGGGAACTGGCACGTGCCGAGGAGCTGGCCGCCACGAAGTTCAGCAGCGCGGAGTGGACGGCGCGGGTGCCGTAGCGCCCGTCCGGGCACCGAGGGAGACAAGCGCACCGGCATGGGCGAGGCCGCTCTCCGCCGCGATCTCGTCGAGCGTCTGGGCCGCGCGGACCGTGGTCAGCCGCACGCCGCCGGACGGGTCGGCCGTGAAGCCGTGCACGGCGGGCCTGGGCAGGCTGTTGTACCCCCACGGCGTCGAGAAGTAGTAGGCGCCGGTGTCGTACAGCACGACGAGATCGCCCTCCTCGAGCTCCGGGAGTTCCCGTCCGTGGGCGACGACGTCACCGGCGAAGCAGCAGGGGCCGGCGATGTCCTGGCGCAGCCGGGCGCCGGTGCGGGGGCTGCCGTCGGCGCCGAAGGCGCCGACCCGCAGCGGCCACGCGCCAGGCATCAGGACGGTGCGCGTGGCGGTCTGCGCCCCCGCGTGGGTGACGGCGATACGCCGGCCTCCGGCCTCCTTGACGTACTCCACGCGGGCGCCGATGAACCCGTTCTTCGCCAGCAGCGAGCGCCCGAACTCGGTGACGAGTGCGTAGCGGCCGTCGAAGAGGTCCGGGACGGCCGTGCCCAGGGCCCGGGTGTAGTCGGCGAAGGCCGGGCGGGTCGCGTCGTCGTCGAAGTTCACGGGCAGTCCGCCGCCGATGTCCAGGCTCGTGATCTGCCTGGTGCCGAGCGTCCGGTTGATCTCCTCGGCCAGCCGGTACGTCTCCGCGACCCCTTCCGCCATGAGGGCGAGCGGGCATCCCTGGGAGCCGACGTGCGCGTGGAGGCGGGTGAGCCAGGGGCGTTCGGCGAAGGCCTTCACCACGCGGTCGCGCGCACCGGGATCGCGGAGCGCCACACCGAACTTCGAGGTGGCGGTGGCGGTGCTCATCGCCCCGATGGTGCCGCCGCCGACCTGCGGGTTGACCCGCAGTCCGACGACCGACGCACTGCCGCCGGCACGGAGCGCGTCGATGCGGCGCAGCTCGTCGAGGTTGTCGGCGTTGACGGCGACGCCGAGGGCGAGGGCCTCGCTGATCTCCCCCCGGGTCTTGGCGGGCGAGTCGAGGACGATCCGCGAGGGTGGGACACCGGCGTCGAGCGCGAGGCGCAGCTCTCCCGGGCTCGCCACCTCGCAGCCCATGCCGAGTTCGGCCAGCAGCCGGAGGACGGGTACCAGGGAGGCCGCCTTCACGGCGAAGGTGTGCAGGACGTCGGGGGCGTGGGCGAAGGCCGCGGCCAGGTCCGCCACCGACGCCCGGATCCCGTCCGTGTCGAGGAATCCGGCGACCGGCTGTTCCTCGCCGACGAGCCCGGCGGCGACGGCCCGGTTCAGCACGGCGGCGACCCGCCGGGCCGGGGTGAGGAGGGTGGCAGCGGAGAGGGCCGCCGGTTCGGGGGGCGTGGCGCCGGCAGATGTCATGAGGGTCCTTCCGAGAGCGGCTGCGCCCTGCCTCCGGGCGTGCGGCGGGCTGGTGAAAGGGTGGCGCCCGCGCCCCCCGGCCGTCTTCGTCGCCGGACACGGAGTACCGCCGGTCACGTTGGCCCGGCGGACGAACACCGGCCCGAATCCCCCCGAAGCGCTCCGGCCAGGCGCACCGCCAGGGCCAGGACCAGCCGGGTGTCGGGGTCGTCGAGGTCGATGCCGTGGCGTTCGCGGGCGCGGCGCAGCCGGTACCGGAGGGTGTTGGGGTGGACGACCAGCCGCCGCGCGGCCCGGGGGATGTCCCCCGCGGTCTCCAGGCAGGCCGCTAGGGAACGCACCAGACTGCCGCCCGCCGCGAGGTCCGCGCGGATCAGCTCGTGCAGCGGGCCGGTGCCCGACTCCCACACGGGGCGCGCCGCGTCGAGCATGCGCAGGGCGTCGATGGTCGTGGCCACGTCGTCGGGCCCGGCGTACCGCAGGGGGGCCGGGTCGGCTCCCCTCGCCTCCCGGTCCCGGAGCGCGCGCAGAACCAGCAGGGCCTTCCCGTAGGAGAGCGACGCCTCCAGCCCCGACACGGTGTGGCCCACGCCGATCCGGACGGGTGCGGCGTCCGGGACGCCGGCCGCCAGCGCGTCGAGCTCTGCGGCCAGGCCGAGCGCTTCCCGGGAGCTGCCACCGTCCTCGACCGGCAGCAGCACGGCGACCTCGTCCGCCTCCCGCAGGGCGCGGGCCGTGGGGCGGAACACGGTGGCCTGGACGGCCAGCGCCTCCAGCACCCGGTCGGACGACGGGGCCGCCCCGGGGTCCCGTGCGGCGACGACGACGGCGCAGGGGGCGTCCGGCGGCAGGGAGAGTGACCACAGGTGCGCCCGCCGGTCGCCGTCTCCGCGCAGCAGCCCGCGCAGGGCGTGCTCCTCGCGGCGTACGGTGCCGCTCTCCCGCAGCCGGTACCGCAGCAGATGGGGCACGGCGAGGGCCGCGGCGCGGCGCAGCGTCGGGGCCGCGTCGGGCGAGAGCCGCTGCCCGTCGGCGGCGGCCCACAGGGAGCCGAGCACCTCGCCCCCGCTGCGCACGGCGACGACGAGGCGTTCGGGGCTTTCGCCGTCGGCGGGCCGGTGGATGACGTCCTGGGAGGTCCACAGCGCCCGCAGCAGCCCGCTGCGGCGCAGTTCGGCCACGCGCCGGTCGGGGACCCGTCCGCCCAGGATGGTCGACCGGCGCACCCCGTCCGCGTCAGGGCCCGTGGCCGAGTGGGCGAGGACCCGGAACTGCGTGTCCTCCACGGTGATCGAGGCCCGGCAGCGCAGGGCGGTCGCCGTGGCGAGAGCCGCGAGTCCTCCGCCGGGGGCGAGGTCCGCCATGAGGCCGCCGCGGCCCGCCGACGCGAAAGCGGTGGCGGACCGCAGCAGGGCGAGGGTGTCGCCCCAGTCCGCCCACGGCGCGCGGACGAGCAGTGCGATCCCGCACTCACCGGCCGCGGCCAGGGCCTCCGCCGGTACGGGCGCTTCCACCGCTTCCCGCAGCACCACCGCCGCCGCACCGCGCCGGGCGGCCGCCCGCACGGCGGCGGGGGCGTCCGGCAGGTCCGGGGCGAGTCCCGCGGCCAGCACGATCCGCCCGTCGTACGGACGGCCGGCTCCCTCGTCGCCGATGAGCACGCCGTGGACCGCGACGTCCTGGCCGGCGGGGGCGAGCAGCAGGCGCAGGACGCCGTCCTCGTCGTGGGCGAGGATCTGGCGGAGCGTGACGTGGTCCGCGCGGTCCCCCGAGGTGCCTGGCGTCATGCGCCGAGGATACGAGGGGGGCCGGAGGGACCGCTCGCACGACCGCCCCGGCGGGCGGGACGCCTGCCGGGGCGGTCGTACGCGCCGGGACTCAGCCCAGGGTCGCGATGGCCTCGTTGAAGGTGGCCGACGGACGCATGACGGCCTCCGCCTTCGCGGGGTCGGGCTGGTAGTAGCCACCGATGTCGGCCGGCTTGCCCTGGACGGCGACCAGCTCGTCGACGATGGTCTGCTCCTGCTCGGACAGCGTCCTGGCGAGCGGTCCGAACGCCTCGGCGAGCGCGGCGTCGTCGGTCTGCCGTGCCAGCTCCTGGGCCCAGTAGAGCGCCAGGTAGAAGTGGCTGCCGCGGTTGTCGATGCCGCCGAGCTTACGGCTCGGGGACTTGTCCTCGTTGAGGAAGGTGCCCGTCGCCCGGTCCAGGGTGTCGGCGAGGACCTTGGCGCGCGGGTTGTCCGTGGTGGTGGCCAGGTGCTCGAAGCTGACCGCGAGGGCCAGGAACTCGCCCAGGCTGTCCCAGCGCAGGTAGTCCTCCTTGACCAGCTGCTGGACGTGCTTGGGCGCGGAGCCGCCGGCACCCGTCTCGAACAGACCGCCGCCGTTCATGAGCGGGACGACGGAGAGCATCTTGGCGCTGGTGCCCAGCTCGAGGATGGGGAACAGGTCGGTGAGGTAGTCACGCAGCACGTTGCCGGTGACCGAGATGGTGTCCTCGCCGCGGCGGATGCGCTCCAGGGAGAAGGCCGTGGCCTCCTCCGGCGTCCGGATGGAGATGTCCAGGCCGTCGGTGTCGTGGTCGGCCAGGTAGGTCTTGACCTTGGCGATGAGGTTGGCGTCGTGCGCGCGGCCCTCGTCGAGCCAGAACACGGCCGGGTTGCCGGTCGCGCGGGCGCGGGTGACGGCGAGCTTGACCCAGTCCTGGATCGGGAGGTCCTTGGTCTGGCACATCCGGAAGATGTCACCGGCGCCGACGGCCTGCTCCAGTACGACGTCGCCGTTGCCGTCGAGGACCCGCACCGTGCCGGTGGTGGGCACCTCGAAGGTCTTGTCGTGGCTGCCGTACTCCTCGGCCTTCTGCGCCATCAGACCGACGTTGGGTACGGAACCCATGGTCGACGGGTCGAAGGCGCCGTTGGCGCGGCAGTCGTCGATGACGACCTGGTAGACACCCGCGTAGCTGCTGTCCGGCAGGACCGCCAGGGTGTCGGCCTCGTTGCCGTCCGGGCCCCACATGTGGCCGGACGTACGGATCATGGCCGGCATGGACGCGTCGACGATGACATCGCTCGGCACGTGCAGGTTGGTGATGCCCTTGTCGGAGTCGACCATCGCCAGGGCGGGGCCCTCGGCGAGCTCGGCCTCGAAGGAGGCCTTGATCTCGGCGCCGACGTCCGGCAGGGAGTCGAGGCCCTTGAGGATGCCGCCGAGGCCGTCGTTCGGGCTCAGGCCGGCCGCGGCGAGCGCGTCGCCGTACTTGGCGAAGGTGTTCGGGAAGAAGGCGCGGACCACGTGGCCGAAGATGATCGGGTCGGAGACCTTCATCATCGTGGCCTTGAGGTGCACGGAGAACAGCACGTTCTCGGCCTTGGCGCGTGCCACCTGGGCGGTGAAGAACTCGCGCAGCGCGGCGACACGCATGACGGCCGCGTCCACGACCTCGCCCGCCAGGACCGGGACGGACTCCCGCAGCACGGTGGTGGTGCCGTCGTCGCCCGCGAGCTCGATGCGCAGCGAGCCCGCCTCGCCGATGACGACGGACTTCTCGGTCGAGCGGAAGTCGTCGACGCCCATGGTGGCGACGTTCGTCTTCGAGTCGGCGGTCCAGGCGCCCATGCGGTGCGGGTGCGCCTTGGCGTAGTTCTTGACCGACGCGGGGGCGCGGCGGTCGGAGTTGCCCTCACGCAGGACGGGGTTCACCGCGCTGCCCTTGACCTTGTCGTACCGCGCGCGGACGTCCTTGTCCTCGTCGGTCCGCGGGTCGTCCGGGTAGTCCGGAAGCGCGTAGCCCTGCTCCTGGAGCTCTGCGATCGCGGCCTTCAGCTGCGGGATCGAGGCCGAGATGTTGGGCAGCTTGATGATGTTCGCGCCGGGAGTCCTGGCCAGCTCGCCGAGCTCGGCGAGCGCGTCATCGATACGCTGGTCGGCCTTGAGACGCTCCGGGAAGCCGGCGATGATCCGCCCCGCCAGGGAGATGTCGCGGCGCTCCACCGTGACACCCGCGGTCGAGGCGTACGCCTCGACGACCGGCAGGAACGAGTACGTCGCCAGGGCAGGGGCCTCGTCGGTGTGCGTATAGATGATGGTCGAGTCAGTCACCGGGTGCTCCGCTCCACGTCTGCAACATTGCTTGACATCAAGATATCTCGTGACCGGCCCCCTCTCCACAGGGGCCCGCGCGCATTCCGGCCCGACCGGTCACTCCGGGCCGGAGCGGCGCTGCGCGGCGGGGGGCCTGCGCGCTTCGACCAGCCCGGACTCGTAGGCGAAGACCACCAGCTGGGCCCGGTCACGGGCGCCCAGCTTCGTCATGGCCCGGCTGATGTGGGTCTTGGCCGTGAAAGGGCTGACCACCATGTGGACGGCGATCTCCTCGTTGGTGAGCCCGCGGGCGGCCAGAGCGGTCACCTGGCGCTCACGGCGGGTGAGCGTCTCCAGCCCGGGAGCGGTCGCACGGTCGGGAGGCCTGGAGACGAACTCACCGATCAGCCGGCGGGTGACGGCGGGAGAGAGGAGCGCTTCCCCGCTCGCGGCGACCTCGATCGCCCGCAGGAGCTCCGCCGGCTCGGTGTCCTTGAGCAGGAATCCGGCGGCACCGGCGCGCAGGGCGTCGAAGACGTACTCGTCGAGGCCGTAGTTGGTCAGGATGACCACGTGCACGCCGTCGAGCGCCGGGTCGGCGGCGATCCTCCGCGTGGCGTCGATGCCGGTCATGACGGGCATCTGCACGTCCATGAGCACCACGTCCGGGGTGTGCGCGCGGACCAGTTCCACACCCGCCCGCCCGTCGGCGGCCTCCCCGACCACCTCGATGCGCTCCTCCGCGTCCAGCAGCGCACGGAATCCGGCACGCATCAGGGCCTGGTCGTCGACGATCACGACACGGATCATCCTGTCGCCCTCCGGGGGGCCACGGGAAGTTCGGCACGGACCGAGAAGCCCCCTCGGGCGCGGGGCGCGGCTTCGAGAGTGCCGCCGAGAGCGGTGACACGCTCGCGCATGCCGGTCAGCCCGGTGCCGGGAGTGACGCGGTCGCCGGGCCGGCAGGGGCCTTCGTCCTCGACGGCCACGACGAGCGCCGAGTCCGCGTAGGTGAGCCGCACGGACGTCCCGGCCCGGTCGGCGTGCCGGGCCACGTTGGTGAGGGCCTCCTGCACGATGCGGTAGGCCGCGCCGCCGACGTCGGCCGGGAGAGGCCGTACGTCACCCTCCACGGCGACGGCCAGCGCGATGCCCGCGGCCCGGGCGCGCCCGGCGAGCTCGTCCATCCGGTCGAGGCCGGTACCGGGCTCCACCACGTCCGTGCGGAGCACTTCCAGCGTCGAGCGGAGCTCCCGCATCGCCTCGCCGCTCGCCTCCTGGATGGCGAGCAGCGCGGGCTCCACCTCCGTGCCCCGCTTGCGCGCGAGATGGACGGCGACCCCGGCCTGGAGCTTCACGATCGAGATGGAGTGGGTGAGCGTGTCGTGCAGGTCGCGGGCGATGCGCAGCCGTTCCTCGCCGGCCCGTCGCAGGGCCGTCTCCTCCCGGGTGCGTTCGGCGTCCAGCGCGCGCTGTTCGGTCTGGCGCAGGTAGGCCTGCCAGTTCTTGTCGATGAGGCCCGTGACGCCGGCGCACAGGAACCAGCCGAGCAGGAGGAGCACGCGCTCGACGGTGTCCTGGACGCCCGGCACCGAGACGAACAGGACCACGGTGTAGCCGAGGAGGAACACCGCCCCGGCGCCGACCGCCTGCGCCCGGTGCCCGTTGCGCGCCGCCGCGTGGACGGCCACCACCACGGGAAGGGCCACCCAGCTGCCCGGGTGCGCGTGGACGGCGTAGGCGGACATGCACAGCGTGGTCACGACGAGCACCGCCCGTGGCGCCCTGCGGTGCCCGGCGAGCGCCAGGGAGCCCGCCACGACGAGCAGCACGTCGAGGGCCCCGGGAGACGAGGCGAGGCACGCCGCGGTGACGACGGCCGCCCCGACGGCCGCCGCGGCCGCTGTGTCCAGCACTGTCCGCCGGCTGATGTGCCCCCGCATGAGCGGCAGACTAACTCCCGTACACCGGTGGGCGCGTCGTCCTGGAGGACGGGGTGTCCACTGCTCCCCGGGGAGTAGTGCGGACGCCTTCCCGTCGTCCCGGGGCAGGCCCGACTGCATTCCGCCGTACGACGACCCGGGTGGCCCGCGCGGGCGAGCATCGTCGCCATGACCGGACCTTTCCGATACACCTCGCCCGAACCACCGAAGGCCGCCACCGGAGAGGTGGCGGACGTGTACGCGCAGCTGGCCACCGACTTCGGCATCAAGGAGGCCACGACGTTCGTCGTCCTGTCCGCCTCCCCTCCCCTGCTCACGGCCACCTGGTCACTGATGCGGGAGTCGCTGCTCGCGGGGCGTGCGTCGCGCACCGGCAAGGAGCTGGTGGCGGCCGGGGTCTCCCTGGCCAACCGGTGTCCGTTCTGCGCGACCGCGCACGCCGTGCTGCTCCATGCCACCGGGGACCACCGGCTGGCCGAGACGGTCCTGCGCGGTGACGAGCCGGAGGACCCCGGCGACCGCCGCCTGCTCGCCTGGGGCAAGGACATGAGCACCCCTCAGCCGTTCCCGGCGCGGGAGGCGGCGGAGTACGTGGGGACCGCGCTCGCGTTCCACTTCATCAACCGGGTGGTGTCCTCCCTTCTGTCGGAACGGATGCTGCCCGGCGGTGCGGAGAAGTACCGGCTGGTGCGGAGCACCGCGGGCCGTTCACTGGCTGCCACCCTGCGACGCGAGCTGCGGCCCGGCACCTCCCTGCCGCTGCTCACCACCGCGGGCGAGGCACCGGCCTGGGCGGCGGACAGCGCGGTCGGGACGGCCTACGGGGCGCTGCGTACGGCCGCGCGCCAGGGGGCGGGACTGCTGAGCGAGGAGGACGCCGGGTTCGTGCGCGAGTCGGTGGCGGGCTGGGACGGTGTCTCGCCGCTGCCGCTGGCCGCCCGCCTGCCGGAACGGGCGGACCGGCCGGGAGCCAGACTCGCGCTGCTCGCCGCGCGGGCCCCGTACAGGATCACCGACGAGGACGTGGCGGCCTGGCGTGTCCCGCCGTTCACGGATCACTGCCTGGTCCATCTGATCGCCTTCGGCGCGATCTGCGCGGTCGAGCGCGTCGAAGCGGTCCTGCGGACATCTGCCGGGGAGCGGGCGTGAAGGCCGCCGAGGCGTGGAACGGTCCTCTCGGTCGGCACTGGGCCGCTCACCCCGGCCGGTACGACGCGATGCTGGCGCCGTTCGACACCGCTCTCTTCGGCGCCGCCGCCATCGGCGAGACCGACCGGGTCCTGGACATCGGGTGCGGCAGCGGCGCCACGAGCCGGACGGCGGCACGTCTCGCGGTACGGGGCCGGGTCACCGGCGCCGACATCTCGGAGCCTCTCGTCGAGCGGGCCCGTGCGCTGACCGACCCGGCGAGGGACGGCGACCTGACCTTCGAACTGGGCGACGCCGAGGTCCACCCGTTCGAACCCGGTGGCTACGACGTGGCGATCAGCCGGGGCGGAGTGATGTTCTTCAGCGACCACGTCGCCGCGTTCACCCGCATCGGCCGGGCTCTGCGGCCCGGCGGCCGTCTGGCCCTCGTCTGCCCCCGGCCCGCCCCGCCTGACGGGGAGGAGAGCGGGGCGCTGGCTCGGCTGGCCTCCCTGGCGGGCGGGGACCATGCCGTCGGCACCTCGGTGGCGCGGTCCATGGCGTCCCTGTCGGATCCGGGGCGGACCGGGCGGATGCTGGCAGCGGCGGGTTTCGAGGAGGTCACCGTCGCGCCGGTGACCGCCGCGGCCCGATGGGGTGAGGACGCGGCGGACGCGGCGGACTTCTTCGTCTCCCGGACCCAGGGACCACCGGTCGCCGAGGACACGCGTGCCGCGATGACGGAGGTGTTCCTGCCGTACGAGACGCCGGAAGGCGTCCTGCTGCGTACCGGTGTGTGGCTGGTCACCGCCCGCCGGCCGTACTGACCGGCGGCGGCCATCGCTCGTACCAGCGCCGGTCGGCCTCCAGCTGGGCGGCCAGCGAGATGAGCCGCGCCTCGCTCCGGGAGGGGCCCAGCAACTGGGCGCCGAGCGGCAGACCGTCGCGGGTGAAGCCCGCCGGGACGTTGACCCCGGGCCAGCCGAGGACGTTCCAGGGCCAGGCGTAGGGGCAGGCCGAGGTCATCGCGAGGTCGGTGCGCCAGGCGCTCAGCTGGTCGAACGCCCCGATCCTGGGGGGCGGGACCGCCGTGGTCGGGGTGAGCAGCACGTCGTAACCGGCCCCTCCGCGAGCCGTGTCGAAGAAGGCGCCGATCCTGGCGTGCTGGCGGACCTCCCGCGCGCGGGCCGCCCGTACGATCCGGCCGCCGAGACGCGTCCCGGTGCGCAGGGCACTGCGGGTGCGCGGGTCCAGGAGCCCGGGCTCGGGGTGCAGCGCGGCGAGCTCGGCGATTCCGGCGGTGGCACGGGGCACGAAGGAGAGGCCGATCAGACCGTAGCGGGGACGTGCCTCCTCGACGTGGTGGCCGAGCCCGGCGAGGGCCTCGGCCAGCGCGGTGACGGCACGCAGGACCTCCGGGTGGAGCGCGTTGCGGGTGAGGGTGGGCGGAGGCCTCAGGGAGAGGCCGATGCGCAGCCTTCCCGGGTCACGGCGGGCGGCGGCGGAGGCGTCGACGGCCGGTGGACGGTGCGGGTCCCGCGGGTGCGGTCCTGCCGCGGCGTCCAGGAGGAGGGCGGCGTCGGTGACCGTGCGGGCGAGGGGGCCGTTGACCGTGAGGCCCTGGAAGGCGTCGCTGTGGGGGTGGACCGAGACGCGGCCGCGCTGGGGTTTGATGCCGACGAGGTGGGTCCAGGCGGCGGGGATGCGGATGGAGCCCGCGCCGTCCGAACCCAGAGCGGCGGGGACGAGTCCGGCGGCCACCGCCGCCGCCGAGCCGCCGGACGAGCCTCCGGGCGTGTGGCCGGTGCTCCAGGGGTTGCGGGTGACGCCGAACGCGGGGCCCTCGGTGAAGGCCCACTGCCCGAGCTCGCAGGAGTTCGTCTTGCCGACGACGACGGCGCCGGCCGCCCGGAGCCTGCGGACGGCTTCGCTGTCGGCGGTGGCGGGCGGCAGCGCTCCGTCGCAGCCGAAGTAGGTGGGCATGCCCTCGACGTCGGTGTCGTCCTTGACGGCGACCGGCACCCCCAGGAGGGGGAGCCGCTCTCCCGCCTCCAGCCGCCGGTCGGCCTCGGCGGCCTCGGCGAGCGCGTCCTGCACACGCAGTTGGCGGAAGGCGTTGAGGGTGGGGCGGCTCGCCTCGATGCGCGCGAGTGCCGCGGCCACCACAGCGGACGACGTCGTCCGGCCCTCGGCCAGATCCCGCGCGCAGTCCGCGAGTCCTGGCCGCGCGGACGGCTCCGCCGGCCTGACCGGTCCGGTCCGCTGCGTGGGATCTGCTGAGGACATCGCCACCGCCTCTTCGCGTCGGCCGGAGCACCCGCCCCGGGTCCGCCCGGTTTGCCGCCGAGCGGGTCTACTGGAGAGTAACGAGACGCGGGGACCCGCTCAAGCACGCCGCACGCCGATCACGACCCGTCTCCCACCGCCCTGCGGGAGGTCCGTGCGGGAGACGGCGGCCGGGACGGGGGGCTACGGCCTCACGTGGATCTCACCGATCCCCGTGCCCAGGCCGGCGCAGTGGGCGGTCGACTGCCCGGAGTCGCCCGGCCGCAGCGTGACGTGCTCGCCGTCCACGTCGGGCGACCAGCCGCAGACCAGATGCACCCAGAAGGTCTGCGTGGCCGAGCCGTTGTTCCTGCAGAGCGCGTACCCGGTGTAGTCGTCGATCGCGTGCTTGCCGGTGTCGCACGACAACCCGGGCGGAATGGCGGCGGCGGGCGGGAGCGCCACCGCGGCTGTGGCCGGCACGGCCAGGGCGACGGTCAGGCCGACGGCTGCCGCACCCCTGGACACCGCGCGGACGGCGCTCCCCTTGAACAGCTTCTTCATGTCTCCCCTTGGTTCCGGTTCGTTGGTTCCGGTCGAGCCCTGGTACCGGTCGAGTCCGGTGATCTTCAGGGCAGTGCTCCCCCACCCTCCGTAGCCGAAAACAGCGCCGAACCTCACCCTCCGTACACCCGCCCCGCCGGGCACGCAACCGTGCGCGGGCGTACGCTCGCCTTCAGGGGTGAATTCCGCTCGTGAAGGCCCTGAACAGGGACGTTTCCGAGGAGGCGCGGTGACAGGACAGCGCATCGCCACGCGTGCTGCCGCCTGCGCGGCGGTACTCGTACTGGCCGTGACCGGCGGAACGGCCGCACAGGCGGACGACGACATCGAATCACTCCCCGCCGAGCAGATCGCCGACCGCTCCCGTGAGGCCCTGCTCGCCGCCCGGTCCGTGCATCTGCGCGCACAGGGAGATCTCGGCGAGGGCCGGGCCCCGATGACGGCCGACCTCCGCGTGGACCGCGACGGCAACTGCGTCGGCGGTGTCGACCTGGGTGAGGGCAAGGGCTCGGTCGAGATGGTCAAACGGGGCGACGACGTCTGGCTGAAGCCCGACGCCGACTTCTGGGAGAACCAGGTCCCGATCGGCGGGCAGACGTTCGAGGACATCCTCGCCGGTCGCTACATGAAGGGCTCCGCCTCGGATTCGAGACTGCGCCCGGTCGTGGAGGCGTGCGACCTGGACACCTTCCGCGAGCTGGTCTCCGACAACGCCGGCGCCGCCGGCGGGGACCACACCAAGGGAGAGGTGACGAGGGTCGACGGCGTGCGGACCGTTCCGGTCACGGTGTCCGGCCACGGCCGGACGGTCACGGCGTACGTGGACACCGGAGGCGAGCACCATCCGGTGCGGATCACCGTGCGGGGCGACGGTGCGGACGCGGCCGTGGACCTCACCGGTTTCGACAGGCCGGTGCCCACGGCCACGCCGCCGGCCGACGAGACGGTGGACGTCAGCGCCGTGCTCGGCCGGGGCCCGTCCCAGTCCTGACGTCCCGGCTCAGCACCGTACGCGCCGGGCGCGTCCTCTCCCGCTCCGGCGCGGGTACCCCGCCGCGCGGAGATCACCGTGCGCGCTCCCCTCGGGACCGGAGGCTGAGGAGGGTGTGAAGGACGAGGGAGGAGACGAGGCCGACGGCCCAGCCGTAGTCGGCGAGCGGTGCCAGGGCGGGGATCAGGCCGTCCGTGGGGAAGGGGCCCTGCGCGGTGCCGTCCGCACCGACGGTGGAGTAGGAGCCGCCCACGGCGAGGACACCGCCGACGGCGAAGGCCACGACGGCGCGCCAGTTCCAGCCGCCCGTGTACCAGTAGCGGCCCCCGGGCCGGTAGAGGTCGGCGAGGTCGAGGACGGTGCGCCGGATGATCCAGTAGTCGGCGATCAGGATGCCGGCCACCGTGCCGAGCAGACCTCCCACCAGGCCCAGCCAGGTGAAGATGTACAGCTCGGGCGTCCCGGTGAGCTTCCAGGGCATGATCAGGACCCCGACGACGCCCGTGATCAACGCGCCCGTACGGAAGTTGATGCGCTTCGGGGCGAGGTTGGCCAGGTCGTACGCCGGTGAGACGACGTTGGCCGCGATGTTCACGGAGACGGTCGCCACCAGCACGGTGACCAGGCCGAAGAGCAGGCCGAAGACGTTGTCGGTCTTCGCGACGAGCTGCACCGGGTCCCAGATCGCCTCCCCGTACACGGCCTGCGAGCCGGAGGTCACGAGGACGGAGACCAGGGCGAAGAACGTCATCGTGGTCGGCAGACCGAGTGACTGGCCCCGGATCTGGGCGCGTTGACCGGCACCGAAGCGCGTGAAGTCGGGGATGTTCAGGGAGAGTGTGGACCAGAAGGCGATCATGCCCATCAGGGACGGGAAGAAGACCGGCCAGAAGTCGGCGCCCCAGCCGAGCGCGGACGGCTGGTCCAGCAGCGGGCCGAACCCGCCCGCCTTGACCGCGATCCAGACCAGCAGGACCACCGCGCCGACGATGACGAAGGGCGCCGCCCAGTTCTCGAACCGGCGCAGGGCGTCCATACCCCGGTAGATGATGGCGAGTTCGAGTGCCCAGAAGAGCAGGAAGCAGAGCCAGAGCGTCCACGGCTGCCCGCCGATCTCGCCCGCGCGCGCCCAGCCGCCGAAGATCTTGCCGAGCAGGGTGAAGATCCCGACGCCGCCGATCCAGGTCTGGATCCCGAACCAGGCACAGGCGACCGCGGCCCTGATCAGCGCCGGGAGATTGGCGCCGCGCAACCCGAACGAGGCCCGGGCGAGCACGGGGAAGGGGATGCCGTACTTGGGTCCGGCGTGCCCCGTCAGCAGCATCGGTGCCAGCACGATCACGTTGGCCAGCGCGATCGTGAAGACGGCCTGCTTCCAGTCCATGCCCAGCGCGACCAGTCCGGAGGCAAGCAGCCAGGACGGGATGTTGTGCGCCATCCCGACCCACAGGGCCGCGAAGTTGTACGTCGTCCAGCGGCGTCGGGCCAGGGGCACCGGCAGCAGGTCGTCGTTGACGAACCGGGAGTCACCGGGGGCGGACCCGGGCTCGAGCTCGATCCGCCCCGACGGGTCGGCTGTCGGCCCTCCGGCGGCGGACGGTGGGACGGGCGGGACCGTGGCGGTCATGTGGCGGAACCCTTCGCTCGGGAGAGGTGCCGTGCGGGGTGCGGGTGTGCGGGACGCGGGCGGTCTGGCGCGGCCAGGAGGTCAGGCGGACAGCGCGGGGATGACGGTGGAGCCGTACGCGTCGATGGTCGCCTCGCGGGCGTCGTGCATGTCGTAGACGGCGAACTGGTCGACGCCCAGGTCGCGCAGGACGCGGAGCTTCTCGATGTGGGCCTCGGGCGGCCCCAGCAGACAGAACCGGTCCACGATCTCGTCGGGGACGAAGGCCGTGTCGGGGTTCCCGGTGCGGCCGTGATGGCTGTAGTCGTATCCCGAGCGGCCGGCGATGTACGCCGTGAGGGCGTCGGGCACGAGGTCCGAGTGCTCCCCGTACCGCGAGACGAGGTCGGCCACGTGGTTCCCGACCATGCCGCCGAACCACCGGCACTGCTCGCGCGCGTGGGCCAGGTCCTCGCCGACGTAGGCGGGCGCGGCCACGCAGATGGTGACGGAGTCCGGGTCGCGGCCGGCGGCGGCGGCCGCGTCGCGCACCGCTTTGATCATCCATTCGGCGAGGTAGGGATCGGCCAGCTGGAGGATGAAGCCGTCGGCCTTCTCCCCTGCCAGCGCGAGGGCCTTGGGCCCGTACGCGGCCATCCAGACGGGCAGACTGCCGTCCTTCACCCAGGGGATCCGCACTTGCTGCCCGTCGACGGTGGCCTCGCGTCCCTCGGCCAGGTCGCGGATCACCTCGATGGCGTCACCCAGCCTGGCCAGGGTGTTGGGTCTGCGGCCCGCCACCCTCATCGCGGAGTCGCCGCGCCCGATCCCGCAGACGGTCCTGTTGCCGTACATGTCGTTGAGCGTGGCGAAGGTGGAGGCGGTGACCTCCCAGGTGCGGGTCCCCGGGTTCGTCACCATCGGCCCGACGGTCATCCGCTCGGTGTGCTCCAGGATGCGGCTGTAGATGACGAAGGGCTCCTGCCAGAGCACGGCGGAATCGAAGGTCCAGCCGTAGCGGAACCCGTTGCGTTCCGCGCGGCGCATGAGTCCGACCACGGCCGAGGCGGGCGGGTCGGTCTGGAGGACGAGTCCGAAATCCATGACAGATGCTCCTTGTCGAAGTACTGACACGTGGCGCGCGGATCGCGTACGCCGTGACCGGACCGGCGGGCGAGCTGCCTGCCGGCGTCCGCCGCGCACCCGGCGCAGGTCGGTGGAAGAGCTGCCGGCGCGGCCCTCGGTGACCCGCTCCGGCAGAGCTTTCCACATCGAACCGCGCCCGGCCCGGTACCGCGGCTCCCCGGCACGCGAGTCGCGGGGGGACAATCCTGGACCCGTGGACGGGCTTTGGGAAGGGGGACTCTACGCGCGGAGCTCCACCGGCCGCGGGGAGCGCGGACGCGGGTGTGTCCGCGGCGGGGGCGAGCCGTTGTCCGACGTGTCCCTGGCCGGCGGACGGCGGTGTGCACGGTCCACCCACAAAATACGGGCAAAATGAGACTTTTACCGCATGACGGTATTGTTCATCACGTTTGGTCGCGGTGAGGGCCTTCTCGTCGGCGGGTCCTCCCGCCTGCCGCGCGGCCGGCGCCTCCCGCACGTCCCTTTCCCTGCACGAGCGGTTCACACGGAAGGATCGGCCATGGGCACGGTCACCACGATCGACGGCACGGACATCTTCTACAAGGACTGGGGCCCGCGCGACGCCCGGCCGGTCATGTTCCACCACGGGTGGCCGCTCAGCGGCGACGACTGGGACAACCAGATGCTGTTCTTCCTCGCCCGGGGCTACCGCGTGATCGCTCACGACAGGCGGGGCCACGGACGTTCCGGGCAGAGCTCCTCCGGACACGACATGGACACCTACGCCGCCGACGTGAGGGCCGTGGTCGAGGCGCTCGGCCTGCGGGGCGCCGTGCACATCGGCCATTCCACGGGTGGCGGCGAAGTGGCCAGGTACGTCGCCCGGGCGGAGCCGGGGCGGGTGGCGAAGGCCGTGCTCGTCAGCGCGGTGCCCCCGGTGATGGTGAAGTCGGACTCGAACCCGGGCGGGCTGCCCGTCGAGGTCTTCGACGGCTTCCGCGCCTCCCTCGCCGCCAACCGCGCGCAGTTCTACATCGACGTGCCCTCGGGGCCGTTCTACGGGTTCAACCGCCCCGGCGCCGAGGTGTCGCAAGGGCTGATCGACAACTGGTGGCGGCAGGGCATGCGGGGCGCGGCCAACGCCCACTACGAGTGCATCAAGGCCTTCTCGGAGACCGACTTCACCGAGGACCTCAAGGTGATCGACGTCCCGGTCCTGGTCGCCCACGGCACCGACGACCAGATCGTGCCCTACGAGGACGCGGGCCCCCTGTCGGCGGAGCTCCTGCCGGACGGCAGGCTGAAGAGCTACGAGGGCCTTCCGCACGGCATGCTCTCGACGCACCCGGAAGTCCTCAACCCCGACCTCCTGGCGTTCGTCGAGGAGTAGGCCCTCCGCCCGCCGATGAGGACGTGGACGGCCCGGTGCGCCTGCGGACCCACGCGGCGGCGAGTGTCGCGCACGTCCCCGAGCACACCCGCGCGGAGGGCACGTACGGGGGCCGCCGAGGACGTCACGGGTACTGGCAGGTCCCACGCGGCAGGTACGTCCCGTGGCCCGCGTGCCCCACGTAGGCACGGTCCTCGATCACCGGGACCCCGCGCGAGAGCACCGTCTCGACCCGCCCCGTCACCCGCCTGCCCTCGTAGGCGGAGTAGTCGACGTTCATGTGGTGGGTCGCGGCGGAGATGGTCTGCTCCGCGGCCGGGTCGTAGATCACGATGTCGGCGTCGGCGCCGGGTGCGACGGTCCCCTTCTTCGGATAGAGCCCGAACATCCTGGCCGGGGACGCGCAGGCGATGTCGATCCAGCGCCGGCGTGAGAGGTGGCCGTCGACGACGGCCTGGTGGAGGAGGTCCATCCGGTTCTCCACCCCCGGCATGCCGTTCGGGATCTTCGAGAAGTCGCCCCGGCCCATCTCCTTCTGACCCGAGAAGCAGAAGGGGCAGTGGTCGGTGGAGACGACCTGAAGCTCGTTGTTCCGCAGCCCGCGCCAGAGCACCTCCTGGTGCTCCCGGGGGCGCAGGGGGGTCGAGCAGACGTACTTCGCGCCCTCGAAGCCGGGCTCGGCGAGATTGTCGGTGGAGAGGAAGAGGTACTGCGGGCAGGTCTCGCCGAAGACGGGGAGCCCCTTGTGGCGGGCGGCGGCGATCTCGGCGACGGCCTCGTCGGCGGATACGTGCACGACGTACAGCGGCGCCCCCGCGACCCTGGCGAGCTGGATCGCGCGGTGTGTGGCCTCGGCCTCCAGGGCGACCTTGCGCACGTCACCGTGGTGACGCGGATCGGTGCGCCCCTCGGCGAGCGCCTGCGCGACCAGGACGTCGATGGCGATGCCGTTCTCCGCGTGCATCATGATCAGGCCGCCGTTGCCGGAGGCCCGCTGCATGGCGCGCAGGATCTGGCCGTCGTCGCTGTAGAACACCCCCGGGTAGGCCATGAACAGCTTGAACGAGGTGATGCCCTCGGCCACCAGACGGTCCATCTCCTTGAGCGAGGACTCGTTCACATCCGACAGGATCATGTGGAAGGCGTAGTCGACGGCGCAGTTGCCGTCGGCCTTCGCGTGCCAGGCGTCGAGTCCCTCACGCAGCGGGCGGCCCATGCTCTGGACGGCGAAGTCGACGATCGTCGTGGTACCGCCCCAGGCCGCGGCCCGGGTGCCGGTCTCGAAGGTGTCGGCGGCGTAGGTCCCCCCGAACGGCATCTCCATGTGCGTGTGGGCGTCGACACCACCGGGGATGACGTACTTCCCCGTGGCGTCGATCCTGCGGTCGGCGCTCCAGCTCGCCGCGGCGTCGGTGCCGTGGGCGGCGAGGGCGGCGACGCGCCCGCCCTCGATGAGTACGTCGGCGTGGATCTCGTCGGACGCGGTGACGACGAGTCCGCCGTGGATGACGGTGCGGCTCATGTGCCCCTCCTCGCGGTGGCGGAACCGGACTGCACACGGGGACCGGGTGCGTGGTGACGTACGTGGGGACGAGCTGCCCCGCGGCGGGGGCCTCCCGCCGCGGGGCGTGCGTTCAGAGAGCTGCCCGCAGTGCCTCGCCCAGGATCTCCGCGCCCTCCTCCGCCTCGGCGACCGTGAGCGACAGCGGCGGCGCGATCCGCAGGACGCTGGTGTCGTGGCCACCGCCCTTGCCGATGAGCAGGCCGCCGGCGCGCGCCGCTTCGAGCACGGCCGCCGCGGCCTCCGGGGCCGCCTCGTCGGTGCCGGGCCTGACCAGCTCGATGCCGATCATGAGCCCTCTGCCCCGCACCTCCCGGACGGCCTGCGAGCGGGCGCCGACCGCCCGGAGCCGCTCGATGAGCAGGCCGCCGACCCGTCGGGCGTTGCCCTGGAGGTCGTGCTCCAGCAGGTAGGAGAGGTTGGCGAGTCCGGCCGCCATGGTGACCGGTGATCCGCCGAACGTCGAGATGGAGTTGGCGTCCAGGCAGTTCATGACCTCGGCCCGGGCGATGACCCCGCCGACCGACATGCCGTTGCCGATTCCCTTGGCGAAGGTGACGATGTCCGGCGGCCCGTTGTCAGCATGCGCCTGCCAGCCCCAGAAGTGGTCGCCCGTTCGCCCCCAGCCGGTCTGCACCTCGTCGGAGATCCACAGGATGCCGTGCCGGTCCAGGACCTCGCGGAAGGCCGCGTACAGCCCGTCGGGCGGTGCGGTGAACCCGCCGACGCCCTGCACCGGTTCGGCGATCAGCGCTGCGGCTCCCCTGGTGTGCCCGAGAAGGTCCTCCAGATCACGGACGCAGGACGTGATGAACCGCTCGTCGCTCAGCTCGGCGTACGGTCCCCGGTTGCGGACCCCGCCATGGACGTACAACGTCTGCAGGGGCGACAGACTCGTCGTCGACCACGCCCTGTTGCCGGTGATGGACACGGCAGAGAACGACCTGCCGTGGTAGCTGTTGCGCATCGCCAGGATCTGGTTCGACCCACGGTAGGCGGTGGCGAGCAGCAGGGCGGTGTCGTTCGCCTCGGTGCCCGAGGTGGTGAAGAAGACCCTGGCGTCGGGGATGCCGGAGAGCGCGGCGACGCGCTCGGCGAGTTCGACCATCGGGCGGTTGAGGTAGAGCGTCGAGGAGTGGATGAGCCGTCCGGCCTGGTCGGAGACGGCCTTGGTCACCTCGGGCAGGGCGTGGGCGGTCATCGTGGTGAGGATGCCGCCGAAGAAGTCGAGGTAGCGGTTGCCGTCCGCGTCCCAGACGTGGCGGCCCTCGCCGTGGGTGAGCTCCAGCGGATGCCGGTAGTAGAGCGCCAGCCATTCGGGGCTGACGGCGAGGTGCCGCTCGTGCAGTCCGGTCACGGCTCCACCAGCCCGTCGTAGGCGTCCGGCCTGCGGTCCCGGTAGAAGGCCCACTGCTGCCTGACCTGCTCGATCAGCCCGAAGTCCAGGTCGCGTACGACGAGTTCCTCCTCCTTGTCGCTCGCCACGTCACCGACGAACTGCCCGCGGGGATCGACGAAGTAGCTCGTGCCGTAGAAGTCGTTGTCGCCGTACTCCTCCTGGCCGACCCGGTTGATCGCGGCGACGAAGTACTCGTTGGCGACAGCGGACGCGGGCTGCTCCAGCTGCCACAGATGACCAGAGAGCCCCCGCGACGTGGCCGACGGGTTGTAGACCAACTGCGCTCCGTTGATCCCGAGTTGCCGCCAGCCCTCCGGGAAGTGCCGGTCGTAGCAGATGTAGACGCCCACCTTGCCGACAGCGGTGTCGAAGACCGGCCAGCCGGCGTTCCCGGGCCTGAAGTAGTACTTCTCCCAGAAGCCCTTGACCTGGGGGATGTGGTGCTTGCGGTACTTGCCGAGGTAGGAGCCGTCGGCATCGATCACCGCCGCGGTGTTGTAGTAGAAGCCGGACTGCTCGACCTCGAACACCGGGACGACGACCACCATGCCCGTCTCACGGGCCAGGTCGCACATACGCCGGACCGTCGGCCCGTCCGGCACGGGTTCGGCCCAGCGGTAGTGCTCGGGCTCCTGGACCTGGCAGAAGTAGGGGGCGCTGAACACCTCCTGGAAGCCGATGATCTTCGCACCCTGCCGGGCGGCCTCGCGCGCGTGTTCCTCGTGCTTGGCGATCATGGATTCGGTGTCGCCGGTCCAGGTCGCCTGGACGAGTGCGGCGCGTACGACGTGGGACATGAGCTGCTCCTTCGACGCGGCGTCAGAGAGCCTCTACGTTCTCTACGCCCGTAGACACGGTGCGTAGGAGGAGAACGTAAGCCCCGGCACACAACGGGGCAAGACCATCGCCGTGAACCAGCGGAGTCGATCTTGTTTCACACCCGAGCGGTCCACACCCTTCCGGAGGGCGTGTCGTCCAGCCCGCGGAGTACCCCGTAGGCGGACTGGATGAAGGGTGCGAGCGGGGTGGGAGCCGTGTTCGTGAGGGCGACGAGACCGGTGCCCGAGCCGGGGAGGAAGCCGGCGAAGGCGGTGAAGCCGCGGGTGCCCCCGGAGTGGTGGAGCAGGGCGCCGCCCGGGCGCGGGCGGAGGTTCCAGACGAGGCACAGCCTGGAACCGGTCCTCGGCACACTCAGCCGGGGGCGCTGCACCTCGGCCAGCGCGGTGCGCAGCGCCGGGTCCGTGGCGGTGTCGGGGTCCAGGAGGGCGGTCAGGACACGCAGCAGGTCCCGGGCACTGGAGCGCACGGCGCCCGCCGCGACCAGACCCGGCATCAGCAGCGCGGGGCGTGGGCGCCCGCGCCAATGCCCGGTCGCCTGCGGCCGGTTGGCGTCACAGTCCGTGTCGGAGAGGCCGAGCGGGCCGGTCACGCGCTCGGCCAGCAGCGCGGTGTAGTCACCTCCGGTGCCACCGGCAGCCCTGGCGAGCACGTGGCCGAGCAGGCCTCCGCCGAAGTTGGAGTACAGCACGCGGGTGCCGGGACGGTGACGCAGCCGGGTGCGGCGCAGGGAGTCGAGGAGGTCGTCCTCGGTGAAGCCGGCGTACGGATTGCTGAGCCATCCGCTGCGGACCGCCCGGGTGAGCAGCCCCGGGGGGAGCCGGGGCAGACCGGAGGTGTGGGTGGCGAGGTGGAGGAGGGTGAGTGGCGGACCGGGCAGCCGGAAGGGGAGGAAGCGGTCGGCGCGGTCGCCGTAGCGGACCTCGCCCCGGGCGGCCAGCTCGGCGAGCAGCAGAGCGGTGAAGGTCTTCGTCAGGGAGCCCGTCTCGAACCGGGTCCCCTCCCCCACCGGGCCGTTGCAGAGCACCGCCCGCTCCGTGCCCCGTACCGCCGCGACCGCCGCCCCCGGCCCCTTCGCCGTGGCCAGCAGGGGCCGCAGGCGTGCGGCCAGCACCTCCGTCACGGCCTCACCGACGCCCCGCAGCGCGGGCGAGCGCGATGGAGCCGGCCACGGCGGTGACGACGACCGTGTGCTGATGGTCGGTGAACCGCTGCCGGGGGTCGTCGTCCACCGGATCGCTGTCACGGGGGACGAAGCCGTCGTCGTGCTGGAGACCGGCGATCGCCTCCCAGTCGTCCGGCGGGCAGTACGGCTCCTCGAGCGAGGCCCCGACGATGAGCAGTTCCGTCACCAGGTCCCACTGGCCCACCTCGCGCCAGACGTCGATCCACACGGGGAGCCAGGCGTGCAGGTACGAGGCGAGGCGGTGCGGCAGCCCGCCCGGGTTGCCGCCCCAGTCGGTGAGGTGGAAGACGGTGTGGGTCATCGCGTAGGCCGTGATCCAGTTGATCGCCCACGGCTCCGGAGTCGAACCGAGCCAGGTGGCGCCGGCCAGCTCCTTCATGTCCTCGGCGTGTTCCAGCCCCACGACGCGGGCCGCGTTGGCGACGGCGAGCCGGCGGTTCGGCAGCACCTCGACGCTGTTCACCGACCGCATGCGGGACCGGTGCGCGAGGAGCGCGTCGAGCCCCTCGTGACGGTAACCGCAGCGGACGAAAGGGGCGTACATCTCCAGCGGGTCCGTCATCAGCGTGTGGCGGAGCTGGCGTTCGTAGATCATGTCACCGCGCCTGAACTGCTCCCAGGTGAAGTCCATCAGGCTCTGGGCCGCGACCAGGCGGCCCGGGCCGGCGACACCGTCGCGGAGGATCAGGGAGGCGGCGAGGGTGGTCTCCCCCAGCGGCTTGTAGACGCTGTCGGGGTCGGCCATCGTCTCGGTGGTGTCGGGCGGCAGGCCGCCCAGTTCGCGGTTGGCGTGCAGCCACGACAGTGCCCGGTCCGCCATGCTCCGGGCTGCCCTGGTGACCGGCTCGGGGATCGTCGTCATGCGTGTGCCGCCTTCGCGTCCGTGCCGGGCCGTCGTTCGATGAGGTGGCGGGCGATCGCCAGGTCCAGAGCGGTACGCGGGCCCGCGCCGCCCACCAGGAGCACGTGCTCCGCGGCGAGGTGCGGGTCCAGGGGCAGTTCGACGCCCTCGTGAGACAGCCGGGCCAGCCAGCGGACGAGGCGGGCCGCGGTGGGGAAGTCGCGGCGCAGCATCGAGCGGCTGACGCCCCGGCACAGCGCCAGGACGCCGCCGCGCGCCGCCTCGTGGACCGGGCCGTCGAGGCCGAGCGTGGCCAGCGGGGCGAGTTGGGCCATCCGGACGCACCACTCGCTCCACCCGGCGGTGTCCGCGAGGTCGGGGGTGGGCGCCGGTTCGGGCGCCACCGTGCGCAGGGTGTCGTCCCCGGAGAGACGGGCGAGCAGGACGACGGTGGCGTGGTCGCGGTGGGCGACCGTCACCTCGTCCGAGGTGTCGGACGCGGGGAAGGCGTCGAAGGCCTTGGCCACGACGGCCGCGTCCTGCGCCGGGAACGGGTGGTCCGTCAGGAGGTGAGGGCTGAAGGTGTCGGCGCCCAGTACCCGCACCGCGGCCAGTGCCGCGAGGGTGTCGGAGGCGTCGTCGACGTACCGGGCCAGCTGCACAGCGCCCCCGGTGCCGCTGAGGGCACCGAGGACACAGGCCGCCAGGGCGTCGGACGCCGCGGCGAATGCGGAGTGGGAACTCACTTGCCCCGGGGCTCCTTCGGCTCCTTGGGAGACAGGAGCAGCAGCGCGAGCAGCAGGCCCGCGGCCTCCGGGGTGTAGAGCGGGGCGTCGCTGACGGTGGCCTCGGGCTCCGTCATCAGAGCGCCCAGCGTGGCGGTCTGGGTCGGCGTCGCGGTGAGAGTGGTTTCCTGCGTAAGCATGGTTCCTCCACATCACTGGGGAGACATGTACCACTTGTGTGGTATGCCTCGATCGACGATAAAGGGTGGAATGAGATTTATCTCCTCAACCCCGTCGGCACTGGCGACATGTAGGGGCCACACGCTCCGCGAGGGCGGGCGCGCACGGGTCACGGACCCCGGCCGGTGCCGGACCGCACGTCCAGGCCCCCCGGCGCGCCCCCTCGCGACAGCCGGTCCGCGCGTGACCCGCCGTCGGGCGGCCCGCTCGCCCGCTTGTCCGGCGCCACTCACCGCACCGTTCCTACGGCGCCGCCACGCCCGCCACCCGGAGCGCGTGGACCAGGTCCCACTCCCTCGCCGTGGACACCTCGCGCGCAGCGGCGAGCAGGTGGGGGACGAGGTGGCGCGGCCCGCGCTCGGCGACGCGCGCCGCGTCCTGCGGACTCCGTACGCGCACGAACGCGCCCAGCAACGCCCGCGCCTCGGCCTCCAGGCCCGCCCCGTGGAGGGCGGACACGGCGTCGGCGATCTCCTCCGCGGGCCGGGCCACCCCCTGCCGGAGCAGCAGACCGCAGTCGTCGGCGCGGCCGGCGGCGGCCAGCGCCCCTGCGGCGGCGGCGAGTTCGGCGGGCGCCAGGGAGGACACCTCCCACAGCAGGGTCGCCCAGTCGGCGGCCAGACCGGCCCGGCCGAGAGCCACGGCGAGTACCGGCAGGTATCCGGGGGGCCGGCCCGCCGCCTCGCAGAGCACGGCGTGCGCCTCTCCGGTGCGTCCCTCCGAGCGCAGCCGCAGGAGCGCGGCCACGGTGTCCTCGGCGGCCCGGTGTGCGGCGAGGTCGGGTCCTACGGGTCCGGGTGCCGCCGGACGCCCGGCGCCCTCGGCGGCGCGGGCACCGCCGAAGCGGGCGCCCCTCGGGACGGCCGAGCCCGGCGAGGGCACGCCCAGGCCGGGCACGGCGGGCGGGACCGGACTCGCCTCCGTGTCGTCGTCGAGCTCGAGGCCCGCGAAGCGTGCGCCGCGCGGCTTCCCGCGCTTCCTCGCCGGGGCGGTCGTGACATCCGGGGCGGGGGGCGCACCGCCGGTCTCCCCCGGTCCGCCCGCAGGCGGCGGGCCGGGGGCCGGCCCCTCCCCGCCCGGCGGGCTTCCCTCTCCCCGCCCCGGCGGCCGGTCGTCCGGCACCGCCCCGCCCAGCGCGGCCAGCCGGCCGCGGAGCTCGGCGCAGCGCGCAGTGGCCCGGAGATGGTCGTCCCGCGCCCAGGCCATCGCCTCTCTCCCGCTCTCCGGCGCACGGGCCCCCTCCGCTTGCGCCACCCTCATCCGCCCGGCTGCGTACGACTGCTCCCGGAGCATCGAGTCCAGCCGGCCGAGGAGAGCCTGCCGTCCGCCCGGGCGCCTGTCGTGGGCGGCGGTCGACGCGGCGTACAGCGCGGCGGCCCGGACGGACTCCTGCGCGGCGGACGCGGCGCCGCGCACCGCGGCGAGGTCCTGCAGCAACGACTCGACCACATCCCAGGGCGGGACCTCGGACCCGTCGAAACACGCGCTCATGCCTTCGGGATCGCGTGCGCGGAAGACTCCGTACCAGCCCTCCCGGGGATCGAGCAGGGCAGCCAGTTCTCGTAGGTACCGCGCGAACGCCCTTACTTCCACCGCTTGTTGCCGCACTGTCACCGTCGCCCTCACCGGTAGCCCGGGACTGGGGCATTCCAGTCCGCCGGGCATTCGACCGCAGGCGTGTTACGGAAGGACTACGCGCTCTTTTCCGGCACGGTGCGGCCGGGGCGCGCCCGGGACCGGCGCGCCCCTCAGAGCGTGACGGCGATGCCCGTATGGGGCCGCTTGCCGAGCCGTACGACCGTGGCGGGCCAGTCCACGAGCCAGAACTTCCAGGTGTACTTGCGGGCGAGCGTCCTGCGCACCGCCGCGGTACCCGCGGCGTCGAGCAGGCGGGCGGTCCCCTCGGCGCTCGGCGCGCCCTCCGCGACCCGGCCGCGGACGTCGCAGACCGTGACACGGACCCGACTGTCGTTGCGGAGCCGCTTGACCTTCCAGGAGTCGGACCGGGTCCAGACGTACAGCACGCCACCGTCCACCGCCGCCCAGACGGGTGTGGCGACGGGCGTGCCGTCCTTCCGGTACGTGGTGAGGCTGACGTACTCGCTGCGGGCGAACTCCTGGAGGATCACGGGCGCGACCCTACTCGGCCTACGCCGAGAGCGGCAGCTCCGTCGGTTCCGGCGCCGGCCCCGGGGCCGGCGCGCACCGTGGGAGCAGTTCGTCCATCGACAGCCCCAGGGCTCCGGCGAGCGCCGCCACCGTGAAGAAGGCGGGGGTGGGGGCCCGGCCCGTCTCGATCTTCCTGAGCGTCTCGGCCGAGATACCCGCGCTCGCCGCCACGGCGACCATGCTGCGCCCGCCACGCGCCTCGCGCAGCAGTGCGCCGAGCCGCTCGCCGCGGCGCCGCTCTTCGGGTGTCAGAGGATTCCGTACCATGCCGTCATTCTAATACCAGTTCGACCGGTATGATAATGGGCAGACCGTGTTCACGGAGCCTGTGCACGGGTGACGGCGGCAGGGTGCGGCCCCGGGCACACGGCAGCGGTCACCGGCGACGGCCCCGCGTCTTCCCGGCACATCCGCGCTCCGTGTACCGCCGCCCCCTCAGGTGCCTCCGACGAACTCCCGGGCGAGCGCCTCACCGGCACTCACGGCGGCGGCCGGACTCTCGATCGGCGAGACCTTGGAGTCCTTGAAGAGGATGTAGGTGACACCGGACGCCGTACCGCCGGTTCTGGGGTCCGGATCGATGCCGAGTGCCTGGGCCAGGGCGTACGAACCCTCGCCGATGATTCCGCTGGGCCCGGTGTCCCCCACGACGGCGTAGCGGACCTTGCCGTCGTGGACGACGGCCGCCGCGCCACCGCCCTTGATCCCCGACGTGGCGAAGTTCCAGAGCGGGCCGGCGCCGGGGACGACGACGAAGGGCACCCGGGCGGAGTCGAGGGGCTTGCCGTCCGACCCCTGGAACGCGGTCCGGGGCTGGAAGGAGGGGTCGGTGCCCGTGTTGCAGACGGTCGTGACGCGGCCGTCGCAGTCGATGTCCATGTCGGCCTCCCAGAACACGGCCTCGCCGGTCCCGCAGACCGGGACCGTGGCCGCGGTGGTCCGGTCCGTCCGGTACTTCCCCTGGGAGACCCTCGTGCAGTTCTTCACCTCGGCCAGCAGTTCGGCGGCGGTGACCGGGCCGTCCTCCCTCCCGGCCGCCGCGGCGGGGAGCGTGGAGGCGAGCAGGGCGGCGCCGGAGAGCGCGGAGAGGACCAGCATTCGCGTACGCACCGTGGTGGATGCCCTTTCACTGGACGCGAAGAGCCCTGACGGGCTCCTCCTTGCCGTGCGGCACGGAGGGATGCGGTCCGGCCGCTTCAAGGCCCCGGGGCCGGGAGGGCGCGGTGGAGCACACCCTCCCGGCCCCGGGGCCCGCAGTTGTGCCGACCGGTCACTGACGGCCGCTCGGCTGTACCACCATGGCCGAGCCGCCACCCCGCCGCACCTTTTCGGCGGCTGCCAGCCAGCGGCCCCCGGGGAGACGCTGGATGCCCGTGGCGGCCCCGATCTCCGGGTTCACCTTGAACACGTGTCCGAGGGCCTCCAGCTCCCCGCTCACCGGACTGTCCCGGAGGCCGGGCTCGATCTCGGTCGTGGCCGAGTTCCGCTGACTGGCGCGGGGCGCGGCGATCGCCTCGACCAGCGGCAGCCCCCGGTCCAGGTGGCCGGTCAGCGACTGCAGAACCGTGGTGATGATCGTGGCTCCCCCCGGGGACCCCAGGGCCAGCACGGGCTTCCCGTGCTCCAGCACGATGGTCGGCGAGATCGACGACCGCGGACGCTTGGCCGGGCCGGGCAGATTGGGGTCGTGGACCGCCGGATTCGCCGGGGCGAAGGAGAAGTCCGTCAGTTCGTTGTTGAGCAGGAAGCCCCTCCCGGGCACGGTGATGCCGCTGCCGCCCGTCGACTCGATCGTCAGGGTGTACGCGACGACGTTGCCCCACTTGTCGGCGGTGGTCAGATGTGTCGTGTTCTCACCCTCGTACGTCGTCGGGGCCGCCTCGCCCCCGGTGCCGCAGCGGACCGGGTCACGCGGATCGCCCGGCGCGAGCGGGCTGGTGAGGACCGCGTCGTCCTTGATGAGGCATTCCCTCGAGTCGGCGAACCGCTGGCTGAGCAGCTCCCGCGTCGGCACGTCCTCGAACGCCGGGTCGCCGACCCAGCGGCCCCGGTCGGCGAACGCGATCCTGCTCGCCTCGATGAGACGGTGCAGGTACTGGGCCTCGGTCGCCTTCGAGAGGTCCGTGGACTCGAGGATGTTGAGTGCCTCACCCACGCTCGTCCCTCCGGAGGAGGAGGGCGCGATGCCGTAGACGTCGAGCCCCCGGTAGCCGACTCTCGTCGGGGCCTGCCGCAGTGCCCTGTAGGACCTCAGGTCCCCGGCCGTCAGGTCGCCTGGACGCACCACACGGGACGCTGCCGGGTCCACCGGAGGTGTGCGTACCGTCGACACGATGTCCCGGGCCAGTCCGCCCCTGTACAGCTCGTCGACGCCTTCGCGGCCCAGGGACGCGTAGGTACGGGCGAGGTCGGGGTTCTTGAAGACGGATCCGACCACCGGCAGTCGCCCGCCTGGCAGGAAGAGCTTCGCGGAGGCGGGGAAGTCTTCGAACCTCGCCTGGTTGGCCGCGGTCTGAGAGCGGAAGGTGTCGTCGACGACGAATCCGTCACGGGCGAGCCGCTCGGCCGGTTCCAGCAGCCGGCGCAGGGGCTTGCTGCCCCAGGCGTCGAGCGCCTTCTCCCAGGTGGCGGGGGTGCCGGGGGTACCGACCCCGAGCCCGCTGGTGACGGCGTCGTTGAAGGGGATCGGCTGCCCGTTCTCCAGGAAGAGCGAGGAGTCCGCGCTGCGGGGGGCGGTCTCGCGCCCGTCGACCGTCTGCACGCTGCGCGTCCTGGCGTCGTAGTGGACGAAGTACCCACCGCCTCCGATGCCCGCCGAGTACGGCTCGGTGACTCCCAGAGCGGCGGCGGTGGCGACGGCCGCGTCAACGGCGTTGCCCCCCTTGCGCAGTACCTCGATACCGGCCGCCGAGGCGTCCGCGTCGACGCTCGACACCGCTCCGCCGTACCCGACCGCCACCGGCGACTTGGGGGGCGGGCCCGGTGGTGCCGAGGCCGCCGGGGCCGCGGCACCGAGCGAGCCGATGACGGCGATCACGATGGGCAACGACACATTCCGGCCGACGGAACGACGCATCCGTACCTCCTGTGAAGGATCGTCCGCGCAGGGTAACTCCGCACCACCCGCACCGTCAGGACCGCCTCGGCCACACGTCCGGACGGACCGCTACCATGCCCGCTCATGAATGACGACGTACGCAACATCGTGCTCGGTCTCATAGCTGCCGGAATCAGCGCCTCTCTCGGCTGGCTCGCCCGCACCTACCTCTGGCGCCGCAGACTCCGCCGCAAACAGGCCTTCTTCGGCCTGCCGGGGAATTCCGAGTGCCTCCTCGTCGTCAACCGTGACGCCGGCGGCGACGGCGCGGTCCACCGCCACGACGTCTTCGCCCTGCTCGAACTGTCCGCGCTCATCAAGGACTGCGCGGCCCACGCCCAGATCGTGTCGCACGACACCGCCCAGCAGGGCTTCGGCGAGCGGACCGAATTCTGCGTGGGCGGGCCGGTGTCCAACCGGCGCATGGCCGCGCACCTGCAGTCCCTGCTGCCGGGCGTGAAGATCGACACCGGGCCGGAACCGGGCCCTGACCGCGCGGCCTTCCAGGTGGGCTCGGAGCGCTACCGGCTGGAGCCGGGCACGTCCGAACACGTGCTGCTCGCGAGGCTCACGGGGGGCCAGGACGCCCGTCCGGTCTTCCTGATGTGCGGTCAGCGCGCCATCACCAACCAGGCCGCCTCCCGGTACCTCGTGCGCAACTACGAGAAGCTGCAGCGCAAGCACCGCGGGAACTCCTTCGTGCTCCTCCTGAAGGTGGTCAACTCCCAGGCGTACGGGCCCGATGTGGTCGAGTTGATCGGTGACGTGACGCGCACGGCGCAGGCTCCGCCTCCCGCCGCGCCCCGCACCTCGCACCGTGCCGCAGGCTGAGCACGGGTGACGCGGCGCACGGTCCCGGCGCCCGCCTCCTGCCGTCGTGCTCCCGGCGCGGGGACCAGGACGGCCGCCGGACCGTGGACGTGGAGCCGCGCTCCACGCCCACGGCGTCCCCCGGCCGGTCACAGGTCGCCCGGTGGCCTTCACCGGTCCTCGTCACGTCGGCGGTGACCCGGCCGGCACACAGCTGACCTTCTCCCCCACCGCGCACGGGTACGGATCGCGTCCCGTGCCCGCGGTGCGAGGAGTGATCACCGGCTGCTGCCGGGCGGACTCGCCGACGGCTACCGCGGGCGGCCCGGCAGCAGGGTTCCCGGCTCGGCGGCGGCGACGCCCGTACCCTCCGTCTTCGGGTTGCGCCGCTCCCGTCTGGCCACCCAGGTGGCGAACCACGAGAGCAGCATGCACAGGCCGATGTAGATGGGCGAGATCACCATGACGACGGGGATGAACGGCAGACCGTAGTCCAGGTTCGACGCGATCAGCTTGCCCGCGTGGAGGAACTCCTCGTAGGTGATCAGGTATCCGAGCGAGGTGTCCTTGAGCGCCACCACCAGCTGGCTGATGATGGTGGGCAGCATGGCGCGGACGGCCTGCGGGGCCAGGACGTGGGTGGTGACCTGCGTCTTGCGCATGCCCAGCGCGTACGCCGCCTCCCGCTGCCCCCGCTCCACGGAGTTGATCCCCGTGCGGAAGACCTCCGCGAGCACCGACCCGTTGTAGAGGGTCAGCCCGGCCACCAGCGCCGGCAGCGGCTGGACCTTGAGCGCGACGAAGATGAAGAAGATCATCACCAGCACGGGCATGGCCCGGAAGAACTCCACCAGCAGCGTCGAGACCCAGCGCACGGGCTTGTGTGCGGAGAGGCGGCCCACGGCCAGCACCGCCCCGAGCGCGAGGGAGAGGACCGCGGCGTAGGCGAAGGCCTTGAGGGTGTTGCCGAGTCCGCGCAGGAGCAGTTCCTGGATGCCCGTGTACGTGAAGGGCGTCCACTTCTCGCTGGTGAACTGGTCCGTGTCGAACAGCAGGTAGAGGATCCACCCGAACAGCGCGAGGATCACCGCTGTGGAGAGGACTCCGTACAGGAAATGCCGTTTTCGGGTGAGGGGCCCGGGGATGTCGTAGAGCGCGGTGGCGGAGGCGGTGCTGTGGGTCATCGGGCGACTCCCCAGCGCTTCTCCAACACGGTGAAGAGCGCGCTGATGGCGAGGGTGATGATGAGGTATCCGACGGCGATCCAGATGAAGGACCAGATGATGCTGTAGCCGAGTTCGTTGAGGGTCTTGTAGGTGCCCAGCAGTTCGGTGACGCTGAACGCCCCCGCGATCGCGGAGTTCTTGGCGAGAGCGATGAGCGTCGACCCGACCGGCGGGATCACCGAGCGGAAGGCCTGCGGCAGGACCACGTTGTTCAGCGTCTGCCCGAAGGACATCCCCAGGCTGCGGGCCGCTTCACCCTGCCCGGTGGGCACGGTGTTGATGCCGGAGCGCAGCGCCTCGCAGATGAACGCCGAGGTGTAGCAGCCGAGGGCGAGGACCGCGAACACCTGGAACGGCAGGACCAGGCCGAAGCGCGGCAGGCCGAGCAGGACGGCGAAGAACAGCAGTGTCAGCGGGGTGTTGCGGAGCACCGCGACCCAGACCGTGCCGATCACCCGGAGCGAGCCGACCGGCGCGACCCGGAAGGACGCCATCACGAAGCCGAGGGCCAGCGCCAGGACCGAGGCGTAGACGGTCAGTTCGAGGGTGCCGAGGAAGCCCTTGCCGTAGAGCGAGAAGTTCTCTGTCAGTACGTCCATGGTGGTGGCCGGCCCCTCAGTTCGACGGGTAGCGGTCGATGGGCGGAGGTTTCGGCGCGGGCACCCCGGACAGGCCGAGGGTCGCCTCGAACGCCTTCTTCCAGTTGCCGTTCTTCTCGTCGGCCTCCAACGCGTCGTTGAGCGCGGCACGCAGCGCGTTGTCACTGCGCGGCACGCCGATGCCGTACGGCTCCTCCGAGAAGGGCCTGCCGACCACCTTCATCTCCTCCGGCGCCTTGGCCGCGAAGCCCAGCAGGATCGCGTCGTCGGTCGTGACGGCGTCGACCTGGAACGTCAGGAGGTTGTCGACGCAGATCGAGTACGTGTCGTAGGCGACGAGATCCGCCTCGGGGAAGTCGGCGGCGATGCGCTGGAAGGGAGTCGACCCGGCGGCCGAGCAGACGGTCTTGCCCGCGAGGTCCTGCGGTCCGTCGATGTCGTTCTCGTCCGTGCGCACCAGGAGTCCCTGTCCGGCCATGTAGTACGGCCCGGCGAAGCCGACGAGCTTCTTGCGCATGTCGTTGATGGTGTAGGTGCCGACGTAGTAGTCGATCTGCCCGTTCTGGAGCGCGGTCTCCCGGTTGGCGGAGGCGATGGTCCTGAAGCGGATCGTGTCCGGCTGGAAGCCCAGGGAGGCCGCCATCATGCGGGCGATCTCGATGTCGAAGCCGGAGTAGACTCCCGTGGCGGGGTCCTTCTCGCCGAGGTAGGGCTGGTCCTCCTTGGCGCCGACGACGAGGTAGCCGCGCCTCTTCGCCTTCGTCCAGGTCTTCGACTCCGGCAGCCGGAAGCCGGTGTCGACCGTGTACCGGGGCAGCTCCCCGGCCTTGGGTCCCTTGACCGGCGGGCTTCCCTCCCGGCCGCAGCCGGCGGCGAGCAGGGCGAGCAGAAGGCAGGCCAGCACGGCCGTGATGTTCCTCGTACGCAACACGGTGCCCCCTGTCAGTGCTTGAGGATCTTGGACAGGAAGTCCCTGGCGCGGTCGCTCTCGGGCGCGGTGAAGAAGTCCTCGGGGGTGCGGTCCTCCACGATGCGTCCGTCGGACATGAAGACCACACGGTTGGCGGCCGACCGGGCGAAGCCCATCTCGTGCGTGACGACCACCATGGTCATGCCCTCACGGGCCAGCTGCTGCATGACCTCGAGCACCTCGTTGATCATTTCCGGGTCGAGGGCGGAGGTGGGCTCGTCGAAGAGCAGCGCCTTGGGGTCCATGGCGAGGGCACGGGCGATGGCGACGCGCTGCTGCTGTCCGCCGGAGAGCTGGGCGGGGAACTTGTCCGCCTGTGAGGCCAGCCCGACCCGCTCCAGCAGTTCCCGGGAGCGCTGGTCGGCCTCGTCCTTCCTTCGCTTGCGGACCTTGAGCTGGGCGAGCGAGACGTTCGCCAGCACGGTCTTGTGGGCGAACAGGTTGAACGACTGGAAGACCATGCCCACTTCGGCCCGGAGTTGCGCGAGCCCCTTCCCCTCCTCGGGGAGAGGCTTCCCGTCGATGGCGATATGACCGGACTCGATCGTCTCGAGCCGGTTGATCGTCCGGCAGAGCGTTGATTTACCCGATCCGGAGGGGCCGATGACCACCACCACCTCCCCGCGGCCGACGGTGAGATTGATGTCCTGCAGCACGTGCAACGTACCGAAGTGCTTGTTCACGTCCCGCAGCTCGATCAACGGATCGACGGCCATACGCTGCCCTACCCACTTATCGCTTTGTGTCGAGGTCAGCGCAAACTATCCGGGGCGGACACGCGCTTCGGCGCCGACACGCACCGACAGCGCATAAGGCTGTTTATCGCGTTTTGGCCTCGGGTCCGCTCTCCGCCGACTCCGCGTACATCTCGGAGAGCTCGGGGCTGCCGGACATCGCCCAGTCCAGGCCGGCCGCGACCACATCGATCTCGCGCCCGGACGCCAGGCGCACCACCGGCTGCCCGCCCGCCAGGATGTCCCAGGCGGCCCCCGGGACGGTACGCACCAGTACGGTGCCGAGGTACAGGCCGGCGTCGTTACCCACCCAGGGCAGCTCTTCCGGATCGTCGCGCCAGACGGGCGGCAACTGGTCGAGCGCGGACAACGAGGCGGGGCTGTCGTCGAGTTCGAGGCCGCACTGTCCCGCCCGGGCGCGCAGCAACTCGCATTCCGCCAACAGCTCGGCGACACCGTCCGGATCGGTCTCGACGGCGGCTGCGAGCGCCACCTGCCGTGTACCGCCCTGGCGCTTACGCCAGTTGTCCAGGAAAGGGATGTTCATGCCACCAGGATCCCATCCCTGACGCGTTACGCACCGCAGGGCGCGCGACTGGACCGCTTCCGGGACCCGCCCCGTTCATGACCTGGTCATCTCTCTAAGGTACGAGGATGACGTCGCAGAACTATCTTTCCGAACTCTTCTCCCTGCGGGGCCGGGTCGCCGTGGTGACCGGCGGCAGCTCGGGCATCGGCCGGGGCATCGCGGAGGCGCTCGCCCGCGCCGGCGCGAGCGTGGTGGTCGTGGCACGCGGGGAGTCGGAACTGGTGCGCACCGCAGGCGAACTCGGAGCCGCCGGATGCCGGGCCGCGTGGGTGAGCGCCGACCTCGGTACGGCCGAGGGCGTGCGCACGGCCGGCGACGCGGCGGCCGCCGCGTTCGGCGAGCCCGACATCCTCGTCAACTGCGCGGGCGTCAACCTGCGTCCGCCGATGAGCGAGCTCGACGAGGACGTGTGGGACACCACGATGACGGTGAACCTCAAGGCGCCCTATCTGCTGGGCCGCCGGTTCGGACCCGGGATGGCCGCGCGCGGCTTCGGCCGGATCATCCACATCACGTCCCAGCAGGCACACCGGGCGTTCGTGCAGAGTGGTGCGTACGGCGTCTCCAAGGGCGGGCTGGAGTCACTGGCCCGCTCGCAGGCCGAGGCCTGGTCGCCGCACGGTGTCACCTGCAACACGCTCGTGCCCGGATTCGTGATGACTCCGCTCAACGAGAGGCTGTCGTCCGACCCGGAGCGGGTGGCGGCGCTGGCCGCACGCACGATGGTGGGACGCAACGGACTGGCCGAGGACTTCGCGGGTGCCGCTGTGTTCCTGGCGTCGGCCGCCTCGTCCTACGTCACCGGGCAGTCACTGTTCGTCGACGGCGGGTTCTCGGTGCACTGAGGCCCTGTGCCGCGCGGTGCCGCCCCGGTGTGGGGCGGCACCGCGCGAGCGCCCGAGGTCGAAGTCGGCGACGGAGACAAGATGCTGGGCCGCTGCACCACGGTCCGGCCGGGGCCGGACCGCCAGGATTCGAACCTGGGTCCTCTTTTTTGCGGAAAGAAGTATCCGTCGCCTGCGCACCGGGCGCTCGGCCCCCACCCTAGTCCCGGGTGTCCGGAACCGGCTCCCCGGTTTCGGCGGCGACGGCGGCGGCCACGTCGGCCGACGCCACGTCCTTGTCGACGCCCAGCCCCGCGAGCACGCCCACGCCGCCTTCGAACTCCAGCAGGGCCAGCGCGATGTGCCCGGTTCCGACGAAGTCGTGGCCGAGGCGCAGCGCCTCCCGGAAGGTGAGCTCCAGGACCTTCCGGGCCTCCGCGTCGTACGGGATGAGCTCGGGGACCTCGCCGGCCGCTGTGGGCAGGGCGAGGGCCGCGGCCTCCCGGACCGCCTCCGGTGACACCCCCTGGCCGGCGATCACCCGGGCACCGAGGGAGTCCGGGTCCGCCAGGAGCCCCAGGACCAGGTGCCCCACACCCACCTCGTCGTTGCGGGCGGTGTGCGCCTCGTTGTGCGCGGCCATCACGACGTTCCTGGCCTGCTCGTCGAACCGGCCGAAGCCCTGGCCGGGGTCCAGGTCCGAGGCCTCGCCGGGCTTCTTGGGCACGAACCTCTTCTGAGCGGCCTGCCGGGTGACGCCCATGCTCCGGCCGATGTCCGTCCAGGACGCGCCGGAGCGGCGCGCCTGGTCCACGAAGTGGCCGATGAGGTGGTCGGCGATCTCACCCAGGTGGTCGGCCGCGACCACCGCTCCGGTGAGCTGCTCCAGCGCGTCGTCATGGGTCTTCTTGATCGCCTCGATCAGGTCGTCGAGACGGATGGGCGGGTCGGGGCGCAACGGCTTCGTCATGAGGCAACCCTAGGTTGACACCGAAGAGTCGTCAACCCGGAGTTGACACTTGCGTGCCCGTACGCGCCCCCGGCCGTCAGAGGTCGAGGTCCACGACCACCGGGGCGTGGTCGGAGGCGCCCTTGCCCTTGCGCTCCTCGCGGTCGACGTAACTGTCCTTGACCGCCGCGGTGAAGGGGGCGTTGCCGTAGACGAGGTCGATGCGCATGCCCTTGTTCTTCGGGAAGCTGAGCTGGCGGTAGTCCCAGTAGGAGTACGGGTGGTCGTACTTGAGGGGACGCGGCACCACGTCGGACAGCCCCTCCTCGCGCAGCGCGGCGAGTGCCGCCCGCTCGGCCGGGGTCACGTGTGTCGCGCCCTCGAAGACCGCGGGATCCCAGACGTCCTCGTCCGTGGGGGCGATGTTGAAGTCCCCGAGGACCGCGAACGGCAGCGGCCCCGACGCGTCCACGGCGGCGGCCTTGCGCAGGGCCTCCAGCCAGCGGAGCTTGTAGGCGTAGTGGTCGTGGGCGACCTCGCGGCCGTTCGGGACGTAGACGGACCAGACCCGGGCGGGCCCGCAGGTCGCCGAGATCGCCCTCGGCTCCTGCACGCCCTCGTACTCGGGACCGTCGGGCAGGCCCGTCACGACGTCCGCGAGGCCGACACGGGAGAGCAGCGCGACACCGTTCCACCGGCCGGTGGCGTTGACGGCGGCTTCGTAGCCCGCCTCACGCAGCGCGTCGGCGGGGAACTGCTCCAGGGTGCATTTGGTCTCCTGGAGGCACAGCACGTCGGTGCCGCTGCTCTCCAGCCAGGCCAGCAGCCTCGGGAGCCGGGCGGTGATCGAGTTGACGTTCCACGTGGCGATACGCATGCAGCCAACCTAACCGCTCCCACTGACAGCCGGGTCAGAGGCGGGTCTCGTCACCCGGGGACAGCCGGCCGTGGTCCGTCCCGCCCAGGGCGCCGATCTGCTTGTCGTAGATCGGACGGGCGAGGTCGGTGAGCAGGGCGTCGTGGATGTCGAAGGCGCGGCGAGGCTTCACCTCGCGTACGTAGTCGATGACTTCCGAGATCTTGCTCCAGGGGGCCATGACCGGCAGCATCAGCGTGTCCACCGGATGGTCGGGCACCGTGAGGGCGTCGCCCGGGTGGAAGACCGAACCGTCCACGAGGAAACCGATGTTGGTGACCCTCGGGATGTCCGGGTGGATCACCGCGTGCAGTTCGCCGTGCACCTGCACGTCGAGTCCCGCGGCGGTGAACGTGTCGCCGTGGCCGACCGTGTGGACCCGCCCAGGGAACGCGGCGGACAGCTGGTCGGCCACGCTGCGCAGGGTCCACACCCGTGCGGCGGGGTTGGACTCCAGCGCTGCGCGCAGTTGTGCCTCGTCGAAGTGGTCCGGATGTTCGTGGGTCACCAGGATCGCGTCCGCGCCGACCGCGGCGCCGTCCTCGGTGAAGCCGCCGGGGTCGATGACGAGTGACTGCCCGTTCCGCTCCAGGCGGACGCAGGAGTGGGCGTTCTTGGTGAGCGTGAGAGACGAAGCGTTCATGGTCCCATCCTGCTACGCGGGCGGGGTCGTTTCCTCCTGTATCACGGACTGGGCGATCTCGAACGCCGCGCCCGCCGCCGGGATGCCGCAGTAGACGGCGGTCTGGAGCAGCACTTCCTTGATCTCGACGGGGGTGAGCCCGTTGCGCAGAGCCGCCCTGACGTGCTGCGCGAGGCCGCCCAGGTGTCCGGACGCGACGACCGCCGTGAGGGATACACAGCTGCGGGCCCTGCGGTCGAGGCCCTCCCTGCTCCAGATCTCGCCCCACGCGTAGCGGGTGAGGAGCTCCTGGAAGTCGTCGGTGAAGCCGTCCGACGCGGCCGTCGCGGCGTCCACGTGGGCGTCGCCCAGCACTTCCCGCCGGACCTTCATCCCCCGGTCGTACCGGTCGTCGCGTCCCGTGGAGGAGGAGTCGGGCAGGTCGGCCGCGGCAGCGATCTCGGCGACGGGGACGACCGGGGCGAACGGGGCGGAGAAACCCGGGGACGGCGGCACGGGGATGGACGCCAGGGTGTCCTGCCACGAGGTCGAGAAATGCATGAGCAGCAGGTCGGTGACTGCGGCCGGCTGTTCGACCGGGGCCAGGTGGGAGGCACCGGGCACGAGGGCGAGGCGGGCGTCCGGGATGCCCGCGACCAGGGTCCGCGCCTCGGCCGGGCCGGTGACCTTGTCCTCGGCCCCGACCAGGACGAGGGTCGGGACGCCGATGCGGGGCAGTTCCGTACGGATGTCGAAGGCGGCCAGGGCCTCGCAGGAGGCGATGTAGCAGCCGGGGTCGGTGGTGCGGACCATCTGGACGGCCCACTCGACGATGGCCGGCTGGGCGGCGGCGAAGCCCGGGGTGAACCAGCGTTCCGGGGAGGTGCGGGCGATCGGCTCCAGACCGTTGCTCCGGACGATCACACCGCGCTGCCTGAACTCGTCGGCGGTGCCGAAGCGGGGCGACGCGGCGACGAGCGCCAGTGCGGCGACCCGGTGCGGGTGGCGTAGCGCGAGGTCGGCCCCCACGGCGCCGCCGATGGAGCAGCCCGCGTAGCCGAAGCGCTGGACACCGACGCTGTCCAGCGTGGCGAGGAGGCGGTCGGCGAGGTCGGCGACAGCGGCGGCGGGGTGTGCCGGGGCCCCGCCGTGCCCCGGGAGGTCGTAGCGGAACACCCTCCAGTGCTGGGACAGCTCGGGTATCTGGCGGTCCCACATGTGCCACGTGGTCCCGAGCGAAGGCCCGATGACCAGGACGGGGGCGTCCTCCGGTCCGTCGAAGCGGTACTGGAGCAGCCTGCCGGACTGCTGTGCCCGCGCCGTCCGCGGCCCGGGGCCTTGCTGCGGCCCCTGTGCGGCCGTGCCGCCCTGCGGCACGCCTCCCGCGCCCTGGGGCGGGCCCGTGACCTGCGGCTGGGCGGGCGGCGGCGCCGTCGCGGGCTGCGGGTGCGACTGGGCGGGGCCTGGCTGCGGGACCTGCGCCTCGGTGTACGGCCGCCCGGGGACCGGCCGGTCCTGCTGCGGTCCGGGCGCCGGCCGCGGGTGGTGCGGTCCGGGGGCCTGCTGCGTGTACTGCGGGCCGGGCGCCGACGCCGCGTGCTGCGGACCGGCGGCGGTCGGCGGGGCGTACTGCGGACCGGTGGCCGGCGGGGCGTACTGCGGACCGGCGCCCCCCTGGGCGTGGTGCGGAGCTGTCGCGGGCTGCGGCTGCCCCGGGGCGGGGTGCGACGACGGGGCGGAGGCGTGCTGCGGAGACGGGCCCGCCGCCAGGGAGGGCTGGACGGCTGTCGGGCCTGGGGGCTGCGCGTACGGCTGCCCGGGCACGGGCTGGGGAGCCGGGTGCAGCTGCCGGATCACCTCGCCCTGCAGGGGCTCGGGGTCGGCCGTCCGCGGGGGCCGGGCGGGCTGCGGGGTCGTCTCGCTCACTTCACTCACTCGCTCCAGGGTAGTGAGCGGCCCGACCGCTCCCGGTCACGGGGTCGCCGCGGAGACCGCGTAGACGACCGGGGCCGCCGGATCGGTCATGTTCACGGTGATGCTCTGGGTGGGACGCGGGTCCTTGTTCTTGTGCACCGTCCCCGCCCAGTGGACACCCGGTCCGAAGTACCATCCGGTGATCTTGATGTCCCGTTCGCCGATGGTGACCTTTCCGGTCTCCAGCGCGGCGCGGCCGGTTCCGACCCCGCTCAGGAAGCGGTCCAGTCCGGCGGAGGTCGTACGGAACTTCACGTACATCCGGCTGGCTTTCCAGTTGTTCGTCTCGTAGTACTGCACCCCGACCGCGTTGCCCGGGATGGGCAGTTCGAAGATCCGGCGCTGCATGCCGGACGGCCAGTCCTCGCGCAGCCCCTGGGCGGCGGCCTCGGCCTCCTTGTCCTTGCCGGAGCGGCGGCTCTGCCCCGCGGAGATCACCAGGTAGCCGGCCGGGATGCCGATGAGCAGGACGATGATGGTCAGGGTGATCAGGCGCCGCCGGACCACCCTCCGCCGGTCCTGCGGAGGGGTCCCGTCCCCGGATGATCCGGCGGGGCCCGTGGAGCCGGACGGCCCGGAGGAACCGGAGGAGCCGGACGTGGGGGGCTGGCGCGGCACGATGTGGTGCTCGGCTGCGGTCATGGTCGGTGATCCCTCGAAGCTGCGGTACGGAGCGGGGTGCGGGTGCCGTGGCGCGCGGCCCGCCGGTCAGTCGGCGGTGCGGGTGCCGCGGATGGTGCTCGCGGCCTGGTCGTAGAACTGCGCGTACCGCTCGTAGCGCTCGACCCGGCGGCGGTTGGTCCGCCGGAACCTCCGCGCGACCAGGCGGGCCAGATCGGCCGCGCCGACCATGCCCGCCTCGGGGCCGAGCTGCGCCTTGGCGATCCGGGCCTCGGGGCGGTAGCCGCGGCCGGTGAGGTGACGTTTGAAGGCGTCGCGGGCCGGGCCGATCAGCAGGTCGTCGGCAGCGCTGACACCGCCGCCGATGACGAAGCAGGAGGGGTCGAGGGCGGCGGCGAGGTTGGCGATGCCCACGCCGAGCCACTGGCCGATGTCCTGGAGGAGCTCGACGCACATCGCGTCGCCCTCACGGGCCAGCTCGGTGATGAGCGGTCCGGTGATGTCGGGGATGTTGCCCTTGACCCGCTCGATGATGCCGTGCGCGACCGGGGAGTCCGCCGCGGCCAGCTCCCTGGCCTCGCGCACGAGTGCGTTGCCCGAGCTGTACTGCTCCCAGCAACCCCGGTTGCCGCACGGGCAGCGGTGCCCGCCGGGCACCACCTGCATGTGGCCGAACTCACCCGCGACGCCGTACTTGCCCCGCTTGACGTGCCCGTCCTCCAGGATCGCGCCACCGATGCCGGTACCCAGCGTGATCATGACGAGGTGGTCCTCGCCGCGGCCGGCGCCGAAACGCCATTCCGCCCAGGCCGCCGTGTTGGCGTCGTTGTCCACCATCACCGGGACCACCAGCCGGGAGGCGATGGCGTCACGGAGCGGTTCGTCGCGCCACGCGAGGTGCGGGGCGAACAGCACCTTGGAGCGGTCGGCGTCGACCCAGCCCGCCGCGCCGATGCCGACGGCGTGCACGTCGTGCCGGTCGGAGAGGTCGAGGACCAGTTCGACGATGGTGTCCTCGACGACCTTGGGGCTCTTCGACTTGTCGGGCGTCTCGGTGCGCAGCGTCTCCAGGATGTTGCCGTCGGCGTCGACGACGCCGGCCATCACCTTCGTCCCGCCGATGTCGATGCCGACGGTGGGGACCCTGGGCGCCGTCAGGTGCGAGCGCCGCTCCCTGGTGCCGACGGTCCGCAGGACGGTCGCGCGGGCGGAGCCGCGGTGTGTGAAGTCGCGGTACGTGCTCATCGTCCCTGCGCAGGTCGGGGGGCCGGTCGGTGGTCCGTCCGGCGGCGGACGGCGCCCGCCACGCACGATTCTGCCATTCCCGCGCCCCCGGACCGGGTCTCCGGGCCGGGGGCGGGGGGCGCGGAACGTGTTCTACGGGGCGTCGCCGTCGACCGCGTGACCGCCGAGGTGCCCGGGCGAAGGGGCCCGTTCGAGCTCGTGGCCGAGCTGGTCGAGCTCGCTCCCACCGGCCATCTGGCGGGTCAGCTCGTCCAGGGTGACGTCGTCCTTGGTGTGGCTTGCGGACATCGTGCCGCGCTTGAGCAGCACGAAACGGTCACCCACGAGGTAGGCGTGATGCGGGTTGTGCGTGATGAGGACCACTCCGAGCCCGGCGTCCCTGGCGGCGGCCACGTACTTGAGCACGACCCCCGACTGTTTGACGCCGAGCGCCGCGGTCGGCTCGTCGAGGACGAGGACCTTGGCGCCGAAGTAGACGGCGCGGGCGATGGCCACGCACTGGCGTTCGCCGCCGGACAGGGTGCCGATGGGCTGGTCGACGTCCCGCAGGTCGATCCCCATGCGCAGCAGCTCCGCGCGGGTCGTCTCGCGCATCCGCCGCACGTCGAGGCGCTTGAACGGGCCGGCGCCCTTCGTCGGCTCCGAACCGAGGAAGAAGTTGCGCCAGACCGGCATGAGGGGGACGACGGCCAGGTCCTGGTAGACGGTGGCGATCCCCCTGTCCAGGGCGTCGCGCGGGTTGACGAGGGCGGCCTCCTCGCCCTCGATCAGGAACGTTCCGGCGTCGTGCCGGTGCAGCCCCGCGATGATCTTGATGAGGGTGGACTTGCCCGCGCCGTTGTCACCGAGGACGCAGGTGATCTCCCCCGCGTGGACCTCCAGCGAGACGTTCTCCAGGGCTTTGATGTTGCCGTAGTACTTGCTGACGTCGTCGAGCTCGACGAGCGCCGCGCCGGCCGTGTCCCGGGGGGCCGGAGCCTGGGTGGCCGTCATTTCGTCGCCTCCGCACGCTTGCGTACCCATGCGTTGAGCAGGGTGGCCAGGAGCAGCATCGCTCCCAGGAAGAACTTGAACCAGTCCGGGTTCCACTCCGCGTACACGATGCCCTTGCTGGTCATGCCGAAGATGACCGCGCCGACCGCGCTTCCGATCGCGGAGCCGTAGCCGCCGGTGATCAGACAGCCGCCGATGACGGCCGCGATGATGTAGATCAGCTCGTTGCCGACGCCCTCGCCGGACTGCACCACGTCGTAGGAGAACAGCAGGTGCTGCCCGGAGACCCATGCGGCGAAGGCGACACCGAGGTAGAGGCCGATCCTGGTGCGGATCACCGGGACACCGACCGCGCGTGCCGCGTCGGCCTCACCGCCGACGGCGAAGATCCAGTTGCCGAAGCGGGTGCGGAGCAGGATCCAGGTGGCGATCGCGACGAGCGCCGCCCACCACAGGATCGTGACCTTCAGCTCCACGTCGCCGATGGTGAGGTAGGAGGCGAAGACCTTGCGGGCGGAGTCGAAGCCCTCCATGTCCCCGATGGCCTTCGTCGAGACCGTGCCGCTGATCAGCTTGGTGAAGCCGAGGTTGAGGCCCGTCAGCATGAGGAAGGTGCCGAGCGTGATGATGAAGCTCGGGAGTTTCGTACGGGTCAGCATGAAGCCGTTGAACGCGCCGAATCCGAGGGTGACCAGCAGCGACACGAAGACGCCCACCCACACGTTGGCGGTCATCTGGTAGCTGAACATCGAGGAGATCAACGCGGAGCTGGTCACCATCACACCGGCGGAGAGGTCGAACTCCCCGCCGATCATCAGCAGCGCCACGGGCGCCGCCATGATCCCGATCGTGGAGGCCGCGTACAGCACCGTGCCGAGGCTGGAGACCTGCAGGAAGCTGTCGGCGACGATCGCGAAGAAGAAGAAGACGGCCACGGCCCCGACGACCGAGCCCAGCTCGGGCCGGCCGAGCAGCCTGCGCAGCGGGGAGATGCGCATCAGGCGTTCGTCGGTGCGGGGCGCCACCGGTTGCCCGGCCGCTGTCATCGCGTCCCCCGCTTCGTGTACTCGGCGAGTTCGTCGGCGTCGTCGGCGGTGATGATCTGCGGGCCGGTCAGGACGGGCCGGCCGCCGCCGAGCACGTTCTGGTTGTAGCGGTGGAGCCAGAGCAGGTCGACGGCCTCGTACCCCTGGAGGTAGGGCTGCTGGTCGACGGCGAAGCCGAGCGACTCGTTCTGCAGGCCGGTGGCGACACTCGCGTTGAGGTCGAAGGTGTCGATCTCGGCCTTGCTGCCCGCGGTCTGCTTCGCCTTGACGGCCGCGGCGGCGAAGGGGGCGCCGAGGGTGACGACCGCGTCGATGCTCCGGTCGGAGTCGAGCTTGGCCTCGATGGAGGCCTGGACGTCGGGCATGTTGGTGCCGTCGACGTAGAGGTTCTGCATCGTCCCGCCGAACGTCTTCTTCGCACCGCCGCAGCGCTGCTCGTGACCGACGTTGCCCTGCTCGTGCAGGACGCACAGCACCTTCTTGCGGCCGCGCTTGTCGAGTTCGTCGCCGACGGCCTCGCCCGCGATGGACTCGTCCTGGCCGATGTGGGTGAGCGCCCCGAAGGCCTTGGACTCGGCGGAGCCGGAGTTCACCGTGATCACGGGGATGCCCGCCTTGACCGCCTTGGCGACGACGGTCTTCATCGAGTCGGGCTTGGCCAGCGAGACGATCAGGCCGTCGACCTTCTTGTCTATGGCGGTCTGGACGAGCTCGGCCTGCTGCTGGCCCTCGGCGTCGTGCGAGTAGAGGAAGTTGATGTTGTCCTTGACGGCCGCCTGCTCGGCGCCCTTCTGGACGATGTCCCAGAAGGTGTCGCCGTCGCCCGAGTGGGTGACCATGGCGAACGTCCATCGGGGCGTGTTCACCGCGGACCGGCCCTCGGCGGCCTGCTGGGCGGCTCGCTCCTCCGCCCGCTTGCCGCCGGTGCTGCTGCATCCCGCGAGGGAGGCCGCCAGCACCGCTGCCAGCACGGCGCCCATCGCGCGTACCCCTGTCCGAACCCTTGCCACGACGCCGTGCCCTTCTAGTGCTGCTCGCTGTGCTGCCTGGTGAAGCCGGGGAGAGCGGACTCGCCGCCCGGCGGGCCAAGTATCCCCGAGCCCGGACCGGCATCGCCCGGCAGGGGCGCGGGCCGCGCCCTCCCGCCGTTCTAACGACCTAGCATGACCGCGTCAATGTTTGTGTCCGAACGTTCTGACCGGAGCCCGCCGGCCCCTGGGTTCAGGGCCTCACCAGCAACTGGAACTCGAAGGCGTACCGCGAGGCCCGGTAGACGTGCGAGCCGAATTCGACCGCCCGTCCGCCGTCGTCGAAGGTGGTGCGCTCCATGGTCAGCAGCGGGGCGCCCGTGGGTTCGGCGAGCAGTTCGCCCTCCTCCGCGGTGGCGGCGCGCGCGCCCACGGTCTGCCGGGCGCTGTGCAGGGTGATGCCCGTGGCGCGCATCATCCGGTACAGGCCGGTGGACTCCAGCCGCTCGGTGCCGAGGTCGAGCAGGTGCGGCGGCAGGTGGTTGCGCAGCAGGGCCACGGGCTCGTCATGCGCGTAGCGCACCCTTTCGACGAGATGGACGTCACTGCCCTGCTCGACACCGAGTGCGGCTGCGACCTCGGGCGCCGCCGGCTCGACCGTGTTGCGCAGGACCCGGGTCGCCGGGCTCCGGCCGGCCGTCTCCAGGTCGTCGTAAAGGCTGCTCAGTTCGAGCGGACGCCTGATGCGGCTGTGCACGACCTGGGTGCCGACGCCGCGCCGGCGGACCATCAGGCCCTTGTCGACGAGCGACTGGATGGCCTGGCGGACGGTGGGCCGGGAGAGTCCGAGCCGCGCGGCAAGTTCCAGTTCGTTGCCGAGGAGACTGCCGGGTGCGAGCCGTCCCTGTTCGATGGCCGCTTCCAGCTGCTGGGCCAGCTGGTGGTAGAGCGGGACGGGGCTGGTGCGGTCCACGCCCAGCCCCAGGGCGGCGGAGTCGGCGGTGGGTTTGGGCACGGGTCGGAGCGTACCCCGTGCGGTCGCGCGGCACCCTTCGATTTGTCAGGACATATAGTTGACAGTGCGTCCGGGGGGCGGCACGTTGGGTCCATGCGCATCGGACTCATCGGCACGGGCCGCATCGGTTCCTTCCACGCGGGCGTCCTGGCACGCCACCCCGCGGTCGCCTCGCTGGTGGTGACGGATCCCGACGCGGCCCGCGCCTCGGCCGTCGCGGCGCGGACGGGCGCCACCGCGGTCGCGTCCGCCGAAGTGGTCCTCGGCGCGGGGGTGGACGCGGTGGTGATCGCCTCGGCCACCTCGGCACACGCGGATCTCATCGGCCGGGCGGCACGGGCCGGTCTGCCCGCGTTCTGCGAGAAGCCGGTCGCACTGGACCTCGCGGGGACCCTGGGCGCGCTGAGGGAGGTCGAGCGGGCGGGCAGTGTGCTCCAGCTCGGCTTCATGCGCCGGTTCGACGCGGGGTACGCCGCCGCGCGCAGCGCCGTGCGGAGCGGGTCCCTGGGCCGGCTGCACACCGTCCGGGCGGCGACGTCCGACCCTGCTCCCCCGCCACCGGCGTACCTGCCCCTGTCGGGGGGTCTGTTCAGGGACTGCCTGGTGCACGACTTCGACATCCTGCGCTGGGTGACGGGCCGTGAGGTGACGGAGGTCTACGCCATGGGCTCGGACGCGGGCCCGGCGATGTTCCGGGACGCCGGCGACGTGGACACGGCGGCGGTGCTGCTCACCCTGGACGACGGCACACTCGCCACGGCGACGGCCACCCGGTGCAACGGGGCCGGCTACGACGTGCGCATGGAGCTGGCGGGCGAGCGGGACCAGATCGCGGTCGGCCTCGACGACCGCACCCCCCTCACCTCCGCCGAGCCGCAGGGCCCTCCCGCGCCGGCCAAGCCGTGGCCGGGCTTCCTGGAGCGGTTCGCCCCGGCGTACGAGGCCGAACTGGACGCCTTCCTCGGCGTCGTACGCGGGGAGCTGGCGAACCCGTGCGACGGCCGGGAGGCGCTGCACGCGCTGCGCGTCGCCGAGGCGTGCGAACTGTCGCGGGCGCGGCACCGGCCCGTACGGATGTCGGAGATCGCCGGGGCGTGACGCCCCACCCCCCGGTGCCGCCCCCTCACCAGCGCACCGGCAGGCGGCGGACCCCCCGGAGGAGCATCCCCGGCAGCCATTCGGGCTCCCCGCCCCCGGGGTCCCGCGCGAGCCCGGGGCAGCGCTCCAGCAGGGCGCGGATCGCGATGCGGCCCTCCATGCGGGCCAGCGGAGCGCCCAGGCAGAAGTGGATGCCGTGTCCGAAGGCCAGATGCCCCTGCGCCTCACGCCGGATGTCGAAGGTGTCCGGATCCGGGTACCGGCCGGGGTCGCGGTCCCCGGCGCCCAGGGCGACCAGCACCGCCTCACCCCGCGGGATGACGACCGAGCCGATCCCGACGGGCTCCCGGGTGAAGCGGAAGGTCGCCGTCCCGACCGGCCCGTCGTAGCGGAGCATCTCCTCGACCGCACCGTCCATCAGCTCGGGCCGGGCCCGGAGCAGGGCCAGCTGCTCCGGGTGGTCGAGCAGGGCGCGTACGCCGTTGGAGATCAGGTTCACCGTGGTCTCGTGTCCGGCCACCAGGAGCAGGAAGGCCATGCCGATCAGCTCGTCCGGTGCCAGTCGGTCGCCCTCGTCGTCACGTGCCTGGATCAGGGCGCTCATGAGGTCGTCGCCCGGGGCGCCCTGCTTGTCCTCGATCAGCTCCTCCAGGTAGGCGCCCATGGCGCGGACCGCCTCGGTCTCCTTCTCCGGCGAGACCGGCGTGACGATGGCGTTGGATATCAGGCGGAAGGCGTCCCGGTCGATGTCGGGTACGCCGAGGAGTTCGCAGATCACGGTCATCGGCAGCGGGAAGGCGAACGCGTCGATGAGGTCGGCGCTCCCGGCGGGCACCATCGCGTCGAGGAGGTCCCCGGTGATCTCCTCGACCCGCGGGCGCAGGGCCTCGATCCGCCGTGCGGTGAACTCGCGGGCGACGAGCCGGCGCAGCCGGGTGTGGTCCGGGGCGTCCATCTCCAGCATGTTGGCGTTGATCGGGTTGCTCGACACCGACCAGTCCCTCGCCGTGCGCCAGTCCTTGCTGAACCGCTGGTCCGCGAGGGCCGCGCGGGCCTCCTCGTAACCGACGATCATCCAGACCCGCTCGAAGTCGTCGGTACGGACCGGGTGCACCGGTCCGTCGGCGCGCAGCTTCGCGTAGTACTGATACGGATGCGCGCCGAAGTCCGCCGCCCCGCGCAGATCGACCAGTGTCATCGTCCCGCCCCCTCATCCGGTCTGACCCGTTCAGCCTAGGCGCCGCTTCGCGAGCCGTCCTCGTCCTCATGGAGGAGACCCGCGTCATGCACCAACAAGGCGATCTGGACACGGTTGTTGAGACCGAGCCTGGCGAGGATCCGGGAGACGTGGGTCTTCACGGTGGCGACGCTCAGATGGAGCGCCGCGGCGATCTCCGCGTTGGAAGCGCCCCGGCCGACGGCCGAGGCGACGTCCTGCTCGCGCTCCCCGAGTCCGGCGAACCGCTGCCGGGCGAGTGCCCTGCGGGCCCGGCGGTCGTGGTCCGTCGGTTCTCCCGCCGCGCGGGCCATGAGCCTGCGGGTGACGGCGGGCGACAGGACGGGCTCACCGGCGGCGACCCGCAGGACGGCCTCGACGATCTGCGCGGGCGGGGTGTCCTTCAGGACGAATCCCGCCGCCCCCGCGCGGATGGCGCGCAGTACCTGCTCGTCGGCGTGGAAGGTGGTCAGGACGATGACCTCGGGGGCGCCGGGCCGGCGCCGCAGCGCCTCGGTCGCGGCCAGCCCGTCCATGCCGGGCATCCGGATGTCCATGAGCACGACGTCGGGGTGCGCCCGGTCGACGAGGGCGGCCACCTGTGTGCCGTCGGCGGCCTCCCCGACGAGGTCGATGCCGTCGGCGCCCCCGAGCATCAGGACGAGTCCGGCCCGCACCAGCGGATCGTCGTCGACGATGACCAGCCGGACCGGTGGTGCCTCCGAAACCGTGGGATCGCTCATGCCGGCCACGGTAGCCGGGCCAGGACCGTGAACCCGCCCTCGGGCCGGGGCCCGTGCTCCAGGCTTCCGCCCGCCAGGCTCGCGCGTTCGGTGAGGCCGATGAGTCCCTGGCCGGACCCGGGGACCGGTTCGAAGGGTTCGGTGGGGGCCGGATTGCCGACCTCGATGGTCAGCCCGTCACCCGGCCCGCCGGTCACGGCGACGCGGACGGGCGCTCCCGGGGCGTGCTTCCGGGCGTTGGTGAGTGCCTCCTGCGCGATGCGGTACACCGTGCGCCCGGTGGCCGCGGGCACCTGAGCCGGGTCGGCGACGGTGGTGTCGAGGGAGACCTCCATGCCGGCCGACCGGGACTCGTCGATCAGCGCCTCCAGGGTGACGAGGGTCGGCTGCGGCCGGTTGCCCTCGTCGCCCTCCTCCGGGGCGCGCAGTACACCGATGATCTCGCGGAGGTCCTGGAGCGCCTCGTGGGCGCTGTCCCGGATGACCCCGGCCGCTCTGCCGACTTCCGCCGGGGGCGCGTCGGGCCGGAACTCCAGGGCGCCCGCGTGGACGCTGAGTAGCGTCAGCCGGTGGGCGAGGACGTCGTGCATCTCGCGTGCGATGGCCTCCCGCGCGAGCCGCTGGGCCTTCTCCGCCCGGAGCGCGGCCTCGGCCTCGGCCCGGTGCGCGCGTTCACGCAGGGTGACGACCAGGTGCCGCCGCGAGCGTACGACCATGCCCCAGCTCAGCATCAGCAGGACCAGCAGGACCCCGATGACGGTGGACGCGACGAAGGACGTGCCCGGGTCCGGACGCAGCATCGGCTGCACGGGGGCCACGACGAGGGTGCCGACGCCGACGACGGCCACCTGCTTGAAGGGGCGGTGCACCGCCAGGCTGAACACGGCGATCAGCATCGCCCCGGCCGCGACCGGCTCCACGAGGCTCAGCACCGTGAGTCCGCAGGCGACCGCCACGGGCCACCGTCGCCGGACCCAGAGCGCGCAGCACGCGGCCGCCCCGAGCAGGGAGTCGGCGAACACGACGGCGTCGGGGGTGGTGTGATCGGCCTCGATGGCCGCCAGGGCGGCCGTCCCGACCGCGGCGGCACAGAGGAAGAGCGCGATGTCGACGGCCCAGTCCCGTACGGTCCTGCGGGCTCTGCCCGGGTGCCCGGGCAGCTCGTGACCGGCCAGCGCCGAGGGCAGCAGCCAGGGGTATTCCGTACGGGTCATATCGACAAATCTACGCAGCTGGGAGGCGCTGCCGGGTCCTGCGGGGCAGAAGGGCTACCGAAGTCGTACGATCCGAGACTTTCGTCGGCACCCTGCAGACCGGTGGCCGACGCGGTCCCCCGGTGGCCGGCGCCAGGCTCGGGCCATGAAGAAATTCGTGGAGACGGCCGGGTTCATCGTGTTCGCGCAGGGCGCCGCGGGGCTGCTGCACGAATGGACGGGCTGGTTCAGGCTGTGGGCCGTGGTGGCGAAGCTCGACTTCCTCGACGACCACGGGCTCTTCGTCAACATCGTGCTGGTGGTGGCGGGCGGCGCCGTGATGGTCGCGGCGGACTCGGTCAGGACGTGACCTCGGCCCGTCGACGCCCCCACGCGGTGCCCGTCAGCACGAGTACCGCGCCCAGCACCCCCGGTGCGCCCAGGCGCTCGCCCCCGAGGGCGATGCCGACGGCGGCGGCCCAGAGCGGCTCCGTGCCGAGCAGGAGGCTGACCCGGGACGGCGACGTGCGGCGCACCGACCACATCTGCACGAAGAACGCGAACAGCGTGCAGAAGACGGACAGGAAGAGCAGGCCCGCCCACTCGGCCGCACCGAAGTCCGCCGCCACCGTCCACGGCGCCGGGCCGGTCCCGGGAACAGCGGCCAGTACGGCGAACACCGCGACCGCGCTGCCGAGCTGCACCGTGGTCAGGGACAGCGAGTCGGCGTCCTGGACCGCCTTGATGCGTGCCATCGCCAGCACGTGGACCGTACGCGCCAGGGCCGCGAGCAGCATCAGGAGGTCGCCTGCCGAGGGGCTGGTGAAACCGCCGCCCTGTGTCAGCAGGACCACACCGGCGACCGACAGGCCGGCCGCCGCGAGGAAGCTTGTCGGCGGCCGGACCCGGGTCACCGCCGCCTCGGCCAGCGGGGTGAAGATCATCGTGAGGCTGATGATGAGCCCCGCGTTGGTCGCCGAGGTGTGGACGACGCCGTACGTCTCCAGCAGGAAGATGCCGCTGAGCACGAGCCCCAGGAGGCCGGCGCCCCGCCACTGCGGGCCGCTCAGCGCCCGCAGCCCGCGCCACCCGGCGACGGCCAGGGCGGGCAGCACGACCGCGAAGCGGAGCACGAGGACGGCGATCACGGTGTGTGTCGTGGTGATGCCCTTGGCCGCGAGGTAACTGGCCCCCCAGACGGCGGCGACGAGCAGGAGCGGCAGGTCGGTGACCCACGCGCGGCGGGGCGGGGCGAGAGCGGGCAGGGCGGCAGCGGACACGTCGGTGCTCCTGGTTCTCCACGGAGGGAACGTTGTGGAGACCTCGCCGGCTCACACGGGGAGCGGTCACCGTACCGAACGGCCGGCCCGTCCGGCGACCGCTGTCCACGGGGTGGCTCGGCCACCTGTTCGCAGGGGTCGCAGGCGGTCGAAGTGACCCCCCGCCGGTACCGGCTCCTCCTAGAATGTCGGTCCTGGGACGCTCGGACACACGGAGTTGGCACATGGGTGGAGCGCGGCTGGACGGACGGGTCGAGCGGGGGAACCAGACCAGGCAGCTGGTCCTGGGGCGCGCGGTCCACGTCGCTTCGACCGAGGGGCTGGAGGGCTTGTCGCTCGGCCGGCTGGCCACGGAGCTGAAGTTGAGCAAGAGCGGGGTGTTCGCCCTCTTCGGCTCCAAGGAGGAGCTGCAGCTCGCCACCGTGCGTGCGGCCGTCGCCGTCTTCGTGGAGCACGTACTCACACCGACCAGGGCGGTCCCGCCCGGCCTGGGCCGCGTCTGGCGGATGTGCGAGAGCTGGCTCTCCTACTCGCAGCGCCGGGTGTTCAGCGGGGGTTGCTTCTTCTACGCGACCATCGCCGAGTTCGACTCCAGGGAGGGCAAGGTGCACGACGCCCTGGCGTCCACGCAGACCGGCTGGGTCACCTTCGTGGAGGAGACCGTCGAGGAGGCCAGGGCACGGGGCGAACTGGCCGCGGACACGGACGTCTCGCAGCTCGCCTTCGAGCTCATCGCCTTCATGGAACTGGCCAACGCGGAGTCGGTGCTGCACAACAACAGCCCCGGTTACACCAAGGCGACGCGGGCCATCCTCGGGCGCCTCCACGCCGCCGCCACCACCCCTTCCGACCTGCCGGCGGTGCCCGGGCGGGTCTGACCGGCACCGCCCTCCCGTCTCACCCCTGGTTCACAGGTTCCGGACCGCGCGCGTCCTACGGGCCGGCAGGGGCTGACTGATCGAGCCCACCCGGGTACGGAAGGGCGGTGGGCGGTTCGACGCGTCCCCCTGGCGGGGCCGCGTCTCGCGCGCCCCGCCCTGCCACCGGTCCTAGGCTGGCGGGGACGGTACGCGAACGAAATGGGAGACCATGAGCCAGACACCGCCCCCGGTCCGCAACCTCCACGACGGGAACACCGTCCCCGCGGTGGGCCTCGGCACCTGGCCGCTCGACGACGAGGCGGCCGAGAAGGCCGTGGCCGGCGCGCTGGCGCTCGGTTACCGCCTGGTGGACACCGCGCTGAACTACGGGAACGAGACCGGCACAGGACGCGGAATCGCCCGCTCCGGAGTGCCCCGCCAGGAACTCTTCGTCACCACCAAGGTGCCCGGCCGCCACCACGGCTACGAGGAGACGCTGGCCTCCTTCGAGGAGTCCCGGAGCAACCTCGGGCTGGAGTACGTCGACCTGTACCTCATCCACTGGCCGCTGCCCCGGGTGGACAGGTACGTCGACACGTGGAGGGCGATGATCAAGCTCAGGGAGGAGGGCCTCGTGCGCTGCATCGGCGTCTCCAACTTCACGGCCGGGCACCTGGACCGGCTGGAGCGTGAGACGGGTGTGCTTCCCGTCGTCAACCAGATCGAGATGCACCCCCTGCTCCCCCAGGAGGACCTGCGGGCGGTGCACGCCGCGAAGGGCATCGTCACCGAGAGCTGGAGTCCGCTGGCCCGGGGGCGTCAGGTGCTGGAGGCTCCGGAGGTGATCGCCGCCGCCGAGGCCCACGGGGTGACCCCGGGCCAGGTCGTGCTGCGGTGGCACACCCAGCTGGGGGCGGTACCGATCCCGAAGTCCGCCGACCCCGGGCGGCAGCGGGAGAACCTCGACATCTTCGGCTTCGAGCTCACCCAGCGGGAGCTCGACCGGATCGGAGCCCGGCCGCAGCACCGCTTCGGCGGGGACCCCGGGACCCACGAGGAGTTCTGACGCCGGCGGACGGATGGACGGCGCCGGCGTTCACCGGTTGCGCGGCGTGACCTCCGACATCCGGGACCAGTCGTCCCCGGGGACCTCGACGTTGACGATCTCCGGGACCTCGCTGACGAGCTCCGACATGGTGTCGACAGCCGCCTTGAAGTGCTCGGAGTTGACGTGCGCCTCGCCCGCCTCCTGCGAGGCGAACGCCTCCAGCAGGATGAACTGGTCCGGGTTCTCGACGCTGTAGGACCAGTCGAAGAAGAGGTTGCCCGGCTCCTGACGCGTGGCGAGGGTGAAGTCCTCGACGGCCGGCAGCCAGTTGTCCCGCTCGGCTGTACGCACGGTGAACTTGACGGCGATGAAGATCATGGCGACTCCTGGTCGGGACGGCGGCGTCCCGACCAGGGTCCCATATCCCTGCGGGCCGGGCAGGAACCGGCGCACCGGCCCGTGGGCCGCGGGCGCCGGGACGGCGGCTATCCGCCGAGCTCCTCGTGACGGGCTGCCAGCCGTGCGGCCCCCTCGTCGGTCAGCGAGCCGAAGAGCCGCAGCCGGGAGATCCCGCCGTCCGGGAAGATGTCGATCCGCACGTGCGTGCCGCGCACGGGCTCCGGCAGGACGAATCGGTGGTTCGTGTCGGGCTGGAGACGGGTGCGGGGCAGGATCTCCGACCGTTCGCCGTCCTCGCCGTCCCTGACCGAAATCGCCGCCCAGCCCGCCGAGTTGCCCTTGAGGTAGGCGGTGTCGATCTCGACCGCCCGGATCTCCGACCGCTCTGCCAGCCGGTAGCGGATCCAGTCGTTGCCCTTGTCACGCCGGCGGCGGGTCTCCCAGCCGTCGTCCATCTTGCGGGAGCGGCCCGGCGCGATGGTGTGGGTGGCCGGGGAGTAGAAGCGGTCGGAGGCGTCCTCGACCTCGCCGCCGTTCTCCAGGGCCACCAGATCGAAGGTGCCGAGGGCCGCCAGCCACGCGGGGTCGGGCGCGACCTCGCCGTGGACCCGGAGGCGGGCTATCCCGCCGTCGGGATGCTGGTTGACCCGCAGATGGGTGAAGCGCCGCACCACGTCGACCGCGAAGCCGTTGGCCGCGTGCCCGCCGACGGCCGTGCGGGGCACGAGGGTTGTCCACTCGACGTCGGGCGCGAGGAGTTCCCCGGGCGACGGGGAGCCGGGCAGCGAGGTCGCCTCGACGGAGACCGACTGCGGGTAGTTGCCGCGGAAGTGGGCCGTGTCGACGATCAGCCCGCGCACCACCCCGGGCGCGCCGAGACGCACCAGGGCCCAGTCGTGGTCACCCTCGGCGGGGTGCGGCTCGGCGGCGCTCGCACCACGTCGGCGGCGGGTCTCCCAGCCGTCCATGATCTTGCCCTTGTGCCCGAAGCGTTCGGGGTCGAACTCCGCCGGTTCCGGCTTCAGCAGGTTCTCGCGCTCGGCGAAGAACTCGTCGTTGGCGGCGACGACCCCGGCGCCCAGGCGCCCGTCGGCGAGGTCCACGAGGTGGGTGAACGGGAAGTCGGCCGTGCGGTAGTCGGCGTACGGGTCGCCGCCCCCGTACGGGTTCGCGTCGCCGGTGAAGCGCGGTGTCGTCGTCATGGTCACTGGTTCCTCTCCAGGAGACGCCCGGTGGGCTCGGCGAGCACGCCGTCGGCCGCGATCCGCGTGCCGCGCAGCCAGGTGGACCTGACGACGCCGTGCAGGGTCTTCCCGGCGTAGGCGGTGACCTGGTTGCGGTGGAACAGCCCTGCCGGGTCGACGGTGAAGGTCTCGTCGGGGGCGAGGACCGCGAAGTCGGCGTCGCGTCCGGCCTCGATGGCGCCCTTGCGGGTGAGGCCGGCCAGAGAGGCGGGGGCCGCGGACATCCAGCGTGCGACGTCGTCGAGGGTGTGACCGCGTCGTCGCGCCTCGGTCCAGACGGCGGGAAGGCCCAGCTGGAGCGAGGAGATCCCGCCCCACGCGGAAGCGAAGTCGGGGGTCTTGAGGTCCGTGGTGCAGGGCGAGTGGTCGGAGACGACGCAGTCGATGGTGCCGTCGGCGAGCCCGGCCCAGAGCGCGTCCTGGTTGGCGGATTCCCGGATGGGCGGGCAGCACTTGAACTCCGTGGCACCGTCCGGGACCTCCTCGGCCGTCAGGGTGAGGAAGTGCGGGCACGACTCCACGGTGACGCGCACGCCCTCGCGCTTGGCCGCGGCGATCAGCGGCAGGGCGTCGCTGGAGGAGAGGTGGAGCACGTGGACGCGGGCGTTCAGCCGGCGGGCGTGCGCGATGAGGCCCTCGATCGCGGCGTTCTCCGCGTCGCGGGGACGCGAGGCCAGGAAGTCGGCGTACCTCTCCCCGCTCCGCTGCGGGGCCTCTGCCAGATGGTGCGGATCCTCGGCGTGCACGATGAGCAGGCCCCCGAACCCCGCGATCTCGGCCATGGACCGGGCCAGCTGCTCCTGGTCCAGTTCGGGGAACTCCTCGACACCGGAGGGGGAGAGGAAGCACTTGAAGCCGAAGACGCCGGCCTCGTACAGCGGGCGCAGGTCCTTGGTGTTGGAGGGGATCGCACCGCCCCAGAAACCGGTGTCGATGTGTGCCTTGGGGGCGGCCACCTGCTGCTTGACGCGCAGGTGCTCGACCGTGGTGGTCGGCGGGAGGGAGTTCAGCGGCATGTCGAGCAGGGTCGTGATGCCACCGGCCGCCGCGGCACGGGTGGCGGTCCAGAAGCCTTCCCACTCGGTGCGGCCGGGGTCGTTCACATGGACATGGGTGTCGACGAGGCCCGGCAGCAGGACGTCGTCGCCGAAGTCCTCGAGCCGGGCGCCGGAGGGCACCTCGGTGTCGTACGGCAGGACCGCCTCGATCTCCCCGCCGGACACGAGGACCGCTGCGGCGCGGGTTCCCTCGGGGGTGACGACGCGCGTCGAGCGGAGTACCAGCTTCATGTCCACACCGGGCACCTGTGCTCCTCACGCAGATTCAACGATTTGTTGAAGGAGTCTTCACTCGTGGAAGCGGCCCGTCAAGACCCGGCCCCACCGCCGTGGCGGCCGGCCGGCCAGGAGCGGCCCGGGTTGGATATTTCCACGAAGTAAAACTTCGTTTTCGGCATGCGGAACGTAGAATAGACCAGGAGCAGCGTCACCGCGCTCCGGGCCGAACAGCGCCCGGAGCGCCGACACCAGGACAAAACAGGCCCTGACCGGCGAGGACGCCGCACCGGGAGCAGTGGGCCGATCGGGAACAGCCCGGTAGGCTGCTGCCTTGCCTCCGCTTCGAAAGGACCGTTGACGTGCCGCCGTCCCACGCCAGCACATCCGACTCCAAACCCGCCGGTCCCAGCGGCGGTGTGCAGTCCCTCGAGCGCGCCTTCGATCTGCTGGAGCGCATGGCGGACGCCGGGGGTGAGGTCGGGCTCAGCGAGCTCTCCGCCAGCAGCGGACTCCCGCTCCCGACCATCCACCGGCTGATGCGCACCCTGGTGGTGTGCGGGTACGTGCGCCAGCAGCCCAACCGGCGTTACGCGCTGGGCCCCCGGCTGATCCGTCTCGGCGAGTCCGCGGCCCGGCTGCTGGGCACCTGGGCGCGACCGTACCTCCAGCGGCTGGTCGAGGAGACCGGTGAGACGGCGAACATGGCGCTGCTGGACGGCGACGAGATCGTGTACGTCGCCCAGGTGCCGTCGAAGCACTCGATGCGGATGTTCACCGAGGTGGGCCGACGGGTACTCCCCCACTCCACCGGTGTCGGCAAGGCTCTGCTCGCCCACACCCCGGCGGACGAGGTGCGGGCCCTGCTGGCCCGCACGGGCATGCCGGCGGCGACCGAGAAGACGATCACCACGCCGGACGGCTTCCTCGACGCGCTCGAACAGGTGCGGAGGGCGGGCTACGCGGTGGACGACAACGAGCAGGAGATCGGCGTCCGCTGCCTCGCGGTCTCCGTCCCCGACTCCCCCACCTCGGCCGCGATCTCCATCTCCGGGCCCGCCGGCCGTGTCACGGAGACGGCGACCGAGCGGATCGTGCCGATCCTGCAGCAGATCGCGAAGGAGCTCTCCGAGGCACTGGCGAGCAGCGCGGGCCCGGCGGGCTGACGCCGGGTACCGCCCACGTCCTCGGCAGCCGGGTACACGAGGCCGGGCGGGGCGTCGCCAGGCGTCCGCCCTTCAGCGGCAGCCACGGACGCCGCCCCGGCGGCCGTGGCCGGCCCGGCTGACTCGGCGCGGCCCGGCCGGCCATCGCGGCGCGCGGGCACGTGGACGCCGGCTCCGCACCGGACGCACAGCGGACACCGGCACGACGTCACGAGCGGGGGCGCGGCGGCTCCCCGAAGAGGTCGACGGCGCTCCGCACCTCGCGCAGACCGGGCGCGAGGGCGCTCACCGAGCCGATCGCCCCCGCGACCAGCAGGAGCGAACGGCGAAGGCGGGGGATCTCGGGCCTGCCGCTGACCGCCATGCTGTCCAGCGCGGCCAGCTCGTCCTCGGCGATTCCACGGTCACGGAACTCCACGGGATGTCCGGCCAGTTCGCGGCGGAGCCGGGAGACCGCCGTACGCAGCTCCGTCACTCTCGGGTCCTCGCCGCTCCCGGTCAACCGCTCCCGCCCCACGCTTCGCAACAAAGCACTCCCCCTCGCACGTCGTTGTGCCGGTGTGTCGCCCCGTCCCCGGCGGCGGCCACACACCAGGAACCGTGGACAAGTTAACGCCACAAAAGGCGGCGTGCGCCACTGTGCGGACAAGGAATGAGGGTACTCCTGGGGGGTGACCCCCTTTCCTCCCGTCCGAGCGGCTCGGTGGTATCCAGGGCGCATGGCTGACACACGACGAACCCCCGTGATCGCCGGGCTGCTGCTCGCCGCCGGTGGCGGCCGGCGCCTCGGCGGCCGTCCGAAGGCCCTGCTGGAGCATCGCGGCCGCCCCCTGGTCGAGCACGCGGTGCGGGCACTGCGGGACGGCGGGTGCGGACCCGTGCACGTCGTCCTGGGCGCCGCCGCCGAGGAGGTCCGGGCCCTGGCGGACCTCGCCGCGTGCACGGTGACGGCGAACCCGGCCTGGGAGCAGGGCATGGGCTCCTCACTCCGCGCGGGACTGGACGGCCTCGCCGGCACGGACGCGGACGCGGCCCTCGTGCTCCTGGTCGACCAGCCGGGCATCGGAGCCGAGGCGGTGACCCGCGTCCGCTCGGCATACCGCTCCCGGGACGCCCTGGTGGCAGCGGCGTACGACGGGCAGCGAGGCCATCCCGTGCTGTTCGGCGCCGGCCGGTGGGCGGACATCTCCTCGGCCGCGGTGGGCGACCAGGGGGCGCGGGCGTACCTGCGGGCGCACGGCGATGCGATCACGCTCGTGGAGTGTTCCGATGTGGCTCAGGCGTACGACATCGACGTGGCGGAGGACCTGACGCGCCTGGAGTGAACGGACCGTGCCGGAACCGGCACGCCGGGCCACCACGGCGGCACGTCTGTCGACCCGGAGAATCTCGACATCAACAAACCATTGAACTTCCACCATGAGGAAACTAATATCCACTGTTCAGAAGCCCATGGTTCCGCTTCCGGTCCTCGGCGGTACCCATGGCCGTATCTCGGAGCCCTGGCACCCCGTGCCGTCCCGGGCGACCCGGCGGCCGTGGGATGCCGCCGCACCACCCGCTGAAGGAGTGACAGCTCATGTCCGCACCAGCGCCGTCCCCGCTGGCCATCGTCGATGCCGAGCCCCTGCCGAGGCAGGACGAGGTCCTGACCGATGCGGCCCTCGCGTTCGTGGCCGAGCTGCACCGGCGGTTCACGCCCCGGCGTGACGAACTGCTCGCCCGTCGCGGCGAGCGCCGCGCCGAGATCGCCCGCACCTCCACGCTGGACTTCCTGCCGGAGACGGAAGCGGTCCGCGTGGACGACACCTGGAAGGTCGCCCCGGCTCCGGCCGCGCTGGACGACCGCCGGGTGGAGATCACCGGCCCGACCGATCGCAAGATGACCATCAACGCCCTGAACTCGGGCGCCAAGGTCTGGCTCGCCGACTTCGAGGACGCGTCCGCCCCCACGTGGGAGAACGTGATCACCGGCCAGCTCAACCTGATCGACGCCTACACCCGGAACATCGACTTCACCGACCCGAAGTCGGGCAAGTCGTACGCCCTCAAGCCCGCCGAGGAGCTCGCGACCGTCGTCACGCGCCCGCGCGGCTGGCACCTGGACGAGCGCCACCTCCAGCTCGACGGCGCCCCGGTGCCCGGCGCCCTGGTCGACTTCGGCCTCTACTTCTTCCACAACGCGCAGCGCCTGATCGACCTCGGCAAGGGCCCGTACTTCTACCTGCCGAAGACGGAGTCGCACCTGGAGGCCCGCCTCTGGAACGACATCTTCGTCTTCGCCCAGGACTACGTCGGCATCCCGCAGGGCACGGTCCGTGCCACGGTCCTGATCGAGACGATCACCGCCGCGTACGAGATGGAGGAGATCCTCTACGAGCTCCGCGACCACGCCTCCGGGCTGAACGCGGGCCGCTGGGACTACCTCTTCTCCATCGTCAAGAACTTCCGGGACGGCGGCTCGAAGTTCGTCCTGCCGGACCGCAACCTGGTCACGATGACCGCCCCGTTCATGCGGGCGTACACCGAACTCCTGGTCCGCACCTGCCACAAGCGCGGCGCGCACGCCATCGGCGGCATGGCGGCCTTCATCCCGTCGCGGCGTGACCCCGAGGTCAACAAGGTTGCCTTCGAGAAGGTCAAGGCGGACAAGGACCGCGAGGCGAACGACGGCTTCGACGGCTCCTGGGTCGCCCACCCCGACCTGGTCCCGATCGCGATGGAGTCCTTCGACGCGGTCCTCGGCGCGAAGCCGAACCAGAAGGACCGCCTGCGCGAGGACGTCTCCGTGGCGGCCGGCGACCTGATCGCCATCGACACCCTGGACGCGAAGCCCTCGTACGACGGCCTGCGCAACGCGGTCGCGGTCGGCATCCGCTACATCGAGGCGTGGCTGCGCGGCATGGGCGCGGTCGCCATCTTCAACCTGATGGAGGACGCCGCCACCGCCGAGATCTCGCGCTCGCAGATCTGGCAGTGGATCAACGCGGACGTGGTCTTCGAGAACGGCGAGCACGCCACGGCGGACCTGGCCCGTAAGGTCGCCGCCGAGGAACTGGCCGTGATCCGTGCGGAGGTCGGCGAGGAGGCCTTCGAGTCCGGCAAGTGGCAGCAGGCCCACGATCTGCTGCTCCAGGTCTCGCTGGACCAGGACTACGCGGACTTCCTGACGCTGCCGGCTTACGAGCAGCTGGGCTGACCGCACACCACCGAGCGCCGCACCACGAAGCGCCGCGCCCCGGAGTCACCGCACCGGGGTGCGGCGCTTGCGGCATGCGGGGAGGTCGGCGCGGACCGCGAGGGCGAAGCACACGACGGTGCGCAGCAGCAGGACGTTCACAGCCGCCCCCAGTCCGCACGCCAGGGCGTGGCTGACCGGGCCGCCGTCGCCCGCGCTCCCGCCGTCGAACACGGCGGCGAGCGGGAGGAGGACGAAGACGTACAGGACGTTCAGCCCGGGCTGGGACAGCCCGGAGAGCAGCGAATCCACGGGGGTGGGGCCGTAAGCTCCGACGACGAGCCCGCCGGCCGCCATCGCGGAGACGTACACGGCGGCTCCGAGCCGGGCCGCACGGCGCCGGCGGGTACGTCTCATGGTTGGTCCTCTCGGCAAGGCACCTGCGGTGCGGTCAGCCGCCCTTGTCGTGCGACCGGCCGTGGAGACCATTATTGAACACGTTCATTTCAGCTGGCGCACCGGCCCGGGTATTGGCAGCACGGGGCGGCGAAACCTGGTGGCGCCCCCGGGAGGTGAACGGCTAGTTTCCGCCTGAGCACAGTGACGCACCGGACGCGAGTCGAGGACACCAGGCGTGGAGATCAAGGGTGGGACCAGCGGCCGACTGGGCTTGCTGCTCGACCAGTTCGACCAGGCGAGGGAGATGGCCCAGGTGCGGCTGACGGGCCTCGGGGACGACGAGTACCTGTGGGAGCCGGTGGCCGGCTGCTGGTCGGTGCGCCGCCGGGGCGAGGCCGTGACACCCAGGGCGTACGGACCGGGCGCGTGGGTGCTCGACAAGGGCGCCCCGGACATCCCGGCGAACGAGTACGCCGAGATCGCACGGCAGGCCGCCGGCGGCATGACGGTCGCCAGGATCGCCGAGGACTGGAGCGTCAGTGCCGAGCGGGTCGAGGAGGTCCTCGCCCACACCGGCACGCCCGAGCCCGACGCGACACCGGTCACCACCATCGCGTGGCGGCTGGGACATCTGCACTCCTGCTTCGCCGGTCAGTGGGAGTGGACCTTCGGTGAACGGCGTCAGGACCCGCACGCACTGGTCGACTTCACTCCCTCCGCCGCCGTGGCCCTCGACCGCTTCTGGGCGTTGATCGACCGCTGGCGCGACAGCGTCGGCGCTGTGACGGAGTGCCAGCTCGACACGGTCGGCTTCTCGCAGTACCCGTACGGCTCCGACCCCGGCGACCCGTTCGTCACCGTGCTGGCGGGCGCCAACCTGGAGTTCATCCACCACATGGCGGAGATCGCCCTGCTCCGCGACCTGCGGCGCGCCCACTTCGCCGCTCCCGGCTGAGAGACCTCCCGCGACCGGCGCCGTGGGCCACGGAACGCGACCGCCCTCCGCCGCCGGGGGGCGGGGCCGTACGGAGCAGTCTCCACGCAGCCTGACGCCTCGTGGAGCGGACCGAGGGGATGAGGGTGTGGGCAGCGAACGCCGGTACGACGGCATCGAGCTCCCGGAGGGGTCCTGGTGGGACTGGGAGGTGATCACCTGGGACACCGTTCAGTTCCGCCTGGCTGCCGGGTACGACCTCACCCACCACCACGGCCTGGAGCTGGTCTTCGGCGATCCCCTCTTCGTCAGTTGTCCGGCGGTGTTCCACGATCCGGTGTTCCGTGCGCCGACGAGCGAGGAGAGTGGACGAGCGGCGCGGCGGCTCGGGGAGGCACCACCGGTCCTCGTCGCGTTCGAAGCGGACGCGGGCGGCCAGGAACCCGTCAGCTGCCTCGTCGCCGCGGAACGGTTCGAGGCCGTGCACGAGACCGTCCTCAGGTACTGGCGCGAGGACGCGGCCCCCGGTCAGCGCTTCGCACCGTGGGTGCGGCCACCGGCGTAGCCGACGGGGCTGGCAGACCGGGCTCCCCCGTACGCGCGGTGGGGTGGGGCCGGGGCGCGACCGGGCGGCTCCGGCCGCCTCCGCCGGGCGGCTGCTCGGCGACGGGGCCGTCCGGAGGGGTCAGGCGCCTCCCAGCAGTCCCCCGAGGAGCCCGCCCAGCAGATCACCGAGTGGCCCGCCCGGGGAAGTCGTGCCCTCGTGCCCCCCGTGCCCCTCGTGCTCGCCGGAGGGCGGGGACCCCGCCCCGGGTCCGCTGCCGGCCCCCGGAGGAGGGGAAGAGGGCCCGCGCGTGGGTTCCGCGCCGCCCGTGTCTCCGGGCGTGGTGTCCCCGGGCGTGCTGTCACCGGGCGTGGTGTCCCCGGGCGTGCTGTCTCCGGGTGCGCTGTCTCCGGGCGGCGCGGCGGAGGTCCGCTGCCCGGAGGGTGGCTCGGTGGGTCCGGCGCCGACGGCGGCAACGCCCGCGGGACCTGAGGACGCCGCGTGGGAGCGCACGGGCAGCGACGGGCGACCCGGAGCGGAGGCGACCGGTGCCCGCGACGTGCCGGGCGCGGGCTCGGCGACGGCACGGATGTCGCCCTGTGTCCGTGCCGGTCCGTCGCCCGCCTCCCTCTCCGGACCCATGACCCGGGGCAGCTGCAGAAAGGGCGCGTCGGAGTCGCCTCCGACCAGTGCGACGCCCACCATGGCGGCATAGCAGGCGCAGCAGAGAGCCGCGATGCTCCCTGTGAGCCGCCAGGTCCTGCCGCGTCTGCCGGTGGTGTCCACGAAGACGGGCCGGCCGGCCGGCGCCGCGTCCGGCGAGCCCGCGCCTGCCGCCGCCCCGGCCGATCTCGCGTCGTCCGCGACGGCGTCGGGGCCCGCGGCGGACTCGGGGTCCGCCACGGGTTCCGGGCCCGCGCCCGCGCGCGTGAGGCGTTGTCCGCCGGCGAACGGCGACGCCTTCTCCCTCCCGGACACCTCCGCCAGCCGCCCGCCGGCCCAGCCCCCGGCTCCGTCGTGCCGTGCGTCGGTCACCGTCGCGTCGCGTATACCCACGCGCACCTCCCCCTGTCTGTAATCGGCCCGCCGGACCGCTCTTCGGCAGGGCTCTTCCCCTTGCCGGTCCGGGCCGTGCGTGCTCCGAAGAGGCCAGGCAACGGCGCCGAAACTACTCCCTCCCCCGAGCCGTTCGGGCGCAACGGCCATATCGCTCGGTCCGATTGGCCGAAATGACGTGATCGGGCGCAGTCCCGCACCCGAGGACCGTTGCGGTCCGGCGGGCGGGCGGAAGGAGAGGAAGAGGGCGGAGGAACACCCGGCGGGTGACCGCCGGGACCGACCGGCGGTACTCCGCGGAGACGCCCCTGGAGGGGACCGTGCCCGCTCATGGGCACGGGGCCCGGGAGAGATGAGTGCGGCTACTCAGGTCTCCGGGCGGTCCCGCGTCCGACGATGAGGACCTGCATCGTCGAGCTCAGGAGACCGGACATGCTCAGTCGCTTCGCGGACCTCTTGGTGCCCGCCGTCGGCCGCCTCACGGTCACAGCCGACGCGGGCGCCGTACTCGCCCCCGGCAGCATCATCGCCGCGAACCACACCTCGCTCGCCGATCCCGCCGTCGTGCTCGCCGCGCTGCACCGCCTCGGGGTCCGTCCGGTCGTCATGGCTGCCGCCGGACTGTGGCGCGTCCCGGTGCTCGGCCGCGCGCTCGCCCACGGAGGGCACATCCCTGTCCACCGGGGTGACCGACGCGCTGCCGACGCACTGGACGCGGCCGCGGAAGCGCTCGAACGCGGACGCCTGGTCCTCATCTACGCCGAGGGCGGCATCCCGTACCGGGCGGACGCCGCGGAGGCGGCGCCAGGCGCCTTCCGCAGCGGCCTGTCCCGGCTCGCGCTGCGCACCGGGGCCCCGGTGGTGCCCGTCGGCCAGGCCGGCGCCCGCCGGATCACGTCGGGCAGCGTGCCCAAGCAGCTCGCGGGCCTGTTCACCGCGCCGCTGCGACGCCCGGAGCTGCACGTGCACGTGGGAGAACCGGTCAGGCCGGTGGCAGAGGGTGCCGCCCGGACCGAGCAGGCCCGCACGGCGGTGACGGCCGCCTGGCGCACGGCCGCCGCCCGGCTCGGGGAACCTGCCGCGCTCACCGCCCGGTGAGCGCCTCCCGGGCACGGCGGTGCGCTGCCCCCGGGAGTGCGGCCCGGGGAACAGCGCACGGTCGTACGGCTGCCGGGTCACCCGCCGGAGGGGATGTCCACGTAGTCCTTGAAGAGCAGTGACACGGTGTGGCGGTCGGACGGCCAGTTCGCCACCGCGATGGTTTCGACCACCCCTCCGGTCCCGCGCATCGTCTGCGTGACAGGGATCGTCCCCCGGGCCCGGGCCTCGGCCGCAAGCGAGAGGTCGATGGCCGTCAGGAAGGGGACGCGGTCGAACGGTGGCAGCGCCGCGTCGAGGTGGCTGACTCCGTCGCAGCCCTTGTCGAAGGCGAACAGGCCGAGAATCTGCCGCAGTTGGGGTGACACCGCGGGGTTGAGCACGTCCGACCCCGCGATGCGGAGCCGATCGTCGTCCGCCGTGCCGGCCCGCCACTCACGTGCGCGGACGATGGTGAGCGCCGTCTGCGCGGGGCAGGCGTCGATGGAGTCCGCGACACCGCCCGGCGGGGAGACGAGCAGGCGCACGAAGCGGTCGCTGCGCTCGAACGGTTCGAAGTAGAAGTGGTTGGTGCGCTCGCCGGAGCGGAGGAACGCCAGCTCGTAGTGTCCGCGTCCGCTCACCCCGAGCGGGCCGAACGCGCCGTCCTCGCCGACCCGCACGACGTGCTGCGGGAGCAGTCCGGCCCGGGCGCCGGTGGCGGGGTCGAGTCGCCACACCTCCAGGCGTCCCTGAAGCCCCCTGTTCTGCGGGAAGTGCACGGCGCGGCCCGCGATTTCCACGGAGGCCGGCGGCTCGGGCAGCACCCGCGTCGTCAGGGGCGCCCTGCCCCGGAGGAACGCGTAGACGTGGGCGAAGCTCTCGGCGGACGTGGCACTCTCCGTGTGGCCCGCCTGCGGCTCGTGGACGTTGAGCGCCCCGCCGATCGACCCGTTCGGCTGGAGGCTGCTCCAGATCGCGAGGGTGGGGACGCCGCCCGGCGGCGCGGCGGCGGTACGGCCGTCCAGGTTCACGTACTTGGCGACCTGCGCCGCGCGCTCCGGTTCGGCGAGGTAGGCGTGCGCCACGCGCGTGCCCCGCGAGTGGGCGAGGAGGTCGACCTGTTCCGCGCCGGTACGCGCCCGGACGGAGCGGACCAGTTCCTCCAGCCCGGCGATCGCGTGGTCGTCGGTCGCGATCGAGGTGTCGTACTCGTGGACGTACAGCTGGTCGTCGCGGTAGCCGTTGCCGGAGAACCGCTTGGCCTGGGACTGCCACTGCTGGGCCGAGCCCTCCTGACCGTGCACGAAGACCACGGGATTGACGGTCGTGCGCGGTGTGGCCGCGGCCTGCGCCGGAGCGGTGAGGGCGGCGAGTGCTCCGACGAGCGCCAGAAACACAGCGAGCAGCGTCGTCCGGCCCGTCCGGGCCGGCTGGGAACCGGTCATCCTGTCCTCCGAGTTGCCGTCGTCGGAGTCGGAAGCTACGGCGGGTGCGGGCGGGCCCACCAGTCATCGGGCCGAGGGTGAGACGGCTGTCTCAGATCGCGCCCGAGGGCGTTCAGCGGGTTGGGCGCAGGACGGCGCGGGCAGTGCGTTCGGCCAGCGCGAGGTCCGGCCGGCGGTTGCTCAGGAGTTCGGCGTACAGGGCGGACTCGAAGACCCGGACGTAGAGATAGGCCAGGTCGTCGATGCCGGAGCTGGGCCAGGGAGAGTCCCTCTCCCCCGCTTCCAGCAGGATGCTCCGCTGCGCCAGGACCGCCCGCCGGTGCACGCACCCGCCGGTCAGCAGCCGTCTCGCCGTCTCGGGTTCGGCACGCAGGAAGACCTCGAAGGGGGCGGAGGCGCGCAGCGCGGTGACGAAGTAGCGGGTGATCTCGAGGACTCCGTCCACACCCGCCCGGGTACGCCGGCGCCTTGCCCGGCCCAGCAGGTGGTCCGCCAGCTCCCACAGCACGTCGGCCAGGAGCGCGTCCCGGCTGCCGACGACGCGGTAGAGGGTCGCCCGGCTGACCGCGAGGTCCTGGGCGAGCGCGTCCATGTCCACCGTGCCGTGCCGCAGGAAGAAGCGGCAGGCCCCGTGCACGACGTGGCCCCGGGTGACCACACGCCGGGAAGCCCGCGCACCTCGCATGCTGCCCGCCTCCTTCTCCGCCCCGGCGCCCGGCACCCTAGCGCGTCGGACCGGCCGGGAGGAGGGGGTGAGAGGCATGACACCGCGACGGGTACCGCCACGCGCCCCGGGGCGGGCCGCGGTGTCCGGGACGGCCCGCACCGGCGTCCGTCGCGGTGTCTCAGCCGGGGAGGACCACGGTGCGCTGGGCCGAGAAGTCGCCCCACTTCCCGTCGGGGAGCTTGGGCCGGATCTTGAGTGAGTAGCGGGTACCGGGCGGGTCGGTCAGGGTGAGCCGGTACGTCGCACGGCCGGCGGGCGGCGTGCCGCCCCAGACGATCGTGGTGGTCAGCTTTCCGTTCAGGAAGAGCTGGTACGCGGGGATGGTGCCGCCGGTGTCCGGCTGGTCCCAGGAGAGGTCGACGAGCGACTCCGCGCCCTGCGCCGTCGTCCTCGTCCGCAGTCCGGTGGGTGCCGTGCTCGCGGGAGCGCCGGGCGCGGACGGGGTGGTGAGGTCGAGGGCGTTGCTGTCCGGGGAGGAGCGGTCGGCGGCGTCGCGGGCACGGACGGTGAAGGTGTAGACGGTGCCGGGCCGCAGCCCGGTGAGCCGGGCCGTGGTCCGCTTCCCGGAGACGCTGTGGATCCTGGAGTCCTCCTGGTAGATGTCGTACGAGGTGACGCCCACGTCGTCCGTGGAGCCGCCCCAGGACAGGGTGACCGTCCGGCCGGAGTCCGCCCTGCCCCGCAGCTTCGAGGGGCCGGTCGGGGGTTCGTCGTCGGCGGGTGCGGTGGCGGGGGTGGTGACGGGGACGGCAGCGCTCGGGGCCGAGGCGTTACCTGCGGCGTCGCGGGCCCGGACGGTGAAGGTGTAGGCGGTGGACGCTGTCAGACCGTCGATGTCGGTCATCAGCTTCGCGGCGCCCACCGAGGCGGCCTTCTTCCCTTCGCGGTAGACGTCGTAACCGGTGACGCCCTCGTCGTCCGTGGCCTGCTCCCACATGACGTGGACGGAGGTGGCGCTGCCCGCCTGCGCCGTCACTCCCCGGGGGGCCGTCGGCTTCTCGGTGTCCGCTTCCGCGGATCCGCCGCAGGCGGTGAGCGCGGCGAGGAGCAGCGCGGCGGAACAGGCCGACGCGGTGCGTGCGTGGGGGCGTTGCACGGGTGATGCCTTCCCTCCGACAGCAATGGTCCAGACCTATATGCCATGCGGGCGGGGTCGCCGACAAGGGGGCGGATCGGAACGTTCCGCAATGTCCGCGATGAGTTCCGGGGCAGGAAACCGTCTGAAGGGTATGGAAACGCACAAGGAAACCGCACCCGGACTCGATCTCGGCCCGGCGGCGGGGCAGATCCGGGAACTGGCCGGCTCCGTCGACGACCGGCAGCTGACCGGTCCGACGCCCTGCCCCGACTACTCGGTACGGGAGCTTCTCGGGCACCTGCTGGGGCTGACGCTCGCCTTCCGCGACGCGGCGCGCAAGGAGTTCGGCCCGACGACCGACACGCCCCCGGACTCGGCCCTGCCGGAACTGCCTGCCGACTGGCGGACGACGCTGCCTCCCCTGCTCGACGAGCTGGTCGCCGCCTGGCGCTCCCCGGCGGCTCTGGAGGGCATGACCCGGGCGGGCGGGGTGGACCTGCCCGGCCGGGTCGCCGCAATGGTCGTACGCAACGAACTCCTCGTGCACGGCTGGGACCTGGCCAGATCGACAGGCCAGGAATTCCGGGCGGACGAGGCGGACCTGCGCGCGTCGGAGGCGATGCTGACACCGGGGGACGAGGACGACAGAACCGGTCCGGACGCGATCTTCGGCCCCCCGGTCCCCGTCCCCGCCGACGCCCCGCTCGTCGACCGGGTGATCGCGCTGAGCGGGCGGCGGCCAGGATGGCGGCCGGGGGACTGAGCCCGCCCCACCCCGCCCCGGAACACGGGGGACGGCCGGCTCCCCTCCGGGCGGGGCCGGCGCGGGAGTCACGCGCCCGGCAGGACTCGGGCCGCCGTCGGCTCGGACCGGCGCGCACGGTCGCCGGGGCGCCCTCCGCGTCCGGTCCTTCACGCACCGCCGGCCGGTGCCGTGCCCGTGACCCCGGCCGGTGCCGTAGCCGCGCCCGAGGCCGTCAGTCGCACGTCCCGCCCGGCGGGTTCCGCCGGCCGGCGGCGCGGACCGCCGGTCTTCGCGACACCCCGCCGCACCAGGGGCTCAGCTCGTGAAGAACTCGGTGATCTGCTGGGCCACCTGGTCCGCGTGCTTCTTGTGCACCTGGTGACCACCACCCAGGGTGATCAGCCGGCAGTCGGGGACGAGTGAGGCCATGTCGGCCAGCCTGCCCTGCGGCATGCCGCTCTCCGGGCCTCCCGCGATCATCAGCGTGGGGGCGACGATCTGCCCCAGCTCCTCCTCCCAGCGCGGATCCGGCGCCGCGATCTGGGCCCGGACCGCCTCCAGGACGTTCTCGTCGTAGTCCACCGGGCCCGAGGGGCGGCTGTCGTCGACCAGCTGTCCGGCGAACGGCGGAGGCGTCTCGATCAGTACCAGCCGCTCCACCCGGTCCGCGTGCTCCTCGGCGAGCAGATAGGCGACCACGCCGCCCATCGAGTGGCCGACGAGGCCGACCCGGTCGAGCTCGCAGGCGTCGAGGAACTCCAGGACGTCCTCCCGCATCTGCTCGAAGGTGTACTCGTCGGGCCAGTCGCTCTCGCCGTGCCCGCGCAGGTCGATGGCGTACACCCGCCACTCCTCACCGAGGAGCGTGCCGACGGCCTCCCAGCTCAGGGACGAGCCGCCGAGACCGTGCAAGAGGACGACGGGCGAGCCGAAGGGGTCGCCCCAGGTCCGGTACGCCAGCCGTACATCGCCGACGTCCACAACAGACTGATCTTCCATGGCGCGAACGCTACAGGCGGCGGGCCCCGGCCGGCGCGGCCCCCCGGCCTGGCACGCTCGGTGCGTGAAGCGCAGACGCCTCGTCCTCGCCGCGGGTGCGGCCCTCCTCCTGGCCGGCTGTTCCACGTCCGGTCCCGGCCCCGCCGGGAAGGGGCTCGACGACCCCGCGAAGAAGGACATCGCCATGCGGCTGGTCTCCAGCGCGGAGAACTCCACCCTGGACTGGAGGGCCCAGTACGGCTACATCGAGGACATCGGCGACGGCCGCGGCTACACCGCCGGAATCATCGGATTCTGCTCCGGCACCGGCGACATGCTGAAGGTGGTCGAGGACTACGTGGCGGACCGCCCGGGGAGTGCACTCGCAGGCTTCCTCCCGGCGCTGCGCGCGGTCGAGGGCAGCGATTCCCACGAAGGGCTGGGGAGCGCCTTCACCACGGCCTGGGCGGGAGCGGCGGCGGACCCGGCGTTCCGGTCGGCACAGGACGCCGAGCGTGACCGGGCGTACTTCGACCCGGCGGTCGAGCGGGCCGAGGCGGACGGTCTCAGCGCGCTGGGGCAGTTCATCTACTACGACGCCTACGTGATGCACGGGTACGCCGACGCCGCGGGCACCGTCGGCTTCCGGACGATACGCGACCAGGCGGCCGCGGCGGCCGAACCGCCGTCCGAAGGGGGCGACGAGGCGGCCTATCTGCACGCCTTCCTGGACGCCCGCGTGGCAGCCCTCCGCACGGAGCCCGCGCACAGCGACACCAGCCGGGTGGAGACCGCCCAACGCGTCTTCGTCCGCGAGGGGAGGCTCCGACTGGAGACCCCGCTGGTGTGGAAGGTCTACGGAGAGAGTTTCCGCATCGACTGAGGCCGTGCCGGATCCGGGGTCCATCCGTGCGCGGGGGTTACCGGACGCCCCGACCTCTGGTAGGAAAGTTTCCTAACAGAATATCGGAAACGACGAACTCCTCCTGGAGGTCCGGTGCATCCCCCCCCCACGAAGGCACCTCGCGTCGCACCACCCGGTTCGCCCGCACCGTCGGACTCGCCCTGCTGGCCCTCGGACTGTCCCTCACGGCGATCCCCGCCACCGCCCACGCCGGCGCCCCCACGCCGCCGGCCGCACACCTGGAGGCAGCGGCGACCGGGCTCGACGATCCCGCGAAGAAGGACATCGCCATGCGGCTGGTGTCGAGCGCGGAGAACAGCACGCTCGACTGGAAGGCCCAGTACGGCTACATCGAGGACATCGGCGACGGCCGCGGCTACACCGCCGGGATCATCGGATTCTGCTCCGGCACCGGCGACATGCTCGATCTGGTGGAGCTGTACACCGGGCGCCGCCCGGGCAACGTCCTGGCGGCGTACCTGCCGGCCCTGCGCCAGGTGGACGGGACCGATTCGCACGAGGGGCTCGATCCCGGCTTCACGGGCCACTGGGCCGAGGCCGCGTCGGACCCTGCGTTCCAGCAGGCGCAGAACGACGAGCGTGACCGCGTCTACTTCGACCCGGCCGTACGCCAGGGCAAGACCGACGGTCTCGGCACCCTGGGGCAGTTCGCGTACTACGACGCCCTCGTGATGCACGGCGGCGGCGACGACGCCACGGGTTTCGGCGCGATCCGGCAGCTGGCCCTCGCCCAGACGAGCCCGCCTTCGCAGGGCGGTGACGAGGTGGCCTACCTCGACGCGTTCCTGGACGCGCGGGTGTGGGCGATGAAGCAGGAGGAGGCCCACTCGGACACCAGCCGGGTGGACACGGCCCAGCGGGTGTTCCTCCGCGAGGGCAATCTGGATCTGGACCCGCCCTTGCACTGGCAGGTCTACGGCGACAGCTTCCACATCGGCTGACCCGGCCCGGACGGTGCGCGTGCGGAACCCTGGGAGGGGTGGCCGCACGCGCACCGGCGGTTCAGTGGGCGACGGGCAGGGCCATCGGGTCCTTCGGCTGTTCGCTTTCCACGGCTTCCGCCTCCGGGTCCGTCTCCGGAGTCCGGCCCCAGTGGTTGAACGCCAGGTTCAGCACGATCGCCACCACGCAGCCGGTGGAGATCCCCGAGTCCAGCACGACGAGCAGGTCTTCGGGGAAGGCGTGGTAGAAGCCCGGAGCGGCGATCGGGATCAGGCCGACTCCCACGGCCGCGGCGACGATCAGCGCGTTCTCCCCCTTCTCGAGGGCGGCGGTCGCCAGCGTCTGGACGCCGCTCGCGGCCACCGATCCGAAGAGCACGATCCCCGCGCCGCCGAGGACCGGCAGCGGTACGAGGGCGATGACCGACGCGGCCACGGGGATCAGCCCGAGCAGCACCAGGATGACTCCGCCGGCCGCCACGACGAACCGGCTGCGGACCTTCGTCATGGCGACCAGCCCGATGTTCTGGGCGAAGGCGCTGCACATGAAGCCGTTGAAGAGCGGGCTGATGGCACTGCCCAGCGTGTCGGCGCGCAGTCCGCCCTCGATGGTCCGCTCGTCCGCCGGCCGGCCGACGATCTTGCCGAGGGCCAGCATGTCGGCGGTGGACTCGGTCATGCAGACCAGCATCACGATGCACATGGAGATGATGGCGGCGATCTCGAACTGCGGTGCGCCGAAGTGGAACGGGGTCGGGAAGCCGACGACGTCGGCGTCGCCCAGTGCCCCGAAGTCGGTGATGCCGGCGGGGATCGCGATCAGTGTGCCGATGACGAGGCCGAGCAGGATGGCGATCTGCTGGAGGAAGCCCCGCAGCAGTTTGCGCAGGGCCAGCACGATCACAAGGGTGACCGCGGCCATCGTGATGTTCGTCATCGAGCCGTAGTCGTCGGCCGTCGCGTTGCCGCCCTGCGACCAGTTGAAGGCGACCGGCAGCAGGGAGACACCGATCAGCGTGATGACGGTGCCGGTCACGACGGGCGGGAAGAACCGCACGAGTTTGCAGAAGTACGGGGCGAGGACGAAGCCCAGCAGGCCGGCGACGATGATCGCGCCGAAGATGACGGCTATGCCCTCGTGGCCGCGGTCCTTGCCTATCGCGATCATCGGGGTCACCCCGGCGAACGACACTCCGTTGACGAACGGCAGCCGGGCGCCTATCCGCCAGAAGCCGAGGGTCTGGAGCAGGGTGGCTATGCCCGCGGTGAAGAGGCTCGCCCCCATCAGGAAGGCGGTCTCCTTGGTGCTGAGGCCCACGGCGGGCCCCAGGATCATGGGCGGGGCCACCACACCGGCGTACATGGCGGCCACGTGCTGCAGACCGCTGGTGAACATCCTCAGGGGCGGAAGCCTCTCGTCGACCGGATGCGTCCGGCCGGGCCCGCCTGCCACGCGCTCCTGCGCGCTTCCTTCGACTGCGCTTCCTTCGACTGCGCTTGCTTGGACTGCGCTTGCTTCGACTGCGTTCTTGCGAAACCTGGGCGTAGCTGCCACGGCTTCCTCCGGTCGGGTGCACGTCAGGCGACGTGGGTGTCAGGGAGGTGGTGCTGAGTGGTGCGTTGATGCAGGTCGTGCAGCTGGTGCGGGCAGCTTCGGGCTCACCTGTGGGAGTGCGCGTACCGGGGGGTACGCGCACCCCCACAGGCTGCCGTGAACCGGGTGGGTCCACGGCGGCCGGCCGAGGGCCGTCCCCCTCGGCCGGCCTGTCAGGGGGTTCGGAGCGTCAGGCTCCGGCGGCGATCTGTGCCAGGCGCCTGGCCTCGTCGCGGGTCGCGCGGGCGATGGCCTCCTCGTCCGCGGTGGTGAGGCGGCCGTTCTCGACGACGGTCTCGCCGTTGACGAGGGAGAGGGTGACGGGGGCCGCGGCGCCGAAGACCAGGGCGGTCACCGGGTCGGCTATGGACGCGTGGGCGAGGGTGTCCAGCTTCCACAGCACGAGGTCGGCGAGCTTCCCCGGTTCCAGGGAGCCGATCTCGCCGGCGCGGCCGAGGACCTGGGCTCCGCCGTAGGTACCCAGGCGCAGCGCCTGGCGCGCGTCGAGTGCCTTCTCGCGGTGGGCGCCGAGGCGGTTGATGAGGAGTGCGTTGCGCAGTTCGGTGTGGAGCTCACCGGACTCGTTGGACGCCGTGCCGTCGACACCGAGCCCGACCGGGACACCGGCGGCGAGCATGTCGGGGACGCGGGCGATACCCGCGGCGAGCCGGGCGTTGGAGGACGGGCAGTGCGCGACGCCGGTGCCGGTGCGGGCGAACGCCGCTATGTCGGAGTCGTTCATGTGGACGCAGTGCGCCATCCACACGTCGTCACCGAGCCAGCCGGTCGATTCGAAGTAGTCCGTCGGCCCCATCCCGAACAGTTCCTTGCAGAACTGCTCCTCCTCGACGGTCTCCGAACCGTGGGTGTGCAGGCGCACGCCGCGCCGGCGGGCGAGTTCGGCTCCCTGGCGCATCAGTTCGGTGGAGACGGAGAAGGGCGAGCACGGAGCGACCGCGATCCGGGTCATGGCGTCGAACGCGGTGTCGTGGTGCTCGTCGATGGTCGCCTCGGTGGCGGCGAGCGCTCCGTCGAGCGTCTCCACGGCGAAGTCCGGCGGCAGCCCGCCGTCCTTCTCGCTCCGGTCCATGGAGCCCCGGGCGAGGGTGAAGCGCACGCCCATGTCACGGGCCGCGCCGATGATCGCGCCGGACAGGTCGCCGGAGCCACGGGGGTACACGTAGTGGTGGTCCATCGCGGTGGTCACCCCGCCGCGGGCCATCATCGCGAGCGAACCCTGGGCCGCCGCGCGGGCCATCGGCTCGTCGATGCGCGCCCACGTCGGGTACAGCGCGACCAGCCAGTCGAAGAGGTTGTGGTCGGTCGCCAGGCCCCGGGTGATCCACTGGTAGAAGTGGTGGTGGGTGTTGACGAGGCCGGGAGTGACGAGGTGGCCGGTGCCGTCGACGCGCCGTACGACGCCGGTGAGGCCTTCGGGTGCCTTGCCCGCGCCGACGGACTCGATCCGGTTGCCCGCCACGACGACGTGTCCCGAGGCGTACTCGGTGTCGTGCGCGTCGACGGTGGCGATCGAACAGTTCTCGATGACGGTGCGCTGGGTCGTCCTTGGATCCGCCGGAGCTGCCATGGTGCTTCCCTCTTCTGTGTCTGGCGATGTGGGCACGGCAGGACCCTAGGAGGATTTGAGTGCCACAGCGTTACGGCTGTGGGTGCCGAGATGGTGGAAGAACAGATTGAGCAGGACCGCCACGAGCGCTCCCGCACTGATCCCGGAGCCGAGCACGGTCTGCGCCCAGGACGGGAATCCGGCGTAGAAGGCGGGTGCCGCGAGGGGGATGATGCCCGCGCCGAGTGCCACCGCCACGAGGATGATGTTGGAGCTGTCGTCGAGCCCCGCCTCGGACAGGGTCCGGATCCCGCTGACCGCGATCGAGCCGAAGAGCACGATGCCCGCGCCACCGAGCACGGGCATCGGGACCAGCGAGACGACCGCCCCGAGGACGGGGAAGGCGCCCAGCACCAGCAGGGCGCCCCCCGCCGCGGCGACCACGTACCGGCTGCGCACCCTCGTCAGCGAGACGACGCCGACGTTCTGCGCGAAGGCGCTGGTCGGGAAGCCTCCGAAGACCGGGCCGAGGAGGGTGGCGATGCCGTCGGTGCGCAGACCACGGGTGATGGTGGGGCCGTCGGTGCGCCGGTCGCAGATCTCACCGAGTGCCAGCATCCCGGCGGAGGACTCGGTCATCAGCACCAGCATCACGATGCACAGGGAGAGGATCGCGGCGGGCTGGAACTCGGGCGGTCCGAAGGCGAAGGGGGTGGGAAGGGCGGCGACGGGGGCGGAGCCGAGCGCGGAGAAGTCGGCGAGTCCGAAGGGGATCGCGGCCAGCGTGCCGATGAACATGCCCGCGAGCAGGGCCACCTGCTTGACGAAGCCGCGTCCGAAACGCTGGATCAGCAGGATGACGACGAGGGTGAAGGCGGCCAGTGCCAGGTACTTCATGGCACCGAAGTCGTCGGCGGTGGCGTCGCCTCCCTGGGCCCAGCCGACCGGTACCGGCATCAGCGTGACGCCGATGAGGGTGATCACGACCCCGGTGACGAGTGGCGGGAAGAAGCGCAGCAGCCGCCCGAAGAACGGTCCGACGGCCAGGCAGAAGACACCAGCGACGAGGACCGCCCCGTAGATCGCGGGGAGTTGGCGGCCGGGCGCGCTGGTCTCGGCGATGGCGAGCATCGGCGCGATACCGGCGGAGGACGCCGCGTTGACGAACGGCAGACGGTTGCCGGCGAAGCGTCCGGCGCCCAGGGTCTGGAGGAGGGTGGCGAGTCCCGCTATCAGGAGACTGGCGGCGATCAGACGGGTCATTCCGGCCGCGTCGAGTCCGACGGCCTGGCCGATGATGAGCGGAGGGGTCACGACGCCCGCGTACATGGCGGCGATGTGCTGGAGCGCGGCGGGGACGAGCCGCGAGGGCGGGAGCTTCTCGTCCACCGGGTGAACTGCCGTGACGGCAGCGGTCGGTGGTGCGGTACATGGGCCTTTCGCCGGCCCCGTTGCAGGCTGTGCCATGGTATTTCCCTCCGGGATGACCGGCTCCCGCCCCGCAGAGGGCGGGGGCCGGTTCAGCACCGCGTCAGAGGTTGGTCATGTCGACCGGGATCTTCGGCTCGACGCCGTCCCGGAGCACCGTCGCCTCGATGAGGCCGTACGGGCGGTCGGCTGCGAAGTACACCTCGTTGTCGTTCTTGAGCCCGAAGGGCTCCAGGTCGACGAGGAAGTGGTGGTTGTTCGGCAGCGAGAAGCGGATCTCGTCGATCTCGCTGCGGCTGTTGATGATGCGCGAACCCATCTGGTACAGCGTCTGCTGGAGCGAGAGCGAGTACGTCTCCGCGAAGGCCTGGAGCATGTGCTTGCGCGTCTGCTCGTAGGACTTCTCCCAGTTCGGCATGCGCTCGTCGTCGCTGGTCCAGTTGTACCGCCACTTGGCGGAGACGTCGGTCGCCAGAATGCGGTCGTACGCCTCCTTCAGCGTCGTGTACTTGTCCTTGACGTAGCCCCAGAATTCCGAGTTGGTGGAGTTCATGACGCTGAGGTCCTTCAGGCCGGAGATGACCTCCCACCTCTCACCGTCGAAGGTGATCTGGGTGGTGCGCGTCTCCTGGCCCTTGCGGACGAAGGAGTGCTTGACCTCGTCGGCGCCGATGAACCTGGAGTTGCCGTCGGAGGTCGCGATGCGCTCCCAGGCGTACTCCTCGACCCTGATCCGGGCCACCTTGATCGGCTCCTGCGAGCTCACGAAGTGCCGGGCGAGGTGGATGCCGAACTGCTCGGCCGACTCGATGCCGTGCTCCTTGGCGAACGCGAACACGGTGTTCTTGGTGGTGTCGGTCGGCAGGACGTTGGCGTTGGAGCCGGAGTAGTGGACGTCGTCCATGTCGCCGGAGAGGGCGACCGAGACGTTGAGGTCCTTGATGTGGTGGGTGTCGCCGTCCCGCGTGATCTTGACGACGCGGTTCTCTGCTTTGCCGTACTGGTTCTGGCCGAGAATCGTGGGCATTGTCTGCTAGCTCCCTCGGTAAACGGAGTAGCCGAACGGGTTGAGCAGCAGCGGTACGTGGTAGTGCTCGCCCGGGGTGACGGCGAATGCGATCGCCACCTCCGGGAAGAACGCGCCGCTGTCCCTTACGCGGGGGGCGTCCTGCTGCGCCTCGGCTTGCTTCTTCGCGGTGAAGTACGACTCGGTGTCGAAGACGAGCCGTACATGGGTGGTTCCTTCCGGCAGGGCCGGCAGGTCTTTGCAGCGCCCGTCCGCGTCGGTCGCGGATCCGCCGAGCGTCACGTACTGCGCGTCGCCGCCGCTACGGGCGGCCAGGGAGACGGTGACGGATTCGGCGGGACGGCCGGTGCTGGTGTCCAGGATGTGGGTGGACACCGATGCGGTGGTGTCGGTGCTCAAGACCGTCACGCTCCTTGTTCCTAAGAGTGCTGTACGAGGGGCTGGTCCTCAGGAGTCCTCCACGAGGCGGGTCAGCCGGATGCGGTTGATCTTGCCCAGTTCGGCGCGGACGATCTCGCGCTCCTGCTCGGGCGAGTTACCGGTCCGGGCCTTCACCGCGTCGCGCATCTGCTCACCGGTGGCTCCGGTGGCGCAGATCAGGAAGACGTGTCCGAACCGTTCCTGGTAGGCCAGGTTGAGTTCGAGCATCTCCGCCCTGAGCTCCTCGGACGCCCCGGCCATCCCCCGCTGCTCACGGGCGGAGGCCGGGTCCCCCGGCTTGGGGCGGCCGATCGGCGGGTGACCGGCCATCGCCTCGGCCAGGTCCTCCGCGGAGAGCTCGGCCATGGCGGCGTCGCTGGCGGAGAGCAGGGCTTCAGGACCGGCGTAGGGCCGGTGGGCGAGGATGAGGCTTCCCCACGCCGCACTGGCACACACCTCGTGCAGCACGGTCGCGGCCTCTTCGGCCGCCAGGGTGTTGAACCGGACGATGCCCGGTGTGGAGCTCGTAGTCACGGGAGCCTCCGTGGCTTTTTTTCGCTGTGCGTTTTCGGGCTGCGGATAGCTAACGCCCTTCACAACACCACGTCAACAGTTTGTTGAAATATCGCGAACAGATAATGCCGCCGCCCGAGTTCCCGGACGACGGCATCGGACCGCAATGCGCTCGACTACTCGCTCTTGGCGGTGTTGTCCCGGTTCAGGTAGTTGTAGACGGTGAAGCGGCTGACGCCGAGCGCGCCGGCGACGGTCTCCACTCCGTGCCGCACCGAGAAGGCACCGCGTGCCTCGAGAGTGCGTACGACGCCCTGCTTGGTCTTCCGGTCCAGCTCGGCGAGTGGCATCCCGTGCCGTCGCTCCATCGCGGCCAGGATGTGGTCGAGCGACTCGGACAGCTGCGGGAGCCGCACCGCTATGACGTCGGCCCCTTCCCAGGCGAGCACCACGTCCTCGGCGGTGGCCTTCCCGGGGTCGAGCAGTTCGGCGCCCATGGCGTCGACGAGCGGCTTCACCGCGGTGACCAGCGGGTGGTCGGCCGGTTCGGTCACGGGGTGTCCTCCCCGATCACGTTGACCTGGAGGGAGACCCGGGTGGCACCCGAGGCCAGGGCCTTGCGCAGCAGGGAGTCCACCGCGGTCAGGACCTGGTCGGCGCCCCCTTCGGCCGTGTTCCCGAAGGGACCCACGTCCACCGCGTCCAGGTCGGCGCTCTGGATGACCTCACGGGCCACCACCGCGTGGGCGGGTGCCTCGTCGAGATCGAAGGGCTCGGTGGTGAATTCCACCCTCAAGCGCACGGTGCCTCCCTCATGTCCCGCCGTGTCGGTCGGCTCGCACGGCTCGCCCCGACCCTAGAGCACGGACCCCGGGCCCGGCGCCCCCTCGCACCCCGGACCGGCGCGCGCGGCAGGCCCGCGCCACGGGGGCCGCACGGCGGCGGGCCCGCGGGTCACGGCCCGGCCTGGATGTCCCCTCGGGTGGACGACGCGATCGGGTCGCCGTGCGCGAAGTCCCCGGGCGGGATCCCCGGGTGGTGGCCGTCCCTGACCAGTCCGGCGGTGGCCGCAGCCGGCCCCAGGGCGAGCCGGGAGACGATGCGGTAGCGGTCACCCCGGTAGAGCGAGTGGACGTACTCCACGGGCAGCCCGGCGGTGTCCGAGGTCAGGCGCTCGAACAGCAGGGCGGGAGAGAGCTCGGGGACCTCCAGGAGCTGGGCCTCCGCCCGCGTGACCACGGTGGGCTCGATGGCCTGGACGGCCTCGCGCACATGCACCCCGTGCGTGTGGCGCAGGTGCTCGTAGAGATCGCCGTCCTCCAGTTCCTGGGCCGACAGCCCGGGCACGAGCGCCGCCCTGATGTGCAGGTGCTCGATCGCCATCGGGGCGCCGTCGACCAGGCGGAGCCGTGCGACGTACACGATGTCCTCGGCGGGCGACATCCGCAGCTTGCGCCCGACGCGGGCGCCGGCCTGGAGGGTGGTGAACTCCAGCAGCCTGCTCGACCAGGCCCCGGCCGCCTGCGGCACGCTCAGCGCCAGGTCCGCGGAGACCAGCTCCTGGGTGATCTTCGCCGGCGCGACGAACATCCCCCGGCCGTGTTCCCGGACGAGCAGCCCCGCGGCGACGAGCTCGTCGACGGCGGCGCGCAGGGTGGGCCGTGACACGCCCAGCAGGGCGCAGAGAGAGCGCTCGGACGGGATGACGTCCCCGGGGCTGCGGCTCTCGATGAGTTCGAGGACCGCGTCGCGTGCCCGTTCGCGTTTGAGCACCGTCCCCGGTACGTCGGCTTCCATACGTTCCCCTTCGCGCGTCCCGCTTCCCTTTACCAGTTGAGCGACTGGTGTCCACTGGTCAGGGAGAGTCTAGCCACCCTCGCGGTGAGATCAGAGTGCCGGTCACCGCCGAACTTCCCAAAACCCTTTCATACAGGAGGGGTTGACGGCCCCATTGGTCTATGCCACCTTCATCCACCACCAAGAGGTGAGCTGTCCAGTGGGCTTCACTGGTCAGGTGGTCAGGTCTCTGCTCCCGTTGAGGTGAACCGTGAAGTACCGCTTGCTTGCCGGTGTGTCCGCGCTCGTGACGGCCGTCGCCCTCAGTGCCTGCAGTTCCGGTGGGGACGGCGACGAGGCCGGGGGTGTGACGACGGTCGACGTGTGGCTGATGCGCGACAGCGTGTCGGCGGCGTTCCAGAAGGAGTTCACCGAGGGGTTCGAGGCGGCGCACCCGGACATCGACGTCAGGATCCAGATCCAGGAGTGGGACGGCATAGGCCAGAAGATCACTGCCGCCCTGGCGAGCAACGACGCCCCCGACGTGATTGAGGCAGGCAACACGCAGGTGGCGCAGTTCGCCGAGAGCGGCGGCCTGCTGGACCTCAGCGACAGGAAGGACGAGCTGAACGGCGACGACTGGCTGAAGGGGCTGGCCGAGCCCGGCTCGTACGAGGGCAGGCAGTACGGCATCCCCTACTACGCTGCCAACCGGGTCGTGATCTACCGCAAGGACCTCTTCGAGAAGGCCGGGGTCGACGCCGCGGCGATCACCACGCGCGAGCAGTGGATCGACGCCACCACGAAGCTGAACAGGGGCGGCACCCAGGGGATCTACCTGCCGGGCCAGCTCTGGTACGCGCTGGGCGGCTTCATCTGGGACGAGGGCGGCGACTTCGCCACCGAGTCGGGCGGCCGGTGGAAGGGTGCGCTCGACACGCCCGAGGCCTTGCGCGGCATGGCTTTCTACGCACGGCTGCAGGCACTGGGCAAGGGCCCCAAGGACTCCGACGAGGACGATCCGCCGCAGGCCGAGGTGATGGCCCAGGGCCAGGTGGCGCAGGTGATCTCCACCCCCGGGGGCGCCAACGTGGTCGTCGAGAAGAATCCCGGACTCGAGGGGAAGCTGGGCTTCTTCCCGATCCCCGGGAAGACGGCCGGGACCCCGGGGGCGGTGTTCACCGGCGGCTCCGACCTGGTCGTGCCCGCCGCGGCCGGCCATCCGGACGCGGCGGTGACGTTCATCAAGGAGCTGACGGGCGACGCCTGGCAGAAGAAGCTCGCGGTGGCGATGAGCTACGTGCCCAACCGGACCACGCTCGCCTCCGCCGTGGCCGGCGATCCCGGCGCCTCGGCGATGGCCGTCGGCGCGGCGAACGGGCGCGCGACACCGAACACCCCTGGCTGGGCCGCGGTGGAGGCGGAGAACCCGGTCAAGGACTACATGACGGCAGTCCTGACCGGCGGTGACGCCGCCGAGGAGGCGGCCGAGGCGTCCGCGGACATCACCCGGGCCATGAACGCCGGTTCCTGACCCGGCCCCGTCCGTTTCCCACCACCGAGAGGAGGCGCGCCGTGCCGGCTGTCCGTGAACGGCCCACGCCACGCGTCCACCGTCCCCCGGAGGCACCACCGGGGCGGCCCGGCCGGCCGCCGCGCGACCTCTGGCCGTACGTCCTGATCGCGCCCGCGATCTGCGGAACCCTCTATCTGCTGGTGTACCCGCTGGTGCGGGCCGTGGCGATCTCCCTCCAGGACTTCCGCCTCCGCCAGCTGATCAGCGGGGACGCCGAGTTCGTGGGCCTGCGCAACTACCGGACGCTGCTGTCCGACCCGCGCTTCTGGGAGGTGACCGGCCGCACCTTCGTCTTCATGGCCGTCAACGTCGTGCTGATCATGGTCATCTCGACGCTGGTCGCCCTGATGACGGAGCGGCTGCGCCGGGCCGGCCGTACGGTCGTGCTCTGCTCGCTGGTCCTCGCCTGGGCCATGCCGGTGGTCGCGGCCACGACGGTCTTCCAGTGGCTGTTCCACTCCGAGTTCGGCATCGTCAACCAGTCCCTGACGGCTCTCGGCTTCGAGTCGTTCGACCGGTACCCGTGGTTCGCGAACGGTACGGCGGCCTTCACGATCCTGGTCCTGCTGATCGTCTGGCAGTCCGTGCCCTTCGCGGCGGTCACCCTCTACTCCGCCCTGACCACGGTCCCCGCCGAGCTGTACGAGTCGGCCCGCCTGGACGGTGCCACGGGTCCCCGGATCTTCCGGTCCCTCACCTTCCCGATGCTGCGGCCGATCTTCATGCTGGTCCTCTCGCTGGAGGTGATCTGGACCTTCAAGGCGTTCGTCCAGATCTGGGTGATGACCCGGGGCGGCCCCGGTGACGCCACCACCATCCTGCCCGTGTACGCGGTCCAGACGGCGCTCTCCGGCCAGCGCTACGACCTGGGCTCCGCCGCCTCGATGGTCACGGTGGTGCTGATGTCCGGGGTGCTGGTCCTGTACTTCCGCCAGATGTTCCGTCAGGAGGACGACCCGCGATGACCTCGCCGCACCCCCGCGTACGGCGGATCCCGCTGAACGCCGCCGCCGTCGTGACCGTCGTGGTGTGCCTCTTCCCGGTGTACTGGATGGTCTCCACCGCCTTCAAGCCGTCCCGGGACATCCGGTCCGCCGAGCCCCGGCTCGTGCCGTACACCTGGACGCTGGAGCACTTCCGCCGGGCCGTGCAGGCGGACGGGTTCGAACTGTTCTGGCGCAACAGCGTCCTGGTCACGCTGGGAGCCGTGCTGCTCTCCCTCGTCGTGGCACTCGGAGCCTCGTTCGCCGTCGCCCGGCTGCGCTGGAAGGGGCGGCGACAGTTCATGCTCATGGTCTTCATCGCCCAGATGGCGCCCTGGGAATCGCTGATCATCCCCGTCTACATCATCTCGCGGGACACGGACATGCTCGACCGGCTGCCGACCCTGACCCTCGTCTACTTCATGATCACGCTTCCCTTCACGATCGTGGTGCTGAGGGGCTTCCTCGCGACGATCCCGCCCGAACTGGAGGAGGCCGCCCAGGTCGACGGCTGCACCCGGACCGGCGCCTTCGTGAAGGTCGCCCTGCCACTGCTCGCGCCCGGCCTGATGGCGACCTCGCTCTTCGGCTTCATCACCGCCTGGAACGAGTTCGCCTACGCCAACTTCCTGATCATCAAGCAGCAGGACAACCGCACCCTCCCGGTCTGGCTCTCCTCCTTCCAGAACACCTTCGGCACCGACTGGGGCGCCACCATGGCCGCCTCGACCCTCTTCGCCCTGCCGGCGCTGGTGATCTTCCTGCTCCTCCAGCGCCATGTGACCTCCGGCTTCGCGGCCGGTGCCGTGAAGGGCTGAGCCGGTCCGCGGACTGCCGCCCCACCCGGTTCCCCGGTCCGCGCACGGCAGTCCACGCCGAACCCCGAGACCCGCACCTGGAGGCCCCCGTGCCCGCATCACGCCCCGAGCTCTCCCTCGTCCCCCGCCCCCACAAGGTCTCGCCGCGCCCGGGCCGCTTCCTCCTCGGCCAGGACACCGCCGTACGTGCCCTGCCGGGGGCGGAACCGGCGGCCGACCTGCTGCGCGCCCTCCTCGGCCCCACCACCGGGCTGCCCCTGCGGTCCTCGTCCGAGGGCCGCGTCGTCCTGGCACTGGACCCGCACCTCGGCGGGCTCGGCGACGAGGGGTACGGCCTGACCGTCGGGCCGGAGGCACTGCTGCTGCGGGCGGCCCGGCCCGAGGGCCTGCTCCGGGGGGTCCAGACGATCCGGCAGCTGCTGCCGCCCGAAGCGCTGTCGGGCGGTGTGCGGGGCGTGCCCTGGGAACTGCCGTGCGTCGAGATCAGCGACCTACCACGCCATCCCTGGCGCGGCGCGATGCTGGACGTCGCCCGGCACTTCCAGCCCGTCTCCTACCTGCGCAGGTACGTGGACCTGATGGCGCTGCACAAGCTCAACGTCCTCCACCTGCACCTCACCGACGACCAGGGCTGGCGCATGCCGGTCGACGCCTTCCCCCGGCTGACGTCGGTGGGCGGGCACCGGGCCCAGTCGCTGGCCGACGGGGTGCCGCACGCGGGGTCGTACACCAAGGCGGAGCTGCGTGACCTGGTCCGCCACGCGCGGGAGCTCGGGGTGACCGTCGTGCCGGAGATCGAGATGCCCGGCCATGTGCGCGCGGCTCTCGCCGCCTACCCGGCCCTCGGCAACCACCCGGAGCGGCAACTGGACGTCTGGACCAGGTGGGGTGTGTGCGACACCGTGCTGGGCGTCCACGAAGCGGTCCTCGACTTCTGCCGGACCGTGCTCGATGAGGTCATGGAGGTCTTCCCCTCGCCGTACGTCCACATCGGCGGGGAGGAGTGCCCGACGACCGAGTGGGAGAACAGTCCGGCGGCCCGGGACCGTGCGGCAGCCGAGGGGCTGGCCGGCCCCCGGGAGCTGCACGGATGGTTCATGGCACGCATCGGCTCGTACCTCGTGGAGCACGGACGCCGCCCCACCGGCTGGGCCGAGACGGGCGCCGAACTGCCCCCCGAGTTCACGGTGATGACCTGGCGCGATCCGGCGCACGCCCTTGCCGCCGCCCGGCGCGGACACCGGGTGGTGACCGCGCACCACCGATCCACGTACCTGGACTACGCGCAGTCCACGGATCCCGGCGAACCCCCCGCCCAGCGGGGCGAACCCGTCGCCCTGCACGCGGTCCACGCGAACGAGCCGGTGCCGCGGGACTGGGAGCCGGAGGCGGCCTCCCGGGTCCTGGGCACACAGGCGCAGCTGTGGACCGAGTACGTGACGACGCCGGACCGGATCGAGTACCTCACCTACCCACGGCTGTGCGCCCTCGCGGACCGCGCGTGGTCCGGGGAGCGCAGCGACTGGGCCGGATTCGTCGGGCGGCTGCGGGTCCACACCGCCCGGCTGGACGCCCTCGGCGTCCGATACCGGCCTCTCACCACGCGGTCCCTGGCGACCGCGTCCGCAGGTACAGCGCCACCCCCTCGGTAGCTCATCCCCCACCGTTCCGGAGAGGAACATCGCCATGAGGACATTCCGCAGGAGCCGTATCCGCGCGGCGGCGGCCGCCGCCGTCACCCTGGCCCTGGGCTGCACGGCCCTCGCCGCCCTGCCCTCGACCGCCGCGGCGGCCGGCGGGCTCACCGTCCAGTACCGCACGAGCGCCGCCGGGGCCTCGGCGGACCAGAGCGAGCCGTGGCTGAAGGTGCGCAACACCGGCAGCACCAGCGTGCCGCTCACGAACGTCAAGGTCCGGTACTACTTCAAGGCCGATTCGGCCTCGGCTGCCTACCGTTTCGCCTGCTCGTGGGCGGTGAAGGGCTGCGCGAACATCACCGGGACCTTCAGGACCCTGCCGAATCCGACCGCCACCGCCGACCGCTACCTGGAGATCTCCTTCAGCGCCGGGGCGGGCTCCCTGGCTCCCGGCGCGGACACCGGGGACATGCAGCTGCGCTTCCACCGTGCGGACTGGCAGTCGCTGCGGCAGAGCGACGACTACTCCTTCGGCGCCGAGCGGAGCACCTACGGCGACTGGCCCCGGATCACCGCCCAACTGGGCGGTGTCACCGCGTGGGGCGAGGCCCCCGGGGGCGACGGCCCGACCGATCCGCCCACCGACCCCCCGGCCGGCGGTCCCAGGCTGTTCGACGACTTCGACTACAGCGGTCACACGGACCCGAGGATCGCGGCGAACGGCTGGAGCGTCCGCTCGAACTCGGGCGGGCCCGGGGTACCGGGTGCCGTCTGGGCTCCGCAGAACGTCACCTTCCAGACGCAGAGCGGCAATTCGGTGATGAACCTGGAGACGTCGACGGCGGGCACGGGTGCCTCGACGGTTCAGACGGAGATCCTCACCCGGGCCATGAAGTTCCGTAACGGCACCTACGCGGCCCGGGTGAAGTTCAGCGACGCGCCGAGGTCGGGGCCTGACGGGGACCACCTCGTCCAGACCTTCTTCACCATCAACGACCTGAAGGCGCCGATGGCGGACGACTACGCCGAGTACGACTTCGAGTACCTGCCCAACGGCGGCTGGGGCGAGCCGGCCAACATCCTCTACACCACCTCGTGGGAGACCTACCGGCCCGACCCGTGGGAGGCCGTCAACCAGCACAGCGAGGTCCGGCAGAGCTACGCCGGATGGCACGACCTGGTGGTGACGGTCGACGACAGCGCCATCACGTACTACGTCGACGGGCAGCACTTCGGCACGCACGGAGCGGCGTACCTCCCGGAGCGCCCCATGTCGATCAACTTCAACCAGTGGCTGATCGACCTGGCGGGCCAGAGCAGCACGACGCCGCGCTCGTACGACCAGCAGGTGGACTACGTCCTGCACGTCAAGGACCAGGTGCTCTCACCGGCCCAGGTGTCGGCTCTGGTGAGTGGATACCGGGCGGCGGGCACCGCGTTCGAGGACACGGTACCGGCCTCCTGACCAGGCGGTCGTGAGACGGAGCGGGGTGGAGGATGCCAGATCCTCCACCCCGCTCCCGTGTGTCCGGAATTCGGGTCGCCTCTTGACAGCCCCACCACCCGCCAGGCAATCTTCCGTTAAGTAGAAACAAACTTCCGCAATACGGAAGGAGCGCATGATGGGTTTCTCGGACCAGCGCTTCGATGTGAACCTTTCGATCCTCTTCACCGAACTCCCGCTCCTGGAGCGCCCCGCGGCGGCCGCCGCCGCGGGCTTCACCGCGGTCGAGCTCTGGTGGCCCTGGATCGAGACCCCCACCCCGGCGCAGGCCGAGCTCGACGCCCTGAAGAAGGCGCTCGACGACGCGGGCACCCAGCTGGTGGGGCTGAACTTCTACGCCGGCCGGCTGCCCGGCCCCGACCGCGGGGCGCTCTCGCTGCCCGGCGAGGAGTCGGACCGCTTCCGTGCCAACATCGACGTGGCGGCGGACTTCGCGGCCTCGGTCGGCTGCAAGGCGCTCAACGCGCTCTACGGCAACCGCGTCGAGGGCGTGGAACCGGCCGCGCAGGACGAACTCGCCCTGGAGAACCTGGTCCTGGCCGCACGCGCGGCCCACCGGATCGGTGCCACCCTCCTCATCGAGACCCTCAACGGCGCGGAGTCACCGCTCTACCCCCTGGTCAGCGCACCGGCGGGCGTCGAGGTGGCCGACCGGGTCAACGAGGCGACGGGCCTGGGCAACGCAACGTTCCTGCTCGACCTCTACCACCTGTCGATGAACGGCGAGGACCTCAGCCAGGTGATCAAGGCGTACGCCTCGAGGACCGGCCACGTCCAGATCGCCGACAACCCGGGGCGCGGCGCGCCCGGCACCGGCTCGCTCCCGCTGGAGCGCCTCCTCGACGAGCTGGCCGAGGCCGGTTACGACGGCTGGGTCGGCCTGGAGTACAAGCCGGGCGACCGGCCGAGCGCCGAGGCGTTCGCCTGGCTCCCCGCCGAGCACCGGCCGGCCCGCTGAGGGCCCCGCCCCACGTACACACGCTTACCGGAAGGCACCCTCATGAGCAGCAACCTCCCCAAGGTCGCCTGGATCGGTCTCGGCATCATGGGCTCGCCCATGTCCGAGAACCTGGTCAAGGCCGGGTACCAGGTGACCGGCTACACCCTGGAGCAGGACAAGATCGACCGGCTCGTCGCGGCGGGCGGCCACGGCGCCGCCTCGATCGCCGACGCGGTGCGCGACGCGGACGTCGTCATCACCATGGTCCCGGCGTCCCCGCAGGTCGAGGCCATCGCCTACGGCCCCGACGGCATCCTGGAGAACGCCAGGCAGGGCGCCCTGCTGATCGACATGTCCTCGATCACGCCGCAGACCTCCGTGGACCTGGCATCGCGCGCGAAGGACAAGGGCATCCGCGTGCTGGACGCCCCCGTCTCCGGCGGTGAGGCCGGCGCGATCGAGGCCGTCCTGTCCATCATGGTGGGCGGCGAGCAGCCCGACTTCGACGCCGCGAAGCCGCTGCTCGACGCGCTGGGCAAGACGATCGTGCTGTGCGGGCCCCACGGCTCCGGCCAGACGGTGAAGGCGGCCAACCAGCTGATCGTCGCGGTCAACATCCAGGCCTGCGCCGAAGCCGTCGTCTTCCTCGAGAAGTCCGGGGTCGACCTCGCCGCCGCGCTCGACGTGCTCAACGGCGGACTCGCCGGCTCGACGGTCCTGACCCGCAAGAAGGACAACTTCCTTAAGCGGGACTTCGCTCCGGGCTTCCGGATCGACCTGCACCACAAGGACATGGGCATCGTCACGGACGCCGCCCGGAACGTCGGCGCGGCGCTGCCCGTCGGCGGGGTCGTGGCCCAGCTCGTGGCCTCCCTGCGCGCGCAGGGGGACGGCGGCCTCGACCACTCGGCCCTGCTGCGCTCCGTCGAGCGGCTCTCCGGCTCCCAGGTCTGACACCCCCGGCCCTCCCCTGGGCCCCCCGAACTCCGGGTCGCGGTGGCGCTGACACCTGTCCTGTCGCGCCCAGGCGTCGCCGCGGCCCGGAATCTCCTCCTCCAATTTCAACAAACTGTTGACGCGTCGATCCCGGCGAATCTACTCTCCTGAAGCCGTCAGCAGCCCCGTACGGAAGGCCTCCATGTCCCAGCGTGTGCTCACGACCGAGTCAGGCGCCCCGGTCGCCGACAACCAGAACTCCGCCACGGCCGGTGCCGGCGGGCCGATCCTCATCCAGGACCAGCACCTGCTCGAGAAGCTCGCCCGCTTCAACCGTGAGCGCATCCCGGAGCGCGTCGTCCACGCCCGCGGCTCCGGCGCGTACGGCTACTTCGAGGTGACCGACGACGTCACCGGCTACACCCGCGCCGACTTCCTCTCCGAAGTGGGCCGCCGCACCGAGACGTTCATCCGCTTCTCCACGGTCGCCGACTCGCTGGGCGGCGCGGACGCCGTCCGCGACCCCCGCGGCTTCGCCCTCAAGTTCTACACGAATGAGGGCAACTACGACCTCGTCGGCAACAACACCCCGGTGTTCTTCATCAAGGACCCGATCAAGTTCCCCGACTTCATCCACTCGCAGAAGCGCGACCCGTTCACGGGCCGTCAGGAGCCGGACAACGTCTGGGACTTCTGGGCGAACTCCCCCGAGGCGACCCATCAGATCACCTGGCTCATGGGCGACCGGGGCATCCCCGCCTCGTACCGCCACATGAACGGCTTCGGCTCGCACACGTACCAGTGGACGAACGCGGAGGGCGAGGCCTTCTTCGTCAAGTACCACTTCAAGACGAACCAGGGTGTGCGCTCGCTCTCCGCGGAGCAGGCCGCCGAACAGGTCGGCAAGGACGCCAACTCGCACCAGACCGACCTGCTCCAGGCCATCGAGCGGGGAGTCAACCCGTCCTGGACGCTGTACGTGCAGCTCATGCCGGCGGCGGAGGCGGCGGACTACCGCTTCAACCCGTTCGACGTCACGAAGGTCTGGCCGCACGCCGACTACCCGCTGCGGCGGGTAGGCCGCCTGGTGCTGGACCGCAACCCGGACAACGTCTTCGCCGAGGTGGAGCAGGCGGCGTTCTCGCCGAACAACTTCGTGCCCGGCATCGGCCCGTCCCCGGACAAGATGCTGCAGGGCCGGCTGTTCGCGTACGCCGACGCCCAGCGCTACCGGCTGGGCATCAACCACACCCAGCTCCCCGTCAACGCCCCCAGGACGGCGACCGTCGACAACTACGGCCGGGACGGGCTGCACGCGACGCGGTACGGATCGCGCCAGGACAAGAACTACGAGCCGAACTCGTACGCGGGCCCCGCCCAGACCGGCTCGGCACTGGCGGCGCCGCTGCCCGTGCACGGCTGGACGGGCACGCACGAGGCGCCCGCCCACACGAAGGACGACGACTTCTTCCAGGCGGGCGAGCTCTACCGGCTGATGTCGGCGGACGAGAAGGACCGCCTGGTCGCCAACATCGCCGGAGGCCTCTCGCAGGTCACCCGCGACGACGTGATCGAGAAGAACCTCGCCCACTTCCACGCCGCCGACGCCGACTACGGCAAGCGCGTGGAGGAGGCCGTCCGCGCACTGCGCGAGGACTGAGCCTCCCTCCCAGGGCCCTGCCCGTGCCGCGCACCCGGATGAGGGGTGCAGCGCGGCACCGGCAGGACGGGACCGCGGCGGCGGACGACGCCAGTGCGGTGGCGAAGGGCCCGGCGGCCCGGCTCCAGACCTGAAGGAACCGGCCCGCCGCAGGCCCGCAGCCCGCCGTCGCGGTCGCTGTGAACAGATCGCAGGGGTGCGGTGCACGCGTGGGGCGTGCACCGCACCCCTGCCTTTCCGTGCCATGCCGTCGGAGTTCCCCTCACCGCCCCCTGTTCCCCTGCCCCCGTCGGGACGTCCGACGAGCACGTGGCCCCGGCGGACACGCGCCGTCGCGCCGGAGCGGAACCGCCAGCCGGGACACCGGGCCGGCCCGGGACGCCGCGCCCCGCTCACCCCGTGTCCGGCAGACCCTCCTCCGGCAGGTCGAACAGACGCTGCGAGCGCTGCCTGTTGCGCTGCCGGCGAGCCGTGCCCCACGGCCAGTGGTCCTCGGGTTCGAGCCAGGGGCAGACGACCCGGTGCGGGACGCGGCACTCGGCGCCGGGGAGCGGCTCCGCGTCCCACAGGTTCAGGGCGGTCCCGGCCGAGGTGATGATCCACCGCCGTCGCGGCGGAACGGTGTGCGCCGGGACGAGGACGCGGGGTTCGAGGAGGATCCAGTGTCCCGCGTACTCCGTGGCGTACCGGTCCTGTGGAAGGTCGCAGAACGGACAGTCGGGCGGGGCGGGCGGCCGGGGGGCGGTGGCCCCTTCGAGCAGCGCGAGGAAGTCGCCGGTGAGGCGGCCGGAGTGGTCGTCGGGCGGGTCCGGGCAGGGTACGGCGCTCTCGGTGTCCCCCATGGGACAAGGATCCGGGGCAGGCAGCAGGTGCGGGTAGGGTGCGATCCGGCCGCGACCAGCGGTGCGGAACCGCACCCACGGGCGTGCGGACGCCACATGAGACGCACCGGGGCGCGGGCGGCTCTCACCGCGTGGCCGGCCGGCGTCCCACGGGCCGCTTCCGTGACCGTGGCGACCGGACCCGGGCGCCACCCGGCCGTGGCGTCGCGCCCGGACACGACGGCGGCCTCCACGACCGCACAGGTCGTGGAGGCCGCCGTCGACCGGGGTCAGGACACCGTCAGCGCGCGGATCGCGGTGGGTGCGTGGCCGGGCTCGGACGCCACGTCCTCGAACTCGTTGACCGACGCGATGTCGGTCCCGCTCATCGAGATGTTCGTGACCCGCTCCAGGATCGCCTCGACGACGACGGGGACCCGGTGCTCGGCCGCGAGCTTCTTCGCCTCCTCGAAGGCCGGCAGGAGCTGGTCCGGCTCCGTGACCCGGATCGCCTTGCAGCCCAGCCCCTCGACGACCTTGACGTGGTCCACGCCGTAGACGCCCAGTTCCGGGGAGTTGAGGTTCTCGAACTCCAGGTTGACCTGGAAGTCGATGTCGAAGTTGCGCTGGGCCTGGCGGATGAGCCCCAGGTAGGAGTTGTTCACCAGCACGTGGACGTACGGGATGCGGTGCTGCGCGCCGACGGCGAGCTCCTCCAGCATGAACTGGAAGTCGTAGTCGCCGGAGAGGGCGACGACGGACCCGTCCGGGTCGGCCGTCGCGACACCGAGCGCGGCGGGGATCGTCCAGCCCAGCGGCCCGGCCTGGCCGCAGTTGATCCAGTGGCGCGGCCGGTAGACGTGCAGCATCTGCGCGCCGGCGATCTGGGAGAGGCCGATGGTGCTGACGTACCGGGTCTCGGGGCCGAACGCCCGGTTCATCTCCTCGTACACCCGCTGCGGCTTCAGCGGCACGTTGTCGAAGTGGGTGCGGCGCTGCAGCGTGGCCCGGCGTTCCTGTGTGGACGCGGCCCAGACCGTACGGTCCCGCAGCCCGCCCGCCGCCTTGAGCTCGCGCGCCACCTCGACGAAGAGCTCGAGGGCGGCCTTCGCGTCGGACGCGATCCCGAGGTCCGGGGCGAAGATCTTACCCAGCTGGGTGGGCTCGATGTCGACGTGGACGAAGGTACGGCCCTCGGTGTAGACGTCCAGCTTGCCGGTGTGGCGGTTGGCCCAGCGGTTGCCGATGCCGAGGACGAAGTCGGACTCCAGGAAGTTCGCGTTGCCGTAGCGGTGCGAGGTCTGCAGGCCGACCATGCCCGCGTTCAGCTCGTGGTCGTCGGGGAGGATGCCCCAGCCCATCAGGGTCGGGACGACCGGGACCCCGGTGAGCTCGGCGAACTCCACGAGGAGGGCGGAGGCGTCGGCGTTGATGATGCCGCCGCCCGCGACGAGCAGCGGCCGCTCGGAGGCGTTGAGCATCTCCACGGCCCGCTCGATCTGCCTGCGGCTCGCGGCGGGCTTGTGGACGGGCAGCGGCTCGTAGAGCTCGGGGTCGAACTCGATCTCGGTGAGCTGGACGTCGATCGGCAGATCGATGAGGACCGGTCCGGGCCGGCCGGTGCGCATGAGGTGGAAGGCCTGCTGGAAGACGCCCGGGACCTGGGCCGCCTCCAGGACGGTGGTCGCGGCCTTGGTGACCGGCGCGGCGATCGACGCGATGTCGACGGCCTGGAAGTCCTCCTTGTGGAGGACCGCCGTGGGCGCCTGGCCCGTGATGCAGAGGATCGGGATCGAGTCGGCGATGGCCGAGTAGAGGCCGGTGATCATGTCCGTGCCGGCGGGACCGGACGTACCGATGCAGACACCGATGTTCCCGGCCGCGGCACGGGTGTACCCCTCCGCCATGTGGGAGGCGCCCTCGACATGGCGGGCGAGGGTGTGGTGCACCCCTCCGGAGGCCTTGAGGGCCGCGTAGAACGGGTTGATCGCCGCGCCCGGCACGCCGAACGCGTTGCTGACGCCTTCGCGCTTGAGGATCTCAACTGCCGCTCGGGCAGCGGTCATACGAGGCATGAGTGCTCCTGCTCGGACCTGGTGGAGTCGGGCTCTGTCGCGCCACCTGAGAGCGCCAATTCCGCATTATGGAAACTTAGTTCTGCTATACGGAATCAACTTAGGGCGGCCCGGGACAGCCGTCAAGGGAGCGCGGGGGAAACGGCGGAGACCGACGGGCCGAAGTGTGCGAATTCCTCCCCGGGGCGTCGCTCCTCGTGGACGATGGGGACACGGAACGCAGTCGCCGCCGTGGGGGCGGGAGAAGGGGGCAGCACGTGGAGTCCGTACCGGTGCGCTGCCCGGCCTGCCGCAGGGATCACGCGTACGTCACGCCGGTCTACCCCTGCCCGTGCGGCTCCCCGACCGCGCCGCCGCTGATGCGCGGCGCACCGGCCGTGCTCATCACGCACCGCACCTGGAACGACGACTGGGTGAGCGTGCGGTGCCATTCCTGCGGGCGCCGCGACCAGTGGCCGCACCCCGAACTCTGCTGCCCCTGCGGCGCGGTGCTGCGGATCCCGGTGCGCCCGGTCGCCACGCGGGGCGCCACGGCACCGCCTCCCGCCCCGGCCGCGCCCGGGCCGTCCCACATACCGCTGCCGCGCACCGCGGCGCGTCCGCGTCCGTCGTTCCGGCCCCTGGTGATACGCACGGCCCGCGACGCGGTGAGCACGGCGGCGCTGTACATGAGATGGCTCGGCTTCCGCGACGTCATCCAGCCCGAGGCGCGGCCCGGTGCCCGGATCGATCTGCGAGCCGCCGGCGTCGTCGCCCAGGTCGACGCGACCACGCGGCCGACCGCCGTGCGGGATGTCGAGTGCCTTTGGCTGAACGCCCTCAACGCCTCGGCGAGAGGCGTGCTGTTCTCCCTGGCCGGCTACACCGACGAGGCCCGCTCACGCGCGGACGGCCTCGTCGTCCCGCTGTTCGTCCTGGACCTCACGGGAACACCGCAACCGGTGAACGGCCCCGCCGACGAACTGATCAGCGCGGGCCCCTGAACACCCGGCCCCGGGCACATGATTTCGGTCACCTGTGCCCTGCCAGGCGCATATGTTCGAGCTGTTGTCAGTATGAGGACGTAGAGTGAAGGCATGGTCTTAACTCCTCGGCATCCCACTCACTCCTCCCCCGTTTTCCTGACCCAGCCCGCCCACCCGTCGGCTGTCGAGGCCAACGAGGCGATCCGCGCACTCGTCGACTCGCGCGCCGGCCAGGACTGGACTTCGGTGGAAGCCGCGGAGTACGAAGTGCTGCTCGTCGAATGGGCCGCGGCGACCCAGGGCATAGGCTCCGGCGTCATCGAGGCCGCCTGATCCGGCGGCCGCCGGCGCGGGCTACGCCCCGTAGCCCTCTCGCAGTTCGACCTTCCGCACCTTACCGCTGACCGTCATCGGGAACGCCTCCAGAATGCGCAGCGCACGCGGAATCTTGTAGTGCGCCAGTTGCTCACGGCAGTGCGCCACGACCTCGTCGAGCGTCGGCGGATCGGCCGGGTCGCGGGGAATGACGCAGGCCAGGATCTCCTCGCCGTACCTGTCGTCGGGCACCCCGACCACCTGGACGTCCGCGATCTTCGGGTGACCGTGGAGGAACTCCTCGATCTCACGCGGGTAGACGTTCTCCCCGCCACGGATGATCATGTCCTTGATCCGGCCGACGATCCGGACGTATCCGTCCGCCCGCATCACCGCGAGGTCCCCCGTGTGCATCCAGCGGCCCGCGTCGACGACTTCGGCGGTCCGCTCCGGCTGGTCCCAGTAACCGAGCATCACGCTGTATCCGCGCGTGCACAGTTCGCCGGCCTCACCCCGCGGCCGGATCACGCCCGTCACCGGGTCGACGATCTTCACCTCGATGTGCGGCATCACCCGGCCGACCGTGCCCGTGCGGCGCTCCAGGTCGTCGTCCCGGCGGGTCTGGGTGGAGACCGGCGAGGTCTCCGTCATGCCGTAGCAGATGGACACCTCGTCCATGTGCATCTCCGCGACGACCCTCTTCATCACCTCGACCGGACAGGGCGATCCGGCCATGATCCCGGTGCGCAGTGACGAGAGGTCGTACGAGTCGAAACCGGGGAGGTCGAGTTCCGCGATGAACATCGTGGGGACGCCGTAGAGCGAGGTGCAGCGCTCCTGCTGGACGGCGGCCAGCACGGCCGCCGGTTCGAAGGCCGGCGCGGGAATCACGATGCAGGCGCCGTGCGAGGTGATGCCGAGGTTCCCCATGACCATGCCGAAACAGTGGTAGAAGGGCACGGGCAGGCATACCCGGTCCTGCTCGGTGTAGGCCACCATCTCCCCGACGAAATAGCCGTTGTTGAGGATGCTGTGGTGGGTGAGCGTGGCCCCCTTGGGAAACCCCGTGGTCCCGGAGGTGTATTGGATGTTGATGGGGTCGTCGCACGAGAGTTCCGCTTCCCGGGCAGCCAGCCGGTCCGGTGTCACGGCCGCCGCCGCGGCGTTCAGCTCGTCCCAGGACGGATCGCCGATGTAGTGGACGGACCGCAGCGCGGGGCAGGCGGCGCGGACCTGTCCGACGAGTGCGCGGTAGTCGCTGGTGCGGTGGGTGAGCGAGGCGACCAGGACCGAGACCCCGGCCTGCACGAGGACGTACTCCAGCTCGTGCGCCCGGTAGGCCGGATTGATGGTGACCATGACGGCGCCGACACGGGCCGTGGCGTACTGGACGAGTACCCATTCCGGGCAGTTGACCGCCCAGATGCCGACCCTGTCGCCCTTGGCCACCCCGGAAGCCATCAGCCCGCGGGCCAGCGTCTCGACGGCGGCGCCGAATTCGGTGTACGTCCATCGGCGGCCGGACGCCACGTCGACCAGGGCCTCCCGCTCCCCGAACGCCTCGATCGCCCGGTCCAGATTGCGTCCGACGGTGTCGCCGAGCAGTGCCGTGGTGCCCGTGCCGTGCGCGTAGGAGAGCTCGCTCACCGGAAGTCCCCCTCGTCGAACTCGGTGCCCGTGCCCTGCGCCGTGCGCTCGCGCAGCTCGATCCTGCGGATCTTGCCCGAGACGGTCTTGGGCAGGTCGGCGAACTCCAGCCGCCTGACGCGCTTGTACGGGGCGAGCACCGCGCGGGAGTGCTCGAAGAGCGCCCTGGCCGTGCCGGGACCGGGCTCCCATCCCTCGGCGAGCACCACGTACGCCTTCGGGACGGAGAGCCGTACCGGGTCCGGGGCCGGCACGACCGCGGCCTCGGCGACGGCCTCGTGCTCCAGCAGGGCGCTCTCCAGCTCGAAGGGCGAGATCTTGTAGTCGGACGCCTTGAACACGTCGTCGGCCCGGCCCACGTACGTGATGTAGCCGTCCTCGTCCCGCGCTCCGATGTCACCCGTGCGGTAGTAACCGCCCGCCATGGCCTCGGCCGTGCGCTCGGGGTCCCCGTGGTATCCCGTCATGAGGCCGACGGGCGCTCCGGACAGGTCGAGTGCGATCTCTCCCTCCTCCGCACCCGGCGCACCGGTGACGGGGTCCAGCAGCTCGACCCTGAATCCGGGGCTGGGCCGCCCCATCGACCCCGCCTTCAGCGGCTGTCCCGGTGTGTTGGCCACCTGCACGGCGGTCTCCGTCTGGCCGAAGCCGTCGCGGATCGTGACCCCCCAGGCGCGCCTGACGCTCTCGATGACCTCGGGGTTGAGCGGTTCGCCCGCCGCGACGACCTCGCGTGGCGGCGTCTTCAGCTGTGCGAGGTCGGCCTGGATGAGCATCCGCCAGACCGTAGGCGGGGCGCAGAAGCTGGTGACCGCCGAGCGGTCCATCTCCGCCATCAGCCGGGTCGCGTCGAACCGGGTGTAGTTGAAGATGAAGACGGTGGCCTCGGCGCTCCACGGTGCGAAGAGGTTCGACCAGGCGTGCTTCGCCCAGCCGGGTGAGGAGATGTTCAGATGGACGTCGCCGGGCTTCAGCCCGATCCAGTACATCGTCGCCAAGTGGCCCACCGGGTACGAGACATGGGTGTGCTCGACCAGTTTGGGACTCGCTGTGGTACCCGAGGTGAAGTAGAGCATCAGGGGTTCATGGGCGTCCGTCCTGCGGTCCGGGGTGAAGGTCTCGGGCGCCTCGTCGGCACCGCCGTAGGAGAGCCAGCCCTCCACGTCGGCGCCGACGGCGATCCGGGTGTAGTCGCCGGGTACCTCGTCGAACTTCGCGGTGTCCGCCGACCGCGCCAGGACGTGGCGGACCCTGCCGCGCTCGACCCGGTCCCGCAGGTCGGCCGGCCCCAGCAGGGGGGTGGCCGGGATGACGACGGCTCGCAGCTTCATCGCGGCCAGCGCCGTCTCCCACAGCTCGGCCTGGTTGCCGAGCATGACGAGGATGCGGTCCCCCTCGGCCACGCCCTGCCCCCGGAGCCAGTTCGCCGCCCGGTTGGAGCGGGCCGCCATCCGGGCGAAGGACACCTCGGTGCGCCCGCCGTCCTCCTCCACGATGTGCAGGGCGGTGCGGTCGTTGTTCTCGGCGATCACGTCGAACCAGTCGAGCGCCCAGTTGAAGTAGTCGGGCCGGGGCCAGCTGAAGCCCTCGTACGCCGTGGTGTAGTCCTCACGGTGCTCGATCAGGAAGTCCCGGGCAGCCCGGAACGTCTCCGTCGCACTCGTTGCCGGCATGTGCCCTCCTCGTCGCGGACCCGTCCTCTAACATCATGTGAACAGTGACCCGGATCTCACCACCCCCGGACGGGGGTGGAATGGCAGGGCGGAGAGTCATCGGCGTGCGGGAACCGGGCGAGGCGACCGAACTGCGGGCGGCCCTGCTGAGGCTGCGCCGGACGAGCGGGTTGCCGGTGGTCTTCGGGGGGCTGCTGTCCGACGCCCGCCACGCCCGGATCGCCGAGCTGAGCGGGGCACAGACCCCCGCGCTGCGCGGGCTCGTCATCTCGGCGGGGAGTGGACTGGGCGGCAAGGCGATCGCCCTGTCCCGGCCGTGCGCGGTCACGGACTACCCCTCGGCACGCCACATCAGCCACGAGTACGACATGGCTGTCGCCGCGGAGGGCCTGCGCTCGGTCCTCGCGGTGCCCGTCGTGGTACGCCGGGAGGTGCGCGGCGTGGTGTACGGGGCGTTGCGCGAGCCGCTCACCCTGGGCGACCGCACGTTCGACGCGGCGGCTTCCGCGGCGCGGGACGTGGAGCAGGCGCTGGCCGTCCGCGACGAGGTGCGGCGGCTCCTGGCGGCCACCCGGGAACAGCTGACCGAGCCCGACGCGGGCCCCGGCACCTGGGAGGACGTCCGCGAGGCGCATCGCGAGCTGCGTGCGCTGGCACCCAGGATCGTGGACCCGGCGCTGCGCGGGGAGCTGCTCGCCGTGTGCGGGCGGCTGGCGTCCGCCGCGGGCGGGGACCGGCACCGGGTGTCCGGGCGGGTGCGGCTCGCGCCGCGCGAGGTGGATGTGATCGCCTGTGTGGCGTCGGGTGCCACGAACGCCGCGGCGGCCGGACGCCTGGGGCTGCGCCCGGAGACGGTGAAGAGCTATCTGCGGTCCGCGATGCGGAAGCTGGGGGCGCACACCCGGCTGGAGGCGGTGGTGGCCGCGCGCCGCGCGGGTCTGCTTCCGTGAGCCCGGCCGGGCGGGGCGCCCGGTCCCCGGATCAGTCCCCGAAGTCGACGAAGGTGGCGAACCGGACGTCGTGCGCGGGCGCCGGGGACATCACCGTCAGCATCTCCACGGCCTCCCGCGTGATCTCCTCGCGTGTGGCGGGGCCGAGCTCGCCGAGGGCCTGCACCGTGACGGTCGCCATGTCCCTGGTCTCGTCGAGGCGCCACAGCGCGGCCAGGAAGCCGTCGGCGAGGACCGTCCCGTAGGACTGGTTGCCCACGCCGTTGCGTCCCTTGTACGCGGGCGGGATCACCCGGCGCCGGTCGGCGTGGCCGAGCAGGATGTTGTCGAACTCGGGGAGGAAGCGCGGCGGGGCGGGGATGTCGGGGTCGGGGCGGGGGGCCTCGGGCAGGTCGAAGAGCTCGACACCGCTGTCGTCGCGGAAGGTGAGGAGCGTGTGCCGCAGGCGCTCGAAGACCTCGCGCATCCGGGTGAGCCCCGCCCACGTCTGCATGTCCTTGACCGAGGCGGGTCCGAAGGCGCCGAGGTAGCGCAGTACCGTCGCGTCGGGTGAGGCCGCCGGCCGCGGCGGGGTGTCCAGCCAGTGCTCGGCGGTCGTCAGGGAGACCTGCCCGCTGCGCCCCCACAGACCGCGCGGGGTGACCTGGACCAGCGGCAGGCGGCAGCGGGCGGCGACCGCCAGCGCGCGGGGGTCGGCGTCCGGCCAGTGCGGGAGGAGTTCCTCCCGCAGCTCCTTCATGGTGCGGGGCCGTTCCTCGACGAGCTCCCTGGCGCGCGAGGCCAGCCGGTCGAGGTCCACCCCCACGAGCCCGCTCCGGAACATGTTCAGCTCCCGGTCGCGCGCCGGCTGGACCAGGGGGCGCAGTGTGAGGGCGTCCTCGGCGGTGTGGGTGTGGATGGTGGAGCGCAGGGAGACGATCCTGACGACCTCGCGGGACTCCATCAGGGCGGAGAGCGCGGCCGGGTCGAAGTCCTCCAGGCGTGAGAAGAGCTGGAAGTACGGTGGCCTGGTGTTCTGTGCCTGCAGGCCGACCAGGCGGCTGATGGCGTCCCTCACCGGCACGGAGGTACGGCGGAGCAGCAACTGGCGCTCCATGGTCGCCCTGTTGAGTGCGCGGGTGGAGAGCACGGGAGCGTTCCTGTCGGCCATGGTCGGCAGGGTACGCGGGTCCCGTGCCACCGGTCCGGCGAAGGCGACACTCGCACGGTCGGCGGCAGCGCGGACGGGAGGGCGCCGGCCCGCATGATGGTGCGGTGATCAGCGTCCTGTTCGCCGTCCTGACCGCTTTCAGCAACGGCACCGCCTCGGTGCTGCAGCGCCGTGCCGCCCTCAAGGTGCCCGACAGTGAGGCGATGCGCCTGTCGCTGTTCGGGCACCTGATGCGGCAGAGGGTGTGGCTCGCCGGGATCGCCCTCGTGATCGTCGCCGCCGTGTGCCAGGCGATCGCGCTGGCGACGGGCCCGATCGCCGTGGTCCAGCCGATCTTCGTGATCGAGCTGCCGGCGACTCTGGTCGTCGCCGGGTTCGTGATGCGGGTCGGGGTGTCGCGTCAGGTCTGGCTGGGGGTGGCCGCGGTGACGCTGGGTCTGGCTCTGGGGATGGCTGCCGCCGCGCCGGTCGGCGGCAGTGACGACGTCCAGGGGGCGGCCTGGATCCCGGCCCTGGCGGCGACCGGGATCTTCGAGGCCGTGCTGATCGCGGTGGCCCTCGGCACCTCGGGCGACGCGCGGGCCGCGCTGCTTGGACTGGCGGCGGCGTGCGGGTACGCGCTGACCGCCGCGCTGATGAAGGACGCCATGTCGCGGCTGGACGCCGGCGGCGTGGCCGGCCTGCTGACGGCGTGGCAGCTGTACGCCACCGTGGTGGCCGGGGTGGGCGCGCTGTTCCTCCTGCAGAACGCGCTCCAGGCCGGCTCGCTGGTGGCGGTGCAGCCGATGCTGACGCTCGGGGACGCGCTGATCAGCGTCACCTACGGGGTGACGCTGTTCGGTGAGGAGCTGCGGTCCGGGTGGTGGCTGCTTCCCCAGCTGGCCGGCGTGGCTCTGATCGCCGCCGGCTGTGTCGTACTCGCCCGCTCCCCGCTGGCCACCGCGAACCCGGCGCCCCCGCGCGTGGAGTGAAACCGGTCTCAGGGGCGTCCCCGTGCGGGAACCTCCTCGCCGGGCGGCACGGGCCCTGGCGGCGTCCCCTCGCCGAACGGGCGGCCGCCCAGCTGCTCCCGGTGGTGCGGGGCCGTCCAGCCCGACAGGTCGGGGCCGAGCGGCACGATGCCGGTCGGGTTGATGCCGGTGTGCACCCCGTAGTAGTGGCGTTTGATGTGGTCGAAGTCCACGGTGTCACCGAAGCCGGGGGTCTGGTACAGGTCACGGGCGTACGCCCACAGCACGGGGTCCTCGGCGAGCTTGGAGCGGTTGCACTTGAAGTGCCCGTGGTACACGGGGTCGAAGCGGACCAGGGTGGTGAACAGCCGGATGTCGGCCTCGGTGATCGTGTCGCCGACCAGGTAGCGCTGCCCGGCGAGGCGTTCGGAGACGAGGTCCAGGCGGCGGAACACGTCGATGTACGCCGCCTCGTACTCGCCCTGTCCGGCGGCGAAGCCCGCCCGGTAGACGCCGTTGTTGACGTCCCGGTAGATGCCGTCCATCACCGTGTCGATCTCGTCGCGGAGCCGCTCCGGGTAGAGGTCGGGTGCGCCGGGCCGGTGCAGGCCGGTCCATTCGGTGGCCAGGTCGAGCGTGATCTGCTGGTAGTCGTTGGTGACCAGGGCCCGGGTCGGGACGTCGACGATCGCGGGCACGCTGACCCCGCCCGGGTAGTCGCGCTCCCGTGCGTCGTAGGCCTCGCTCAGGTAGCCGATGCCGAGCACCGGGTCCTTTCCGCCCTCGTCGAGGGTGAAGCGCCAGCTGCGGTCGTCCTGGACCGGGTCGGCCACGGCCAGTGAGAGGGCGCTCTCCAGCCCGAGCAGCCGACGTGAGACCAGGGCCCTGCTCGCCCAGGGGCAGGCCCGGCTGACGACCAGGCGGTAGCGCCCGGCCTCGACGGGCCAGCCGTCACGGCCGTCGGCGGTGATGCGGTCGGCGAAGTGGCTGCGGGAACGCTTGAAGGGCTTGTGCCCGTACGAGGTGTTCCCGTCCTGCTCCTGGTCCGCCGGGTCGCTCATGGTGTTCTCCTCGCCTCGGTGGGTCCGGTGGCATCCGTCTTCCGGGTACGTCTTCTTCCCCGCCTGCCCGCCGCGACATCGGCCAGTGCCACGATCAGGCCGGCGAGGACGAACGCGATGGAGACCAGGAGCCCGTGGTCGTAGGCCGCCGCCCAGTCCCCGGGTCCGAGCTGGGCGAAGAAGACCGCCCCCACGGCGGCGATCCCGATGGACGAGCCGACACGCTGGCTGGTCTGGAGGGTGCCGCCGGCACTGCCCCCGTTCTCGACCGGCACCTCGGAGAGGGTGAGGGTCTGGTTGGGGGCGATGACGAGTCCGCTGCCCAGGCCTGCCAGCAGCAGGGGCGCCGCCATGGCGAGCCCCACGCCCCTGCCCGGCACCAGGTGCGCGGCCAGCGCGGTGAGCCCGAGGCCGGCGGCCACCATGGCGAGTCCCACGACGATGAGGGGGCGCCCGAAGCGGCCGACCAGCCTGCCGCCGATGCTCGCCGACGCGCCCGCACCCAGGGCGAACGGGGTGATCGCGAGGCCGGCCTCGAGGGCGCTGTAGTGCAGCCCGGACTGCAGGTAGAGCGTGCTGATGAAGAAGATCGAGGTGAAACCCGCGAAGTACAACAGGATCATCAGACAGCCCAGCCAGAAGGACCGAAGCCGGAAGAGCGCCAGGTCCAGCACCGGCTGGACGTTCCGTCGCGCGCAGCGGGACTCCCACGCGACGAACGCGGTGAGCAGGACGGCGGCCACCGGCACGAGCAGCCACTTCCCGTTGCCCGGCCACTGCTGGGCCTGGACGAACGGCAGCAGCAGGGCGAGGACCCCCGCCCCGAGCAGCAGGACGCCGACCGGGTCCAGGTCGCGTGGGCGGACCCGGGTCGCCGTAGGAGTGTCGGGGAGCAGCCGCCTCGCCAGCAGGAGGCAGACGATCCCGATCGGCAGGTTGACGTAGAACACCCAGCGCCAGCCCTCCTGCGCCCCGGCGCCCTGGATCAGGAGGCCGCCCAGGAGCGGGCCGACGGCGGTGGAGATGCCCACCACGGTGCCGAACATGCCGAAGGCGCGGCCCCGCTCACGCCCGGAGAACATCTGCTGGATCAGTGCGGAGATCTGGGGCGAGAGCAGTCCGCCCGCCGCGCCCTGGAGGAGCCGGGCGACGACGAGCCAGAGGCTGGACTGGGCGGCGCCGCAGGCGGCGGACGCCAGGGTGAAGAGGGCCAGCCCCGCCATGAACACCGCCCGCCGTCCCCGCGCGTCGCCCAGACGTCCACCGGGGATGAGGACGAGACCGAAGGCGAGCGCGTAGCCGGACAGCACCCACTGGAGGTCGGACTCCGGGGTGTCGAGGCCCTCCTTGATGGACGGCAGGGCCACGTTGACGATGGAGACGTCCAGCAGGGTCATGAAGCCCGCCACCAGGCAGACGGCCAGTGCGCGCCATCGACGGGGGTCGGAGGGGCCGGCGCCGGGCATGCCCGTGGCCCGGTGATCCGTGCTCTCTGCCATGCTCCGCACCCTAGTTCGCGTCCGCCCGGTCCTCCTCCCGGGCACGCCGGACGGCTCCCGCCCGCCGCTCACGGGGCCGTCCGGCGTGCCCGGCCTCATCGGGGGTACCGGGAGGTCATGACTGTCGGGAAAACGAGCGTTCTTGTCCTGGACTGTGCCGAGCCGCTTGAGCTCGCGGACTTCTATGCGAACCTCCTCGACGCGGAGACACGCATCGGGAGCGATCCCGACTTCGTCGAGATCGTCGGCAACACCGGCGTGCACCTGGCCGTCCGCCGCGACCACGGCTACGCGCCACCGAGCTGGCCGCGCCCGGACGACTCACTGCAGGCGCATCTGCGCATCCTGGTCGACCCGGGAGACATGGACGAGGCCGAGCGCGAGGCGATCGGCCTCGGCGCCCGGCCTGTCGACACGGGGAACAGCAACAGCGGTCCGCGTGACGTCCGCCTGTACAACGATCCGGCCGGGCACTCGTTCTCACTGGCCGTCTATCCGGCGCGGCAGGCGGAGAACCGCTGAACGGCAGCGTTCAGGTGGAACGGCGGCGAAGCGCGGATCCGGTGAGCGACGGCGGGGTGGGACCGGCGTCGCGCGCCGAGAGGTTGGTGCCGGGCGGGACGATCTCGGCGCTCCGGTCCAGGACGTCCGTTCCGCACCGGGCCGCGGTCGTCGGCCGGTGGGCGAGGACCGCGGTCGCGTGGTGGCGGGGCAGCAGGTCCCACGCCGGGTGGTGCGGGCGGCTGCTCCCTGGACCGTCCCGTCTGCGCCCGCCGCCCCGTGCCGGGGCGGCCGGTCACCCGGCCGCCGCCGTGGCGAGGCCGATGCCGGTGTGCCCCTGAGCGGTACCGGCGGTGTCGAACAGCCGGTTGGCCGGCCTCGGCAGGCCGTAGTGCTCGCGCAGGGTGGCCCCGGTGTACCCGGTGCGGAACAGGCCCCGGTCCTGGAGGATCGGGACGACCCGGTCCACGAAGACCTCCAGCCCGGAGGGCAGTACGGCGGGCATGATGTTGAAGCCGTCGGCCGCACCGCTCTCGTACCAGTGCTCGATGGTGTCGGCGACTTGGAGGGCCGTGCCGGCGAAGGTGCGGTGCCCGCGTCCGCCGCCGAGTCTGCCGATGAGCCGGCGCACCGTCAGCTTCTCGCGCCGGGCGAGTTCCACGATCAGGGTGTAGCGGCTCTTGGCCCCTTCGATCTCGTCCTCGTCGGGAAGGCCGTCCGGCAGCTCCCGGTCGAGGTGCAGCTCGGCGGGGTCGAGCTTCAGCGTCCTCGCCAGCTGCCGCTTGGCGTACTCCGGCACGATGAGCCGGTCGAGTTCGGCGTCCAGTTCCAGTGCCTCGGCCTCGGTGTCGCCGATGACCGGGACGATGCCGGGAAGGATCTTGATGCCGTCGGGATCACGGCCCAGCGTCTCGGCGCGCTGCTTGACGTCCTTGTAGAAGGTGATGCCCTCCTCGAGGGTCTGCTGCGCGGTGAACACCGCTTCGGCGTAGCGGGCCGCGAAGTCCTTGCCGCTCTCGCTGGAACCGGCCTGCACGAGGAGCGGGTATCCCTGCGGTGACCGTTGCACGTTGAGGGGGCCGTCGACCCGGAAGAACTCACCGGTGTGGCCGATTCCGCTGACCCGGTCGGCCCGCGCGTGGATCCCGGACTCCTTGTCGACCACGACCGCGTCGTCCGCCCAGCTGTCCCAGAGCTTCGTGGACACCTCGACGAACTCGGCCGCGCGCCGGTAGCGGTCGCGGTGCAGGGGGGTGTCGTCGAGACCGAAGTTGCGGGCCGCGTCGGCGCCGGCGGTGGTGACGATGTTCCAGCCGGCCCGGCCGCCGGAGATGTGGTCCAGCGAGGCGAACCGGCGGGCGAGGTTGTACGGCTCGTTGTAGCTGGTGGACGCGGTGGCGATGAGGCCGATGTGCTCGGTGACCCCGGCGAGGGCGGTGAGCAGCACGGTGGGTTCGAGCTTGGAGGCGGGCCGCCGGCCGGGGTCGCCCATGAGGACGGGGCCGTCGGCGAGGAACAGGGAGTCCAGCAGACCGCGTTCGGCGATGCGGGCGAGGTTCTTGTAGTGCTCCAGTCCGGAGCCGGCCTCGGCGTGACTCCCGGGGAGCCGCCAGGACGCCTCGTGGTGGCCGGTGGACATCAGGAACGCGTTCAGGTGGAGCTGCTTGCGTGGCATGGGGGACTTCTCCTCGGGAGGACGCTCGGTATTCAGTGCGTGAGCTGGGGCCGGTTGACGCCCAGGGCGGTGAGCAGGACGTCGCGGTACTCCTGGAAACGCGGTTCGCGGCGGGAGCGCGGGGACGGCAGGTCGATCCTGAGGTCGACGGAGATGAGCCCGCCCTCCAGCACGAGGACCCGGTCGGCGAGCTCCACGGCCTCGTCGACGTCATGGGTGACCAGCAGCACGGCGGGGCGGTGGCGTTCGTACAGTTCGCGCAGCAGGCCGTGCATCTTGATCCGGGTCAGCGCGTCCAGCGCTCCGAAGGGCTCGTCAGCCAGGAGGAGTTCCGGGTCGCGTACCAGCGCACGGGCCAGGGCCGCGCGCTGCTGTTCACCGCCGGACAGCTCGTGGGGCCAGGAACGGTCGCGGCCCTCCAGGCCGACCTCGGCGAGTGCGGTCAGGCCTCGCTCGCGGGTCCCGGGGCCGCGCAGTCCGAGGACGACGTTGTCGAGCACCCTCAGCCAGGGCAGCAGCCGGGAGTCCTGGAAGGAGAGCGAGACCCGGTCCGGCACGGAGAGTTCACCGGCCCCCTCGACGGTGTGGTCGAGGCGGGCGACCGCCCGCAGCAGGGTGGACTTGCCGGAGCCGCTGCGTCCGAGGAGCGCGGTGAACTCCCCCCGCTCGACCGTCAGATCGAGGTTCCTGAGCACGTCCCGGTCCCCGAACCGCCGCACCAGCCCGGAGGTGCGGATCGCGGGCCCGGTGTCCGTCAGCCCGCCAGTGTGCGTCGCCATGACAGGACCTTCCTTTCGACTGCGCGTACCGCCGCGTCCGAGGCGAAGCCGAAGATCCCGTAGGCCACCAGCCCCACGATGATCACGTCGGACTGGGCGTACTGCTGGGCCTGGAACATCATGTAGCCGATCCCGCTGGTGGCGTTGATCTGCTCGACCACGATGAGGCCGAGCCAGGAGGAGGTGACACCGAGCCGCAGGCCGACGAAGAAGCCGGGCAGCGAACCGGGCACGACGACCTTGCGGATGAACGTCGCCCGGCGCAGGTCGAGTCCTTCGGCGAGCTCGACGTATCTGCTGTCGATGCCGGTCAGTGAGGCGTAGGTGTTGATGTACATGTTCACCGCGACGCCGAGGGCGATCACGGTGACCTTCATCTGCTCTCCTATGCCGAGCCAGAGGATCAGCAGCGGGAGCATGGCCAGGGAGGGGATGGCCCGCTTGATCTGGAGCGGACCGTCGAGCAGGTACTCACCGCTGCGGCTCAGCCCCGCGGCCACGGCCAGGACGACTCCGGCCGAGACGCCGAAGAACAGACCGAGTCCGGCGCGCTGGAGCGAGATCAGGACGTTGTCCTGGAGGCGGCCGGTGCTGACGAGGTCGCCCGCGGTGGCGAGCACCGTCCCGGGCGAGGACAGGATCCGCGGATCGAGGTATCCGGAGGCGGAGGCGGCCCACCACGCGAGGACGAGCAGGGCCGGGCCGGTCAGCCGCCCGAAGGGCAGTGCCCGGCCGGGTCCGAGACGCCGGCGGGTGCCCCTGGAGACGTGCGCCGGTCCTTCGCCGGTCCGCGGTCCGGCCGGCGCCGCTTCCGGGGTCCTGGTCCCGGTCGTCCGCGCTTTCGCCAACAGGTCGGTCATGACCCCTCCCGGTACTCGGCGGCCACGGCCTCGGCCGCCAGCCCTTCGAAGCGGCGGTCGAACAGTTCGGAGGCCTTCTGCTCCGGGACGAAGCCCCCCTCGGCCAGCAGGTCGGCGGTCTCCTGCTCCCAGTCGAGGGCCTCGTCCCAGCTGACCGGGAACCTCGGCTTGTGCTGGGAGTCGACGATGCGCCGGCCGTCCTCCCGCGAGACGCCCTGGTCCTTCACGTAGTACGTGTCGATCCACTCGTCCTGGTTCTCCCAGGCCCACACCTGACCGCGCGCCCACAGCGGTACGAAGCTGCGTACGGCCTTGGCCTTCTCGGGGTCGTTGAGGACCTCGTTCGGGGCCCAGAGCACCGTCAGCAGGTCGACGACCTCCGTCTTCACCCCACGGGCGCCGTCCTTGCCGTACTGGTCGAGATACTTCGTCAGGGTCGGCTCCCCCAGGGGTGCCACGTCGACCTGCTCGGACTGCAGGGCGGTCAGGAACTGGGTGCTGGGCAGGGGCACCAGTTCGACGTCGGAGTTCTTCAGCCCCGCCTCCTTGAGCGCGCGCAGGACGACGACGCCCTGGGCCTGGCCCTGGGAGAAGGCGATCCTCTTCCCCCGGAAGTCCTCGGCCTTCGAGAGGGCCGAGCCGGGGGCCGTGGCGAAGGTGTAGAGCGGGTGCCGGCGGACCTGGACGGCCACGATCTTCGCCTGTACGCCGATGGCGTGTGCCTGGATCGGCGGAATTCCGGCATTGAGAGCGAGGTCGATGGATTTCGCCCGGAAACCCTGGATGATGTCGGGCCCCGCGGAAAGGTTGGGCCATTCGGCGACGGTGAACGGCAGTTCTTCGGCCAGCCCCGCCGGTCCGAGCTGGAGTTGTGCCGACCGGGCGGCGATCTTCAGCTTCGTCCCGGGCGCCGGACTTCCGGACGGAAGCGCTCCGGCAGGTTCGGCGTCCGCGACCGATTTCACCTGGGGCGAGCATGCGGCGACGCCGATCACGGCGCCTCCCGCGAGAGCGAGAAATGACCTCCGGGCCAGGGCCCGCCTGTTGTCGTGGCGTGTCATCGTGAATTCCTGATCACTGGTCGGGCGCGGGGCGGATGGAATGGTAGGAACCGTCGTGGAAGAGCAGCGGACTGCGCCCCTCGTCCAGCCAGGACTCCTCGACCCGGGCGACGACGATGCGGTGGTCCCCGGCCGGGACGATGTTCTGCACGGTGAGCCGCAGCCAGCCGGTCACCCCGTCGAGCACGGGCTCCCCGCCGGGCAGCCTGTGCCAGCGCGTCGGGGCGGCGAAGCGGTCGATGCCGCTGGTGGCGAACGTCGTGGCCAGCCGTTCCTGTCCGACGCCGAGGAAGTTCACGACGGCGGTGGAGGCCCGCTCGACATGCGGCCAGGAGGAGGCCGACGTCCCGACGCCGAAGGAGACCAGCGGCGGGGCGAGCGACAGCGAGCTCAGCGACGTGGCGGTGAACCCCGCCGGCCCGTGGCCGGCGTCCACGGTGACGACGACGACTCCCGCCGGGTACCTGCGGAAGGCCTGCTTGAAGCGCTCCGGGGCGATACCGGGAGAGGTCCCGCCGCCGGCGGGTGCTGAGGACGGTCGGACGGAGGCGTGCGAGGACACGGTGACGGTCAATGTCTCTCCCCGGTCGAAAGGCGGAAAAGGGGCGTGCGGAATCGCGCGACGGCACAGGGAGCGCGCGAGGGTGCACGGAGACGGGCGGAAGTGGTCACGCAGATATGCGGCCGCCCGGTGATTCAGCTGGGGGTTATCGGTTACCCGGACAGGGGCGACAACAGGAGCGCCGGGCGAATTCGCTCGTCGGCGCGGCCGGGCGGCAGGATCGTGCCGGTGTGGGCACGTTCTCCGAATTCCGCTGTCGGCTGGTCATGAATCCATCTTCCCGTCGGGGCTGCGGCCGGTCAACAATGCAACGTTCTGAATTAAAGCGGGAATCGGCGGAGGTCAGGACACCGCGGGCAGCGCGGGCCACGGACCGAGCGGATCGGCGTACAGGGCGTCCAGCGCCACCGCGCCGCCCGCAGTGGCGAGCACCCTGCCGGTGAAGCTGCTGGGCACGACGGCCTGTTCCGGGTCGTCGCAGACCCATGAGCGCCTGCCCACCTCGTCGCGCAGGTCGGCGAGGCACTCCGGCAGCCGGCCCGCTCCGGGCTCGACCACCACCAGGCACTCCGGGTCGAACATGTCCAGGAGCAGCGCCGCGGCCCGGCCCACCAGCCGTGCGCGGCGGCGGAACAGGGCCACCGCTCGCGGATCCCCGGCCATGGCGTGATCCAGCAGTTCCCCGAACGTCCGCACGTACAGGTCCTGTTCGGCGGCACGGCGGACCATGGCCCGTTCCGACACCTCGGACTGGAGGCAGCCGGTGCGCCCGCACCCACAGGGTTCGGCGTCGCCCGATCCACCGGATCCGAGGGGCAGGTGGGCCACGCTGCCCGCGCCGGAGCGCGGCCCCCGGTGCAGGGCGCCGGAGGTGGCGAACGCCGCGTCGACGACCGCGCCGACGAAGAGCAGCACGGCGCTGCGCCGGGTCGACACCTCGCCGAACATCTGTTCCGCCCGCGCCAACGCCCTCGCGTGACTGTCCACATGGACCGGCATGCCGGTGGCGGCGGCGAGGATCTCGCGTACGGGCACGGCCCGCCAGCCGAGGTGCGGATGATCCACGACGACTCCCGCCGCGGGGTCGACCCGGTGGCCGGTGGCGACGCCCAGGGCCAGCACCTGCCGGCCGGCCGCGTGAGCGGCCGTCAGCGAAGGGAGCCTGGCGGCCAGGCCGTCGAGGACCCCGCTCGGGTGCGTGCCGGTGTGCGGCCTGCGGTCCTCGGCCACGACCCGGCCACGCAGGTCCATCAGGGCGACCGTCGAGTGAGCGACCGCGATGTGGGCCCCGGCCACCAGGAAGCGGGAGGTGTCGATCTCCAGGGGCACATGGGGGCGTCCGAGCCCGCGCGGTCCCGTCGCCTCGGCACTCCGTCGGACCAGGCCCCGGGACAGCAGCTGCCCCACGTGCCCGGTCACCGCCGCGGGCGAGAGACCCGTGAGCCGGGCGACCGTGGAGCGTGCCACCGGGCCGTGGTCGAGGATCGCGCCCAGTACGGATCCCGTGCCGGAAGGACGGCGTACGTGCCCGGAGGAAGGGATCTCGGAGCGGCGCGGCGGCCGGGCACGGCGAGAGGGAGCAGGCAGACGTGTCACGGGACTTCCAGGTCCTCGACGGCAGCGGGCAGGGCGGTGAGTACCCCGGGGACGGGGCCTCCTGACGGACCCGGCGGCGTCGTGCCGGCCGGTGTCACGCCGATCCGTGGCGGAGCGTCCTGCGCGGGGCCGGGGAGGAGGAAGCTCCTCCGGGGGCGCGCGGACCGGGAGTGCTCAGTCCCGGTGACACGCCGCGGAGCACACGCGCTTCAGGTCGACATGACCTCGCGTCGTCAGGTGTGCGGATCGCTGCATGTCACGCAACGTATCCGCAAGGGCGCGAGGCGGTCAAACACCTGACCGCATGGTGGACTCCCGCACCACCGGCCGGGCGGAGTGCTCCACGGGCGCCCCGGGGCCGTCACCTTTCCGGACCGCCTCCCGGCCCCCATGGCGTGCGGGCGCGCGGCGCGCGGGGCTGTGAGGCGCCTCACCCGGCGCCGAAGTACCCGGCCCCGACGGGGGAATGACGCCGTGAATTAACCTCCGGTCTCTTGCCACGACCGTTCTACGCGCATAGCTTTTGGCCCCTCACCACACATTTGGGGGCAGTTCCCGTGCACATAGCCAGACCCGGCTCCGCCCTGCTGGCCGGCGCCGTCGCCGTGACCCTTTCCGTGACAGCGTTGCCCGCCGCCTTCGCGGCACCGTCGTCGTCGGCCGTGATCTCCGAGGTGTACGGCGGCGGGGGCAACTCCGGCGCGACGCTCACCCGTGACTTCGTCGAGCTGGCCAACGCCGGCCGGAGCCCCTTCGCCCTGTCGGGCTTCAGCGTCCAGTACCTGCCGGGCACCCCCTCCGCCGGCTCCCTGTGGCAGGTCACCGGACTGTCCGGCACCGTCGCGCCGGGTGCCCGCCACCTCGTCGCGCAGGCCGCGGGCACCGGGGGCACGGTGGCGCTGCCGGCCCCGGACACCACCGGTACCACCGCCATGTCGGCGGCCAGCGGCACCGTGGCGCTCGTCTCCGGCACCGCCCCGTTGACCTGCAGGACCGCGGCGGACTGCGCCGCCGACACCCGCGTCGTCGACCTCGTGGGCTACGGCTCCGCCGTCGTGCGCGAGGGCGGCGGCCCCGTGAGCGGCGCCTCCGCCACCGCCTCCGTGGCGCGCGGCGCGTCACTGGCGGACACCGACGACAACTCCGCCGACCTGAAAGCCGGTTCGCCGACGCCCGTCAACGCGGCGGGTGAGACCCCGGGCGGCTCCGGGCCGGGCGAGCCCGGCGGGCCGACGGAACCCGGCACGGTGCGGGTGCACGACATCCAGGGCACGACCCGTCTCTCCCCGCTCGCGGGGCAGGCGGTCACCGGGGTCCCCGGGGTGGTCACCGGCGTGCGGACCACGGGTTCACGCGGTTTCTGGATCCAGGACACGGCGCCGGACGACGACGCCCGTACGAGCGAGGGCGTGTTCGTCTACACCGGGTCCACGGCCCCGGCCGTCGCCGTCGGTGACTCGGTGCTGGTCAGCGGCAAGGTCGCCGAGTACTACCCGGCCACCGGCGCACAGTCGCTCACCCAGATCACCGCTCCCCTGACCACGGTCCTCTCCTCGGGCAACGCCCTGCCGGACGCGGTCGTCCTGGACGCCTCCTCGGTGCCGGACGCCTACGTGCCGACGGCCGGGGGCGGCTCGGTCGAGGCCCTCACCCTCGCCCCCGCGACATACGCCCTGGACCTGTACGAAGCGCTCGAGGGCGCCCGCGTCACGATGGCGGACACCCGGGTGACGGGCGCGACGACCGCGTACGACGAGGTCTGGGTGACGGTGAAGCCCCGGGAGAACCCGACCCGGCGCGGCGGCACGCTCTACGCCTCCTACGAGGACCAGAACACCGGCCGCCTCAAGGTGATGTCGCTGGACGCCTCACGGCCCGTACCGGCCGCGGACGTGGGCGACGTACTGGCCGGCTCCACCACCGGCGTCGTCGACTACGCGTCGTACGGCGGCTACAACGTGCAGGCCACCGAGCTGGGCACGCTGAAGGACAACGGCCTGAGGCGCGAGGTGACGCGGAAGCAGAAGCGCAAGGAGCTCGCTGTCGCCACGTACAACGTCGAGAACCTCGACGCGGCCGACGAGCAGGCCAAGTTCGACACGCTCGCCGAAGGTGTGGCGGTCAGCCTCGCCTCCCCGGACATCGTGTCCCTGGAGGAGATCCAGGACGACAACGGTGCGGTGAACGACGGCACCGTGGGCTCCGAGGCCACGCTGCGGCGCTTCACGGACGCGATCGTCGCGGCGGGCGGCCCCAGGTACGCCTGGCGCTACGTGGCACCCCAGGACGGCCGCGACGGCGGCGAGCCCGGTGGCAACATCCGTAACGTCTTCCTCTTCGACCCGGACCGGGTCGACTTCGTGGACCGCCCGGGCGGTGACGCGACCACCGCCGTGCAGGCGGTGAAGACGAAGAAGGGCGCCGCCCTGTCCGTCTCGCCCGGCCGGATCAATCCGGCGAGCACGGCCTGGGACAGCAGCCGCAAGCCTCTCGTGGGCGAGTTCCGCTTCCGCGGCGAGCCGGTCTTCGTCATCGCCAACCACTTCGCGTCCAAGGGGGGCGACCAGTCCCTGCACGGCCGCTACCAGGAGCCGGCACGCAGTTCGGAGACACAGCGCGTGCGGCAGGCGACGGAGGTCAACACCTTCGTCACCTCGCTGCTGAAGGCGGACAGGTCCGCCCGGGTCGTCACACTCGGGGACCTGAACGACTTCGCCTTCTCGCCCACGATGAAGGCACTCACCAGCGGCAAGGTGCTCAGGCCCCTCATCACGACACTGCCCGCGGGTGAGCAGTACAGCTACGTCTTCGACGGCAACTCGCAGACGCTGGACCACATCCTGACCAGTCCCGCGGTCCGCCGCTTCGACTACGACGTGGTGCACATCAACGCGGAGTTCGCCGACCAGGCGAGCGACCACGACCCGCAGATCGTGCGGATCGACGTGAAGGGCGGGGGCCACCGGCACTGACCCCCCGGGTGGCGGCCCGCGAGGGCCGCCACCGCTCACCGTGGTGCGGGCCGGCCCGGATACGGGGACGGTACGGGCGCCTGCTCCACGGGGACGGCTTCCCCGGCCCGCGCCTGGTGCGGGAGCCGGGCGTCCGAAGGACCGAGCGGCCGGTCCGTGAAGAACCGGGTCACGAGGGCCGCCACCTCGTCGGACCGCTCCAGCACGACCCAGTGGTCGGACTCCGGGAGGGTGAGGAAGCGGCTCCCCTCGATCGTTCCGGCGAACTCGCGCTGGAGCTCCGGCGACGTCACCGTGTCGTGTTCCCCGGCGAAGACAAGGGACGGTACGCCCGACAGCCCGCCGGTGAAGTCCGGCCGGTCCCCCAGTGCGCGCCGCAGCGAGTCGGCGGCGTGCGCCGAGTGGGCGACCGCGTGGAGGAACGAGCGCCGCACGTAGCGCCGGGCGAGCTCCCTGCGGTGCACGGGCCGTTCCGGGTCCAGGCACATCAGCCCGTCGGCGGCCAGCGTCGCGAAGCCCTCCGTGTCCCCCTCGGCCAGCGCCCGCGTCGCCCGGCGCCAGTGGGTGCGCCGGTCCGCACCGATATGGGTGGGGACGCCGCCGAGGACGAGCCGGGCGATCCGCCCCGGGTCGTGCTGCGCGCAGCCGAAGGCGATGGCCGCGCCGTAGGAGAATCCGAAGAGGTTGATCCGGGAGGCGCCCAGGTCGTCGATGATCCCGGTGACCGCCGCGCGCAGGACCGGGGCGCTGGGGCCGGGCGGCAGGGGGTCCGCCGTGCCCATGCCGGGAAGGTCGGCGGTCACCACGTCCGCCACCGGTCCCAGGTGGTCGTCCATCTGCGGCCAGCCGAACATGCCCTGCAGGGCGCCGCCGATCACGAGGACCGGCTCGGTGACGGTTCCCCCGCCGGCGTCCGGGTCGCGGGGCAGGAGCCGGTAGCCGTAACGCAGTCCGCCGACGGTCAGGCTCCGGATGATCTCCTCGGGCACGATGCTCCTCGTTTCCCGTCAGGCCCTGGTGAGCACGAGTGCTGCGTTGTGTCCGCCGAAGCCGAGCGAGGTCTTGACGGCACAGTCGAACGCGGCGTGCCGGGCCTCCTTGCTCACCACCTCGACCGGGACCGCGGGGTCGGGAGCGTCGAGATTGACGGTCGGCGGGACGAGCTGGTGCTGGAGCGCGAGGACGGTCAGGGCCGCCTCGATGCCGCCCGCCGCGCCCAGCGTGTGCCCGGTCATGGCTTTCGTCGACGTGACGAGGGGGTGCTCACCGAGGACCCGGCGCAGCATGGCCGCCTCGATGAGGTCGTTGGAGACGGTCGACGTCCCGTGGGCGTTGACATGGCCGACATCGGCGGGCCCGATGCCCGCGTCGGCCAGGGCGGTGCGCAGCGCCCGCTCGATGCCGAGGCCGTCGGGGTCGGGGGCGACGGCGGAGTGGGCGTCGCTCGACGCCCCGTAGCCGGCGACACGGGCGCGGACGGCCGCGCCACGGGCCCTGGCGTGCTCGGGGCGCTCCATGACGAGGAGCCCGGCGCCCTCGCCGACGACGAAGCCGTCGCGGTGCGTGTCGAAGGGACGGCAGGCCGCCTGGGGATCGTCGCGGCGGGTGGAGACGGCCCGCATCTGGCAGGCGCTGGCGATCAGGAGGCGGGAGCGTACCGATTCGGCACCGCCGGCGACGACGATGTCGCAGGCCCCGGTGCGCAGCATCTGGTGGGCCGTGCCGATGGCCACGGTGCCCGACGAGCATGCGGTGGACACGGCCTGGCTGGGGCCGTGGACGCCGAGGTCCATGGCGACGCTGCTGGCCGCGCCGTTGACGACGCTCAGCGGGGCGAGCTTCGGCGAGACGCGCCGGGCGCCGCGCTCGGTGAGGGTGGTGTGCTGTTCGTCGTAGAACGGCAGGCCGCCGTGGGCGGAGCCGATGACGACGGCGACCCGCCCGCTGTCCCAGACGGCAGGGTCGAGTCCGGCGTCCGCGACCGCCTCACGGGCGGCGATCACGGCGAGCTGCGAGAAGCGGTCCATCAGCCGCTGCGCCGCCACGCCGAGGAGGGCCTTCGTGTCCAGGTCCTCGATGGTGTACATGAAGTCGCACGGCAGACCGGCGAGCTCCGGCAGGTGCGGTACCGAGGGACCGGCCGCCGTGCCGCACACGCCCTGCCACGCGTCGTCGACTCCCACGCCTGCGGCGGTGACCAGGCCGACACCGGTGACCGCGGCGCTGAAGGGCTCGGTGCCCGGCCGGGCGGACCCGCGTGCGGACGGTCCCCGGCCCGTCACGCGCCCGCCTTGCCGCACACGGCCGCGACCAGGTGGCCGACGGTGTCGCGGGACGACAGGACGACGTCCTCCAGGTCGATGTCCATCCGGTCCTCGATGAGGAGCCGGAGTTCCTCCAGGGCGAGCGAGTCCAGCCTGAGCTGCCGGAGCGGCACCTCCGGCCGGATGGCCTCCGGATCCGTTCCGAACCTGGTGACGAGCAAGGCGCTGATCTCTTCCGAGGTGCTCATGGGGACGCTCCTCCGCTTTCGGTACGCGGTGACGCCGGCCGCGTGGTGGGTGAGATGGCCATCGGGGACGCCGGCTGCTCGGGAGGGACCCTTTATACGCCTTCGGGCCGGCCGTTCCCGACCCCGTTCCCCCGTGAGGAGGGGGGACGGGCAGGTGTGCGATTCCGGCGCGCCGTGGCGGCGGGTGACACGATGGGCACGGACGTACGGACATGAGGACCTACCGGAGGACGAGGCGGCCGTGGCGACGGAAGAGCACGACGGGGCGGTACGGACCAGCCCGGCCAAGTGGGTGGCCGCGCAGGCGGAGTTGTACGAGTCGTCGGGCGGCACGAAGGGCACCACCCAGCTCGGCGTCCCCTGCCTGCTGCTGGACTACGTCGGCCGGCGCAGCGGTGCCGTGCGCCGGACGGTGCTGATGTACGGGCGGGACGGTGACGACTATCTGATCGTCGGGTCGAACGGCGGCTCGGACAGCCACCCCCTGTGGTACCTGAACCTGCTGGCCGAGCCGGCGGTGGACGTCCGCGTCGGCACGGAGCGCTTCCCGGCCCTGGCCGAGACGCTCTCCCCCGGCGAGAAGGAGCGGGTGTGGCCGCGTCTCGTCGAGGTGTTCCCCCGGTACGCCGAATACCGGGCGAAGACGGGCCGCGACATCCCGGTGGTCCGGCTCGTACGGCGCTGACCTGCACCGGAACGAGCAGAAGCGAAGGGCCAACAGGGCTGCCCCCGCGAGGGCTTGAGCCGTACACTCCGCGATCATGACCTTCGAAACGGTGTACACGGATGCCCCCGCCCCCGACGGGCCCGCGCTCTTCCCGACCATGTCCACGATGCGCGCCATGCGCCGCCTCAAGCCGGACGCCGTCCCCGACGAGACGCTCGACCGGCTCGTCCAGGCCGCCGTCTGGGGGCCGAGCGGCGGCAACATGCAGTGCTACGAGTACGTGGTCGTCACCGACCGCGCGGTGATGGCCGAGCTGGCCCCGCTCTGGAAGCGGTGCGTGGACGCCTACCTGGCGACGACCGGCAAGCACGCGCCGAAGGGCATGGACGGCGCGGCGTACGGGCGGATGGTGGCGGCGATCGAGTACCAGCGCGACCACTTCGCGGACACACCGGCTCTGATCATTCCCTGTTACCGGTTCCCGGAGCCGCGGTTCGACGAGGAGGGGCTGGGTGTCTACGCGGAGTCGCTCGGTCCGGCGGGCCTCGACCACATGACGAACACCCGAACCCGCTTCCAGGCACTCGCGGAGGGTTCCTGCGTCTATCCCGGTGTCCAGAACCTCCTGCTCGCGGCGCGGGCGCTGGGGCTCGCCGCCAACCTCACCATCTGGCACCTGATGCTGGAACAGGAGTGGAAGAAGGCCCTCGGGATCCCCTCGGACACGCACACCTTCGCCGCCGTTCCGGTGGGCTGGCCGCAGGGCAACTTCGGGCCGGTCCGCCGTCGGCCGGTGGCCGATGTCATCCACCGGAACCGCTGGTAGCGACCTCCGCCCGCCGTCGCCCCCCGGTCCGGGGGCGGCGGCCGCCGGTGGGGCCCGTGACGTCCTCAACTCCATTGGAGTGAAAGAGATTTGGACACACGAGGGGGTCATTGTCATGCCCTGAGCAGATGGATAGCCTGTGCGGGCTCAGCGGCCCTCGGCCCACCCCGACCCGGTCCGGCGGCCTTCCTCTCCCCCACAGACCTGGAGCAGGTATGCCCCGACGCCCCGCAGGCCACACCCGAGGCCACGCAGCCGTGCTGGCCTCCCTCACCGTGACCGCCCTCGTCACCACCGCCACCCCGGCCACCGCCGCCCCCGCCCCCGCCCCCGCCCCCGCCGCGGATTCCATGAACCAGGGCTTCGAGCGGGCCGCCGGAGAGTTCGGCGTACCGCGTGACCTGCTCGCCGCCGTCGGGTACGGCGAGACACACCTGAACGGACACGCGGGGCGCCCCAGCCAGGACAACGGCTACGGCGTGATGCACCTCGTGAGCAACCCGTCCAACCACTCCCTGGAGAAGGCCGCGGCGCTGACGGGCGAGTCGACGGCCGAGCTGCGCGAGGACACCGAGGCCAACATCCTGGGCGGGGCCGCGGTGCTGCGGAGCCATGCCGACGCGCTGGGGATGGACGGCACCGAACGGGCGGACATCGACGCCTGGTACCCGGCCGTCGCCCGCTACAGCGAGGCCGAGGGCGCTGTCGCCGCCCTCTACGCGGACACCGTCTACACCCTCCTCGCTCAGGGGCTGCGGGCCACCGTCGCCGGGGGCGAGCGGGTCACGGTCACCTCCCGCCCGGTCTCCCCGGAGAAGGGCCCCCTGGCGAAGGCCGACGTGGCCGCCCCGAGCCCCGACTACCCGTCGGCCCTCTGGGTGCCCGCCAACTCCGCGAACTTCGCCGTGAACCGTACGGCGACGGTCGACAAGGTGGTCGTCCACGTCACGCAGGGCTCGTACGCCGGGACCATCAGCTGGTTCCAGAACGCGACCTCCAAGGTCAGCTCGCACTACGTGGTCCGCTCGTCGGACGGCCAGATCACCCAGATGGTGCGCGACAAGGACACCGCGTACCACGCCAAGAGCGCGAACGCCTCGTCGCTCGGCATCGAGCACGAGGGCTTCGTCGACGATCCGACCTGGTTCACCGACACGATGTACCGCTCGTCGGCGGCACTCACGAAGTACCTGTGCGACCGCTACGGCATCCCGAAGGACCGGTCGCACATCATCGGGCACAGCGAGGCCCCCGGCAACGATCACACCGACCCGGGTGCCAACTGGAACTGGTCCTACTACATGCAGCTCGTCGGCGGCTCCGCCAGCGGGGCCGACGGGCTGAGCTTCGGTTCGTACACGACCCTGAAGAAGGGCTCGACCGGCCCCCAGGTGAGGGCGGCGCAGACGCTGCTCGACCAGCAGGGCTACGAGGCGGGCGCCGCGGACGGCATCTTCGGCGCCACCACCGAGAGCGCGGTCCGGGCGTTCCAGACCGCGCGCGGTCTCGACGCCGACGGCATGGTCGGGCCGAAGACCTGGACCGCGCTGCTGTCCGCCGGCACGACCCCCGCGCTCGCCACGGGCTCCTCCGGCGAGGCGGTCAAGCGGCTGCAGCGGGCGCTGACCGCGGCGCTGGGCAGAACGGTGACCGCCGACGGCGCCTTCGGCACCCTCACGGACAAGGCCGTCCGCGACTACCAGAGCACCCGGAGCCTGTCGGTCGACGGCGGCGTCGGCCCCGCCACCTGGGGCGCGCTCCAGTCCGGACGCTGATCCCGGCGACGCTCCGGCGCCCCGCGCCCGCCCGCTGGGTACCGGTACTCGCGCGACGCCCTGGCGCCGCCCCGCCCGCCCGTGCGCTCCGGAGCGCATCCGGAGGGCACGGGTGCGCCTTCCCCCGCACCACGTCGACGGACGAACCTGAGCCCTGTCGGCACCCGGCCGACAGGACCCGGAGGGCGGTCGGACATGGCTCGTACGCAGTCGGCATGCGGAGCACTCACCCAGAAGGGCACTCGCTGCCGGCGCCTGGCGATGAAGGACGCCTCCCGGTGCGACCGCCACCGGGGGGACTGGTCGGCGTACACCGTCGCGCGGCGCAAGGCACGGGAGAAGGCGGCCCGCCGGCGATGAGACCGCCCTGCTGCCGCCGTCGGTGCCCGGGCGGACCTGGCCGGTACCGGCCGGCGCCCCCGGCGCGTTCCCCGCGGTGAGCGGCACCTGCCGCACGACGCGGTGGTCCCGCATCCCACGCGGGATGCGGGACCACCTCGACCGGAAGGTTCAGCAGGTCACTTCAGGCCGAAGGCGTTGATGATCTCCTGCTCGACGGCCAGCCCGCCGGGGCCCTCGGTGCGCGCCTTGAGCGAGACCGAGGACGTGCCCTTGGCGGGCGTCCTCAGTTTCGCCGTCCACTCGCCCGACGCCCCCTTGCGCAGCTGCACGGCGCTCCAGGTCCTGCCCTCGTCGTAGCTGACGCCGAGCGAGGCCTTCGTCGCCTTCACCGCGCCCTCCAGCCACGCCTGGGTGCCGGACTCGATGCCGACCTCGACCTGCCTGCCGGCCTTGACGTCACCCGCCAGGTCGGTGTCCACGTCGTAGGCCAGCTGCAGCAGCGGGATGTCCGCCTGCGGCGTGCCCTCGGGCAGGGCGCCCGAGACGAAGTCCCACTCGGTGTGCGTCCGCGTCGAGGTCTTCCACACGGCCTCGTCCCGTGCCGAGTCGATGACCAGGCGGTACGGCACCTTCTCGGGCGACAGGTCCCAGGCGTTGCCGGCCCGGCCCGCGCCCTTCTTGATCAGGGTGTCCCCCTGGTAGAAGGCGTAGGACGTGGTGTCGTACTCGTCCGCGGGCATCGAGCCCGAGTGCCCCTCGCCCGAGTCCGTCCACGGAGTGATGTTGAACTGCACGTCGTTGTACGCGGTCCGGAACGGACCCCAGTAGCCGGTACCGAGACGCGGGCCGGTCACGGGGGCGAACCAGTCGGCACGGTAGGTCCGGCCCGCCGCGTAGTCGAGTTCGGCGCTGCGCATCTCGTGCGCCCGGTCGGAGGCGTCGGCGTTCAGGACCGAGTGGTTCTCGTACCAGAAGGAGTCACCGGGCAGCGGGTTGACCCACTCCGTGCGGGTGCCGGGGAACTTCTCGTACTCCTCGAAGCCGAGTCCCGGGCCGTAGTCCGGGATGTCGTAGCGGTAGCCGGCGCCGAGCGTGGCTTCATGGCCGTAAAAGGTGTTCTCGACCTTCGCCAGCTCCCGGAGCGAGGGCGCGAAGGCCAGCGAGCGGTCAGGGACGGCACCGTCGTGACGGTCCACCAGGTCGTAGACGTACGAAGCGAACTTCTTCTGGTCGACGGACAGCTTCTTGCCGCGCTGCGCCGCCTTGATCAGCGTCTCGCCCGCGACCCGCTGCACCGAGGCGACCGGGATGGTGGTCTCCTCGCCGTACGGCATGTAGCTCTCCATCGCGACTCCGCGGCCGTCGTTGACGACGAGGAGCGCCCTGGCTCCCGCGGCGAGGGCGTTGGCCAGCCGCTCGGCGGGCGGGACGGCATCACTGCGGGTGATGACGACGGCCTTGCCCTTGACGCTGCGGCCCTTGTAGTCGGCCGCGGCGCCGTTGCCGGCGAAGACGCCGGTGAGCTTCTGCTCGCTGTCCTCGGCGACGGCGGAGCCGTTCTGGACCGTGACCGGGATGTCGTGGCCGTCGGCCGTCAGGTCGAGCAGTTCCTCGCTCTGGCGCCAGCGGGTCAGGAAACTGAAGCTGCCCTCGGTGACCTTCTTCGTGGGACTCGCCCACAACTGGTCGTAGGTCAGGGGGATCTGGAAGGCGTCACGCTGGACGACACCGTCGGGGGAGGTGCGGGCCATGTCGTAGCGCAGCTGCCGCTTCTCGGACTCCTGCGGGGTGCGCACACTGACCTTGCGGGCCTTCGAGGCGTCCAGGGTGACCGTGGTGGCCTTGTCGAGGATCGTCTCGGGTGCCGCGAGGAAGGCGACGGCCTTCGAGTCGGGACGGTCCCCGTCGATGTCCGCCGAGGTCCAGGCGGTGTAGTTGCCCGGGGGCAGCCGCAGTGTGGTCTCGCCGGAGACCTGGACCATGCCGAGCTGCGGATCGCCGAGCGCGGCGAGGACCACGGTGCCGTCCATGGGCGCGCCCGAGCGGTCGCGGAGGCGGAGCGTGAGGTCGTAGAGCTCCTGCTCCTTGTGCACGGCGAAACCGGTGTGGGCCACCGTCGCGCCGGACGTGTCCGTGGCGACGACCTGGCCGGAGAAGCGGGTGTCGTTCGCGACCTTCGACGGGTCGATCGAGAGGACCGCCTCGGCGGTGGAGCCGGCCGGGACGGTCAGCTCCGACGTCGACAGGGTGTAGGCGGCCGCGTCCGTGTCGGCCGCCAGATTCAGCGTGACGTCGCTGTCACCCGTGTTGCGGTAGGTGAGGGTGCGCTTCGCGACCGCGTCCTCGGCGCTGTGCGGCCAGTCGTACGACGCGACCTCGACGGAGCCGGTGGCCTCGATCACCGTGTCGACGGCGGCCTTCACGTCGAGGCGCCCGGTGCCCTGCTCGTAGGGCGTGTGACCGGGCAGCAGCTTCGACGAGCTCATCAGCGCGTCCTTGATGCGCCGGCCGGACCACTCGGGGTGGCGCTGCTTCAGGATGGCGGCCGCGCCCGCGACGTGCGGGGTCGCCATCGACGTGCCGGACATCCCCTGGTACATGCCCTCGATGCCGGGGATCGCCTGCGAGGCCGCGGCGTTGATGTCGACACCGGGTGCGGACAGGTCGGGCTTCAGGCCGTGGGACCGCACGAGCGGACCCATGGAGGAGAAGTCGGCCCGGCCGTCCTGCTTGTCGACGGCGGCGATGGTGAGCGCGCTCGCGGCGGAGCCGGGCGAGCCGATGGTGCCCGCGCCGTAGGCGTTGCCCGCGGCGATCACGAACAGCGGGCCGCCGTCGGCGGAGAGGGCGTCGACGGCCTGGGCCATCGGGTCGGTACCGTCGTCCGGGACGCTGGAGCCGAGGCTCATGGAGACGACGTCGGCACCTTCGGCCTTCGCCCACTCCATGGCCTCGATGATGCCGGAGTCGGCGCCGGACCCCTCATCGCCGAGCACCTTGCCGACGATCAGGTCGGCGGCGGGCGCGACACCCTTGTTGGCGCCGTCCGACGCCGCGCCGGAGCCGGCGATCGTGGAGGCGACGTGCGTGCCGTGGCCGTGCTTGTCGAGGACCTCCTCGCCGGGGACGAAGCTCCTGGTCCGCGTGATGCGGTCCTTGACGTCGGGGTGCGTGGCGTCGATGCCGGTGTCCAGGACGGCGACCGTGGTGCCCTTGCCGTCGAAGCCGCCGGCCCATGCCTGCGGGGCGTTGACCTGCGGCACGGAATCCCTGAGAACCGCCTCGGCCTTGCCGTCGAGCCACAGCTTCTTGATGCCGTCGTCCAGCGAACGGCTCTTCGCCGTACGGGAGACGTCGCTCCAGAAGGCGCGGGCGTGGTCCTTGTCGGCCTTGAGCGCCGCGCCGTTCACCGATTCGAGCCGGCGGACCGCCTCGCTCCCGCGCGGGGCGGCGGGCAGCGCGCGCGCCGTGCTCGCGGAGTAGGTGGCGATCAGCGGTATGCCGTCCGAACGCCTGTCGTCGTAGCCCATCTCGACCAGCGTCGAGATGTTGAACAGCCGGCGGTCCAGCTTGTCCGCCGCGACGAGGGCGGTCGCCTCGTCGGGGATGACGTAGATGTCCTCCCCGGCCTGCTGCACGTGCACGCCGCCCGTGGCGCCGTCCGGGCGGTCGACGGTGACGGTGTCCTGGCCGCCCGCGCCGTCCGTGTAGTGGACGACGTCACCGGTGAGGAGGGTGATGTCGTAGTCGCGGGCCCCGGGTCCGTGGCGGTCCTCGGCGGCAGGCGGCTTCGGAGCGGCGGCGGCGGACCCCGCCGCGGGGAGCATGGCGCCGCTCACGAGGGCGACCGAGGTCGCTATGAGCAGAGCCCTGCGTCCCGCGCGAGCGGGTCTCGCCCGGCCGGAAACGGAGGAGAGGGAAAATGTCATGCAGCTGATCTACCGGTAAACGCGGGGCCGTGGACCGCTTCAGCCCTGGCGTGAAACCGCCGTGGCGGCAACCCGCCCACCGGGACCGGCCGACGGTGGTGCGGATCAGGCCGCCGAGGCGAGTGACGTGCCGCCCTCGTGGTGGATCGGGGTGTGGGCGCCCCTGAGCGGCAGACCGCTGCCACCGCGCCGCTCCGCGACGATCTCGGCGGCGATCGAAAGGGCGGTCTCCTCCGGCGTTCGGGCCCCGAGGTCGAGTCCGATCGGCGAGTGCAGGAGGGCCAGTCGGTGCTCGGTGACACCGGCCTCGCGGAGCCGTTCGTTGCGCTCCAGATGGGTGCGGCGCGAGCCCATCGCGCCGACGTAGGCGACCGGCAGCCGCAGAGCGAGCTCCAGGAGGGGCACGTCGAACTTGGCGTCGTGGGTGAGGACGCAGAGCACCGTGCGCGCGTCCACATCGGTGGTGGCGAGATAGCGGTGCGGCCAGTCGACGACGATCTCGTCGGCGTCCGGGAAGCGGGCGGCCGTGGCGAAGACGGGGCGCGCGTCGCAGACCGTGACGTGGTACCCCAGGAAGCGGCCCGCGCGGACCAGGGCCGCGGCGAAGTCGATGGCCCCGAAGACGATCATCCGGGGCGGCGGGACGCTCGACTCGACGAGCAGGGTGAGGGGGCTGCCGCAACGGGAGCCCCCGGCGCCGATGACGAGCTCCCCGGTGCGGCCGGTGTCGAGCATCGCGCGGGCTTCGGCGGCGGCGTGACGGTCCAGATCGGGGTGTCCGCCGAGGCCGCCCTCGTGCGTACCGTCGGGGTGGACGAGCAGGGGGCGGCCGAGCATGCTCTCCGGCCCATCGGTGACGCGGGCGACCGCCGCCGCGCCGCCTTGTGCCGCTGCGGCGAACGCGGCGGCGAACACCGGGCGCGCGGGGTCGTCCGCGCGCACCGGGGTCACCAGGATGTCGATGACACCACCGCAGGTCAGACCTACCGCGAAGGCGTCGTCGTCGCTGTAGCCGAAGCGCTCGCGCACGGTGGTGCCGTCCTCGATCGCCTGTCGGCACAGCTCGTACACCGCACCCTCCACACATCCGCCGGAGACCGACCCGACGGCCGTGCCGTCGCTGTCCACGGCGAGGGCGGCACCCGGCTGCCGTGGTGCGCTGCCGCCGACCGCGACGACGGTGGCCACCGCGAACGCGCGTCCCTGCCCGACCCACCGGTGGAGCTCTTCGGCGATGTCCAGCATGGCGTCTCTCCTTCTGACTGAGGTGTGGTGGGCGCGGAGGGCGTCAGCTGACGCCCAGCCAGCCCTCGATGGGGTGGAGGGCGAAGTACACGACGAAGACCAGCGTCAGGACCCACATGAAGACGCCGACCTCACGGGCCCTGCCCTGCGCGAGCTTGATGACGGAGTACGAGATGACGCCCGCGGCGACACCGGTGGTGATGGTGTACGTGAACGGCATCAGGACGACGGTGAGGAAGACCGGTACGGCGACGGAGCGGTCGCCCCAGTCCACGTGCCGGGCGTTCTGCATCATCATGGCGCCGATCACGACGAGGGCGGCGGACGCCACCTCGGCGGGCACGATCGCCGTGAGCGGGGTGAAGAACAGGCAGGCGGCGAAGAACAGCCCGGTGACGACGGAGGCCAGCCCTGTGCGGGCGCCCTCGCCCACACCGGTCGCCGACTCGACGAACACGGTCTGCCCGGAACCGCCGGCGACACCGCCGATCGCACCGCCCGCGCCGTCGATGAACAGGGCCTTCGACAGCCCCGGCATCCGGCCCTTGTCGTCCGCGAGCTTCGCCTCCGTGCCGACGCCGATGATGGTGGCCATCGCGTCGAAGAAGCCGGCGAGGACGAGCGTGAACACGATCATGCCGACCGTCATGACGCCGACGTCACCCCAGCCGCCGAACTCGACGCTGCCGAAGAGCGAGAAGTCCGGCGGGGAGACGGCGCTGCCGCTCAGCTCGGGCGGGCCGCTGCTCCAGGCCTTGGGGTCGATGTCGCCGACGGTGTTGACCACGACCGCCGCCACCGTGCCGACGACGATGCCGATCAGGATCGCGCCGGGGACGTCGCGCGCCTGCAGCATGAAGATCAGGAGCAGGGTGACGGCGAAGATGAGGACGGGCCAGCCCGTGAGCTCACCCGCCGGGCCGAGCGACAGGGGCGTCGCCGCCCCGGGGTGGACGAAACCCGCCTTGACGAGGCCGATGAGGGCGATGAAGAGGCCGATGCCGATGGTGATCCCGTGCTTCAGCGCGAGCGGGATCGCGTTCATGATCATCTCGCGGAGGCCGGTGACGACCAGCAGGCAGATCACGAGCCCGTAGACCACGCACATGCCCATGGCCTGCGGCCACGTCATGGCCGGCGCGACCTGCGAGGCGAGTACACCGGAGACGCTCAGTCCGGCCGCGAGCGCGAGGGGGACCTTGCCGACGAAGCCCATCAGCAGCGTGGTGGCGGCCGCCGCGAACGCGGTGGCGGTGATCAGGCCCGGCTGGCCGAGCAACTGGCCCTCGACGTCCTTGCCGCCGAGGATGAGCGGGTTGAGCAGGAGGATGTACGCCATCGCCATGAAGGTCGTGACGCCGCCGCGCACTTCGCGCGCGACGGTCGATCCCCGCTCGGTTATGTGGAAGTAGCGGTCGAGCCAGGACCGTCCGGCGGGGACACGCGAGCCGGGGCCCGCGTCCTCCGCGCTCGTCCTGGGTTCCACGGACTGCTGGGTCATGTTGCCTGACTCCCAAGGTTCACAGGGGCACCCGCGTGGAGCTCTCGTGATTGCGGGATTTGGGATGACTGCGAGGCGCACGACCCGGGGGACGGCCCGAGACGAACTCTTCGTGCAGATGGAGCGGTGACGCGCTGGATCGGATGGGTCGGTGGTGCGTCGGCTCCGGACGGTGCGTGCGCGGGGAAGTGTGACGTTCACGGCAGGCACGCACCGCCCGGATGTACGTGATGAGCCGTCAGGTCCCGGTGATGTGCTCGGGGCGCACCGGCGTCCTGTTGAGCTCCAGGCCCGTCGCGTCCCGGATCGCCGCGAGGACGGCCGGGGTGGACGACAGGGTCGGGGCCTCGCCGATGCCGCGCAGCCCGTACGGGGCGTGGTCGTCGGCGAGTTCGAGCACGTCGACCGGGATGGTCGGGGTGTCGAGGATGGTGGGGATCAGATAGTCCGTGAAGGACGGGTTGCGCACCTTCGCGGTCTTCGGATCGACGATGATCTCCTCCATGACGGCGACACCCAGCCCCTGGGTGGTGCCGCCCTGGATCTGGCCCACGACCGACAGGGGGTTGAGGGCCTTGCCCACGTCCTGGGCGCACGCGAGCTCGATGACCTTGACCAGGCCGAGTTCGGTGTCGACCTCCACGACCGCGCGGTGCGCGGCGAAGGAGTACTGGACGTGCCCGTTGCCCTGTCCGGTCCGCAGGTCGAACGCTTCGGTGGGCCTGTGGCGCCACTCCAGCTCGACGTCGACCGCCTCGTCCTCCAGGACATCGGCCAGCGGGGCGAGCACCTCGCCGCCGTCGGTGACGACCTTGCCGCCCTCCAGGAGGAGTTCGGCGGTGGCCCAGGCGGGGTGGTAGGCGCCGAACTTGCGGCGGCCCATCTCCAGGACCTGTTCGCGGACCGCCTCGCAGGAGTTCTTCACGGCCCCGCCGGTGACGTAGGTCTGCCGGGAGGCGGAGGTGGAGCCGGCGGAACCGACCTGGGTGTCAGCCGGGTGGATGGTCACCTGGCTGACGCCCAGCTCCGTACGGGCGATCTGGGCGTGGACGGTGACACCGCCCTGCCCGACCTCGGCCATCGCGGTGTGCACGGTGGCGACCGGCTCGCCGTTGATGACCTCCATCCGCACCCGGGCGGTGGAGTAGTCGTCGAAGCCCTCGGAGAAGCCGACGTTCTTCAGCCCGACGGCGTAGCCGACGCCCCGCACCACGCCTTCGCCGTGCGTCGTGTTCGACAGTCCGCCGGGCAGGGCGCGTACGTCGACGGAGCTGCCCCCGGCGTCGGCCGAGAGCCACTGCTGCTCGGGCGGCATGGGCCTGGCCTTGACGCGGCGCAGCAGTTCGGCCACGGGGGCCGGCGAGTCGACGGGCTGCCCGGTGGGCAGCAGGGTGCCCTGCTCCATCGCGTTCAGCTGCCGCAGCTCGACCGGGTCCATGTCCAGGGCCGCGGCCAGCTTGTCCATCTGCGCCTCGTAGGCGAAGCACGCCTGGACCGCGCCGAAGCCGCGCATGGCGCCGCAGGGCGGGTTGTTGGAGTAGAGGGCGATCGCCTCGATGTCGACGTCCTCGACGGCGTAAGGGCCGACGGCGAGGGAGGAGGCGTTGCCGACCACGGCCGGGGAGGCGGACGCGTAGGCGCCGCCGTCCAGCACGATGCGGCACTTCATGTGGGTGAGCTTGCCGTCCTTGGTGGCCCCGTGCTCGTAGTGCAGCTTCGCGGGGTGGCGGTGGACGTGTCCGAAGAAGGACTCGAAGCGGTTGTAGACCATCTTGACGGGCTTGCCGGTGCGCAGCGCCAGCAGGCAGGCGTGGATCTGCATCGACAGGTCCTCGCGTCCGCCGAAGGCGCCGCCGACGCCGGACAGCGTCATGCGGACCTTGTCCTCGGGGAGGCCGAGGACGGGGGCGATCTGGCGGAGGTCGGAGTGCAGCCACTGCGTGGCGACGTACAGCTCGACGCCGCCGTCCTCGGACGGCACGGCGAGCCCCGACTCGGGGCCGAGGAAGGCCTGGTCCTGCATCCCGAAGACGTAGTCCCCGCTGACGATCACGTCGGCCCGCTCGGCGGCCGCGTCGGCGTCGCCGCGGACGATGGGCTGGCGGTGGACGATGTTGGGGTGCGGGACGTGCCCGATGTGGTGGTCGGTGCGGCCTTCGTGGATGAGGACCGCGTCAGGGGCCGTCGCGGACGCCTCGTCCGTGATCACGGGCAGTTCGGCGTAGTCGATCCTGATCTTCGCGGCGGCGCGCCGGGCGGTCTCGGGGTGGTCCGCGGCGACGAGCGCCACGGGCTCGCCGTGGTGGCGGACCCTGCCGTGGGCGAGTACGGGGGTGTCCTGGATCTCCAGCCCGTAGTTCTTCATCTCGGCGGGCAGGTCGTCGTAGGTCAGGACGGCGTACACGCCGGGCGTGGCGAGGGCCTCACCGATGTCGACGGAGCGGATCTCGGCGTGCGCGACGGTGGAGCGGAGCGTGTGGCCCCACAGCATGTCCTCGTGCCACATGTCCGAGGAGTACGCGAACTCACCGGTGACCTTGAGCGTGCCGTCGGGGCGCAGGGTGGACTCGCCGATGCCGCCCGGGGTCTCGGAGCCCTGGGTGATCCTGGTGGGGGTGCCGGCCGGTACGGACGCGGCTCGTGGGTGCATGGTCATGGCTGTCGGACCGCCTCTTCCTGACGGGCGGCCGCGAGGCGGACCGCGTCGAGGATCTTCTCGTAACCGGTGCAGCGGCAGAGGTTGCCGGAGAGCGCCTCCCGGATGTCCTGGTCGGACGGGGAGGGCTGGGTCTCGAGCAGTTCGTCGGCGGCGACCAGCAGGCCGGGGGTGCAGAAGCCGCACTGCACGGCGCCCGCGTCGATGAACGCCTGCTGGACCGGGGAGAGTTCCGCGGCCTCGGCGCTCTGCCCGTCGGTGGGCCTGGCCTGCCAGCGCTGCGCGGCGTCGAGCGACGTGCCGCACGTGCCCGCCGCGCAGCCGGTGCCGGGGTGTGCGTCGTCGCGGTGCCTGGCGTAGTCCGCGAGGCCTTCGACGGTGACGACCTCGCGGCCTTCCGCCTGGCCGGCGGCGACGAGACAGGAACAGACGGGGACACCGTCGAGGCGGACCGTACAAGACCCGCACTCTCCCTGCTCGCAGGCGTTCTTGGAACCGGGGAGGCCCATGCGCTCACGCAGGACGTACAGGAGGGACTCGCCCTCCCAGACGTCGTCGGCTTCCTGCTTCCGGCCGTTGACGGTGAAATTGACTCGCATGGTCAAGCAGCTCCTTCGAGGGTGCGGCCCGCTCCGCGGTACTGCTCCCAGGTCCAGCCCAGCGTGCGGCGGGCCATGATGCCGACGGCGTGCCGGCGGTAGGCGGCGGTGCCCCGTACGTCGTCGATGGGGTTGCAGGCCCCTGCGGCGAGCTGGGCGAACTGCTTGGCCACGGAGGGAGTGATGATCTTCCCGCTCTCCCAGAAGCCGCCGTCCTCCAGCGCCGCGTTGAGGAAGTCCTCGGCCTCCTTCGCCCGTACGGGGGTGGGGGCCGCGGATCCGATTCCGGTGCGCACGGTGCGTGTCCCGGGGTGGAGGGCGAGGCCGAAGGCGCAGACGGCGATGACCATGGCGTTGCGGGTGCCCACCTTCGAGTACTGCTGGGGGCCGTCGGCCTTCTTGATGTGCACGGCCCGGATCAGCTCGTCCGGGGCGAGCGCGTTGCGCTTGACGCCGGTGTAGAAGTCGTCGATCGGGATCATCCGCGTCCCCCGGACGGACGCGGCCTCCACCTCCGCCCCCGCCGCGAGCAGCGCCGGGTGGGCGTCCCCGGCGGGTGAGGCGGTGCCCAGGTTGCCGCCGACGCCGCCGCGGTTGCGGATCTGCGGCGAGGCGACGGTGTGGGAGGCGAGGGCGAGGCCGGGCAGCTCGGCCCGCAGGTGCTCCATGACGGCGCTGTACGGGACGGAGGCACCGAGGCGCACGGTGTCCGCGCCCACCTGCCAGTCGGACAGCTCACCGATGCGGTTCAGGTCCATGAGGTGCCCGGGCCGCCGGTGGTCGAAGTTGATCTCGACCATGACGTCGGTGCCACCCGCGATGGGCACAGCCGACGGGTGCTCGGCCTTCGCGGCGAGCGCCTCCTCCCAGCTGGCGGGGCGAAGGAAGTCCATGAGTGGCTCTCTTCTTCTCGATCGGGTCGTTCGGCTGGGGCGGGGTGCGGCCGGCCCTCCACTGGTCGTTCCCGTGTTGTTTGACGCGGTGTGTGGCCCAGTACACAAGCCTTGCTCCACTCGGTGCAGTCACCGAAACCATGAAGGAATTGGCTGGTCCCCGTCCGTGTCTTGTAGATTCGAACGAATGGCGGGTACCGGTGACCTCACCGCAATTCACAGGTGACCGCCGCTGACCACCACCAACGACGAGATCGGCGGCGATCGACGATGCGGCTGCGCGCACTGCTGGACACCGAGGCGCTGGGCCTGCGGCTGCTCGGCGGCGAGGACGAGCTGGACCGTTCGGTCCGCGGCGTCATGACGACCGACCTGCGCGATCCCAGCCGCTATCTCTCCGGCGGGGAGCTGGTCCTCACGGGCCTGGCCTGGCGCCGGGACCCGTCGGACGCGGAGCCGTTCGTCCGGATCCTGGCGAACGCCGGGGTCGCCGGCCTGGCGGCGGGCGAGGCCGAACTCGGGGCCGTCCCGGACGACCTGGTCGAGGCCTGCCTGCGCCACCGGCTCCCGCTCTTCGCCGTCGACGAGACCGTGGCGTTCGCGACGATCACGGAGCACGTGGTGCGCCAGGTCTCCGGCGAGCGGGCCGGTGACCTCGCCGCGGTCGTGGACCGCCACCGCAGGCTGATGACCTCCGGCCCCGCCGGCGGCGGTCCCGAGGTGGTCCTCGACCTCCTCACCTCCGACCTGGACCTGCGTGCCTGGGTGCTGTCCCCCACGGGCCGGCAGATCGCCGGGGCGGGTGAGCCCCTGCCCCCGCACACCGGCGCGGAACTGGCGGGCCGGCATCTCGCGGCGACCCGCACGGGCCGCCCGGGACCGCACCGGGCGGAGGTCGACGGCGCGGCCTACGCGCTGTTCCCGATCCGCAACACCGGGCGGGGTGCCGTCCCCGCCACGTCCCGGGACGTGCGGGAGTCCGTGCTGTCGGACTGGCTGCTCGCCGTGGCGGCCGACGCGGGTGACTGGCCGGCGGCCCGGCTCGACCTGCTCCAGGGTGTCACCCAGCTGATCGCGGTCGAGCGGGACCGCCGTGACGCGGCCCGCGCGGTCCGCCGCAGACTCGCCCAGGAGGTCCTCGAACTCGTCCAGACGGGTGCCGCCCCCGCCGAGATCGCGGCCAGGCTGCGGGTGGCCACGCCGGTGCTGCTGCCGGGGCTCGGCACGGCACCGCACTGGCAGGTCGTGGTGGCCCGGGTCGAGTGGGCGGCCGGGGGTGCGGAGCTGTCGGGCGGCCGAGCCGCGCAGGCGCTGCTGGAGGAGATCCTGGTCGACCCGGCGGTGACGGGGACCGACTCGGCGGACCGGATCGCCGTGGCGCACACGGGTGAGGAGGCGATCGCCCTCGTGCCTCTGGCCTCGCACACCCCCGTCGGCGGCTCCGACGCGGCCGGTACCTCGGAGGAGCCCGGCGCCCAGGAGGAGCGGGACACCGCGCTGCACGCCGACGTCCTGCTCCGGGCCGTCCGTCCGCCGCTCTCCGCCGGCCTCGCGGAGGACGGCCGCCTGACACTGGGTGTCAGCGCCGCGGTCCACTCCGCGGAGGGGCTGCGCGGCGCGCTTGAGGAGGCCCGGCACGCCCGCCGGGTCGCCGCCGCCCGGCCGGGCCCGGTCTGCGCGGCGGGACATCACGAGCTCGCCTCGCACGTCCTGCTGCTGCCCTTCGTCCCGGACGACGTCCGCCGCGCCTTCACCGCACGGCTCCTGGATCCGCTGCGCGACTACGACCGGCGCCACCGCGCGGAGCTGATCGAGACGCTGGAGGCCTTCCTGGACTGCGACGGGTCCTGGACGCGCTGCGCGGCCCGGCTGCACCTCCACGTCAACACGCTGCGCTACCGCGTCGGACGTATCGAGCAGTTGACGGGACGTGACCTCTCACGCCTCGAGGACAAGCTCGACTTCTTCCTCGCCCTGCGCATGAGCTGACTTCCGGGGCCCTGCGCGGTCCTCCCGGGCCCCGGGTGATTGTGAAATCTTTCACCTGACATCGATCCCACCCCTTGGCCCGGCGTGCCAATCCGTGCTGAGATGCGCGCAGACCCTGGCCTACCGGCGGTTGCCGGCCGGCCTCCACAGCTCGACGGCGCGCTCGGGGAGGGCAATGTGGTGGCGCATACCGCCATGTCTGGTTCCGGAACGACAGCAGATGACGATCCTCCGCTCCAGACCGCGGTATGGCGGCTGCGTTCACGAGCCTGCTGGACGGACGCGGCGGCGCTGCTGGAACCCTGGGCGGCCACCGATCCCGCCGCCGCGCTCCAGCGGACCTCCCTGCTGACCGAGCGGTGCCTCTACACGGGTACCGGCTGGACCGACGCCGAGGACGCGCTGCGCACCGCGGAGGCGCTCGCCCAGGACGACTCCGAACGCGGGGCGGCCGCGTGCGAGCGCGGCTACCTGGCCTACGCCTCGACGCTGCTGGGGGCACGTGACCGGGCCGACGAAGCCAGCGTGGCGCTCAGCAGGGCCGCTGCCCTGCTCTCCCCCTCGGCCACCGGCCGCCCGCTGCTCGACTTCCGCCGGGGCCTGATCGCCCAGAACATCGCCGACTCCCCCCAGTCCGCCCGCGCCGCCTACCGCAGGGCGCACGCCGGTGCCACGGCCCAGGGGGACGAGCTGCTGCTCTCCTTCACCTGGCGGCACATCGCGTCACTCGCGCTGCGCGAGGGGGAGCTCGCTGAGGCGCGGCACGGCTTCGCGGAGTCGCTGCGGATACGGGAGGAGCTGGGCTATCTCGTGGGGACGGCTCCGGCGCTCATCTCCCTCGCGGACGCCGAGCCGGAACCCGAGGCGGCCGCCCGGCTGCGCGCCGAGGCGGGCCGGCTGTTCCGGCTGCTGGGCGGCGTACCGACCTGGCTCGCTCCCCGGCTGGAGCCGCCCGTCCCCGGGACGGTCGACGCCAACTGACCCGCCGGGAGGCCCCGGCTCGTCCGGCGGCTCCCGGCGCCTCCACCGGGCGGCCGGGGCCGCCCGCGGTCAGACGTCGGCGCCGGTGAAGTGTTCGCGTACGAGGGACTGCACCACGGTGAGGTCACGGGCGATGAGCGCGTCCAGCAGGGCGGTGTGCTCCGAGGCATCCGCGAGGAGGTCGGCCCGGCGGCCTGCCGGACCGTTGACCAGGGGCCACTGGGACCGGCGGTGGAGGTCGTCGGCCACCGACACGAGCTGCTGGTTGCCGGACAGCGCGAGCACGGCGCGGTGGAAGGCGCGGTCGCTCTCCGCGTACGCCGCCCGGTCGCCGACGGCTGCCGACGCGACGGTCGCGTCGGCCAGCGGGCGCAACGCGCACCAGCCGGCCGCCGGGACGGTGCGGGCGAGCCGCAGCATCACGGGGACCTCGATCAGGGCCCGCACCTCGGCGAGCTCCGCGAGCTCCTGGGGACCCCTCTCACTGACCCGGAAACCACGGTTGGGCACGACCTCGACCGCGCCCTCCACAGCCAGCTGCTGCATCGCCTCGCGCACCGGGGTCGCGGAGACCCCGAAACGGGCCCCCAGCGCCGGGGCGCTGTAGACCTCACCGGGGGCCAGCTCGCCACCGACGAGGGCGGCGCGCAGGGCGTCCAGGATCTGGCCGCGCACGGAGTGCCGCCGGACCACGCGGGGAGCGGGCGGCTCGCTGTGGGTGTGCTCGCCCCGCGCCTGCTCGGGCACACGGACGTCCGGCGGGGTGCCCGCGGACACGTACGGCCATACGTCCTCGCGCGCTCGGCCCTGCTCCACCGGCTCCTCCTCCGACTGGCGGGGCCGGCTCGCGTGCGCCGGGCCCCCTGTGCACGATAGGCGGAGCGCGCTTCAGTTCAAACACCGATCACTTCGGGTAAGGTAAGGCTTACCTGCAAGAAGATCGTGATTCGGTGGTCCCTGAATGACCGTGCCCGCTCTGCTCGCCGCCACCGCCCCGTCCCCGCTGACGGCGGCGTACGCACGTCTGGCCGACGTCTTTCCCGGGCTGCGCGCCGAGGTGCTGCCCGACGACGTCCCGGCACCTTCGGGCAGCGGATGGGTCGGCGCCGCGGAGCTCGCGCAGGGCGGTGCCGCACTGGACGCATTCCTGGCCTGGGACGAGGCGCAGGTGCTGCGGGACCACGGCACCCGGGCCCGGCCCGACGTCGTGGCGAGTTTCGGGTTCCACCGCTACGCCTGGCCGGCCTGCCTCCTGGTGACCCTGCCGTGGTTCACACACCGCCGGGTGCCGAGGATCCCCGTCGCGGACGTCGCCTTCCACCGGGGTCTGGGCCGTCTGACCCTCCGCGTCAGCGAGTTCGCCTGCCTCCCCGACGACCCGGCGGCCACCCTGCCCGGCGCCCGGGTCGTCCGCGACGAGCCGGCGCTGCGGGCCGAGGTCCTGGACTCCGTCGCGCAGCACATCGGCCCGGTGCTGGAGGGGTTCAGGCCCCGCATGCGACGCGGGAAGCGCGCCCTGTGGGGCATGGCGACCGACGAGATCGTCGAGGGCCTCTGGTACGTCGCCCACCTGCTCGGCGAGGAGGGCCGCGCGATGAGGGAGCTGGAGCTCCTGCTGCCGGGGACCACCAAGCCGTACGTGGGCACGGCAGGCTTCCGCGAGCTGACCGGACCCGACGGCGAGCCGCTCCCCACCCGCGACCGCGCGAGCTGCTGCCTCTTCTACACCCTGCGGCCCGAGGACACGTGCGTCACGTGCCCGCGCACCTGCGACGCGGACCGCGTACGGAGGCTGGCGGCCGCCCCCTGACCCGCACGTCGGCTCACACCACCCGGACGAGCGACCTTGATTCGCACGCAACTCAGGCTATTGGTGCGGATTTTCGAAAAGATTCCGCCCAACGATGAGCACGGCCACCCCGATGGCGTTCACTTGTCCCGAAACCCCCTGAGCGCGGCGGTATTTCCGTCACGATGGCGCCCGAAACGCCCTACGTGACGCAAGGGACCGCGCATGAGACTGACCGACATATCGCTTGACTGGCTGCTTCCGGGCGCCGTGCTGCTCGTGGGGGTCATGGCGGCGGTGACGGTGGTCGCGCGCGGCAGGCGCGCCGCTGAGAAAGCCGCGGCCGACGACAGCTGGGAACGCAGCGAGGAGCGCCGCAGGCGCAAGGAGGCGCTCTACGCCACCGCCTCGTACCTCCTGCTGTTCTGCTGTGCCGCGGTCGCCGCCGCTCTCTCCTTCCACGGGCTCGTCGGCTTCGGCCGGCAAAACCTCAGCCTCTCCGGTGGCTGGGAGTACCTCGTGCCCTTCGGCCTCGACGGGGCGGCGATGTTCTGTTCGGTGCTCGCGGTGCGCGAGGCCAGCCATGGGGACGCCGCGCTGGGGTCCCGCCTGTTGGTGTGGACGTTCGCCGGGGCGGCGGCCTGGTTCAACTGGGTCCACGCGCCGCGCGGGATGGACCACGCGGGCGCCCCGCACTTCTTCGCGGGGATGTCCCTCTCGGCGGCCGTCCTGTTCGACCGGGCGCTGAAGCAGACCCGCCGCGCGGCGCTGCGCGAGCAGGGCCTGGTGCCCCGCCCGTTGCCGCAGATCCGGATCGTGCGGTGGCTCCGCGCGCCAAGGGAGACCTTCGGCGCCTGGTCGCTGATGCTCCTCGAGGGCGTACGCACCCTGGACGAGGCGGTGGACGAGGTACGCGAGGACCGCCGGGAGAAGGAACAGGACCGGCACCGTAGAAGGGACCAGGCGAAGCTGGACCGGGCCCACATCAAGGCCCTGAACCGGCAGAACCGGGCCTGGGGGCGCGGTGGCCGGGCCGGCCGCCAGGTGGTGGACGTCCAGGCCATCGCTCCGGCGCCGGGTGGCGGTCCACCGGCCGTCGCGGAGCCTGCCATAACAGAGCCGGGACAACTGCCGCTGCGCCCCCGGCCCTCGCTGCAAGCCGTGAACCACTCGGACTCCAGGAGTACGTCGGCACAGACCCGGAGCGGTGATCCCGCAACCGTCGACCTCACCGCCGAGGACGACACCCAGGCCCTGCCCCGGCTCGATTCGCTGGAGCAGAAACTGAAGGCCCTGGAGCAGCAGTTCGGCTGAGCGTCAGGCCTTCGCGGCGTGCAGCTCGAACCAGACCACCTTGCCCAGCGCCTGCATCGTCACTCCCCAGGAGTCCGCCAGGCTCTGGACCAGCAGCAGTCCCCTGCCGTGCGTACCGTCGTCGGCGTTCGGTACGTACGGCGCGGGCTCCTGCCCGGACACGAAGTCCCGCACCTCCACCCGCAGACGGGCGGGGGCGGAGGTCACCGTGACCACGGCCCCGTTCCTCGTGTGGATGAGGGCGTTCGTCACCAGCTCGCTCAGCAGGAGCTCCGCGACCTCGGTCTCCTCGGGCCGTCGGCGAGGGCGCAGGAAGTCCCGCAGCGCCGCGCGTATCTCCCCCACGCCGGACAGGTCGGCGTGCCCGAGTCGGCGGTGTAGACGCACCGGCGGACTCCCTTGTCGTTTCGTCATGTCCCCCGCGCGCACGCTGAATCGGCCTCCTCGGATTTCCGTTTCGTTACGTCATGTCTCGAACGCCTTCACGGGATGCATGCCCCGACGGGGCGCGGTCACGCGTCCCCAGGCGTCAACATATGAACGAGCGGTCGCTCCGCCCCGGGCGCACGACCGGCGCGTCGATGCGCCGTACTCACGATTAACTCCCCGAAAATTCACTCGTGTTGGCGTTGACGGAGGGGGATCTACGCGCGTCATCATGGTGGACATGCGAATCCCCCCACGGATCACCACGCTCGGCGGCATCGCCGCCCTCCTGTCCGTCCTCTTCGTCGGCGGGCCGGTCACCGCATCGGCCACGACGCCGCCCACGGCCGCCGCGGTCGGCAGCGTCTGCTACTCCGCGCTGCCCTCCCAGGCCCACGACACGCTCGAACTCATCGACGCGGGCGGCCCGTTCCCGTACGAGCAGGACGGCACCGTCTTCCAGAACCGGGAAGCCCTGCTGCCCAGCCGGAGCACCGGCTACTACCACGAGTACACGGTCGTCACCCCCGGCTCCCCGGATCGCGGCGCCCGGCGGATCGTGACGGGTGAAGAGGTCGAGGAGGACTACTACACCGCGGACCACTACGAGTCCTTCGACCTGGTCGACCACGACTGCTGATCCCTCTCCTCCCCCGACCGGTCCGCGCCGTAGTCCCCCACCTGCGGCGCGGACCCTGGGGAGCAGGCGGAGGAGAACCCGCTTGTACGCTCCACGCATGACCGTGACCTATGTGATCGAGGGCTCCGGCATCACCGGCCTGGACAGCTTCTGGGACGCGGTCGGCGAGGCGGTGAACGGCCCTGGCGGCTACTTCGGCCGCAGCCTCGACGCCTTCGCCGACTGCCTGGGCGGCGGATTCGGCACCCCGGAGGACGAGCCGTTCGTCATCGAGTGGCGCGACCACGCCCGTTCGGCCCGCGCGCTGGGCCACGAGGAGACCGCGCGCCGCCTGGACCGCCTGCTCCCGCGCGTGCACCCCACCAACCGGGCGCGCGTCGAGCGGGAGCTGGCCGAGGCGCGGTCGGGCCGGGGCCCGACGCTCTTCGACCAGCTGGTGGAAATCATCACGGAACGGACCGGGCCCGGGACGCTACGGCTCACGTGAGCCCGTCACCTCCCTCGCTCAGGGACGCGGGACGTTGCGGAGGTTGGAGCGGGCCATCTGCAGCATCCTGCCCACACCGCCGTCGAGGACGATCTTGCTGGCGGACAGCGCGAAACCGGTGACCATGTCGGCGCTGATCTTCGGTGGGATGGAGAGGGCGTTCGGGTCGGTGACCACGTCGACGAGCGCGGGCCCCTTGTGCTTGAAGGCGTCCTTGAGCGCGCCTTCCAGCTGCTTGGGCTTCTCCACCCGCACCCCGTAGGCGCCCGCGGCCCGGGCGATCGCCGAGAAGTCGGGATTCTTGTTGGCGGTACCGAACGACGGCAGTCCCGCCACCAGCATCTCCAGCTCGACCATGCCGAGGGAGGAGTTGTTGAACAGGACGACCTTCACCGGCAGGTTGTACTGGACGAGCGTGAGGAAGTCGCCCATCAGCATGGTGAACCCGCCGTCGCCGGACATCGACACGACCTGCCGGCTCCGGTCGGTGAACTGGGCCCCGATCGCCTGCGGCAAGGCGTTCGCCATCGACCCGTGGCTGAACGAACCGATGACCCTGCGTCTGCCGTTGGGCGTGAGGTAGCGAGCGGCCCAGACGTTGCACATCCCGGTGTCGACGGTGAACACGGCGTCCTCGTCGGCGATCTCGTCGAGGACCGAGGCGACGTACTCCGGGTGGATCGGGACGTGCTTCTCGACCTTGCGGGTGTACGCCTTGACGACGCCCTCCAGCGCGTCGGCGTGCTTCTTCAGCATGCGGTCCAGGAACCTGCGGTCCGTCTTGACCTTCACGCGCGGGGTCAGCGAGCGCAGCGTCTCGCGCACGTCGCCCCAGACCGCCAGATCGAGCTTGGACCGCCGGCCCAGGTGCTCGGGGCGCACATCGACCTGGACGATCTTCACATCGGTGGGCAGGAAGGCGTTGTAGGGGAAGTCCGTGCCCAGCAGGATCAGCAGGTCGCACTCATGGGTCGCTTCGTACGCGGCGCCGTAACCCAGCAGTCCGCTCATGCCCACGTCGTACGGATTGTCGTACTGGATCCATTCCTTACCGCGCAGTGCGTGGCCGACCGGGGCCTTGACCCGCTCGGCGAACTCCATGACCTCGGCGTGCGCGCCGGCCGTTCCGCTTCCGCAGAACAGCGTCACCCTTGCGGCCTCGTCGATCATCGCGCGGAGCTTCTCGATCTCCTCGTCCCCGGGCCTCACCGAGGGCCGTGAGGTGACCAGGGCGTGCTCGACCGTCTTCTCCGGGGCCGGCTGCGAGGCGATGTCGCCGGGCATCGAGACGACGCTGACGCCGCCGCGGCCGATGGCGTGCTGGACCGCCGTCTGGAGGAGCCGCGGCATCTGCTGCGGATTGGAGATCATCTCGTTGTAGTGGCTGCACTCCTGGAAGAGCAGCTCCGGATGGGTCGCCTGGAAGTATCCGAGGCCGATCTCGCCCGACGGGATGTGCGAGGCGAGGGCGAGCACCGGGGCCATGGAGCGGTGGGCGTCGTACAGACCGTTGATGAGGTGGAGGTTGCCCGGTCCGCACGAACCGGCGCAGGCGGCGAGGGTGCCGGTGATCTGGGCCTCGGCACCGGCGGCGAAGGCCGCGGTCTCCTCGTGCCTGACCTGGATCCACTCGATGGCGGAGTTGCGCCGGACGGCGTCGACCACGGGGTTGAGGCTGTCGCCGACGACACCGTACAGCCGTTTGACCCCCGCCCTCACAAGGATGTCGACGAACTGTTCCGACACGTTCTGCTTGGCCATGGGTGCGCAGCCTCTCTGCCTCCGGTTGTCCGTGCCTCCATCAACCCATGGCGTGCGCCGTTACGCCTCCCAGACCGCGGCGCTCGTACGGTCGTCGGCGTACCCCTTGGTCCTGAGCTGGGTGTCGGCCAGATAGGCGGGCAGCCCGGGCGGGCCACCGGCCCAGCGCCGGGCGAGTTCCCGGGCGAGGGCCGGCTCACCGCGCATCGGTCCGGCCAGGCCGTTCCCGCACAGCAGCAGCGTGTCCCCGGGCCGGGCGACGGAGGCGCGGAAGCGGAAGGGCTCGGCGGGCGGTGGCGGAGGGCTCCCGGCGTACGGGGACAGGGGCGTGGTGATCTGCAGGTCCATCGTCAGCCGGTCCCCGCCGGGGCTCTCCTCGCTCGCCGCGCCGCCGGTCGCCGGCAGCACGGGGTCGAGGTCCTGCCACGCCCCGTCGCGAAGGCGGAAGAGGCCGCCCGGCCCGATGCCGAAGAAGAGCCGGGTGCGGCACGCCGGGTCGGCGGACAGCAGCAGACAGCGCAGGCCGGCGGTGTACGCGGACGGTGCGAGGCCGAGTTCGGCGCCGCGGGCGCGCAGCCTGCCGTAGGTGCGGTCGGTGAGGCGGTGCAGCCCCGACTTGAGGTCTCCCCTGCGTCCGGCCCTTATGTCCTCGGAGAGCCGGGCGTGGCTGCGGGCGACGGCTCCGCCGATCCAGCGACAGGCGTCGGCCGCGGCGTGGCGGGACTGACCGGCCTCCCGGGAGCCGCCTGCGACCGCGACCAGGACCAGGGCACTGTCCCCGTCACCGAAGCGCGCGGTGAGCAGGGCCTCGCGGCGCGGCTCGCCGCGGAAGCGCGCCGAGTCCCCGCGCACGGAGGCGGCCCGGAGGGTGTACGCCCCGTACCGGGCGCCGTCCAGGACCGTGTCGGGTACCAGGCCTTCGAGGTCGTCGGGGCCTGACCCGGGCAGTGCGGCGGGCTCCGCGTCGTAGGTGGGGGGCCGGTCCCCGACGTGTCCCACCTCGGGGCGCACCGGCGGTTCGGGGGCCTCCCCGAGTTGCGGCGGAGCCGGCACGGCGGGCGGCCCGGGGGGCGGAGGCGGAGGGCGCACGGCGAAGGTCCGCGGACGGCTGGGCCCGGCCGGGGTCTCCCAGGGGGCGCGCCCGGCCGGCACGGTGCGCGGGGGCGGGGGCGGCTCCGGCACGGTGAGCGGGGGCGGGCCCGTCGGTGCTCCGGGCGGGCGCGGTTCCGGCAGCGGCACCACCGCTGCCTGGCCGTCCACCCGGTCCGCCTCGGTGCCGCCCACGACGTCCGTGGCGGAGTCGAAGCGGTCGTCGAGACTGTCGGCCGCGCTGCCGGGCCCGTCGTCCCGCACGGTGCCGTCGTACAGCCTGCGCCACCAGTCGTCCTCGTGGGCGGCGGGCTTCTCCCCCTGCTGGCTCATGCCCATAGTGTCGACCGCCAGGGGCGCGCGAAACCGGGTCATCCGGAAAAGTGGCCCGGAATCCGCGTCCGCGAGATGACCCGCCGGACGTCCCCACCCCCCACGGGAAGGTCGCCCGGCGGGCCGGTCCGTGTGTCAGCCCACCGCCACCGGGGCGGTCGTCGCTGCGGTGGCGCCAGATTGTCAGAGGGACGGGTGTCCCGGGGCATGATGGGCCAGGCGGGGTTACGCCGGGGCCGTTTCCCGCCACAGCACGCCCCGCCCGACGAGCGCGGGAACGCGTGAGCACCGATCCGGGGAGGGCCGAGGATGCTGTCAGCGATAGGTCTCGACGAGAGGCAGGAAGCGGCCTACCGCGCACTGGTGGCGGCGGGTGCCGCGCAGCTGTCCGATCTGGCGCGCCGGCTGTCCCTCCCGGAGGCGGACACCGAGCGTGCGCTGCGACGGCTGGAGCAGCAGGGGCTCGTCGCCCAGTCGTCGTCGCGGGCCGACCGCTGGGTCGCCGCGCCACCGGGGGTCGCCCTGGGCGCGCTGCTGACCCAGCAGCGCCACGAGCTCGAACAGGCGGAGCTGGCGTCCGCCGTGCTCGCCGAGGAGTACCGGGCCGAGGCGGCGGAACCAGCGGTCCATGACCTGGTGGAGGTGGTGACGGGCGCCAGCGCGGTGGCCCACCGGTTCCACCAACTGCAACTGGGCGCCACGACCGAGGTGTGCGCCCTGGTGACGGGTAAGCCGATCGCGGTCACGGGTATGGAGAACGAGTCCGAGGAGCGGGCGGCGATGCGGGGTGTGTCCTACCGCGTGGTCGTCGAACGCGACGTGCTCGCGCTGCCGTCCGGGATCGTGGAGCTGTCGGCGGCGCTGAGCCGCGACGAACAGTGCCGGGTCGTCGACCGGGTGCCGACGAAACTGGTGGTCGCCGACTCCGCACTGGCCATGGTGCCGCTGACCGGCCGTGCGGCCGAGCCGGCCGCACTGGTGATCCATGCCAGCGGACTGCTGGAATCCCTGATGGGCCTTTTCGAGGCGGTCTGGCGGGACGCCATGCCGCTGCGCCTGGGCGGGGGCGGGATCAGCGAGCAGAACGGTCCGGGTGCGGATCCGACCGATCTGGAGATCCTCTCGCTGCTCCTGGCCGGCCTGACGGACGCGAGCGTGGCGAAGCAGCTGGACCTGGGCCTGCGGACGGTGCAGCGCCGGGTGAAGGGGCTCATGGAACTCACCGGGGTCACCACCCGGCTCCAGCTGGGCTGGCACGCGTACGAACGCGGCTGGGTCGCCCGCGCCCCGCGTTGACCGCACCGGTCCTCCGTTCGCGCCCGCCGCCGTGCCCGCGACTTCGACCGCCCAGGGAGCCTCGCTGACGGGCGGGACACGGCGGACTCCTGCACGCTGGTCGAATGAGTGTGTGGCAGCTCGTTGCCGTCGGGGCGGTGATGCTGCTCGGCCTGGTCGGGGTGCTGGTGCCGGGTGTGCCGGGCCAGGCGATCGTCTGGGCAGCGGTGATGTGGTGGGCGCTGACGGACACGACCCCGGTCGCCTGGGGCGTGCTGATCGGTGCGACGTGCCTCCTGCTGCTGAACCAGGCGCTGCAGGCGCTGCTGCCCTCGCGGCGTCCCCACGCGTCCGGGGCACCGCGCAGGACGCTCATGGCGGGCGGCCTCGCGGCGATCGCCGGGTTCTTCGTCGTCCCCGTGGTGGGCGGGATCCTGGGCTACGTCGGTGCGGTCTACGGCGTCGAGCGCCTGCGCCTCGGCAGCCGGGCGGCGGGGTGGACGTCGCTCAGGTCCGTGATGCGGGCGACGGGGTACTCGGTGCTGATCGAGCTCTTCTCCTGCCTGCTGGTGGTGGGCTCGTGGCTCGGAGTCCTCATCTGGGGCTGACGGCCGGGGGGGTGCGGGCCCGCGCCCCCCCGGCCGTGCGCGCTAGCGGATCCTGCCCTGCTTCATCGCCATGGCCGCCCGGCCCTCCGCGCCCCTGCGCTTCCATTCGCGCAGGGTCTCGGAACGCAGCCGGGCGTCCGTCTTGGCCGCGATGCGCTGGTTCTCCCGGAGCAGCTTGCGGTAGCTCTCCAGGCGCCGTACGGGCAGCGCCCCGTCGTCGATCGCCCCGAGCACGGCGCAGCCGGGCTCGGACTCGTGGGCGCAGTCGTGGAAGCGGCACTGCTCCGCCAGTTCCTCGATCTCCGAGAAGACCTGACCGACGCCGGCCCCCGCGTCCCAGAGACCCACCCCCCGCAGCCCGGGGGTGTCGATCAGGACGCCGCCTCCCGGCAGCAGGAGGAGATTGCGGGTCGTGGTGGTGTGCCGCCCCTTTCCGTCCACCTCCCGAGCCCCCTGGACGTGCATCACGTCCTCGCCGAGCAGTGTGTTGGCCAGAGTCGACTTGCCGGCGCCGGACGTCCCGAGCAGCACGCTGGTGCCGCCGCCGACGATCGCGCCGAACACGTCGACGCCCTCCCCCGTGGTGGAGCTGACGGGCAGCACCTGCACTCCGGGGGCGATGCGCTCGATGTCCTCGACCAGGTGGGACAGCGTGGTGGCGTCGGGGACGAGATCGGCCTTGGTGAGCAGCACGAGCGGGTGCGCCTCGTGCGGCCCGTCACCCGACGGCGGGCTGCCGTCGCCGAGCAGGGCGGCGCCGGCGGCACTGGACATGGCCAGCGCCAGGAACCGTTCGAGCCGGCCGAGATCCAGCTCGGCGGTGAGCGGCACACAGATGACGATGTGGTCGATGTTGGTGGCGAGCACCTGCCCTTCGGAACGCTGTGACGACGTCGAGCGTACGAAGGCCGTGCGGCGGGGCAGGAGCGTGCGGACGAACTGCGGGTCGCCGTCGGGGTCGACGGCCACCCAGTCACCGGTGCAGACGATCCGCATGGGGTCCCGGGGGACCACGAAGGCGGTGTCCGCCCGCACGGTGCCGTCCGGAGTGACCACGTCGCACTGCCCGCGGTCCACCCGCACCACACGCCCCGGCAGGAGCCCCTGCCGGGCGTACGGGGCGAAGGTGTCGGCCCATGCGTCGTCCCAGCCGTAGGGGACGAGCGGGTGCGACGGGGTGGGGATCCGGGAGAGGGAGAAAGACAAGGGAAACCCTTCACAAGGGCGGCCCCGGCATCACGCGCTCAGGCGCGGAGGGAAAAGGTCGAAGTCAGCCGGTGGCCACAGGGGTGGGAACGATGCTCTTCGGGTCGTGGGCAGCGCCCACCGCGACGACAGTCATCAATGTCCTCACCTCCTGGTTCCTCGATCTGCGCACACCATAGCCCCGGGGTCACCCGGGGCGTCAACGGCTTTTCCGGGGAACCGGTCCGCGCACGGCGGATTGGACGGGGTTGGCAGAGATATTCCCCGATCAGGTGATACGCGTGCACAAGGACCGGTCTCGTGCCGTTAGGGTGCCGGACATGACCTCACCCAAAGCCGCCACCGCCCCTTTCTCCCCTGCCCAGTTGGGCACCCAGATCCTGATCGGCTGGAGCGGGTCGGATCTCCGGACAGGGCGTGGGACGGCCTTCCTGCTCACCTATTCGCTCGGCGACGGGCCCGACGGGCCGGAGGCCGGCGAGGCGGCCATGCGCACGGCCCTGGAGCGCAGCGGACTCCGGGTGGGCGGCGAGACGCTGGACGCCTCGGACCTGCCGAACCTTCCGGTGAAACTGCTCGTCCAGGCCGGCCAGGCCGTGCTCACGCTGCCCCACTTCAAGGCGCAGTACACCGTGCCGCGTGAGTGGCTGGACGTGGCGCGGTCGGAGGGCAGGGTGCACGGGATGTTCGCCACGCGTCCGTGGCCCGTGGCCGTCCCCGGGCAGCCGGTCGGCGAGGAACTCCTGCGGTCCTTCGTGGGTGATCCCGAGATCGTCAGGACCTCCGCCCACTGCCTCATGCCGGTGCGCAGCCTGGGCTGACCGGCCTGCCCGCGCACACGGCGATGCCCACCACCCCCCGTGGAGTGGTGGGCATCGCCGTGTGCGCGGTGCACAGCAGAATGCGGGCGGTCCGCAGCACCAAGGCCCCGGCCGCCCGCATTCAGTGGTGTCAGTTGTTGCCGACGCCGTTGCCCGAGAGCACCGGGATGTCGTTGAGGATGTGGGACAGCGGCTCGTCACCCTTGGCCTGGGTGGAGTTGTCCGCGCACTGCTGGTTCTGCGGGTTGGACAGGACGTTGACGTCCTGGACCGCGATGGGAACGAGCCCGATCAGCGAGCCCACATTGGCCTTCACCGGCAGGGCGATGCAGGGCTTGTTCAGCGACCCCTGCACGAGGCTGAGCTGCGGGCTCTGGTCACCCTCGGTCTCGCTGTTGCCGAACTCGGACTCGGCGCCGTTGCCGTTGACCGTCGTGGTGCCGACGTCGTTGCCGATCGCCATGGCCGAGGGGGCCGCGGCGGCCGACAGACCGATCAGGGACACAGCCACAGCGGCGCCGGCCATCATCTTCTTCATCACGCTTCACCTTTCGGAGCGTCCCGTTGTGGAACGTACTGTTAACCAGAAACGGAGGGTTTGGTTCCGCTACACCACTCGAACGGGTTGGAGGCGCTTTCCGGTCGACGCGGCGCCTACCTGCCGCCTCCCTCCGCGCGGGCGGCAGGAACGAAAGCACCCTCCCGGCCTTCCGCGGACCCGCGGGTCGCCGGAGGGCCTGACGACCTGTCCGCCGGGCTCGCCCCGGCCTCGCGCCGTGCCGCGTCACCCCATTCGGCCAGCAGCCGGTCGTAGATGGGGGTGGAGCTCTCCGGCAACCGGTCGCGGCCGGGCGCATGACGACTGTCGTACGGGTCCATGAGGCGCACCTACCCGGTCGCGCGTCAGGCGTCGGCCGCGACTGCGGCAACCGGCCCAATTCCCGCACTATCGGGCTACCCGACGGACGGGCCGGGCCCCGGGCGGACCGCGCACAGACGTGTGGGGCCGGCCCGTCCGGGCGGCCGACCAGCGGTCGGTCGCGGCGCGGACGGGCCGGCCCCACACGTTTTCACGAGCTATGACGAGGCGGGCAACGGTGCACCCTGGCCGGGTCGGGCGCAGGGGGGGCCGCAGTCGCGCGGTGTCAGTTGTTGCCCGCGCCGTTGCCCGAGAGCAGCGGGATGTCGTTCAGGATGTGCGACAGCGCCTCGTCGCCCTTGGCCTGCGTGCTGTTCTCGGTGCACTGCTGGTTCTGCGGGGAGGACAGGACGTTGATGTCCTGGACCGAGATCGGGACGAGCCCGAGGAGCGACCCGATGTTGGCCTTCGCCGGCAGGGCGATGCAGGGCTTGTTGAACGAGCCCTGGATCAGACCGATCTGCGGGCTCATGTCACCGTGCGTACTGCTGTTGCCGTAGTACTGGTCGGCGCCGTTGCCGTTGACCGACGTCGTGCCGGTGTCGTTGCCGATCGCCATGGCCGAGGGGGCGGCAGCGGCGGAAACGCCGGCGACCGAGGCGGCGACTGCCGCAGACGCCAGAATCTTCTTCATCATGAACGTGCCCTTCTGGATTTCTCTTGTTGCCCGCCTGTCCGGAGCATTCTGAACAACTCCTCCCGGGCGGTTCCGGTTGCGCCATTTCACTCGAACGATTTCCCCGGCCGAGAATGGGCGACCAGTACGGACGACTGTTGGCCCGCGAAACGGCGTGCGACGCGAGGCGGGAGTCCCCAGCCGTGGATCAGCCGCCCAGCGGCAGGCCGCCCATGAGCGGTCCCGCCGTCCTGGCGACGGTGGTGACCGCCTCCCCCGACTTGCTCACGGGGTCGCCCTCCTGGGCCCTCTCGGCGGTGCGGCCGACCGTGTCCACCACGGGGTTCACCACCTGGTCGGGGATCGTCGGCACCGTGGAGGTCAGCTCGTTCACACCGCCGGTGAGACTGATCCGGGGAGCCGTGGGCGTGGTGGCGGCGAAGGCGGGGGCGGCCGACCCGAGAGCTGCCACGGAACCTGCGACGAGAGCGACGGTCTTCGCGTACTTCACTTTTCTCGATTCCCTTCTCCGGCGGCATCCGCCGCCTGTGAGAGGGACAACGATCAAGCGGTGCCCGTGGAAACTGCGGCTACCGGAATTTCCCGTACGCAGCGAGAAGGCCCTGGAGCGCCGATGACGCTCCAGGGCCTTTTCATGACGAGCCGACGGCTCGATCGGCAGGAAATCAGTCGTTGACGCAGACGTTGCCGAACGCCGGGTTGAGCAGCCCGATGACGTTGATGGTGTTGCCGCAGACGTTCACCGGGATGTGGATCGGGACCTGTACGACGTTGCCGGACAGGACACCCGGGGAACCGGCTGCGACAGCCCCGGCGCCGGCGTCGGCCATGGCAGGGGCAGCGGCGCCCAGCGCCATGAGGGTTCCGGCGGCGACGGCGGCAACCTTGGTGTACTTCACTTTCGTCCCTTTCTGCAGCGGAGTCCTGGACGGACACGTCTTTCGTGCCGTACGAGCACTTCGTGGCATGCGCTCGTGACTCCGGAGCTGTAATCCGTAACGATTGAAGGGCGACATCGAAACGCTATGGCAGTCGTTTCTCCGAAAACCGCCCGAATGCTGCGGGTCCGGGCCGCGCGATGGAGGAGTGTCGGCGGCCCGGACCGGTCGTTGCGTCCCCGGTCAGCTGTTGCCGGCGCCGTTACCGGAGAGAACCGGAATGTCCGACAGGATGTGGGACAGCGGCTCGTCACCCTTGGCCTGGGTGGAGTTGTCCGCGCACTGCTGGTTCTGCGGGTTGGACAGGACGTTGACGTCCTGGACCGCGATGGGAACGAGCCCGATCAGCGAGCCCACATTGGCCTTCACCGGCAGGGCGATGCAGGGCTTGTTCAGCGACCCCTGCACGAGGCTGAGCTGCGGGCTCTGGTCACCCTCGGTCTCGCTGTTACCGAACTCCGACTCGGCACCGTTGCCGTTGATCGACGTCGTGCCCGTGTCGTCGCCGATCGCCATGGCGCTGGTCGCCGAGAGACCGAGGATGGAGGCGGCGACGGCGCCCGTAGCCAGAACCTTCTTGATCACGATGAACCCTTCTCGTACCGAGTGCCCCGCAGCGGAGCGCTCTGATCAACTCGGCGCCGGGCGTTTGGTTCCCCTCTTCCTCCGCCGTTCACCCGAATGCCAGAACTTCACCGTCGGCCGAACAAGCGTGCGTGACCCTTTCGGGTGGTTACACAATTTCCACCGGTCTCCAAGTTTCCCCCGTAACCACTGCGTCGTTATGCAGTCGTCCGCGTCGATGGAATAACCGCCATCAGGGTCACCGACCACGCGAATTTCACCGGAGAAGGGCATGTAATGCGACAGGTTCTGAATAAAAGCATGATCGTCATGGCGGCGGCGTCGGGCATCCTGACCGCCGCGGGCGGCTACGCGCACGCCGACGCCTCGGCCGACGGTGTCGCGGCGAACTCGCCCGGTGTCGGCTCGGGCAACGCCGTCCAGGTCCCGGTGCATGTCCCGGTCAACCTCTGCGGAAACACCGTCGATGTCATCGCCCTGCTGAACCCGGCCTTCGGCAACAGCTGCGCCAACGTCAGCTCGGACGAGGGCCACGACGACGCGTACGGCCACGGGGGCGGTGACGGGGCCTCCGGCGCGAGCGCCGACGGCAAGGCCGTCGGCTCGCCCGGCGTCCTGTCCGGCAACCTGGTCCAGGCGCCGGTGCACGTCCCGGTGAACGCCTGCGGCAACAGCATCGACGTCGTCGGTGCGCTCAACCCGGCCTTCGGCAACGACTGCGTCAACGACAGTGGTTACGAGCACGAGGTCCCGCCGGTCGAGCCCCCGGTGGTGGAGCCGCCCACCGAGGAGCCGCCGACCGTCGAGCCGCCCACCTCGAAGCCGCCGGTCGAGCCGCCGGCCTCCGAGCCGCCGGCCTCCGAGCCCCCGGCCCAGGAGCCGCCGGCCGGCAACCCCGGCCCGAACACCCCTGACACGCAGCTGGCGGAGACCGGCGCCGGCGAGATCGGCATGGCGGCCGGCGCGAGCGCCGCGCTGCTGCTCGGAGGCGCGGTGCTCATGCGCCGCACCCGCGGTTCGCGCGTCTGACCACCGGCCTGGGAACGGCCGCACGGACAGGGCCGGCCGGCAGCCGTAGCTGCCGGCCGGCCCTGTCCGTGTGCGGCGGCCCGGCAGTCACTTCACCTCGCGGCGCAGGACTCCGCGGTTCGGTCCCGCACCGGTGGGTACCCCCAGCCACTCGTCGAGGGCGTGCGGATGCCGGTGAGTGCTCAGGGCCTACGGATAGAAGTGCGTCAGCGACTCGGCGACACAAGCCGGTTTCTCGGAGCCCTCCAGTTCGAAGGTGAAGCCGCGCGTCATCTGCACGCCGCCCCGCGCCACCTCGCTCACCGCGGTGACGGTGGCGTGCAGGCGGACGCGGCTGCCGACGGGCACGGGCGCCGGGTAGCGGACCCGGTTCACCCCGTAGTTGAGCGCGCGTCCGACCCCGCTCACCGTGAGCAGTTCGCCGAACATCGGGATGCCCCAGCTCAGCACCATGTAGCCGTGGGCGATGGTGCGCCCGTACGGGCCCTCGGCGGCGCGCTCGACGTCGGTGTGGATCCACTGGTGGTCACCGGAGACGTACGCGTACGTGTCGATGAGCTCCTGGGTGACCTCCTTCCAGGCGGAGTGCCCGAGGTCGCGCCCGCCGAGGGCGAGGATCTCCGGTATGCCGTGCACGGTCAGGGGCATGGGAGGTACTCCGTTCGCTTCGTACGGATCGCGGTCAGACGGTGACGGGCGCGGTGCGGGGGGCCGTTACCGGCTCCGCGGCCTGCTCGTCGTGGTTGGGGCGCTTGAGCAGGAGCAGCATGCAGCCCAGGGTCAGCGCCACCTGGAAGACGGCGTACGCGATGACCGCGGTGATGGAGCCGGTCCGGTTGAGCAGGAACTGGCCGACGATCGGGGTCGTCCCGCCGAGCAGGGTGCCGCACAGCTGGTAGCAGAGCGAGATGCCCGTGTAACGCAGATGGGCGGGGAAGCGGCTGGCGAGCATGCCGGCGAGGGCCGCGTAGTACAGGCAGTGAGGGATCGTGGCGACGGCGACACCGAGCATCGCGAGGCCGTAGTTCTCGGTGCTGATGAGGACGAACATCACCGGCATCAGGACCAGTTCGGGGACCAGCATCACGATCACCGCGCGGGACCAGCTCTTCATCCGGGTGGCGATGAGGGCGCCGAAGGGCTGGACGATGATCTGGGTGACGTTGGCGACGAGGATGATCGTCAGGAACGAGCTGCGGTCGAAGTCGAGGGACGTGGTCGCCCAGGACAGGGCGAACGTCGACTTGAAGTACGTCGCGGACAGGCCGATGGTGCAGGCGCCGATGCCGAGGACGATCAGCATGGGGTGGCTGCGCAGGACCTCGGTCAGCGGGAGCTTGACGACTTCCTTCTTCTCGATGAGCTTGGCCATGGCCGGGGACTCGGCGACCTTCAGCCGGACCAGCAGGCCGACCATGACGAGCGCGGCGGAGGCGAGGAAGGGCACGCGCCAGCCCCAGGAGACGAAGGCGTCGTCGGGCAGCTGGCTGATGGCCAGGAAGCTCACCGTGGAGAGCGTGTTGCCGACGGGTGATCCCTGCTGGGCGAACGCCGCGTACAGCACCGACTTGCCCTTGGGCGCGTGCTCGGAGGCGATCAGGACGGAGCCGCCCCATTCACCGCCGAGGCCGATGCCCTGGATCATGCGGATGCAGACCAGCAGGATCGGGGCGGCGATGCCGATGGAGGCGTAGCCGGGCAGCAGGCCGATCGCGGTGGTCGAGACGCCCATCATCAGCAGGGTGATGACGAGGGTCTTCTTGCGGCCGAGCCGGTCGCCGTAGTGGCCGAAGATGATTCCGCCGAGGGGCCGGGCGAGGAAGCCGACCCAGAAGGTGGCGAAGGCGACCAGGGTGCCTATGGGGCCTTCGAGCTCCGGGAAGAACACCTTGTCGAAGACGAGCGCCGCCGCGGTCCCGTAGATGTAGAAGTCGAACCACTCGATGGTGGAGCCGATGAAGGCTCCGAACCCTGCGCGGTTGGCGGCTTTCGTTCGCTCGCGTGCGGTTGCGGTGGTCGCACTCATAGGTGGCTCCCGTGAACATCGTTGATCAAGCGGATGGGGGCACGGCTGACCCGGCGTCGCCGGGGACGCCCTGGGCCGCGCGGTGGAGAGGGGGACGGAAGGGGACGGAAGGAGGGAGGGGACGGTGGGGAACGGGTGTCAGGAAGCGACGCGTTCGAAGACCGCGGCGAGGCCCTGGCCTCCGCCGATGCACATGGTCTCCAGCCCGTAGCGCGCCTGGCTGCGGTGCATCTCCCGGCTGAGCGTGGCGAGGATGCGGGCGCCGGTGGCACCGACCGGATGGCCGAGCGAGACGCCGGACCCGTTGACGTTGATCCGCTGCTCGTGGTCCTTCTCGCCGAGTCCCAGCTCCCGGGTGCAGGCCAGGACCTGAGCGGCGAAGGCCTCGTTGATCTCGATCAGGTCGAGGTCGGCGAGGGTGAGCCCGGCGCGGCCGAGGGCCGCGTGGGTGGCCGGGACGGGTCCGATGCCCATCGTCGCGGCGGGGACGCCCGCGCGGGCGAACGAGACCAGGCGGACGAGCGGGGTGAGCCCGAGCCGTTCGGCGGTGGCCGCACTGGTGACCAGGCAGGCCGCGGCCGCGTCGTTCTGTCCGCTCGCGTTGCCCGCGGTGACGGTGGCCTCCGGGTCGGACTTGGCCATGATCGGGCGCAGCGCGGCGAGCTGCTCGGCGGTGGTGTCGGGACGGGGGTGCTCGTCGGCGGTGACGACCGTCTCGCCCTTCCGCGTGCGTACGGTCACGGGGACGGTCTCCGCCTCGTAGCGCCCCTCCCGCACGGCGCGTGCGGCGCGGGCCTGCGAGCGCAGGGCGAGGGCGTCCTGGTCGGCGCGGCTGAGGGAGTAGGCGCGGCGCAGGTTCTCCGCGGTCTCGATCATGCCGCCCGGTACGGGGTGGTGGACGCCCCCCGCGGTGATCCTGCCCCGGGCGAGTGAGTCGTGGAGCTGGAGGCCGGGGCCTTTGATGCCCCAGCGTCCGTCGTGGGTGTAGTAGGGGGCGGCGCTCATGACGTCGACGCCGCCCGCGATGACGACGTCGCTGAAGCCGGCCCGGATCTGCATGGCCGCGTCGAGGACGGCCTGGAGGCCGGATCCGCAGCGCCGGTCGGTCTGGGTGCCGGTGACGGTGTCGGGGAGGCCGGCGTCCAGGGCGGCGACCCGGCCGATGGCGGGGGCTTCGGACGAGGGGTAGGCGTGTCCCAGGATCACCTCGTCCACCCGGCCGGGGTCGATGCCTGTCCGGGCGACGACCTCGGCGATGACGCACGCCGCGAGCGCGGCCGGGGTCTGCTGGGCGAACGCGCCGCCGAAACGCCCGATGGGGGTGCGCAGCGGCTCGCAGATGACGACATCGGTCTGGTCGGGCACGGCGGGGCACCTTTCGGCGGATTCGGGTGTGTGGGGCGACCTTCGCACTGGACCACTGAGTCGGTCCAATATCGAATTTCCTCTTGTTCAAGACGCTGGGCGTCTCAATCGGCCGGCTAGGGGGTCGGCAGCGCCTCCTCGGCGACCGCGAGCACGGCGCGGAGCGCCGCCGAGGGGTTGTCGGTGCGCCAGGCCAGCGCCGCCTGACGCCGGATGGGCGGGCCGGCGAGGGACCGGTAGACGAGCCCGTTCTGCTGGATGTGACGGACGGAGGAGACCGTGAGGGTGACACCGACGCCCGCCGCGACGAGGGCCAGGATCGTGTACGAGTCAGGGGCCTCCTGCACCACACGCGGGTTGAAGCCCGTCGCCTCACAGGCCTGGACCATGGCGTCCCGCACCGTGGAGCCGGCGTTCGCGGGGAAGGACACGAAGGGTTCGTCGGCGAGGACCCCGATGGGGATGCTCTCCAGACGGGCGAGCCGGTGGTCGGAGGGCAGCGCGCACAGCAGCTCCTCCTCGTCGATGACCCGGTAGGCCACTCCGGGCTGCGTGACCGGGAGCCGGACGAAACCCAGGTCGAGGGAACCGTCCGCGACTCGGGACAGGGCGACGTTGGCATACGTCTGGCCCTTCATGGTCAGCTCGATCCCGGGGTGGGCGGCCCGCACGGCCCTGGTCAGCAGGGGCAGCGTCTCGTGGCTGGAGGCCCCGGCGAAGCCGATGGCGACCCGGCCGTACTCGCCGCGCCCCGCGGCCTTCGCCGCCCGTACCGCCGTGTCGAGGCCGTCGAGTACGGATCGCACGGGTTCCAGGAAGGACTCCCCCGCGCTGGTGAGCCGCACCGAGCGGGTGTTGCGCTCGAAGAGCTGGACGCCGAGCTCCTTCTCCAGCTGCCGGATCTGCTGGCTGAGCGGGGGCTGCGCCATCTGCAGCCGCTTGGCGGCGCGGCCGAAGTGCAGTTCCTCGGCGACGGCGGTGAAGGCGGTGAGATGACGCAGTTCCATCCGAGCTTCCATTCATTAACGAGCAGTCTTGATCCGACCTTAATTTGGTATTGGACAGCAATCAATGACCGCTGGCACGGTAAGGGCGACCAGCACGCACTCGCCGAGGAGCACCGTGGAGCGGACGGATACGGCCGACGGCCCCAGCAAAGTCATGTCGATGAGGGACGCGGTGGCCGCCTTCGTGGAGGACGGCGCCACCGTCAGCCTCGAAGGGTTCACCCATCTCGTCCCCACCGCCGCGGGCCACGAGATCATCCGCCAGGGCCGCAAGGACCTCACCGTCGTACGGATGACGGCGGACATCGTGGTGGACCAGATGATCGCCGCGGGCTGCGTCTCGCGGCTGGTCTCCTCCTTCGTGGGCAACTCCTCCGCCGGTTCGCTCGGGGAGCTCCGTCGCAGGATCGAGCGCGCCGACCCGGCCCCGCTGGCGTTCGAGGAGTACAGCCACTACGGGATGGTCTGCCGCTACCTCGCCGGTTCCCAGCGGTTGCCGTTCTACCCGCTGCGCAGCTACGGCGGCAGTGATCTCCCGGGTGTGAACAGCGATCTGCGCAAGGTGACGTCGCCCTACCCCGGGCCGGACGGGGAGCAGGAGCAGATCTATGTCGTGCCGCCCGTCAACCCGGACGTGACGGTCATCCACGCCCAGCGCGCCGACCGCCGGGGCAACACCCAGATCTGGGGACTGACCGGGATCCAGGCCGAGGCGGTGTACGCGGCGGACAAGGCGATCGTCGTCGTCGAGGAGCTCGTCGGGGACGAGGTGGTCCGCTCGGACCCCAACCGCACGCTCGTCCCCTCCCACGCCGTGGACGCCGTGGTCGTCTGCCCGCGCGGTGCGCACCCGTCCTTCGCGCAGGGGTACTACGACCGCGACAACGCCTTCTACCGGGCGTGGTCGCACATCAGCAAGGACCCGGAGCGGCTGCGGGAGTGGCTGGCGGAGTGGGTGTACGGGACGGCCGACCACACCGAGTACGTCGACAAGCTGGGTGCGGACCACTGGGCGCGACTCGCCGTGGGCGAAGCGCTCAGCCATCCGGTGAACTACGGGCGGCGGCTGTGAGCGCGCCCCAGGGGAAGGAACGGACCATGACCACCGCACCGGAGACCGTCACGTCGTCCGAGCTGCTCTCCGTCGTCGCCTCCCGCGAGCTGGCGTCCCGCCGCGCGGTGTTCGCCGGCATCGGACTGCCGACGCTCGCCACCGAGCTCGCCCGTCTGACGGTCGCCCCGCGGATCGAGGTCGTGTACGAGTCCGGGGTCTGCGGGGCGCACCCCTCGCACCTGCCGGAGACCATCGCCGACGCCGTGCTCATCTCCGGGGCGGAGGCCGTGCTCTCCATGCCGGCACTGTTCGGGTGCGTGCTCCAGGGCGGCCACATCGACGTGGGCTTCCTCGGCGCCGCGCAGATCGACCGGTGGGGCAACCTGAACACGTCCGTCATCGGTGACTGGGAGCGCCCCACGGTGCGGCTCCCCGGTTCCGGCGGCGCCGTCGAGGTGATGGCCAACTCCCACGAGGTGTTCGTGGTGATGCGCCGTCACGACCCGCGCTCGTTCACGCGCACACTGGACTTCTGCACCACGCCGGGGCCGGACCGCGCGCTCGCCGAAGGCATCCGCCCGCTGGGCGCCGGAGTCACCAGGGTCATCACCGAACTGGGCATCCTGGCACGCGCCGGTGTCGGGGAGGAGCTCAGGCTCGTCGCCGTCCACCCGGGCGTGACGGTGGACCAGGTGCGTGAGGCCACCGGCTGGGACCTCCGGACGGCCGGCTCCGTCGGGACCGTGCCCCCGCCGACCGAGGCGGAGCTGCGTCTCCTGCGCGAGGACGTCGACCCCGGCCGCGTCTACCTCCGTTGAGACCCCTGAACCGCCTTCCCCGCCGTCACCTTGCTTTCGCCGCCACCGACCGCACCGCCGAGAGGACGTAACCGCCATGCGTATCAGGATCGTCGGCGCCGGAGCCATGGGCCGCGGCATCGCCCAGTGGGCCTCGGCCGCCGGGCACACCGTCGAGCTGTGCGACGTCAGGACCGAGGCGGTGACAGCGGCCGTGGAGTTCGTCCGGTCCATGCTGGAACGCGCCGTCCAGAAGGGCCGGATGACCGCCGGGGACTCCGCCGCCGCCCTGCGGCGGCTGGTCCCGCTGGACGACCCGTGGGCGCCCGGCCCGGAGGTCGAGCTGGTCGTCGAGGCGGTACGGGAGGACCTGGACACCAAGGCCGAGGTCTTCGGGAAGCTGGAGGAGGTCCTGCCCGACTCGGCCATCTTCGCGACCAACACCTCTTCCCTGTCGGTGACGCGCATCGCCGCGTCGCTGCGTGACCCGGGGCGGCTGGCGGGGCTGCACTTCTTCAACCCCGTGCCGCTCATGAAGATCGTGGAGGTCGTACCGGGCGCCGCCACCCGTCCCGGGATCCCGCCGAAGCTCACGGCACTGGTGGAGAGCTGCGGGCACCGGGCGGTCACCGTCGCCGACACCCCCGGCTTCCTCGTCAACCACGCCGGCCGGGGGCTGGTGACGGAAGCGCTGGCTCTGCTGGAGGAGTCCGTCGCGGACCCGGCCGGGATCGACCGGATCGCCCGGGACGTCCTGGGGCTGCGCATGGGCCCGTTCGAACTGATGGACCTCACGGGGCTCGACGTCACGGCCGCCGTGATCGACTCGATCTGGCAGGGGTTCCGCTACGAGGACCGGCTGCGGCCCTCGTATCTCACCCCGAACCGGGTGACCGCGGGCCTGCACGGGCGCAAGACCGGTCAGGGCTGGTTCTCCTACGGCCCCGAGGCGTCGGCCCCGGCGCCGGAGCCGCCGGTGACGGGTGACGCGGACCGGCCGGTGTTCGTCGCGGGCGGCGTGTACGCACAGGACGCGACGGCGCTGCGGACGGCGCTGGCCTCCGCCGGAGCCACGGTCGAGAGCGGCCCCTCGCCCACCGGCGAGGCCCTGGTCCTCGTGCCCGTCTGGGGCACCACCGTGGCCGGGGCGGTGGCGTCGCGGGGGCTGCCCGCCTCGCGCACCTTCGGCGTCGACCCGCTGCCCCCGGCGGGCCGGCGCCGGGTGCTCGCGGTGACTCCCGCGGCGGGTCCGGCCGCCGCGCGGGACGCCCGCGCGGTCCTGGCCAGGGCGGCGGACGGCGAGGAGCCCTGGGCGGTGTCGGTCGTACGGGACACCGCGGGGTCGGTGGCGCAACGGCTGCTCGCCTCGGTGGTCTCCGTCGCCGCTTCGATCGCGGAGCGCTCGCTGGCCACCCCGGCGGACATCGACCTCGCCGTGACGACCGGACTCGGGTACCCGGCGGGACCGCTGGCCTGGGGTGACCGGATCGGCGGCGCGCGGATGCTGGACCTGCAGCGGTCCCTGCACGCCACGACCGGCGACCCCCGGCACCGGCCGACCCGCTGGCTCACGGAGCGCGCCCAGCTGGGTATGCCGCTGACGGAACCGGGCACCTCGCCGGCGTCCTGCGTGGAGCGGTGACCGCGCCGGGCCGTGACCGTTTCGTACAAGACCCGGCCACGGCCCCCGGCATACGGTCGCCCCATGACTCCACGACTCGACGCGATCTCCGTCACCACCGCCGACATGGCCGCCTCGCTCGCCTTCTACCGCAGGCTCGGGCTCGACATCCCCGCCGGCGCCGAATCCTCACCCCACGTCGAGGTGACGCTTCCCGGCGGGCAGCGCCTGCTGTGGGACACCGAGGACGTCGTCCGCTCGTTCGAACCCGACTGGCAGGGGTCCCAGGGCGGCGAGCGGCTCGGGCTCGCCTTCCTCTGTGACAGCCCGGCGGAGGTCGACTCGGTGTACGCCGACCTGACCGGAGCCGGCCACCGGGGACACCTGAAGCCCTGGGACGCCGTCTGGGGACAGCGCTACGCCGTCGTCCTCGACCCCGACGGCTGCGCGGTCTCCCTGTTCGCCGCCGGCCCGTCGTAGCCGGTGGCGGCCAGATAGCCGCCGAGCGTCGTACCGGCCAGGTCCCGCATCTCCCGGGCCAGGTGCGCCTGGTCGGTGCACCCCACCGCGTACGCGGCCTCGGCGTACGGCGTGCCCGCGCGCACCAGGGCCAGGGCACGCTGGAGCCGGAGCACTCTGGCCAGCGTCTTGGGCCCGTAGCCGAACGCGGCCAGCGAGCGACGGTGCAGCTGACGTGCTCCGAGCCCGACGGCGTGCGCGGTGGCGGTGACGGAACGGCCTTGCCGCAGCTGTGCGGTGACGGCCGCCGCGAGGGGGTCCGGGGGTCCGGCCCGGGCGGCCCGGCCCAGAGCCACCTCCTCGAGGGCGGCCACGGGGTCTGCGGCCTCCTGTACGCGCTCGGTGAGCCTGCGGACCTCCGGGCCCGGCCAGAGCGCGTCGAGTGCGACTCTCCGGTCACGCAGCTCGTTCGCCGGTACACCGAGCAGCGCGGGGGCCGTCCCGGGGGCGAACCGAACACCCGCGCAGTGGACTGCGACGGTGCCGGACGGGGTGAACGCACGGGTGTCGGGGCCCGCGACCATCAGCCGGCCGCCCGTCCAGAGGAGGTCCATGCAGCCGTCGGGCAGCACGGGCCGGTCCGGGTCGCGCGGGCCGGTCCAGGTCCAGACGGCGGCGCCGTCCAGCCGCGCCGCTCTCTCCGTGTAGCCGTCGCCCGTGACTCCGGGCCAGGAGGTCCGGCAGGAGTCCCTGCCGCCGGGCGGCAGAGGACAGCGGGACGCCGGGGACGCGGGCCTCGTCACCCGGAGGACGCCGGCCCCGAGCCACCGCTGTCCGCCGGCCCCCGGCCCGTGCCGGGCCGGGGGTTGCGGCCCTCCTTCGGGTCCCGGGTCCCGTGAAGCCGGGACACCACGTCGTCCGGGGGCAGGAAGCGGGACCAGCGCTCCGGGAATTCGGAGGGCATGGACACGTCCTCCTCGTCGTCGTCCGCGTACGCGTCCCAGTTCGCCGCCCGTGCGACGAGCTCCGCTGCCTGGGCGGCCTTGATCCGGTCGCTGGCGGCGCGGGCCGCCGCGGTGGCGAGCGAGGGCCAGACGTGGTCGATCGCCGCGTTCACGGCCGCGCCCACGAGGACGGCGAAGGCGGAGATCCCTATCCAGAGCAGCACGGCGATCGGTGCGGCCAACGAGCCGTAGATGGTCGGTCCTTCGACCGTGCTCGTGAGGTAGATCCGCAGCAGGAAGCTGCCGAGCACCCACATACCGAGCGCCACGAGCGCCCCTGGGACGTCCTCTATCCACGGCGACCGGACGGGGACGGACACGTGGTAGAGCGTCGTCAGGAAGGCGATGGACAGCAGTATGACCAGCGGCCAGTACATGACCGCGAGCACCTCGGTCCCCCAGGGGACGAACTCCACCACCCGGTCGGGACCGACCACCAGCAGGGGCAGCACCACCGCGCCGAGCAGCAGTGCGACCACGTACAGCAGGAAGGCGAGGAGCCGGGTCTTGACGATGCCGCGGTGGCCGTCGAGCCCGTACATCACGGTGATGGTGTCGATGAAGACGTTGACCGCGCGTGAGCCGGACCAGAGGGCGATGGCGAAACCGAGGGAGATGACGTCGGGGCGCGCGCCGGTGGTGACGTCGGCTATGAGGGGTTTGGCGATCTGGTTGACGCCCCGCTCGGACAGGACCGTCTGCACCGCGCCCAGGATGTTGCGTTCGATGGAGGCGACCGTGGTGGTGGCCGTCCAGTCGTCGACGTAGCCGAGCAGACCGATCAGACCGAGCAGCAGCGGCGGCAGGGACAGCAGGGTGAAGAACGCCGCCTCGGCCGCGAGGCCGAGGATGCGGTACTCGATGCACGAATTGACCGTGTCCTTGAGCAACTGCCACGCCATCTGGCGCTTCGATACGTTGCGGTAGAGGACTCGAGCCCGGTGGAGCCGACCTGGTGGCCGCTCGGGTGTTTCTTTTGCTGCCTGCACCTCCTTACCGTATCGGCATGGCACCTAGCACCCACACAGTGACCAACCAGGTCCCGCCGCTGGTCGGCTACGACGTCTTCACGGCCGACCGGGTCCTGCGGGAGGCCGTCGAACGGCATCTCGCGCCCGGGATCCTCGACGAGGCGCGGGGGGAACTGAGCGGGCTGGGCCGCTCCGCCGGCTCCTTCCAGGCCCAGGAATGGGGCGCGCAGGCCAACGAGAACCCGCCGAGACTGCGTACGCACGACCGCTACGGCCACCGTATCGACGAGGTGGACTTCCACCCGTCCTGGCACCGGCTGCTGGGGCACGCGGTCACGGCCGGACTGACGGACGCCTGGGGCAGGCAGGGCGGCCATGTCCGGCGTGCGGCCGGTTTCCTGGTCTGGACGCAGGCCGAGGCGGGCCACGGATGCCCCGTGTCGATGACGCACGCGGCGGTCCCGGCCCTGCGGACCGATCCGGCACTGGCCGCGGAGTGGGAGCCGCTGCTGACCTCGCACGTGTACGAGGAGGGGCTGCGTCCGGCGTCGCAGAAGGCGGGTGCGCTCTTCGGGATGGGTATGACGGAGAAGCAGGGCGGCACCGACGTGCGGTCCAACACCACGCGGGCCGAGCCGCTGGCCGGTGAGGGGGAGTATCTGCTCACCGGTCACAAGTGGTTCTGTTCGGCCCCCATGTCCGACGGCTTCCTGGTGCTGGCCCAGGCACCGGGCGGGCTGAGCTGCTTCCTCGTCCCGCGGGTCCTGCCGGACGGCGACCGCAACGTGTTCGCGATCCAGCGCCTCAAGGACAAGCTGGGCAACAGGTCCAACGCGTCGGGCGAGGTCGAGTTCGACGGGACGTGGGCCCGCCGGGTCGGCGAGGAGGGGCGGGGGGTACGCACCATCATCGAGATGGTGGCGGCGACCCGGCTCGACTGTGTGGTCGGCTCCGCGGCGCTGATGCGCCAGGCGGTGGCGCAGGCGATCCACCACAGCGCCCACCGCAGCGCGTTCGGCGGTCTGCTGATCGGAAAGCCGCTGATGCGCAACGTACTGGCCGACCTGGCCCTGGAGTCGGAGGCGGCGACGACGCTCGCGATGCGGCTGGCAGCGGCGTACGACGCGGACACCGAGGGGGAGCGGGCCTTTCTCCGGATCGCGGTGCCGACTGCCAAGTACTGGGTGACGAAGCGGTGCACCGCCGTGGTGGGGGAGGCCCTGGAGTGCCTCGGCGGCAACGGCTACGTCGAGGAGTCGGGGATGCCCCGGCTGCTGCGCGAGGCCCCGCTCAACTCGATCTGGGAGGGCTCGGGCAACGTGCAGGCTCTCGATGTCCTGCGGGCCCTGCGGCGTGAGCCCCAGGCGCTCGACGCCTTCCTCCAGGAGGTCGGCAGAGCGCGCGGTGCGGACCACCGGCTCGACGCGGCCATCAAGGACCTGCTGACGGAGCTGGCGGATCTGGACGCCGTCGAGGCGCGGGCCAGGCGGCTGGTGGAGCGGATGGCCCTGGTGCTGCAGGGCTCGCTGCTGCTGCGCTGGGCCCCGCCGGAGGTGGCGGACGCGTTCTGCGCCTCACGGCTGGGCGGGGACTGGGGGTCGGTCTTCGGCACGCTGCCGCACAGTCTGGATCTGGCCACGGTCGTGGAACGGGCCAGGGCGCAGGAAGGCTAGGACGTCCGCGTCCGGGGCGGGCGCCGGCGAACGCCGGAGGGTGGTGCTGCGCCGACACGGCACCACCCTCCACGCTTCTGCACCACCGCGCGACGTCGGGGACTCCCGCACGGTGTTCCCCCTACTCTTGTACGGCTTGCCGCCGGTCACCAGAGTTGCAAGGGGTTGCAACCATTGCGTGGAGTGCGGGCCGGCGAGGCCCTCGCACGGCAGGATGGGTACCCGGGGCCGGGTTCGCCTTCTCGGGACGGCCCACGCATGGTTGGGGGGACCGTCATGGAATCACGCCCTGCCGCGCCGGCGCGGCCGGAGACAGCGGTGACCGAGCGTCTGGTCCACCGCGCGCGGGAGGCCCGGCTGGCGGGCGAGCGCGCGGCCGTGGTCCCGCGTGCGGAGATCGACGCGTCCTGGGACCGTGTGCTGCGCAGCGGCATCGACCCCGAGCAGTCACCGGAGAGCAGGCTGCTGGAGACGGACGAGATCGAGCACCGGCGCAGGAGTACGGCGCTCGGCGAGGTCATGCCCCTCCTGCGGGAGGGGCTGGCCACGATAGCGGACGCGACGCAGCAGATCATGGTCGTCACCGACACCGAGGGCCGGGTCCTGTGGCGTCAGGGTCATGCCGCCGTGATGCGCCGGGCCAAGGACATCTGCCTGGAGGAGGGTGCCGCCTGGGCCGAGTCGGCGACGGGGACGAACGCGATCGGTACGGCGCTCGCGGCACGCACCCCCATCCAGGTCCACTCCGCGGAGCACTTCATCAGGGCTCTGCACGACTGGACGTGTGCGGCGGCCCCGGTGCGCGACCCCAGGGACGGCCGGCTGATGGGCATCGTCGACGTCAGCGGGCCCGCCTCCACGTTCCACCCGGCGACGCTGGCACTGGTGGGCTCGGTGGCGGCGCTGGCGGAGAGCGAGCTGCGCAGCAGGCACCTGGTGGCGATCGAGCGGCTGCGCTCGGTGGCGGCGCCTCTCCTGTGCCGGCTGGGCGGCCGCGCGATGGTGGTGGACAACCACGGCTGGCTGGCCGCCGTCAGCGGGATGCCGCCGGTGGACCGGCTGCCGCTGCCGAAGTCGCTGGAGCCGGGCACGGTGTGGCTGGCCTCCCTCGGGCTGTGCCGGGTGGAGCCGCTGCCCGGCGGCTGGCTGGTGCAGGTCGCGGAGGGCGCGCACGAGCGTTCGCCGCGACGTGTGGTGCTCGACATGAGCCGGGAACAGGGGCTCGCCGTGCATGTCGCGGGGCCGCTGGGGAGCTGGACGCGCCGTTTGTCGCCCCGCCACGCGGAACTGCTGTACGCGCTGGCGCTGCGGCGGGAGGGGCGCACGGCGGCGGAGCTGGCGGAGGACGTCTTCGGTGACGCGACCAGGACGGTGACGGTGCGGGCCGAGATATCCCGGATGCGCCGCCATCTGGCGGAGGTGCTGGCGCACCGGCCGTACCGCTTCCGCGAGGGGGTCGAGGTCGAAGTGGTCCACCCGGACGTGCCCGCCGACCTGCTGCCCCGCTCGACGGCCCCGGTGGTGCTCAGGGCGCGGATGCCGGCGGGGACGGTCCCACCCGGTGTCGGGTGAGGGGGCGGCGCCGTGATTTCGTGGCCGCCATGAGCAACGCCACGCATGCCTCCGCCCCTCTCTCCGACGTGACCGTCTGGTACCTGGAGCAGACCTCGCCCGCCGACCTGAGCCCCGCCGCGGCCCCCGCCGGAGCGGTGACGGTCGTACGGTCGGAGACGCCGCTGCCGGAGTTCAGCCGGTTCCTGTACACGGCGGTGGGCGGCGACGTCCGGTGGACCGACCGGCTGAGCCTCACGTACGCGCAGTGGCAGGAGATCCTTGAGCGGCCCGGCACCGAGACCTGGGTGGCGTACGAGAAGGGGACGCCGGCGGGGTTCATCGAGCTCGCCCCCCAGGAGGAGGGGACGGTCGAGGTCGCCTACTTCGGTCTGATCCCGGCCTTCCGGGGCCGCGGGATCGGCGGTCACCTGTTGTCGTACGGCGTGGCGCGCGCCTGGGACCTCGCGGAGCGCCACCCCGGGCGGACTCCCACGAGGCGGGTCTGGGTGCACACGTGCTCGGACGACGGGCCGCACGCGATGGACAACTACCTGCGGCGTGGTTTCCGGCTGTACGACACGCGGACCGAGCGGGAGCCCCTGGCCGACAGCCCCGGCCCCTGGCCCGGTGCGTACGCCTGATCACGTGCCCTTGTGCCGCTTTGTCGGCAGGCTGGGAGTGATGGACGCCACAGCGTCTCACTCTTCGGGACCATCGCGTCCACATGGTGGATCGCGGTGGACTGGCCCGAAGTCCGCGTGACACGCTTCCGTCATGTCTGGAACTGGAATTGCCTTGGTGAGTCGGCGGCACGTCGACCTCGGCCGCATGTCCAGCGCCATCTGTCCGGTCCGCTGAGAGTCTCCAGCACCGCGATCTCCTGAAGTCCGCTCCACCCCCTGCGCACCGCCGCGCCTCACGCGAGTGTGCAGTTCAGAGCCGCCCTCCTGCAGTCCCGAAGGACGTATTGCCATGGCCGCCAGCCCCGAGAAGCCTGCTACCGCCACGCCCCGCCGCAAGGCCGGACGTCACCGTGGTGAAGGTCAGTGGGCCATGGGTCACTTCACCCCGCTGAACGGGAACGAGCAGTTCAAGAAGGACGACGACAGTCTCAACGTGCGGACGCGCATTGAGACGATCTACTCGAAGCGTGGTTTCGACTCGATCGACCCGAACGACCTGCGTGGACGTATGCGCTGGTGGGGTCTGTACACACAGCGCCGGGCAGGCATCGACGGCGGCAAGACCGCCGTGCTGGAGCCGGAGGAGCTGGACGACCGCTACTTCATGCTGCGCGTGCGCATCGACGGCGGGAAACTGACCACCGCCCAGCTGCGCGTCATCGGCGAGATCTCGCAGGAGTACGCGCGGGGCACCGCCGACGTCACCGACCGGCAGAACGTCCAGCTGCACTGGATCCGCATCGAGGACGTCCCCGCGATCTGGGAGAAGCTCGAGGCCGTCGGGCTCTCGACCACCGAGGCCTGTGGTGACTGCCCCCGCGTGATCATCGGTTCGCCGGTGGCGGGCATCGCCGCCGACGAGATCATCGACGGCACACCAGCGGTCGACGAGATCCACGAGCGGTACATCGGCAGCAAGGAGTTCTCCAACCTGCCCCGCAAGTTCAAGACCGCGATCTCCGGCTCGCCGGTCCAGGACGTGGTGCACGAGATCAACGACATCGCGTTCGTGGGCGTCGACCACCCCGAGCACGGACCCGGCTTCGACCTGTGGGTCGGCGGCGGGCTGTCCACCAACCCGCGGTTCGCCGAACGCCTGGGCGCCTGGGTGCCGCTGGACGAGGTCCCGGACGTCTGGGCCGGTGTCGTGGGGATCTTCCGCGACTACGGCTACCGCCGGCTTCGTACGCGTGCCCGTCTGAAGTTCCTGATGGCCGACTGGGGCCCGGAGAAGTTCCGCCAGGTGCTCGAGGACGAGTACCTCAAGCGCCCGATGCTGGACGGACCGCCGCCCGCGCAGCCCTCCTCCCGCTGGCGCGACCACATCGGTGTGCACCCGCAGCGGGACGGCCGCTTCTACGTGGGCTTCGCCCCGCGCGTCGGCCGGGTGGACGGCTCCACCCTGGCCAAGATCGCCGATCTGGCCGAGGCGCACGGCTCGGGCCGGGTACGCACCACCGTCGAGCAGAAGATGCTCATCCTCGACGTGGAGCAGGACCGGGTCGAGTCGCTGTCCGCCGGCCTGGCGGCCCTGGACCTCCAGGTCGAGGCGTCCCCCTTCCGGCGCGGCACGATGGCGTGCACGGGCATCGAGTTCTGCAAGCTGGCGATCGTCGAGACGAAGGCGCGCGGCGCCGCGCTCATCGACGAACTGGAGCGCCGCATGCCGGACTTCGAGGAGCCGCTCTCCATCAACATCAACGGCTGCCCCAACGCCTGCGCCCGCATCCAGACCGCGGACATCGGCCTCAAGGGCCAGCTCATGCTGGACGGTGACGGCAACCAGGTGGAGGGCTACCAGGTGCACCTCGGCGGCGCGCTCGGCCTGGAGGCGGGATTCGGCCGCAAGGTCCGCGGCCTGAAGGTCACGTCGGCCGAACTCCCGGACTACGTCGAGCGCGTGCTCGGCAGGTACCAGGAGGAGCGCGAGGACGGCGAGCGCTTCGCGACCTGGGCGGCCCGGGCCAGTGCGGAGTCGCTGTCGTGAGTGAGCGAGCCGCGCCGTTCCACTGCCCGTACTGCGGCGACGAGGACCTGCGCCCGCACGAGGCCGGTCACGGCGCCTGGGAATGTGCTTCCTGCAACCGCGCGTTCCAGCTGAAGTTCCTGGGCCTGCTGTCCCGGGGGCTCCAGCGTGACGATGTCGAAGGGGACGGGACATGACGGACACTCTGCAAGCCGGTCAGCTCACCGACGAGGCCCTGAGGGAACTGGCCGTACGGGCCGGGCGCGACCTGGAGGACGCCTCCGCGAGCGACATCCTGACGTGGGCGGCCGACACCTTCGGCAAGCGCTTCTGCGTCACCTCGTCCATGGAGGACGCGGTCGTCGCCCATCTGGCCGCCCGGGTCTTCCCCGGTGTGGACGTCGTCTTCCTGGACACGGGCTACCACTTCGAGGAGACCATCGGCACGCGGGACGCGGTGGACGCCGTGATGGACGTCAACCTCATCACCCTGACCCCGCGTCAGTCGGTGGCCGAGCAGGACGCCGAGTACGGGCCCAAGCTGCACGACCGTGACCCCGACCTGTGCTGCGCGCTGCGCAAGGTCAAGCCGCTGGAGGAGGGGCTGACGGCGTACGCCGCCTGGGCGACCGGGCTGCGCCGCGACGAGTCCCCCACCCGGGCGAACACCCCGGTCGTGGGCTGGGACGAGAAGCGCCGCAAGGTCAAGGTCTCGCCCATCGCCCGCTGGACGCAGGAGGACGTGGACGCCTACGTCGCCGAGCACGGCGTACTGACCAACCCGCTGCTGATGGACGGTTACGCGTCGGTCGGCTGCGCACCCTGCACCCGCAGGGTGCTTGAGGGCGAGGACGCGCGAGCAGGCCGGTGGGCCGGGCGCGGCAAGACCGAATGCGGACTGCACGGCTGATGACGACTGATCAGGAGATATCGATGAGCGTGACGGAGACGGGAGCCACCGTCTGGCTCACCGGTCTGCCGAGCGCGGGCAAGACCACCATCGCCTACGAGCTGGCGGGCCGGCTGCGCGCCGACGGGCACCGGGTCGAGGTGCTCGACGGGGACGAGATCCGGGAGTTCCTCTCCGCGGGCCTCGGCTTCTCCCGCGAGGACCGGCACACCAACGTCCAGCGGATCGGTTTCGTCGCCGAACTGCTGGCCGCCAACGGCGTCAAGGTCCTCGTCCCGGTCATCGCGCCGTACGCCGACAGCCGTGACGCGGTGCGCAAGCGTCACCAGCAGGAGGGCACCGCGTATCTGGAGGTGCACGTCGCGACCCCGGTCGAGGTGTGCTCCGAGCGCGACGTGAAGGGGCTGTACGCCAAGCAGGCGGCGGGCGAGATCAGCGGGCTCACCGGGGTCGACGACCCCTACGAGGCTCCTGAGTCGCCGGATCTGCGGATCGAGTCGCACCAGCAGACCGTGCAGGAGTCCGCAGCGGCGCTTCGCGCGCTGCTCACCGAGAGGGGCCTGGCGTGAGCACCGTCGCCACTGTGCCGGGAGGCACCGTCAACCCGTACGCGCTGAGCCACCTCGACTCCCTGGAGTCGGAGGCGGTGCACATCTTCCGTGAGGTGGCGGGGGAGTTCGAGCGGCCGGTGATCCTCTTCTCCGGCGGCAAGGACTCGATCCTGATGCTGCACCTCGCGCTGAAGGCCTTCGCCCCGGCGCCCGTCCCCTTCACACTGCTGCACGTGGACACCGGGCACAACTTCCCGGAGGTCCTCGAGTACCGCGACCGCACCGTCGAGAAGTACGGGCTGCGCCTGCACGTCGCGTCCGTCCAGGAGTACATCGACGCGGGCAAGCTCCGTGAGCGTCCCGACGGCACCCGCAACCCCCTGCAGACGGTCCCGCTGACGGAGGCCATCCAGCAGCACCGCTTCGACGCCGTGTTCGGTGGCGGACGGCGCGACGAGGAGAAGGCCCGGGCCAAGGAGAGGGTGTTCTCCCTGCGCGACGAGTTCTCCCAGTGGGACCCCCGCCGCCAGCGCCCCGAACTGTGGCAGCTCTACAACGGCCGCCACGCCCCCGGCGAGCACGTCCGCGTCTTCCCCATCTCCAACTGGACCGAGCTCGACGTCTGGCAGTACATCGCCCGCGAGGGCATCGAACTCCCCGGGATCTACTTCGCCCACGAGCGCGAGGTCTTCAGCCGTTCCGGCATGTGGCTGACCGCCGGTGACTGGGGCGGCCCCAAGGACCACGAGAAGGTCGAGACCCGCCAGGTGCGCTACCGCACCGTCGGTGACATGTCCTGCACCGGCGCGGTCGACTCCGACGCCACCACCCTGGACGCCGTGATCACCGAGATCGCCGCCTCCCGGCTCACCGAGCGGGGCGCGACCCGGGCCGACGACAAGATGTCCGAGGCCGCGATGGAAGACCGTAAGCGCGAGGGGTACTTCTAAATGAGCATCACCACCGAGCAGTTGTCGGCCACCACCCTGCTGCGGTTCGCCACGGCCGGGTCGGTCGACGACGGCAAGTCGACCCTCGTCGGACGTCTGCTGCACGACTCCAAGTCGGTCCTCACCGACCAGTTGGAGGCCGTCGCGCTGGCCTCCACCAACCGTGGCCAGGAAGCACCGGACCTGGCCCTGCTGACCGACGGGCTGCGGGCCGAGCGCGAGCAGGGCATCACCATCGACGTGGCCTACCGCTACTTCGCCACGCCCCGGCGCCGGTTCATCCTCGCGGACACCCCGGGCCATGTGCAGTACACCCGCAACATGGTCACCGGCGCCTCCACGGCGGAGCTCGCCGTCGTCCTCGTCGACGCCCGCAACGGCGTGGTGGAGCAGACCCGCCGCCACGCCGCGGTCGCCGCTCTCCTGCGTGTCCCCCACGTGGTCCTCGCCGTCAACAAGATGGACCTGGTGGACTACGCGGAGCCCGTCTTCGCCGCCATAGCCGAGGAGTTCACCGCGTACGCCGCCTCGCTCGGCGTCCCGGAGATCACCGCGATCCCGATCTCCGCGCTGGCCGGCGACAACGTCGTGGAGCCGTCCGCCCACATGGACTGGTACGGCGGCCCGACGGTCCTCGAGCACCTGGAGACCGTGCCGGTCAGCCACGACCTCACCGCCTGCCACGCACGCTTCCCGGTGCAGTACGTGATCCGCCCGCAGAGTGCCGAGCACCCCGACTACCGCGGGTACGCCGGTCAGATCGCCGCCGGGGTCTTCCGGGTGGGCGAGACCGTCTCCGTCCTGCCGTCCGGACGCACCACGACGATCAAGGGGATCGACGCGCTGGGAGAGAGCGTGGACATCGCCTGGGCCCCGCAGTCGGTGACGATCCGGCTGGCCGACGACGTCGACGTCTCGCGCGGCGACCTGATCGCCCCCGCGGACGACGCGCCCGCCACCACGCAGGACGTCGAGGCGACCGTCTGCCACGTGGCCGACGAGCCGCTCACGGTGGGCCAGCGGGTGCTGCTCAAGCACACCACCCGCACGGTCAAGGCGATCGTCAAGGAGATCCCGTCGCGGCTCACGCTGGACGACCTCTCCCAGCACCCGGCCCCGGGCCGGCTGGTGGCCAACGACATCGGCCGCGTCGTCGTACGCACCGCCGAGCCGCTCGCGCTCGACGCCTACGCCGACTCGCGTCGCACCGGCTCGTTCCTGCTGATCGACCCGGCCGACGGCACGACCCTCACGGCCGGCATGGCGGGCGCGTCGTTCGCCGCCGTCGACGGCGCGGAGGACGCGGAGGCGGACACCTCCGCCGAGGACGCGGAGTGGGACTTCTGATGACCACCGATTTCTTCTCGACCTTCGCGAAGGAGGGCGGCCGGGTCGGCAGCGGCGCCCTCGGCAGCGGCCAGGGCGGGGTCGGGCGATGTGCGTGATGACGTACGCGCACTGCCTGCGCGCCCGCACGCACCGCCAGTTCAGACGAAGACCCGCCGACCGCCCGGCCGCGCCACCTGATCCCAGGGGGACGTGAGCACCGGGCCGACGAGAGGAAAGCCTCCCGTGCCTGCCACCCGTACCACTCTCCGCCGCGGCCTCGCCGCCGCCGCGACCTCGCTGCTCGCCGTGGCGGTCACCGCCTGCGGCTACGGTTCCGAGGCGAAGGACGACGACTCCGCGAAGTCGGCCGTCCCCGCCGGAGGGAAGAAGCTCTCGGCCGACACGGTGAAGATCGGTTACTTCCCGAACCTCACGCACGCCACCGCCCTGGTCGGTATCCAGGAAGGCCTCATCGCCAAGGAACTGGGCGGCACCACGGTGAAGCCCTCGACGTTCAACGCCGGGCCCTCCGAGATCGAGGCCCTCAACGCGGGTTCGATCGACATCGGCTTCATCGGCCCCTCGCCCTCGATCAACGGCTACAGCAAGTCCAAGGGCCAGAGCCTGCGCATCGTCGGCGGCTCGGCCTCCGGCGGCGTGAAGCTCGTCGTGAACCCGAAGAAGATCAAGACCCTGGACGACCTCAGGGGCAAGAGGATCGCCACCCCGCAGCTCGGCAACACGCAGGACGTGGCGTTCCTCAACTGGATCTCCGAGAAGGGCTGGAAGGTCGACGCCCAGAGCGGCAAGGGCGACGTCTCCGTGGTCCGTTCGGACAACAAGGTGACTCCGGACGCCTTCAAGGCGGGGTCCCTGGACGGCGCCTGGGTTCCGGAGCCGACCGCCTCGAAGCTGGTCGCCGAGGGCGGCAAGGTCCTGCTCGACGAGTCGACCCTGTGGCCGGACGACAAGTTCGTCATCACGAACATCATCGTGTCGCAGAAGTTCCTCTCCGAGCACCCCGACGTCGTCGACGCGGTGCTGCGCGGCACGGTGAGCACCAACAAGTGGATCAACGCCAACCCGGACGAGGCGAAGGCGTCGGCCAACGCGGCGCTCAAGGCGCTGAGCGGCAAGGCCCTGCCCGCCGAGGTCCTCGACCCGGCCTGGGAGTCCATCCAGATCACCGACGACCCGCTGGCGGCCACGCTCGAGGCGCAGGCGGACCACGCGGTCAAGGCCGGCCTGCTGGAGAAGCCCGATCTCGACGGCATCTACGACCTGAAGCCGCTGAACAAGATCCTCAAGGCCGCGGGGCAGCCCGAGGTCGCCGACGCCGGTCTCGGCGTCAAGTAAGCCCGACCGCATCCGGATCACTGACGACTCCCAGGAGGTGACGACCATGGCGACCACCACCCTCACCAAGGCCGAGGACCGCACGGCGGTCGAGCACGCCGCTCGCATCCGACACGTGTCCAAGTCCTTCGCCGGGCCCACGGGGCAGCAGCTCGTCCTGGACGACATCACGCTCGATGTCGCTCCGGGCGAGTTCGTCACCCTTCTGGGAGCGTCCGGGTGCGGTAAGTCGACCCTGCTCAATCTGGTGGCCGGACTCGACCGCCCGACCGCGGGGTCCATCGAGACCCCCGGCGGGCGGCCGGCCCTGATGTTCCAGGAGCACGCCCTGTTCCCGTGGCTGACCGCGGGCAAGAACATCGAACTCGCCCTGCGGCTGCGCGGGGTTCCTAAGGCGGACCGCCGCCCGGAGGCGGAACGGCTGCTCGAACTCGTGCGCCTCGGCGGGGCGTACGGGAAGCGGGTGCACGAGCTCTCGGGCGGGATGCGCCAGCGCGTCGCGATGGCCCGGGCGCTCGCCCAGGACAGCCAGCTGCTGCTGATGGACGAGCCGTTCGCCGCGCTCGACGCCATCACCCGCGATGTGCTGCACGACGAGCTGACCCGGATCTGGCGGGAGACGAACGCCTCCGTCCTCTTCGTCACCCACAACGTGCGTGAGGCGGTGCGGCTCGCCCAGCGCGTCATCCTGCTGTCGTCGCGTCCCGGCCGGATCGCCCGGGAGTGGACGGTCGACATCGAGCAGCCTCGCCGTATCGAGGACACCGCCGTGGCGGAGCTGTCCGTCGAGATCACCGAACAACTGCGTGGGGAGATCCGCCGACATGGCCAGCACTGAGACGAAGGCCGACGACCTGGCGGGCCTGGAGGCGGGCCTGGACGCGCTCGACGCCGTTCAGGTACGCCGGACGCCGGCCCGCGAGATCCTGCTCAACAAGGTTCTGCCGCCGGTCGTCGCGGTCGTCCTGGTGGTCCTCGTCTGGCAGCTGCTGGTCTGGGCGGAGGTCACCGACGACTACAAGCTCCCGCCGCCCGCGGCGGTCTGGGACAGCCTGACCGACATGTGGCTGCAGGGCACGCTGCTGGAGGTCATCTGGACCAGTGTGTCGCGCGGTCTGCTCGGGTTCGTGATGGCCGTCGCGATCGGCACCCCGCTGGGTCTGCTCGTCGCCCGGGTGAAGGTGGTGCGGGCGGCGATCGGCCCGATCCTCTCCGGACTGCAGTCCCTGCCGTCCGTGGCGTGGGTGGCGCCGGCCATCATCTGGCTCGGCCTCGACGACAGGACGATGTACGCGGTGATCCTGCTCGGCGCGGTCCCGTCCGTGGCCAACGGTCTGGTCTCCGGTGTCGACCAGGTGCCGCCGCTGTTCCTGCGCGCGGGCCGCACGATCGGCGCCACCGGTCTGCGCGGGACGATCCACATCGTCCTGCCCGCCGCGCTGCCCGGCTATCTGGCGGGGCTCAAGCAGGGCTGGGCGTTCTCCTGGCGCTCGCTGATGGCCGCCGAGATCATCGCGTCCTCGCCCGATCTGGGTCTGGGCCTCGGCCAGTTGCTGGAGAACGGCCGGAACAACTTCGACATGCCGGGGATCTTCCTGGCGATCCTCCTCATCCTGTTCGTCGGCATCGCGATCGACCTGCTGATCTTCAGTCCGCTGGAGCGGCGGGTGCTGCGCAGCCGCGGTCTCCTCGTGAAGAGCTGAGCCACCATGACCGCTCCGGTACTCCTCGTCATCGCCCACGGCAGCCGCGACCCGCGGCACGCCGCGACCGTGCACGCGCTCACCGCGCGGGTCCGGTCGCTGCGGCCCGGGCTCCGGGTGGAGACGGGCTTCCTGGAGTTCAACGCCCCGTCGGTGCCCCGGGTGCTGGAGCGCCTGGCCGCGGAGGGGGCGGGTGAGGTCGTCGCTCTTCCCCTGCTGCTGACCCGCGCCTTCCACGCCAAGTCCGACATCCCCTCGGTGCTGCGCGAGGCCCGCTCACGGCTCCCCCGGCTGCGGATCGGCCAGGCCGACGTCCTGGGCCCGTCCCCGCTGCTGAACGCGGCCCTGGAGCAGCGGCTGTACGAGGCCGGGGTGTCCCCCGGCGACAAGGGCTCGACCGGGCTGGTCCTGGCGTCGGCGGGCTCCACAGACCCGGAGGCGAGCGCAGTGATCGCTGAAATCGCGCGGGAGCTGCGGCACACCGGTTGGTGCGCCGTGCGGCCTGCGTTCGCCTCCGCATCCCTTCCGCGCACCGCGGACGTCGTCCGCGAGCTGCGGGCCGACGGAGTACGGCGGGTGGCGGTGGCCCCGTACGTCATCGCCCCGGGCCGGCTCCCCGACCGTATCGCCGCGGGCGCCGAGGAGGCCGGGGCGGACGTGCTCTCCGGCGTACTGGGGCCGTCGCCCGCGCTCGCCCGGCTGCTGCTGACCCGCTACGACGAAGCGCGCCTCCCGGTGTCCGGGGCGATCAGCGCCTGACCGGGGCCGGGGCTGCCCCCCGGTGCGCTCCCGGATTCCGCGTCCACCAGCGCGCCGAGCTCGGCCACCGTCATCGAGCCCGCAGCGCGGCGCTCCCGGGCGAAGGCGTTCGCGGTGCGGCGCAGCACGTCGTTGACGGGAGTCGGGACGCCGTGCAGCCGGCCGAGCAGGACGATCTCACCGTTGAGGTGGTCGGCCTCGATGGTGCCGGTGCCACGGCTGAGACTCTGCCAGGACGATCCCCCCACGCGCTCGGACCCGTCGAACGGGTCGAAGCGGATCCTGCCGCCGCGTGCGGCGTCCTGCTCCTCGGTCCCGACGGGGTCGACGCCCGCCGCCTCGAGCACTCTCCGCCCTTCCGCCCGTGCCCGGCCGAACAGGTCGAATGCCTCCGGGGTGTCGAGCACTCCGGTGACCGCCTCGATCGCGTTGGCGAGGTTGGAGAGCAGCTTCGCGTACTTCCAGCGCATCACGTCGGGGACGACGGGCGCCTCCAGCCTCGCCTTCTCCCAGTCCCCGGCTACGGCGCGCACGGTGTCGTCGGTGCCCGCCGGATAGCGGCCGAGGTGCAGGATGCCGGTGAGCGGGGCTCCGGAGGCGGTGACCCTGCCCGGTTCCACGAAGCTCGCCGGGAGGTAGACGCAGCACCCGTAGACGCGGTGGAAGCGTCGCAGGGCAAGGCGTTCGCCCTCCACGCCGTTCTGGGCGCAGATCAGGGGGAGCCGCTCCCCCGCCGTGCCGCCGCCCGCCACGGGCCGGGCGCTCCATCCGTCGAGCGCGGCGACGCTGTCCTGCGTCTTGACGGCGAGGACGAGGACGTCGTCCGGGCGGAGGTCCAGTGCGGCCGGGCCGTCGACGACCGGCGGGCGGTGGGTGCGTGTGCCCTCGGGCGTGGTGAGGCGCAGCCCGCCCTCGCGCAGAGCGGCGTACTGCGCTCCCCGCGCGACGAGCACGACCTCGTGGCCCGCCTCCGCGAGCCGTCCGCCCACGGTGCCGCCGACGGCGCCCGTTCCCACGATGATGTAGCGCATGCACGTGAGCCTGGCACAGTGCCCGGTCCGGGGGAGAGCGGATACGGCAACGGGCCGCGCTCGGGGAGCGCGGCCCGTCGGCAGGTGCGAGGCTCAGGTCCTAGAAGACGCTGACGCCGTAGGCGCTCAGCGCCTCGGTGACGGGCTGGAAGAACGTGGTACCGCCCGAGCTGCAGTTGCCGCTGCCGCCGGAGGTGAGGCCGAGGGCCGTGGTGCCCGCGAAGAGCGAACCGCCGCTGTCGCCGGGCTCGGCGCAGACGTTGGTCTGGATCATGCCGTAGACGACGTCGCCGCCGCCGTAGTTCACCGTCGCGTTGAGGCCGGTGACCATGCCGCTGTGGACGCCGGTGGTGGACCCGCTGCGCTTGACGGCCTGGCCCACGCGCGGGTTCGCCGCGGAGGTGATGTCCTGGTAGCTGCCGTTGTAGAGGTAGACCCGGCCGTCCGCGGCGGCGGAGCTCGCGTGGCGGATGATCCCGTAGTCGTTGACGGGGAAGCTGGAGCCGGTCCTGGTGCCGAGGGTGCTGCTCTGGCCCGAGTTGGTGTACCAGGTGCTGCCGATCTCGGTGCAGTGGCCGGCGGTCAGCGCGTAGTAGGTGCTGCCGCTGCGGACGTTGAAGCCGAGGGAGCAGCGCCCGCCGCCGGCGTAGATGGCCTGTCCGCCCGCTATGAGCTTGTTGAACGTGCCCGGGGTGCGGTTGATGTCGGCCTTCGCGCCCGAGTCGGTGACCGACTTCTTGATCGTGGCGATCTCGGCGGCGCTGACCGTGCTGTCGACCGTCACGACGACCTTGCCGGTGCTCGCATCGGTGTACCAGGCGGTACCGCCGATGTCGGCACCGTGTACGGCCGAGCTGGCCTTCGCGAGTTCGGCCTTCGTCACGGTGGCGTCCGGGGCCGCCTGAGCGACCGCGGTGGGTGCCGCAAGCGCCACGGCGGTGACCAGACCTGAGGTCGCGGCGATGAGGCGAGCACGTCTGGAGAGGGAGCCGAGGGGGGCGAAGCGCTTGAAGGTCACAGGATCCTCCGTCTTTGGGGGGTGTCCGGTCCGCTGGGTGGGCGGGCCGAGGGTGTGCGGCTCTCCGCGACCGTTGGGTTCTAGTCGTGGACCTGCCAACCGCACGCCTCGAATCTTTGACTCCACTTGAAGGGGTGACAAGGCCGTCTTCCGGACCACGACGGACAACGGTCCGTGAACTCCGATATGCGTGCGGATGACTTCCGAACAACGGCGTCCGCTCACCGAACGGAGCCGCGCAGCGAATTGCTGCAAAGCCCGGAAGGGCGAGCGGACGTCGCCTGCCGTCTACGCGCATCGCGTTCACACACGCCGTCCCCGCCCGGGAGACGCGCACACGCGGAGGGCGACAGCCCGGACCGGGCCCGTGAGGGCGCTGTCCGTTCGGGCGGCTTACCGGCGTTTTGCCCGGGGGCCCGCGATGGCCGGAATCAGCCCCTCCGGCGAGAACCGGCCGGACTCCGGGCACGGATCAGACCGGGGCGGCACTCTTGCGGCGCCGCTCCGCTGTGTGCTGCGGATGCCGTCCAGGGCCGGCCGGCTCAGACCTCGGCGAACGGATCGTCCACGAACGGCGTCGCCTGGTGGAAGTAGAGCAGCCAGCCGGCGTCGGTGAGCCGCCACAGCGAACTGCGGTGTGAGCGCAAGCCCTTGGACTCCGTGTCGAAGGTCAGATGCACCAGGTCCGCCGCGAGCTGGTCGCCCCGCATCCGTGACGCGGTGAGCGGCCCGGGGCGCGGCGCGTCCGGGTCCGTGAGCATCGCGATGATCGTGTCCCGCTCCCAGAGCCGGCCGCTGGTGCCGATCTCCCGGAAGTCGGGGTGCAGCAGGGTGACCAGCACATCGGCGGAGGCCCGTACCACGGGATCGAGAAGGCGCAGCTCGCCCTCGATGGCAGCCGCCACAGCGGGCGAGGGCTCAGTCACGCGTCATCTCCACAAGCTTGGCCACGGTGTTCCAGTTACGGCTGGTGGCGACGAGGCCACGGGTGAGGGCCGGCCGCCCGAGCGCCACGGCGAGCTTCGAACGCCCGAGCCCGTCGGGTGCGTACAGGTAGAGGGCGCGGTCCCCGAGCCGGAACTCCTCGGGAAGGAAGGCTCCGGCGTCGAGCGCCGCGAAGTGCCCGGCGTCCAGGGTCTTGTCGAAGTACGTCACGTGCAGCTGCTTCGCCTGGAGCTCGGCGGCCGGGAACGGACAGGCGTCGGCCACGGCCGCGAGGTAGGCACCCCGGCGGACGAGGCAGTCGACCGGAAAGCCGAACCGCTTCTCGATCGCCTTCTCCAGCCCGGCGGCCAGGGCGCTCTCGTCGTCCGACTCGCTGCGGAACACGGCGTTGCCGCTCTGCAGATACGTGGCGACGTCCTGGTGCCCCAGTTCTCCGAGCACCGTACGGAGTTCCGCCATGGGCACCCGCCGGTGCCCGCTGACGTTGATCCCCCGCAGCAGCGCCGCGTACATCGTGCTCATGGCCCCAGCCTAGGGCCTGAGCACGGCAGTGGCCGCCGCGCCCCGTGGGGGAGGGCGCGGCGGCCACCGCCTGTCCGGTCCGGTGCGTCCGGCCTACTCCACGATCTTCAGGAGCTTGTTCGCCGTGCCCTCGGTCGCGTTGGAGATGGCGTCCGGTGTGGCTCCGCCGGTGAGCGCCGTGGCGACCTCGGCGGGGGAGGCCTCCGGGTGCCCGCCGAGGTACACGGCCGCGGCTCCCACGACGTGCGGGGTCGCCATGGACGTACCGGAGATGGTGTTCGTGGCGTCGTCGCTGTCGTTCCAGGCCGACGTGATGTCCGAGCCGGGGGCGTAGAGGTCCACGACCGCACCGAAGTTGGAGAACGACGACTGCTCGTCGTCCACCGTGGACGAGGCGACGGTGATGGCCTCGGGGACGCGGGAGGGGGAGCCCTCACCCGCGTCGCTCGACTCGTTGCCCGCGGCGACGGCGAAGGTGACACCCGAGGCGATGGCCTTCTGCACCGCTGCGTCGAGAGCCGGGTCGGCGGATCCACCGAGGCTCATGTTGGCGACGGACGGGCCCTCGTGGTTCGCGGTGACCCAGTCGATACCCGCGACGACCTGCTCGGTCGTGCCGGAGCCCGCGTCGTCCAGCACCCGGACGGCCACGATCTTCGCCTTCTTGGCCACCCCGTGGGAGGCGCCCGCGATGGTGCCGGCCACGTGGGTGCCGTGCCCGTTGCCGTCGTCGGCGTCGTCGTCGTTGTCCACGGCGTCGAAGCCCGAGGTGGCCCGGCCCTCGAAGTCGGCGTGCGTGACACGGACACCGGTGTCGATGACGTACGCCGTCACGTCCCCGCCCGCGGCGTCCGGGTAGGTGTACGCGCCGTCACCGGCGGTCGTGGCCTGGTCGACCCGGTCCAGTCCCCACGACGGCGGGTCGTCCTGGGTGGCGTCGATGTGGAACTTCTTGTTCTGGACGACCTTGGAGACGGCCGGGTCGGCGGCGAGCCGCTTGGCCTCGGTCTCCGAGAGGCCGCTCGCGGAGAACCCGTTGATGGCCGACTTGTAGGTGCGCCGGAGTGTGCCGCCGTACTCCTCGGCCAGATCGGCCTTGTCCGCCTTCTGGTCCAGCATCACGATGTAGCTGCCGGAGACGGCTGTCGCCGCGTCGGCGCCGTGGACGGTGCCCATCGCGGGTGCCGGGGCGGCCCCGGCGGACGGGCTGGTGAGCAGAGTGACGCCGGCGGCCGCTGCCACTGCGGTTATCGCGGCGGTGAGCTTCACCGAGCGTGCGCGCTTGTGAATTGCCATGAAGAGGGGTCTCCTCGTCATTCTTTGTGGGGGGATTGACCCTCGGCCGGAAGATCTCCGGGGGTTGCCTCGAAACCCTGCTCGATTGACGCGCCCAGATCAAGACCTTCATGTAGCCGTCACGCACTCGGCAAGATTCCGTCACAGGAAACCCGCGCAGTCCCCTGCAAGTCGGGCGAGCGGCCGGCGCCGGGGTTCCCGGAGACAAGTGCGGGCGCCGGCTCCACGCAGACGCGTCAGACGGGCAGTTCGGCCTCGATGAGGTCGGCCGCCCTCTTCGTGCCGCCCTCCCCCGCCATCCGCTCCCGTACCTCCGCCAGCCTCGCCGCCACCTCCGGGTCGTCGACGAGGGCGAGGACGGCGGCCCGCAGGGAGGCGGCGTCGGCCTCCTCCTTCGGCAGGTGCCTGGCGACGCCGAGGGCCTGGAGCATGTCCGCGTTGCCGAACTGGTCCACGGCCTGGGGGACGGCGACCATCGGGGTGCCGGTGGCGAGGCCTTCCTGACTGCCGCCCGCACCGGCATGGGTGATGAACGCGTCCGCCTGCCGCAGCACGGACAACTGCGGGACCCAGGAGTGCACCTCGACATTGCCGGGCACGTCCCCGAGGTCGGAGGGATCGACGTGTGCCCCGATCTGCAGGACGGTGTGCCAGCCGGGCAGATCGCCGAAGGCCTTGACGCACTCGCGGTAGAAGGCGGGCTCGTCGGTGTACGACGAACCGAGCGAGACCAGCAGGACCCTGGCCGCGCCGGCCGGCCGCTCCCACTCCCCCTGATCGGCGCGTTGCCCCTGGCAGGCACCGACGAAGGTGAACCGGGTGTGATCGACGCGGCCGGCGTTCGGCTGGAGCACCTCGGGGATCAGCACCAGGCCGCGGCGCGGCCGGGCCACGAAGTCGTCCACCGAGAGGCCGCCGAGGCCGTTCCGGGCGAGCCACGCCTCGAAGCGCCCGAAGTAGGACCGGCCCCGCTCCGTCTGCCTGAGCTCGGCGTTCGCGGGTCCTGCGACCTCTTCGGCGTATCCCTCCCAGGGGACCAGGTTGGGCCAGAGCTGGACGGCCGGTACGCCCCACCGGTGGGCGAGCACACGGGCCGGGTAGGCGGTGATGTCGTGCAGGACGAGGTCCGGCTCATCACCCCGGAAGGCTTCGGCGAGCTGGGGGAGCGCCTGGACGGCGTCATCGAGGAACGGCTCGATCCAGTCGATGGGTTCGCTGCCCCAGTCCTCCGGGTCGGTGGGCAGCGTGGAGGTGTGGACGACCGGCTCGGCCCCGGTGGCGGCGACCTTCTCGGCGAAGGAGGCGGGGATGGCGTAACTGACGCGGTACCCACGGCCCACGAGCTCCCGGATCACTTCGAGGCTGGGGTTCACGTGTCCGTGGGCGGCGATGGAGAACATGGCGATGTGGGCGCGCGGGGTCGGTGTCATGCGCCGACCCTAAACGAGACGAGACGTCTCGTCTTTTTCTTTCGCCGGTCCGCTCCACGGCCGGATCAGCGCTGATAACGGGCCAGAACCCGGTTCCCGTCGTCGACCAGGCGTTTCCTCAGTTCGGCCGTGTCGATGGCCCCGCTGTAGTACTCCTGGAGGGCGGGCGTGGCGACCTTGTCCTTCCACTCGGGGTAGCCGCGCACGGACTGGGCGGGGGCCGGGCGCAACGCCCGGGCGAGAGCGGTGCCCGTCGCCCAGCCGTTCTCCCGGGTGTGCAGCGCCGGATCCGCCAGTGCCTCGGTTCCGGTCGGCAGCATCCAGTCGCCCCTGGCCAGCCGCACCATGTTCGGAGGGCGCAGCAGGAAGTCGATGAACCGCACGGCCTCCCTCTTGTGCGGGCTGTCCTCGGCGACCGAGAGGGTCTGCGGACTGACCCCCTGCGCGAGCCCGCCGCTCCCCGCCGGTGTCGGCAGCACCGTCCACTCGAAGCCCTCGGGCGCCTGCTCGACGACCTGCTGGCGGTAGGAGAACCCGAGCGGGACCATGGCGTACTTACCGCCGAAGAAGCCGGGGAGCGTGTCCGATCCCCCCATACCGAGCGCCGAACGGGCGGCACTGCGGTCGGGACCGACCTGATTCCTGACCGTTGCGGGCATGACGCGGTCACCGTCGTCGAAACGGATGGTCACCTTGCCGTCCGCGTCACGGTGGAAGAGCTTCCCACCGGCGGAGAGCCCCAGGTTGAGGGTGACGGAGACCGGCTCCTTGAGCGGCCAGGCGACCCCGTACGTCCCCTTGTCCTCGTTCGTCAGCCTCTCGGTGACCTTCCGGAACTCCGCCCAGCTCCAGGGCCTTTCAGGAGTCGGGATACGCACGCCCGAGGATGCGAGGAGCTTCGTGTTCGCGATGAGGACCTTGGGCTCCTGGAGGAACGGGACTCCGTGGACACCGCCGCCGAAGGTGGTGGTGTCCCAGGACCGCTGAGGGATGTCCCGGGTCAGCCGGTCCGGCAGCAGGGTGCGCAGATCGGCGAGGTAGCCGCCGTACGCGAAGTCCGCCAGGTCGTCGGAGGCGTCGTGGATGATGTCGGGCGCCTCCCCGCCCTCGAAGGAGGTGAGCAGCTGGTCGTGGACGTTGTCCCAGCTGCCCTGGACGTAGTCCACCTGCACGTCGGGATGGGCGGCGTTCCACTCGCGTACGAGCTGCTTGTTGGCGTCGACGGACTCCTTCTGCCAGGCCAGCGACTGGAAACTGAGCCGGATCACGCCGTCGGCACGGCGGTCGCCCTCCCCCGAGCAGCCGGTCAGCAGGAGGGCGAGTGCGGTCGTCACCGCGGCGGTGAGCGTGGGCAGCCGGCGGCGCATCAGTGCTTCACCGCCCCGGCCGTGAGACCGCCCGTGATGCGCTTCTGGATGACCGCGAAGAGCACGAGCGAGGGCAGGGTGGCGAGGAAGGCGGCGGCGGCGAGCGGCCCGAGGTCGGCCACGCCCTCCGCGCCCAGGAAGTGGGTGAGTACGACCGGCAAGGTCTGCTTCTCCGGAGTCTTGAGCAGGACGAGCGCGAAGAAGAACTCGTTCCACGCGGTGATGAACGCGAAGAGGGCGGTGGCGACGATCCCGGGGGCCAGCAGCGGCGCGGTGACGGACACGAGGATCCGCGCCTTCCCCGCCCCGTCGACGGCGGCGGCCTCCTCCAGCTCGGGCGGCACCGCCCGGACGTAGCCGGCCAGCATCCAGAGTGCGAAGGGCAGGGACCACACGACGTACACCAGGATCAGCCCCCACAGGGAGTTGATCAGGTGCAGGTACTTGAGGACCAGGAACAGCGGGATGATCACGAGGACGAAGGGGAACGCCTGACTGACCACGACCCATCCGGTGGCGGCGGTGGAGAGCCGGCCCCGGTGACGGGCCATCACGTAGGCCATCGGCGTGGCGATGACGACCGCGATCAGAGCGGCGCAGAGTGCGGCGGTGAGCGAGTTGGCCGCGGCGCGGAGCAGCGGCTGTTCGTCGAAGGCCTGCCGGAAGTTGTCGAGCGTCGGGTCCTCGGGGATCCACGTGGGGTGCAGGGAGCCGAGCTCACGGGCCGGCTTGAAGGCGGTGGAGACCAGCCAGAGGAAGGGGAACGCCAGAAAGACCAGGTAGCACAGCAGGGCGGCGTACTGCCCGGCGCGCGCGGTCCTGCCCGTACGCAGGCTCATGCGTCCTCGCCTCCCCTGAGCCGGCCGGCCAGGTAGACGGCGAGAAGCACCGAGATGACGGCGACCATCACACATCCCATCGCGGCGGCATAGCCGAACTGTCCGTAGCGGAACGCCTCTTCGTAGGCGAAGAGCATGGGAAGCCGGGTGCGGCCGCCCGGTCCGCCGCTGGTCAGGACGTAGACCAGGGCGAAGGAGTTGAAGTTCCAGATGAAGTTGAGCGCGCTGATCGCGAGGGCCACGGGCCTGATCGCGGGCCAGGTGACGGTACGGAAGCGGCGCCAGGCCCCGGCTCCGTCGAGGGCGGCCGCTTCGTGGAGTTCGTGCGGGGTGTTCTGCAGCCCGGCCAGTAGCGCCACGGTGGTCTGCGGCATGCCGGCCCAGACGCCGACGACGATCACAGCGGGCAGCGCGGTGGCGAGTCCGGTCAGCCAGTCCCGTCCGTCACCGAGCCCCAGATCGCGGACGGTCTCGTTGAGGATGCCCGCGTCGGGGTTGTAGACGAGGCGCCACATGATGCCGACGACGACCTCGGGCATCGCCCAGGGAATGATCGCGAGCGCCCTGGCCAGCCAGCGCATCCTCAGGTTCGCGTCGAGGAGCAGGGCCAGGCCGAGGGCGAGCACGAACTGGGGGACGGTGACCCCGACGGCCCAGAGCAGGCCGATCCGGAACGAGTCCCAGAACAGGGTGTCGTGCAGGAGGTCCTGGAAGTTCAGTACACCGATCCACTGGGTGGAACGGGTGCGCCCCGACTGCGCGTCGGTGAAGGCCAGCGCGATGCCGTACAGCAGGGGGCCCACGCTCAGGATCAGGACGGGGATCAGTGCGGGCAGCACCAGGAACCAGGCGGCGCCGTCCCGCCGGCGCCCCTCACCCCGCCCGGCCCGGGGGTCCTTGCGCCCGGACCGCGTCGGTGCGGTCACCATCGTCACGAATCGACCCCTTTGCATCCTTGGATCGGTTTCATCCCCGTATAGCCGCCCGGGCGGCCCCCGTCATCGTGCTGACGGGCCGCCCGTACGTCAAGGTGGCCTGCGGAGATGAGAAAATCGGGCCCATGGACGAGATGCGCGCACGCGAGGTACTGACCGCCGCCGGACTGACCGGCGGCACGGCGGAACTCCTCGCGCTGGGCGAGAACGCGGTGTTCACCGTCGGCGACGTGGTGGCCAAGGTGGGCCGCGACGCCACGCACCACCCGGAACTGCGTGAGCGGGCCGAGCGCGAGGTGGCCGTCGCCGGATGGCTGGCCGCATCGGGCGTGCCCGCCGTACGGGCGGCCGAACCCCGGGCCCGCATGGTGGGGGGCCACCCGGTGACGCTGTGGCACCGGCTGCCCGGGGCGGTGCGCCCGACCGAGCCGCGCGACCTGGCACCCCTGCTCACCCGGGTGCACGCCCTGCCCGCCCCGGACTTCACGCTGCCGCGCCGTGAGCTGCTCGGCGGCGTGGAGCGCTGGCTGCGGCTCGCGGGCGACGCGATCGACCCCGCCGACGCCGACTACCTGCGCGGCCGGCGCGACGGCTTCGCGAAGGCCGCGGCCGCCCTCACGCCGCACCTGCCGCCGGGGCCCATCCACGGCGACGCCCTTCCCCGCAACGTCCACGTCGGCCCCGACGGGCCGGTGCTGGTGGATCTGGAGACGTTCTCCGCCGATCTGCGCGAGCACGACCTGGTGGTACTCGCCCTCTCCCGCGACCGGTACGGGCTGCCCGCCGACGCCTACTCCGCCTTCACCGAGGCCTACGGATGGGACGTACGCACCTGGGAAGGCTGTGCGGTGCTGCGCGGGGCCCGCGAGACGGCGAGCTGCGCCTGGGTCGCCCAGCACGCCCCCGCGAACCCCAAGGCGCTGGCGGAGTTCCGGCGCAGGGTGGCGTCCTTGCGCCAGGACGATCCCGAGGTGCGCTGGTACCCGTTCTGAACGGCGTCCGCCGCTCGGACACCGGGCCCACCGGGCGCCCGGCCCGCGGGCCCCGCCGAGTACCGGGCGCCACCCGTCCCCCGGGGGCCTTCGAGCCGGTGCGGCGGGCGAGTGCCGCCGGCCGGTCGAGGGCGCGACGCCGTGCGCCGAGGGGGCCGCCCGAACGGCACGCGGTGATCTTCCGTACTATGCGTTCTGGCCGCGAGGCCGAACAGGTGCGATTGCAACGGGGGTTGCCCATGGGAGCCGGAGACGGCGGCGAGCAGAAGCTCGCGAGTTCACCGAGCGACAAGAAGCGCGCGTCGAAGTACATGGAAGAGCACCAGATTCCCGACACCCAGGCCGCCGCCCGCATGGCGGCCGGCGGCGGGTCGGTGCGCACGCCCTTCCTCGCCCCCTCGGCACCGGCGAGTCCGCTGCTGAAGCAGGACACCGGGCTGAAGGGCCTCTCCGGCTGGGCCTCGGACCAGGGCGTCTCCGACGCGCTGGTCGCCTGGCAGGGACAGGCGAACCGGCTGATGGGGCGTCTGCAGCGGGAGCTCGACGGGCTCAAGGGCACGCAGAACATCTTCCAGAACCAGGACCTCGCCACCGGCGCCCAGGCTGACTCCATACGCCTGCCCAGCGGCCTCGACGGATTGTGACGGGCGCGCCATGACACTGAACTACCAGGACGTGGTGACGGCCGACCTGTCCTCCTTCGCGGATGTCGCGGGAGCCTGGAAGAAGATGGGTGAGCGCTTCGGCGACCTCAAGGTCAACTACGAGAAGCACGTGCAGAGCGTGCTGGGCAACGGGAACTGGCAGGGGCTCGCCTACGGCGCTCAGCAGAACACCGCCGCCGCGACCGCCTTCGAGTACGGAGCGGCGAAGAACCAGGCTCTCGCCGTCGCCAGCCTCCTCACGGACGCCCAGACCGAACTGACCCGCCTGCAGAAGGCGGTCAAGGACCTCGTCGAGGACGCCGAGAAGAAGGACTACAAGGTCGACGACTCCGGCAGGGCGACCTACGTCGGTTACGACAAGCTCTCCCCGCAGGAACGTTACGCCTTCCAGCACGACCCCGACCACGCCACCCTGCTGGCGGACGCCCGCGAGAAGGCGCAGGGCTGGACCGACCAGATAGCCAAGGCGGTCAAGGCCGTCGACACCACCGACCAGAGCGTGAAGCGGGCGCTGTCCCGGGCGACGAGCGATGTCTCCACGGACGGCAGCGGCATCGGCGGGTTCAACACGGGGGCCGAGGGCGACCTGGCGAAAGCCGGCAAGCCGGACCCCAAGCCCGGCAAGAAGGACGGTTGGGTCTCCGAGACCGACTCCGAGGCGTCGGGACCCGGAGTCGGGGCGGAGGCCAGCGGTCCCAACATCGGCAAGGGCAAGCTGGCCGAGGCCGAGGCGCACGCCGACCTCGGCCGCGCCAAGGCGGAAGGCACGCTCACCAACGGTCCGCTCAAGCTGGCCGGAGAAGCCGAGGCCTATGCGGGCGCCAAGGCGTCGGCAGCCGCCGGCGTCACCCATGAGGGGGTCCAGGCCGAGGCCGGCGCCTTCGCCGGCGGAGAGGCCTCGGCCGGCGGAAAGGCCGACGCCGGCCCGGTCGGGGTGTACGGGCGCGCGGAGGCGATGGCGGGCGCGGAGGCCGGGGTCAACGCGGGAGCCGGTCTGGACGGTGTGAACCTGGGCGCCGAGGCTTTCGCCGGCGCGAAGGGCAGCGTGGGCGCGGGCGCGGACGTCGGGGGGATCGGTGTGGGTGTCACGGCCGAGGGCTGGGCCGGCCCCGGCGCCGAAGCCAGCCTGAACGCGAGCAAGGACGCCAACGGCGTGTGGCACTTCGGGCCCAAGGTGGGCATCTCCCCCGCCCTCGGTGGCGCCGTGGGCCTCGAGTTCACCGTCGACCCCGGAAAGGTCGTCGATACCGTGGGCGACGCGGCCGGGGCCGTGGGCGACGCGGCGAACTGGGTAGGCGACGGGATCGGCAGCCTGTTCTGACGCATGCCACCGCGGAACCGCCGCCGCAAGCACACCGTTGCCACGAGGAGAGACCGGGATGACCACCACCCTGCCCGTACCGATCGCGTTCGAACTGCCCGACGGATGGCGCGCCACACCGCCGGACGGCGTGGGTGCGCCGGGGGCGGCGTTCGTCGCGCTGCACCCGCGTCCCGAGGCCGGGTTCACCGCGAACATCACGGTCGACGGCGAGTTCCGCCCGGACGCGGCGACGCTCCCCGAGATCGCCGACGAGTCGGTGGAGAACCTGCGCCGGTCCGCCGTGTCGGTCGAGGTCGGCGAGCGCCGCGAGGTCGGTTCGCCCGAATCGCCCGGCCTCACCCAGACGCTGGCGGTCTCGGCGATCGCCGGGGGCGCGCCCCGCGACCTCGTGCAGTCACAGGTCTACCTGTCCTTGCTCGACGTCGACGACCCGAGCAGGCGGGCGGTGATCCGTCTGATCCTGACGGCGTCCGCGTCCCAGCACCCCGCGGTCGTGGAGGACTTCCGCGAATTCGTGCGGACGGTCCGCCCGGACACCGGCACGGCTCCGTAGCCCGGCCCCCCGGCACGGCCCTTTCTTGCACCGGCGATCCGACCCCTCTTAGGTTGACCCCATGGGATTCTTCGACAAGCTGACCGGAACCAGGCACCCCGAGGACGGGGTCGCGCCACGCTCAGCCGAGGAGTTGCGGACAGCCCTGCTCAGCCTGAACGGGCCGGATGTCCCCTATGTCATCCGCGACGGCTCGGCCCAGGACGCCGATCTGGTGGCCGAGTGGCGGATCGCCGAGCCCGCCTGGCAGACCTTCTTCATCGGGTCCCAGCTGACGCACGCCATCCGTATCCGGATGCGCCTGGCCGAGGAGGTCCCCGAGGTGCGTGCCCTCGAGGAACAGTGGGAGGTCACCCGCGTCGGGAACCCTCCGAGGCTCCAGACGTCGGCGGAGTACTCGCGGGGCTCGGGCAGGACGGTCTCCCGCCGCTGGTCGCTGCAACGCGGGGAGAGCGGCCGCCTCGAAGCGACGGAGACGTACAGCTTCGACAGCGCGCAGCTGACCGGCCCGCTGCGCGACGCCGCCCTCGACGCGGGCTGGACCTGGCGTGGTGTGATCTTCGGTAAGCTGTGAGGCCTCGGATCGCCCCTGCCCCGCGGCCTCCCCGCCCCGCCGTGCGGATCCGGCAGGCCGGTGCGCTCTCCCCTGTCCGCGGCGGCGGGCCACCCGGCCTCCGGCATCCGTGGACCACCGTGCCACGTATGCTTCCGGCGACTGCCTTGATCATTCGGAATGGAGCCCCCATGACCATAGCCCGCTGGACAGCAGCGAAGTGGAGCCTCACGGCCGTGGCCGCCGGTGCGGTGCTCGTCGGCTGCTCGGCGTCGGTCGACGTCGGGAAGTCCGATCCGAAGCTGTCGGCGGACAAGCTGGCCACCACCGTCTCCGAGAAGCTCGCCCGCACGACGGGTCAGCCCGAGCCGGACATCACCTGCCCCGAGGATCTCGCCGGGAAGGTCGGCACCACCACCCGTTGCAAGCTCACAGCGGGAGACGGCAGCACCCTGGGCGTGTCGGTCAAGGTCACGTCGGTCGACGGAGAACAGATCAACTTCGACATCGAGGCCGACGAGACGGCGTCACCGGCTCCGAACTGACCGTCCGGCGCGGGACGGTGTTCACCCGCCCGCCGGCTCCCGCCTCCGGGGGATGAGCGGCCAGGCCGGTTCGACGACCGCCGCCGGGTCCGCGGTGCGCCGCAGGTAGGCCTGTAGCGAGAGCGACTGCTCCGCCGCCGCGCGCATCTGGAGACTGTGCAGGTCCTCCAACGGCATCACCGCGACCGGCTGGTGCCTCTCCCCCATGCGCCGCACCACCCGGGCGGCCGCGACGGCGTCCGCCCTCGCGTCGTGCGCGTCGTCGAGCGACACCCCGTAGTGGGCGCAGAGCGCGTGCAGGGCCCGCTTCCCCTTCCGGTACTTGTCGACGTGCTTGTCGATGACCAGGGGGTCGATGACGGGCGAGGGCGCGTCGCCCAGCCGCTCGCTGACCGACTCCACCGCGTACCGCCGGCACTCCCGGTCGAGCAGCGAGAGGTCGTAGCGCGCGTTCATCACCACGAGCGGCGTGCCGGAGCGCAGCCCGTCGGCGACGGCCCGTGCGATCTCCTCGACCGCGGAGGCGGCCGGCATTCCGTGCGCGCGGGCGCGTTCCGTCGAGATGCCGTGGATGGCCGAGGCCTGTTCGGGTATGACCACGCCGGGATCGAGCAGCCAGGTCCGCTCCCGCGACACGGACCCGTCCGGCTCCAGCCGGACGACCGCCGCCGTCACGATACGGTCGGTCTCGACGTCCGTGCCCGTGGTCTCCAGGTCGAACGACATCAGCGGCCCGTCGATCCAGCTCATCGGACCGCCCCCGCCCCGTCGGCCGCGGAGCCGGCGGACCGGGCCCTCCGCGGGTCCGTGCCGGTCTCCTCCAGGCCGAAGCCGGCCGGGCGCTCCTGGTGGCAGCTCATCCCGTAACTCCTTCTGTGGTGCGTTCCCCCAAGTGCTGACCACCTTCGCACGCACCACTGACAACGCCGGAAGGGGCGTCAGGAGACGGGCCTGGAGTCCGTCCAGACCGACTCGAACTCCTCGCGGTACGTCTCGAAGAGGCCGTGCTCGCTGTCCTGCCCCGCCCTGACCACCGCACGCCCCCCGCCGCGCAGCACCAGAACGGGTGCCTCCATGCCGCGCGCGCGCCGCAGGTACGGCTGGACGACCCCGACCGCGTCGGGCCCGTCGCCGTCCACCAGGTAGGCCGTGAAGCGCGGCGTCTCGTCGAAGACGTGGATCTGGAAGGCGCCCGGGTCCCGGAGCTTGGAGCGGACCCGGCGCATGTGGAGGATGTTCATCTCCACGGAACGGCTCAGCTCGCCCTTCTTGAGTCCCAGTTCGCGCTCCCGGCGCTTCACCGCGCTGCTCGCCGGATTGATGAACAGCAGCCGGACCCGGCAGCCCGACTCGGCCAGGCGGACCAGCCGGCGCCCCGAGAAGTTCTGGGTGAGGAGGTTGAGTCCTATGCCGATGGCGTCCAGCCGGCGCGCCCCGCCGAAGAGGTCCTCGGCGGGCAGCTGCCGCTGCAGACGCACCCGGTCGGGGTGGACGGAGACGACGTCGGCGTAGCGGTCGCCGACCAGCTCCTCCACGGCGTCCACGGGCAGCCGGTCTGCGGACGGGACCGCCGCGCCGCTGCCGAGGATCTCCAGGAGCCGCGCGGAGGCCCGTTCCGCCTGCGCCAGGACCGCCTCGTTCAGCGCACGGTTGCGGGAGACGACGTTGCGCGCCACCTCCAGCTCGTCCAGGGCGAGCTCCACATCGCGGCGGTCGTCGAAGTACGGCTCGAAGCAGGGCCAGTGCTGGACCATCAGCTCGCGGAGCTGCGGCAGCGTGAGGAAGCTCAGGACGTTGTCGTCCGCCGGGTCGAGCAGATAGCCCTTGCGGCGCGAGACCTCCCGGACCGCGACGGCGCGCTGCACCCACTCCTGGCCGGCCGGACCGGCGGCGGCCACCACCCAGTCCTCACCGTGCACCGGCTCGTAGATCGGCCGGATCACGGCGGAGACCACGGCGCGCAGCCGCTGTTCGACCAGATTCAGCCAGATGTACGCACGCCCGGCCCGCTGAGCCCGGGTGCGGACCTCGTTCCAGGCCTCCGGCCCCCAGTCCAGCTCGGCACCGATCTCCATGGGCTGCGCGAGGGAGACGGCCCCCGGCGGGGCATCGGTCGGCTCCCCCTCGTGACCTGCGTCACCTGGGGGCAGCTCGAACCCTCCCGAGCTCACCCGCGTACCGCCTTCCACTCCCCCACCAACGATCAAGGAAGGGTACTCCGGGGACGGGAGCCGGTGCAGCCGGATGCACAGGCTCCTCACTCAACTCCCCTACACGTCCGGCCCGTTCCTTGCGATGAGATCGGGTGGAGTGAGATGGTTCATAGTGATTGCGCACCCCCTCGCATGCCGCATACCGGACGGAGGAGCCGCCCGGCGGCCCGGGCCCCCCGTCCGGGCGACAGCGAGGTGTCCCAGGTTGACCGGTCCGGAGGGATCACCCGACGGAACCCTGCCGCACCGGTCGACGTACTAGGTACCGGACCGTCTTTCGGGGAGTATCGGGGCGAAAACCCCCAACCCCCGGATCAGAAGTGGAAGAGTCCTATCTATGCAGGTCTGGCCGGGACACGCGTATCCCCTCGGCGCCACCTACGACGGCGCCGGAACCAACTTCGCGGTCTTCTCGGAGGCCGCCGACCGAATCGAGTTGTGCCTGCTGCACGACGACGGTTCAGAAACGGCGGTGGAACTCCGCGAGACCGACGCCTTCGTCCGTCACGCCTATCTGCCCGGGGTGATGCCGGGGCAGCGCTACGGCTTCCGGGTGCACGGGCCCTACGAGCCGCAGCGCGGGCAGCGCTGCAATTCGGCGAAACTGCTCCTCGATCCGTACGCCCGTGCGATCTCGGGGCAGATCCAGTGGGGCGAGGCGGTGTACGGCTACCCGTTCGGCAAGCCGGACGAGCGCAACGACCTCGACTCGGCACCGCACACGATGAGCTCGGTCGTGGTCAATCCGTACTTCGACTGGGGCGACGACCGGCGCCCCCGTACGGACTACCACCGCACGGTGATCTACGAGGCCCACGTCAAGGGCCTGACGATGCTCCACCCGGGCCTGCCCGAGGAGCTGCGCGGCACCTACGCGGGGCTCGCGCACCCGGAGATCATCGCCCACCTGACGGAGCTGGGCGTCACCGCGATCGAGCTGATGCCGGTGCACCAGTTCGTCCAGGACCACCGCCTGGCCGACGCCGGGCTGGCCAACTACTGGGGCTACAACACCATCGGGTTCTTCGCCCCGCACAACGCGTACGCCTCCTGGGGCGACCGCGGCGAACAGGTGCTGGAGTTCAAACAGGCGGTGAAGGCGCTGCACCAGGCCGGCATCGAGGTGATCCTCGACGTCGTCTACAACCACACGGCCGAGGGCAACCACCTCGGTCCCACCCTCTCCTTCCGGGGCCTGGACAACGCCTCGTACTACCGGCTGGCCGACGACCAGAAGTACTACATGGACACCACCGGCACCGGGAACTCCCTGCTGATGAGGTCGCCGCACGTCCTACAGCTGATCATGGACTCGCTGCGGTACTGGGTGACCGAGATGCACGTGGACGGTTTCCGCTTCGACCTGGCCGCGACCCTCGCGCGCCAGTTCCACGAGGTGGACCGGCTGTCCTCCTTCTTCGACCTGGTCCAGCAGGACCCGGTGGTCAGCCAGGTCAAGCTGATCGCCGAACCCTGGGACGTGGGAGAGGGCGGCTACCAGGTGGGGAACTTCCCGCCCCTGTGGACCGAGTGGAACGGCAAGTACCGGGACACGGTGCGGGATCTGTGGCGGGGTGAGCCCCGGACCCTGGCGGAGTTCGCCGGGCGCCTCACGGGCTCCTCCGACCTCTACCAGGACGACGGCCGGCGCCCGCTGGCCTCGATCAACTTCACCACCTGCCACGACGGCTTCACCCTGCACGACCTGGTCTCGTACAACGAGAAGCGCAACGACGCCAACGGTGAGGGCAACCGGGACGGCGAAAGCCACAACCGCTCGTGGAACTGCGGGGCGGAGGGGGAGACCGACGACAAGGAGGTCCTGGAGCTGCGCAGCCGTCAGATGCGCAACTTCATCGCCACCCTCATGCTCTCCCAGGGCGTGCCCATGCTGAGCCACGGTGACGAGTTCGCGCGGACGCAGCGGGGCAACAACAACGGTTACTGCCAGGACAACGAGCTCTCCTGGGTCCACTGGCCCGATCCGGCCGCGGCCTCCCGCGCCGAGGACGGCGACGAGGACGGCGGCGGCACCGACACGAGTCTGCTGGAGTTCACCCGGTCGATGGTCTGGCTGCGGCGCGACCACCCGGTCTTCCGGCGCAGACGCTTCTTCCACGGCCGGCCCGTGGAGGGCACGCACGACGAACTCTCCGACATCGCGTGGTTCACCCCCAGGGGCGAGGAGATGACCCAGCGGGACTGGCAGGCCGCGCACGCCAAGGCCATGACCGTCTTCCTGAACGGTCACGCGATCTCCGAGCCGGGGCCGCGTGGCGAGCGCATCGCCGACGACTCGTTCCTGCTCATGTTCAACGCGGCGGCCGAGAGCCTGGAGTTCACCGTCCCGATGAACCACGGCAGACAGTGGCAGGTCGTCGTGGACACGGCGATCCCGGACGGGGTGCCGCCCGGGGCGGGGCCCAAGGTGTCGGCGGGCGAGCGGGTGACGCTCGTAGGGCGCAGTCTGACCGTGCTCAAGCGTCCGGCGTAGGCCGATGGGGTGACGGGGCACCGGGCGGGCGCCGCCCGGTCGGTGCCCCGTGGCACAGAAGGTGGGAGAGAGGCGACCGGCTGGGTACGTACGAGCCATGACGCCCACCGCCACGTACCGGCTGCAGCTCCAATCCGACTTCCCGTTCGCCGCCGCCGCGGATGCCGTGCCGTATCTCGCCGAGCTCGGCGTCTCCCATCTGCACCTGTCCCCCGTCCTGGAGGCCGTGCCCGGTTCCGGACACGGCTACGACGTGGTCGACCACGCCACGGTGCGGGCCGAGTTCGGGGGCGAGGAGGGCCTGCGGGAGCTGGCCGGCACGGCGCGCGCCCACGGTCTCGGCATCGTCCTGGACATCGTGCCGAACCACATGGCGGCCGTGCCCCGGCACAACGTGCCGCTGTGGGAGGTGCTGCGCGAGGGCCCTGCCTCCCCGTACGCCCGCTGGTTCGACATCGACTGGGCGGCGGGCGGTGGCAAGGTGCTGCTGCCCGTCCTCGCCGGGCGTGCCGGCGAGGAGAGGGACAGTCTCGAGCCGGGTACCAGGGACGACGGCACCCCCGTGCTCCGCTACAACGGCCTGGAGTTCCCCCTGCGCGAGGGCACGGCGGACCTTCCGCTGCCTGAGCTGCTGGCCGCCCAGCACTACCGGCTCGCCTGGTGGCGGCTGGCCAGGACGGAGCTGAACTACCGGAGGTTCTTCACCATCTCCGATCTGATCGGGGTCCGGGTGGAACACCCCGAGGTCTTCGACGCCACCCATGCCAAGATCCTCGAACTGGTCCGTGACGGCGTCGTCGACGGGCTGCGCATCGATCACCCGGACGGGCTGGCGGACCCCGCCGCGTACCTGGGGCGGCTCGGTGACGCCACGGGTGGGCGGTGGACGGTGGTGGAGAAGATCCTGACCGGTTCCGAGACGCTGCCGGCCGGCTGGGCGGTCGCCGGGACGACCGGGTACGACGCGCTGCACCGGATCGACGGGCTGTTCACCGACCCGGCGGGCGCGGCGGACCTGCTCGGCCGCTACCGCGACTTCGCCGGTCCCCCCGGGGACCGCGGGGGCTACTGGACCGCGACCGTCCGCCGTGCGGCGTACCGGGTGGTCACCCACGAGCTGGCGGCCGAGACGGAGTGGCTGACCCGTCTCGCCGTCGAGGCGTGTGCCGGGGATCCCGCACTGCACGACCACGCGCCGTGGGCCCTTCACACCGCGGTGCGCGAGCTGCTGGTGCGGGTGCCCGTGTACCGGCCGTACGTGACGGCCGGCGGCCCGCTGTCCGAGGTCGCCGAGTCGACGCTCCCCGCCGAGGCGGTACGGGACGCGAAGGCGGTGTTCGCCGTCCCGCAGGAGGCGGAGGCCGTCGACGTGGTGCGGGATCTGGCCCTGGGCCGTCTCGGCGGCGGACCGGAGCACGCGGCGTTCTGCGCCCGGTTCGCGCAGACGGCGTCCGCCCTGCACGCCAAGTCGGTCGAGGACACGGCGTTCTACCGCTACGTCCCGTTGATCTCGGCGACCGAGGTGGGCGGCGATCCCGGCCGGCCGGCGGTGAGCCCGGAGGAGTTCCATGCCTTCTGTGCCCGTGTCGCACGCGACTGGCCGGCGACCGGCACGGTGCTGACCACCCACGACACCAAGCGCAGCGGGGACGTGCGGGCCCGGATCGCGGTCCTCTCCGAGTGCCCCGAGCGGTGGTCCTCGCTGGTCGCCCAGCTCTCACGCACGGCGTCCGTGCCGGCCCCGGACCCCCAGCTCGCCTGGCAGGCCTGGCAGTCGGCGTACGGCTGCGCGGGCCTGCCCGCTCATGAGACGGCGGGGAGGCTGGAGCCCGCACTGCTGAAGTCCGTGCGCGAGGCCGGGCTGTTCACCAGCTGGACCGAGCCCGATCCGGCGTACGAGCGGGCGGTGACCGACTTCGTGGCGGCCGGCCCGGCCAGTGACACGGGCGAGACGCGGACGCTGATGACCAGGTTCTCGGACACGCTCGCGCCGTTCGCGCGGGCCAATGTACTGGGCGCCGCACTGGTGCATCTGACGATGCCCGGAGTGCCCGACCTGTACCAGGGCACGGAGAGGGAGTACATCGCGCTGGTCGACCCGGACAACCGGCGGCCGTTCGGCAGGCCCGCCACGGGCGCCGACGAGAAGGCCGCGCTGACCGGGGCCGCGCTGCGCCTGCGCCGGGAGCGCCCGGAGCTGTTCGGCGAGTCCGGTACCTACGCGCCGCTCGCGGCCCGGGGCCCCGCGGCCGCGCACTGCCTGGCGTTCTGCAGGTCCGGGGAGGTCGTCACGGCGGTGACCCGGCTGTCGTTGCGGCTCGACGAGCAAGGTGGCTGGCGGGATACGGAGCTGGCGCTGCCCGACGAGGGCCCGTGGACGGATCTCCTGTCGTCCGGCCGGGAGTTCACCGGGGCCGTGGTCCGTGTGGCACAACTCTTCGAGGACCGGCCCGTGGCGCTTCTCGTGAGGGTGGGAGTGGCGCCCGGTCGCGCGTGAGCGGGCCGGACCGGCCTGTCCCCGCGCCTGAGCCGGTTCCGGGGGGCGAGGGCGGCCTGCCGCATGTCGCGCGGTGGCTCAGCGCTCCGCCGCGGGGCCGGAGGCGTGGGGCGCGAGGGTGTTCAGCAGCGAGCTGACCACGAGGTCGGTCGAGGCCGCCATGTCCACCGCGTCGGGTGACAGGAGCCACTGCACCTGCAGGCCGTCCATCACCGCGATGATGGCGTTGGCCGCGGTCTCGGCCCGGTCCGCACGGTCGGCGGGCAGGTCGCAGGCCTCGCGCAGGGCGTCGGCGACGAACGCGCGCAGTCCGCTGTACCGGTCGCGGAAGTAGCTCTGCGCGGGGTGGTTCTCGGTGACGGACTCGGCCGACAGCACGGCGTACAGCCGGACGATGCCTTCCCGCTCGGCGTTCCGCAGCGCGGTGTCCACCAGGTGGCGCAGGAACTCCAGACCCCGGGGCCGTTCGGCTCCCAGTTGTTCGATGTCCGTCTGGTCGCGCAGTTCCAGGACGCTGGTCAGCAGGAGGGACTTGGAGCGGAAGTAGTGAAGGACGCCCGCCTGGGTCAGACCGGCCTGCTCGGCGATCTCGGCGAGCGAGGCGTTGTTGTAGCCGCGGGTGCCGAAGGTGTCCGTCGCGATGTGCAGGATGCGCTGCTGTCGCTGCTTGGCCTCCGGGCTGCGCGGGGTGCGGGGGCGGGCCTTGTGGGCGGGTGTGCCCGCCGGAGGGTTGCTCACCCACGCAGCCTAATCCCGTCGGCCCTCGCCATCGCGGTTCTCACCACGCGGTGACGAATAAGTGACCCACATCACTTACTAACCATTCAGTGAGTGTGTTTTCATATCGACGTTCTCCCGAATTCGCTTAGTCGCAGCGGTACTTGTGGTCGGCGTCGAGACCGCCGGCCAGAAGGTGAGACCCCGGGGCCGACGGCCCCGTGCGCACCACCCCTTCAGGCAGCCCGTCCGTCTCCGCGCCCCGCCGGACATCACGGCGGGACGGGGGCCGGCGGGCACCCGCGCAGGTACGAACCGAAGGAGCCGCACCATGCCACCACTCAGTCCCGCCCGCCGCCGGTCGGCAGGAGCCGTGGGCGCCGCCCTGGCCCTCGCCGTCGCCGGCCTCGGCCTGCCCGGCGCGGGCACCGCCCAGGCAGCCGACCCCACCGCCCAGGTGTGGATCACCACGCCGGACGGCAGCAGGAAGCTGGCCGCCGACGGCAGCATCCCCTTCACCGCGACGCCCCAGCCCGTCGACATACGCATCGACGGGAACAGCAAGGGCCAGAGATTCACCGGTGCCGGCGCCTCGGTGACCGGAGCCTCCGCGCATCTCGTCCAGAGCCTTCCCCAGGACAGGCGCGACGAGCTGATGAGGTCGCTGTTCTCCGCCGGCGACGGCATCGGCCTCACCTATCTGCGCCAGCCGCTCGGCGACTCCGACTTCAACGCCGCCGGCGGCTTCCACAGCTACGAGGACACCCGCGGCGCCTTCTCCGTCGCCCGCGACAAGAGCGAGATCATCCCGGTCCTGAAGCAGGCCACCGCCGTCAACCCGGCCATCCGCTTCATGGGCTCCCCCTGGTCCGCGCCGGCCTGGATGAAGACCAACAACTCACTCGTCGGCGGCAGTCTGAAGACGGAGAACCACCAGGACTACGCCGACTACCTGGTCAGGTCCATCCGTGCGTACGGCCAGGAGGGCATCACCCTGACCGACCTGACCGTCCAGAACGAACCTGAGTTCGCTGCCGGTTACCCCTCGATGACCATGACGTCGGGCCAGCAGGCGGACTTCATCAGGGTCCTCGACCGCACCCTCACCGCCGCCGGCCTTCCCACCAACCTGCTGGCCTACGACCACAACTGGGACCACCCCAACTACCCCGTCGAGGTATTCGCCGGGACCCAGGGCGTCAACCGCGTGATCGGTGCGGCCTTCCACTGCTACGGCGGAGTTCCCTCGGCGCAGCAACAGGTCGTCGACGCGGGCAAGCGCGTCTTCTTCACCGAGTGCTCGGGCACCGAGAGCGCCGATCCGGCCAGGACCTTCGCCGACACCCTGCGGTGGCACGCGGAGAACCTCGTCGTGCAGAACATGCGCCACGGCGGTGAGACCGTCATCAACTGGAACCTCGCCCTCGACCGGAACGGCGGGCCCCACCAGGGTGGCTGCGGCACCCGCTGCAACGGCGTCGTCGACATCACGAACGGCACCGTCAGCCGCAATGCCGAGTACTACGTACTCGGCCACGTCGGCAAGTTCGTGAAGCCCGGTGCCACCCGCATCGGCTCCACCAGCCAGGGCGCCGGCGGCGTGCAGAACGTCGCCTTCCAGAACCCCGACGGCAGCCGCGCCGCCTACGTGGTCAACACGGCGGCCGCTGCCCAGCGGCTCTCACTGACCGACAACGGCAGGTCCCTCGCCTACACCCTGCCCGCCGGCGCGGTCGCCACCTTCGTCTGGGACGGCACCGGCGGCACGGGTGAACCGCCGGCCGGCCCGGTCGACCCGGCCACCTGGTACCAGGTCAGGAACAGCAACAGCGGTGCCTGCCTCGACGCCGCCGACTGGGGCACCGCCGACGGCACCGCGCTCCAGCAGTGGGCATGCGGCACCGGCGCCAACCAGAGCTGGCAGTTCCGCCCCACCGGCGACGGCAACTACCAGGTCGTCAACCGGCACAACGCCAAGGTGTGGGACGTCGACGGCGGTCCGGGCGCCACCGGCAACGGCACCAGGGTCCACCTGTGGGCGTACGGAGGCGGAAGCAACCAGCAGTGGAAGCCGGAGCCCGCCGGCGGCGGACAGTACCGCTTCACCGCCCGTCACAGCGGCAAGTGCCTGACGGTGGCGGGGTCGTCCACCGCCGACGGTGCCAGGCTCTCCCAGCAGCCGTGCGACGGCTCCGCCGCCCAGGCGTTCACCCTGACCGGGTGACGTGACGGTCCTGCCGGGCCGGGTGACGTCGGTGCTGAACCGGCGTCCCCCGGGACGGCCGCACGGCTCGGCGCCGGGTCCCACGTGGGAAGGAAGCCGCAGAGGAGTGAGGGACAGCGGATCAGGCCGGGAGGGCCGGCGGCGACGCCGTGAGCCGGAAGGTCATCCGGCCGAAACTCACCTGGTCACCGTCGCGCACGACGACCGATCCGACGACCCGCTGGCCGTTCACACACGTGCCGTTCGTCGAACCCAGGTCCCGCAGGATCCACCGGCTGCCGTGCGCGGTCAGCTCGGCGTGCATCCGGGACACCGTCTCGTGGCTGAGCCGGAGTCCGTTGCCCGGGTCGCGGCCTATGCGCAGCGGGTGCGGACCTGGCATCGGCAGCAGAAGTCCGGGCAGCCGCTCGGACTGCCACGCCCTGCGCACCCGGGCCGGGAAGGCGGAGACCCCTCCCACCGCGCGGAACAGACCGCGCGACCAGCGCCCGCCGGAGTCCAGATCGGAGGTGAGCGCCGCCAGCTCTTCGGGGCGCCGGGCCGTCAGCGCCAGTTCCATACGTCGCAGGAAGGTGTCGTGGGAGAGCTTTCCCTGCGCGGCGCCGTCTCTGAGCACACCGAGAACACGGTCGCGCTGGGCGTCCGACAGCCGCGCGGGGTACGTGTAGGACTCGAAGGAGGACGTCACAGCAACGATTGTCGGTCCGACAGGCCCGAGGTGTCCAGACGGTGCCCGATTCCGGCCTGCCTGACCTGCGCGGCAGAGTCGAGCGCCACCCGCCCGTACGGCGGGCCGTCGTCCTGGCGCGTCGGCCGGCGTGGCGGGGCGCAGTCCGGCGCCGGCCGGGACGTCAGCTGCGGGCGTGGCCTCGACAGGGGAGGGCGAACTGCCCTTTTCCGGTGGACGGTTGCGCGCCGATGGCGTTACCGTCGGCATCCGGACACCACCCGGCAGAGGAAGGAGGCGAGGCACGTGCGTGACATCGGACCCACTCGCGGCACCACGCCCACGCGCTCCCGCCCTGTCCGCAGGACGGTGTCGGACCCGGTCCGGCCGGGGGCGCTCGCTCACGCGTCACCGAGTCCCGGAGGACATCACCATGACCGTCCCGGTCATCCGTTCGCTCACCAGGAGCGACGTTCATCTCTTCGACACCCTGCACGGCCCCTCTCTCGTCGGCCGAGCCGCGTTCGGCCACCGCTACGCCACCGTGTACGAGGGCGGTGAGTACCGCCCCGAGTGGACCTTCGTCGCTCTGCGCGACGGCGTGGTCGTCGCCAGGGCTGCCTGGTGGGGCGGGCCCGAGGACACCGAGCCCGTGCTCCTCAACCACTTCGACTTCGCCGAGGGCGAGGAGGACGCGGGCGCCGAACTGCTGCGCCGGGCCCCGTGGTCCGTCGAGTACGAGCTGATCGTGCCGCCTGGCTGGCGGGACGTGCCCGCGGTGCGGGCGGCCGCTTCGGCGCGGATCGCGGCGGCGGAAGCGGCCGGGATGAAGCCGCTGGTCGAGCGCTACCGCTACGAGTGGACGCCCTCGGACGGCCTGCCGGAGCGGCCCGGCCGGCTGGTCTTCCGCGAGGAGCCGGACGACGCGGTGATCCTCGACGTGCTGCGCCGGGTCCACTCCGAGACACTGGACGCCCACGCCCGGCGGGTCATCGAGGGGCCCGGCGGTCTTGACCAGGCCGCACGGGAGGAGCTGGACTTCTTCAACTGGTGCCCGTCGCCCCGCTCCTGGTGGCAGCTCGCCCACACACCGGACGGACGGCTGGCGGGCATCCACGTGCCCGCCCGGAACCCGGGAGGCCCGTGCATCGGCTTCATCGGGGTCGTCCCGGAGGCACGGGGGCACGGCTACGGCTACGACCTGCTCGTGGAGAGCACCCACTTCCTCGCCGGCGAGGGCGCCACGTCCGTCGCGGGGGCGACGGACCGGGGCAACGTGCCGATGGCCGCCGCGTTCGCCCGGGCGGGCCACCGGATCATCCAGGAGCGCGTTCACCTGGTGTGAGGGCCGGCCGGTGCGAGCCGCCCCCGCGCTGTGCCCGGATCACGTCGCGGTACCACGCGTAGGACTCCTTCGGGGTCCGGCGCAGGGTCTCGTAGTCGATGTGGACGAGACCGAACCGCTTGCTGGCTCCCTCGGTCCACTCGATGTTGTCGGTCAGTGACCAGGTGAAGTAGCCGCGCACGTCGACGCCCGCGTCGATGGCCGCCCGCAGTGCCTCCAGGTGCCCTTCCAGGAAGGCGATGCGGCGGCCGTCGGCGACGGGCTCGTCGACCGCGCAGCCGTTCTCGGTGATGTAGACGGGCGGCAGCCGGTCGCCGAAGCGGTCCCTGAGCCGGCCGAGCGTCTCGGTGAGCCCCTCGGGGACGACGGGCCAGCCGAAGTCGGTGGTGTCGTACCCCTCGATCTCCCTGATCCCGAACGGGAGTCCGGCGGGCATCGCGTAGCCGGAGAAGGAGTCGAGCGCCTCGGGCCTGGGAGCGCCGACGAGGGTCGGGTTGTAGTAGTTGACGCCGTACCAGTCGAGGGGCGCGGAGATGACCTTGAGGTCGTCCCCGACCGGTCCCGGCATCAGCGCGGCGAGGCCATCGTCGGGATAGCGGCCGGTGAGGACCGGGTCGGCGAAGAGCCAGTTGGTCAGGGTGTCGTAGATCTCCGCTCCCGCGCGGTCCTCCTCGGAGTCACCCGCCGTCCAGACGGGGGTGTGCGAGAGCGCGATGCCGATGTTGCCGGCACCGGCGGCGCGCAGCGCCCGCACGGCCAGGCCGTGGGCGAGCAGCTGGTGGTGGGCTGCGGGCAGCGCGTCGAAGAGGAGCGTACGGCCGGGGGCGTGCTCGCCGAGCGCGTAGCCGAGCATCGTCACCTCGGCCGGCTCGTTGATGGTGATCCACATGGGGACCCGGTCGGCGAGACGTTCGGCGACGATGCCCGCGTACTCGGCGAAGCGGTAGGCGGTGTCCCGGTTGAGCCAGCCGCCCGCCTCGTCCAGCGGGAGCGGGGTGTCCCAGTGGTAGAGGGTCGGCGCCGGGGTGATGCCGTGGGAGCAGAGCTCGTCGACGAGCCGGTCGTAGAAGTCCAGTCCGGCGGGGTTGAGCGAACCGCTGCCGCCGGGGACGACCCGGGGCCAGCTGACGGAGAAGCGGAAGGCGTCCGCGCCGAGTCCGGCGAGCAGGGCGACGTCCTCGCGGTAGTGCTCGTGGAAGCCGGTGCCCAGGGTGGTGTCGGTGCCGTCCTTGATCCGGCCGGGCCGGGCGGCGAACGCGTCCCAGCCGGAGGGCCCCTTGCCGTCGGTGTCGAAGGCCCCCTCCGTCTGGAAGGCGGAGGCGGAGGCGCCCCACAGGAAACCGGGTGGGAAGGACGGCACGGTCATCTCGGCCTCCAGCAGCCGTGGGAGGGACCTTGTGGTACTGCCCGGGCTCCTGACGAATGGGCAGAACCCGGTAGGGCAATGATCAGGACCAGACCCTAATCGCCAGTTGCGGGCTCGCTCCAGTGTCCCGGGGCCGTGCGTGCGAATTCCGCCGATCATGGAGCCTCCGGCGAGGCATCAGGTTCATGGACGAGGAGTGATGGATGCAGTTCGAGGTGTGGGCCCCTGAGGCCGGGTCGGCCGCGCTGTGCACGGCGGGCGGGCGCCGGCCGATGGAGCGCGACCCGCTGCGCGCGGGCTGGTGGACGGCGGAGGCCGAGGCGGCGGACGGCGACCGTTACGGCTTCTCGCTCGACGACGGCCCCGTGCTGCCCGACCCGCGTTCCCGCCGCCAGCCGGACGGGCCCGACGGCGGGAGCGCGGTCGTCGACCACGGGGCGTACGCCTGGCGCAACGCCTGGGCCGGGCGTGGACTGGCCGGTGCCGTGCTGTACGAGCTCCACGTCGGCACGTTCACGGAGGCGGGCACCTTCGACGCCGCCGCCGAGCGGCTGGGCCACCTCGTGGACCTGGGCATCACCCATGTGGAGCTGATGCCCGTCTGTCCTTTCCCCGGCACGCACGGGTGGGGGTACGAGGGGGTGTCGCTGTGGGCGGTGCACGAGCCCTACGGCGGCCCGGAGGGGCTGAAGCGCCTCGTCGACACGGCGCACGGTCTTGGCCTCGCGGTTGTCCTGGACGTGGTCCACAACCACCTGGGCCCCTCGGGGAACCACCTTCCGGCGTTCGGCCCGTACTTCACGGACACCCACCACACCCCCTGGGGCTCGGCCGTCAACCTGGACGCCCCCGGCTCGGACGAGGTCCGCGCCTATCTGCTGGGCAGCGCGCTCGCCTGGCTGCGTGACTACCGCCTGGACGGCCTGCGGCTGGACGCCGTCCACGCGCTGGCCGACGGCCGGGCGCTCACCTTCCTGGAGGAGCTCTCCGCGGCCGTGGACGCCCTCGCCGCGGAGCTCGGCCGGCCGCTCGGCCTGATCGCGGAGTCCGACCTCTGCGATCCACGGACGACCGCCCCGCGCCCGGACGGCGGCATCGGGCTGCACGCCCAGTGGAACGACGACTTCCACCATGCCCTGCACACCGCGCTCACCGGCGAGTCCCAGGGCTACTACGCCGACTTCGCCTCAGCCCCGCTGGCCTCCCTCGCCAAGACCGTGACCAGGGCGTTCTTCCACGACGGTACCTACTCCAGCTTCCGGGGACGCACGCACGGCCGGCCGGTGGACGTCACCCGGACGGCCGCCCACCGCTTCGTCGGCTACGCCCAGACCCACGACCAGATCGGCAACCGTGCCCTCGGTGACCGGCTGGCCGCGGGGCTCTCGCCGGGGCTCCAGGCGTGTGCGGCGGCGCTCGTGCTCACCGGGCCGTTCACACCGATGCTCTTCATGGGTGAGGAGTGGGGAGCCCGCACCCCGTGGCAGTTCTTCACCGACCACACCGACCCGGATCTCGCCCGCGCCGTGCGTGACGGCAGGCGCCGGGAGTTCGCGGCGCACGGCTGGGCCGAGGAGGACGTCCCCGATCCGCAGGATCCCGCCACCCGGGCCCGCTCCTGCCTCGACTGGAGCGAGCCGGACCGGGAGCCGCACGACCGGATGCTCGCCTGGCACCGCGAGCTGATCGCCCTGCGCCGCACCCACCCGGACCTCTCCGATCCCGACCTGGCGTCGGTGCGGACGGCCTACGACGAGGAGGCCCGCTGGTTCGCCTTCCGGCGCGGTGATCTGCGGGTCGTGGTCAATCTCGCCGGCAGGCCCGCCGCCGTTCCGCTGGGTGCCGGCCGTCACCGGACGTCCGGCGGGAGAGTGCTGGCCTCCTGGGAGCCGGTCGAGGCCCCGGGCGGCGACGGAGTGCTGCACCTGCCACCGGAGTCGTGCGTGGTGCTGGCCGACGACTGAGACCGCGCTGTGCGCGGCCGTCAGACCTCTCCCCTGTCCCACGCCTGCAGCATGCCGTCGTGGGAGCGGACCAGGGCCAGCAGAGCGGCCCCTGCCCGCGGGTCCAGGAACGCGTCCTGGACCCGCACCTCGTTTCCGTGCGCCTTGAACTCCAGGGGCACCCGGCCGCCCTCGCGCCAGATGATGCGGCCCGGTCCTCGGGGGAGATCACCCCCGCCGCCGAACACGGCGGCCAGGAAGAGGAACGGCAGCAGGGGCGAGAACAGCCACCACACGCACCACCAGAAGATCCGGCCCTTGTATCCCACCGCGTCGGGCGCGCCGGGCCGGCTCACCGTCCAACGGGCACGCAGCCCCCTCCTGAACGTCTTCTCGCGTACGACGGTGCAGAGGAGCTCGCCGTGCGCGCCGAGCACCTGGTAGACGGACACACCCTTCGCGCAGGAGGCGGTCACCACGGTGGCGGCCCTCGCCCCGCGGTACTCGTCCGCCCACAGGACGAAGGAGCGCGCGCCGCTGCCCCGGGCCGCGAGGTAGGCGCGCAGGCCGCCCGGGGGCAGCTCACGCTCCACGTGGCAGACCGTCCAGGACGGTCCCGGCCGGACGAAGAGGTTGATCCTGCGGGCGACCGGCTCGGGAGCGGTGCCCTCCCGTCGCCTCGGGTGAGTCATCGTCAGTATGCCGACCATCCGGCGTCCCCCTCGTACCGTCCCCGCCGGTGCGGGGAGCGTACGGATCCTACGACCGCCCGGACGCCTCCACCGCGGGGGCGGAGAGCTCGCGGTGGGCCGGGGTGTTCCCGCATCCGGACCGCTACCCGACGACCGCCAGTTCGCGGGCCGTGGTGTTCAGACGCCTGCCCCCGCTCTCCGTGACCGTCACGATGTCCTCGATGCGGACGCCGAAGCGGCCGGGGAGGTAGATGCCCGGCTCCACGGAGAAGCACATCCCGGGCACGAGCGGCTGCTCCTCGCCCTCGATCATGTAGGGCGGTTCGTGGGTGGTGACGCCGATGCCGTGGCCGGTGCGGTGGATGAAGCGTTCGCCGTAGCCGGACTCGGTGATGACGGCGCGGGCCGCCCGGTCGACGTCCTGGCAGGCGGCCCCGGGCCGGACCGCGCGGCAGCCGGCCTCCTGCGCCTCCCGTACGACGTCGTGGACCCGCTGCTCCTCGGCGGTGGGTTCGCCGACGTGGACCGTGCGGGAGGTGTCGGACCCGTAGCCGTGCATCAGCCCGCCGAAGTCCAGGACCACCATGTCGCCCTGCCCGATCGTGCGGGCGCCCGCCTCATGGTGCGGGTTGGCGCCGTTCGGGCCGGAGCCGACCACCGTGAAGTCGACCTGGGAGTGACCGTGCTCCGTGAGGAGTGCGGCCAGATCGGCGGCCACGTCGCTCTCCCGGCGGCCGGAGAAGCGGACCTTCAGGATCTCCTCGTACGTCGCGTCGGCGGCGGCCCCGGCAGCGGCGAGCCGCTCCAGCTCGGCGGCGTCCTTGACGGCGCGCAGCATCGGCAGCGCCTCGGTGAGCGAGGCGTAGGAGGTGTCGGGGAGCAGTTCGCGCAGTGCCAGCAGGTGAAGTGCCCAGGCGTTGTCGCTGATCCCGAACCGCCCCTTGGCGTGGAGCAGCCCGGCGGTCAGGGTGTACGGGTTCGCCGCGTCGGTCCAGTCCCGCAGGGTGAGGGCAGGGGCGCCCGTCGCGCGTTCGGCGTCGGCGGCCTCGAGCGCGGGGACCACGAGGACGGGGTCGTGGCCCGCCCTGAGGACGAGCAGGGTGAGGCGTTCGGTGTCCGCGGTCGGCCGGTAGCCGGTGAGGTGGACCATGTCGGGGCCCGGCGCGACGAGGACACCGGCCAGGCCGGCCGCGTCGGCCGACTCGGCCGCGCGGGTCATCCTCGCCCGGTAGTCCTCGGCGGTGAAGGGCACGGGCTGGTCGGTGCTGGGCATGGGGACCTCCTGGCGGGGCGGGGCGCGGCACGGCTCTCGGCATCCTGCCCGTCCGCACGGGTGGAAGCGAGCGGAATTCGGGACGCGCCGCGCCCGCCCCGACGAGGCCGGCGCGCGGCTCAGCCGAACCGTACGACGAGGTCGGCGCGGTCGCGGTGCGGCTCGACCAGCCGGGCGTTGCGTTCGTCGGAGCCGGCGACCCAGCGCTCGGCCTGGGTGCGGGGCTTGCCGAAGCGCACATGGCGGTCCACGAGCCTGCTCACCCTGAGCCCGGGATCGGTGTCCAGGAACCACACCTCGTCCAGCAGGCCGCGTACCGGCGCCCAGGGCCCCTCGTCCAGGAGCAGGTAGTTGCCCTCGGTCACGACGAGCGGGGTGTCCGCGGGGACGCACACCGATCCGGCGACCGGCTCCTCCAGTGACCGGTCGAAAGCGGGGGCGTACACGGGGTCGGGGCCTTCGGGGGCGCGCAGCCGCCGGAGCAGGGCCGCGTAGCCGGCGGCGTCGAAGGTGTCGGGGGCACCCTTGCGTCGCGCCCGCCCGAGGCGCTCCAGCTCCGCGCCGGCCAGGTGGAAGCCGTCCATCGGGACGAGGACCGCGCGGCCTCCCAGCCCTTCGACGATCCGGGCGGCCAGCGTGGACTTCCCGGCGCCGGGCGCCCCCGCGATGCCGAGGATGCGGCGGCCGCCGCCGGCAGCGAGAGTGCGGGCGCGGTCGGTCAGCGCGGCGAGGTCGCTCGTGTCCATGCCGGGAATTGTCCCCGGAGAGCCGCGAACGCGTTAGTGTTACGTATAACGCAGGCCGTGCCCGTACGCCGAGGACGAGGATCCCCATGCCGCACATCGCTCTGGTCACGCTGGTCGTCCGCGACTACGACGAGGCGCTCGACTTCTACACCGGCGCGCTCGGATTCGAGCTGGTGGAGGACACGGACCGGGGAGACGGCACCCGCTGGGTCGTCGTACGGCCCAGGGGCACCACCGGCACGGGGCTGCTGCTGGCACGTGCCGCGGACGAGGCCCAGCGGGCGAGCGTCGGGGCGCAGACGGGCGGCCGGGTGGGCCTCTTCCTCCACACGGAGGACTTCGCGGGCGACCACGAGAGGATGCGGTCCGCCGGGGTCCGCTTCCTGGAGGAGCCGCGGCACGAGGTGTACGGCTCCGTGGCGGTGTTCGAGGACCTCTACGGCAACCGGTGGGACCTGTTGCAGCCGGCGTGAGGGCCTTCCGGACGGGCGTCACCGCCGTCGGCCTCCGGGTGCGCGGCCCTGCCGGCGGCGCGGGAGGCCGGGTCCGGGTGCTGCCGCGAACCCGCCCTACGCCGGCCGGGCCGCCGCCCGCAGCGCTTGCAGGACCGGTTCGATCAGTGGGTGCCCCTCGGCTCCCTGCCGCACCGCGGCGAAGACGCGCCGGGTCGGGGCGGCGCCCTCCACCGGTCGCACGACGACCCGGCCGACCTCGGCGCCGCGCAGCGCCGACCGGGGCACCAGGGCCACCCCGGCACCGGCCCCGGCCAGGGCGACCACGGCGTGGAAGTCGTCCGACGAGTGTTCCAGCAACGGCTCGAACCCGGCGTACTCGCAGGCCAGGAACACCACGTCGTGGCAGGGGTTGCCGGGGTACGGGCCGATCCACGTGTCCTTGGCGAGATCGGCGACGGCCACGTGCTCCTGGTCCGCGAGACGGTGGCCGACCGGCAGCACCGCGTCGAAGGGCTCGGAGTACAGCGGCACCCGGGTCAGCCTGCGGTCGTCGTCGCCGGGCGCACCCCGGTACTCGACGGCGACCGCCACATCGACCTGGCGGTCCAGCACCATCGGCACGCTCGCGTCGCCCTCGGCGTCCTGCACCCGGACCCGGATCCCGGGCGCGGTGCGGGCGAGCTCGGCGATCGCGGGGGCGAGGACCAGCCCGATCCCGGTGGCGAACGCGGCGACGGTGACCGTCCCCGCGACCCCCGCGCTGTAGTCGGCGAGCTCTGCCTCCGCCCGCTCCAGCTGGGCGAGGACCGCGTTGGCGTGAGTCAGCAGGATCTCCCCCGCGGCGGTCAGCCGGGCCCCCCGCGCCCCGCGCTCGACCAGCCGGTGGCCGGTCTCCTGCTCCAGGGCGGCGAGCTGCTGGGAGACCGCCGAGGGCGTCAGGTACAGCGCGGCGGCCGCGGCGGTCACCGTGCGGTGGTCGGCCACGGCACGGAGGATGCGCAGCCGCCGTGCATCGATCATGCGCTCATTGTCCCAGCCCGCCGGGCGCGCCCGTGCCTACAGCGCGGCCCGCGCGCCGACGAACGCGTCCACGGCGCGGTCGACGTCCTCGGTGGAGTGCGCGGCGGAGAGCTGGACGCGGATGCGGGCGGCCCCCTGCGGGACGACGGGGTAGGAGAACCCGATCACGTACACACCGCGCTCAAGGAGCAGCTCCGCCATCCGGGCCGCCTCCGCCGCGTCCCCGATCATCACGGGGGCGATGGCGTGGTCGCCGGGCAGGATGTCGAAGCCCTCCTCGGTCATCCGGGAGCGGAAGCGCGCGGTGTTGGCCGCGAGCCTCTCGCGCAGGTCGCCCGCCGACTCCAGCAGGTCGATGACCTTGAGGGAGGCGGCGGCGATGACGGGGGCGAGCGAGTTCGAGAAGAGGTACGGGCGCGAGCGCTGGCGCAGCAGCGCGACGATCTCGGCCCGGGCGGCGACGTAACCGCCGGAGGCGCCGCCCAGTGCCTTGCCGAGGGTGCCGGTGATGATGTCGACGCGGTCCATGACCCCGTGCAGCTCGGGTGTGCCGCGCCCGCCGGGGCCGACGAAGCCGACGGCGTGGGAGTCGTCGACCATGACCATGGCGCCGTAGCGGTCGGCGAGGTCGCAGATCTCGGCCAGCGGGGCGACGTAGCCGTCCATGGAGAAGACGCCGTCGGTGACGACGAGCTTGCGCCGCGCCCCGGAGGCCTCCTTGAGCTGCTGCTCGAGGTCGGCCATGTCGCGGTTCGCGTAGCGGTGGCGCTTCGCCTTGGAGAGGCGGATGCCGTCGATGATGGAGGCGTGGTTGAGGGCGTCGGAGATCACCGCGTCCTCGGGGCCCAGGAGGGTCTCGAAGACTCCGCCGTTGGCGTCGAAGCAGGAGGAGTAGAGGATCGTGTCCTCCTGCCCGAGGAAGGTGGAGAGCCGCTGTTCCAGCTCTTTGTGCACCTCCTGGGTGCCGCAGATGAAGCGGACGGAGGCGAGCCCGTAGCCCCAGCGGTCCAGCGCCTCGTGGGCGGCGGCGACGACCTCGGGGTGGTCGGCGAGGCCCAGGTAGTTGTTGGCGCAGAAGTTGAGCACCTCACCCGCCGTCGAGGTGACGGCGACGGTGGCGGACTGCGGGGTGGCGATGACCCGCTCGGGCTTCTCGAGTCCGGCGTCGCGGATCTCGTCCAGGGTGGTGCGCAGGTCGTCGCGTACGGAGTCGAACATGAAGGGTGTCTCCCAGCTGGATACGGGTGCGTACGAGGAGCTTCAGGCGGCCCAGTCGAGCAGGACCTTGCCGCCGAGACCGCTTGCGGCGTCGTCGAACGCCGCCTCGAAGTCGCGGTAGCCGTACCGGCCGGTGATCACCGGCGAGAGGTCGAGCCCGCCCTCGAGGAGTACGGACATCGCGTACCAGGTCTCGTACATCTCGCGGCCGTAGATGCCCTTGATCGTGAGCATGGAGGTGACGATCCGGGACCAGTCGACGGGGAATTCGGCGGACGGCAGTCCGAGCATGGCGATACGGCCGCCGTGCGTCATGTTCGCGATCATGTCCTGCATGGCCTCGGGGCGTCCGGACATCTCCAGGCCGATGTCGAAGCCCTCACGCAGTCCGAGAGCGCGCTGACCGTCGGCGACGGTCGCGCCGCCGACGTTCAGGGCGAGGTCCACCCCGACCTTCCTGGCCAGTTCGAGCCGGGCCTCGCTCACGTCGGTGATGACCACGTTGCGCGCTCCCGCGTGGCGGGCCACCGCGGCGGCCATGATCCCGATCGGGCCCGCGCCGGTGATCAGCACGTCCTCGCCGACCAGCGGGAAGGACAGCGCGGTGTGCACGGCGTTGCCGAACGGGTCGAAGATCGCGGCGATGTCGAGGTCGACCTTCTCCCGGTGGACCCAGACGTTCGACGCGGGCAGCGCCAGGTACTCGGCGAACGCCCCGTCCCGGCCGACCCCGAGTCCCAGCGTGGAGCGGCACAGGTGCCGCCGCCCGGCGAGACAGTTGCGGCACTTCCCGCAGACCAGGTGCCCTTCGCCGCTGACCAGGTCGCCGGTCTTGATGTCGACGACGTCCGCACCGATCGCGGCGACCTCCCCGACGAACTCGTGGCCCAGGACGAGCGGGGTGCGCACCGCCTGCCGGGCCCAGCCGTCGTAGGCGCGGATGTGCAGGTCGGTGCCGCAGATCCCGGTGCGCAGCACCTTGATCAGGACGTCCCCGGGGCCGGTCTCCGGCTCCGGTACGTCCATCAGCCACAGTCCCGGCTCGGCCTTGTGCTTCACGAGTGCCTTCACGGCTGCGGCTCCCTGTAGCTGGTACGTGCGGATGACCCGGGCAGGGGGCATGCCGGAGACGGCCTGCGGCCCGGGACGGCGGGGGGATACGGCGGACGGGACAGGGCGTGACGCCTGTCACCGCGCTCTCTGCCGCCACCGAGAAATGTGCCGTACCCGGGCCTCCAGGTCCATCGAGGATTTCTTAAGCGCAGCCGTAGATCCGCTTCAGGCCCCGCCGGACACGGCACAGGTCCGCCGCCCGCTCCGGTACGCGCCGTGACCCGGGGCGGGTCCGCCGTCCCGCACGGCCGCCCCGTCCCTCTCGCGGTCCCGCCGGTGCACGCCCCGGGGATCCGCGCGCCCGGCTCAGGGGCGGGGCCAGGGCCGTCCGTCGAGGGCCTCGATGTCGCTGTTGAGGCGCTTGAGGTACGCGGCGAAGTCGCGGACCTCGTCGGGTGACCAGTCGGCCATGACCCGCTCCAGGCCGCTGATGTTCTCCGCGCGCTCCGCGTCGAGGCTGTGTTCACCCGCACCGGTGATGCGGAACTTGCGGGCGATGCCCCCGTCGGGATCCGGGATGCGTTCGACCAGACCGGCCCGGAGCATGGCTGCGGTCTGCCTGTTCAGGGTGGAGGCGTCGAGGCCGAAGGCCTCGCTGAGCTGCCCGATCGACATCGGCCCTTCCATGCGGATCCGGCTCAGCAGGGTGTACGCGCTGCGGTCGAGGTGCCCGCCGCCCCGCCGGGACCTGGGCGCGCTCGGCTGGAGGTGCCGGCCGAGCAGCATCGTCTCGAACTCGATCAGGTGCGTCGGCTTGTCCATCGGTCCTTCTCTCGACCGCCTTCGCGGCGCCTCGGGTCTCTCCACCCGCACATATACCACTCACGAAACGCCCGGTGATCACGGGACATTTGAGTATGTTGACATAGCTATTACCTCGTACTTATGCTGGGGACGTGCCCGATCCCACCGCGCCCGTCCAGGACATCGCCCACGTAGCGTCCGCGCTCGTGGCGTCCCTGCCCGCGCTGCACCGGGGTCTGGAGCGGCAGGTGGCCCACTCGTTCCCGCATCCCCGGCTCCCTGACGGACAGTTGGCGCTGCTCTTCCTCGTCGAGGAGCGGGAGGGGGTCACCGTCCGCGAGGCGGCCGATGCGCTGCTCATGAAGCCGAACAACGTAAGCGCCCTCGTCTCCCAGCTCACCGAGCTCGGCCTGCTGGAGCGCAGGCAGGACGCCGCCGACAAGCGCGTCGCCCATCTGTACCCGACGGCCACGGCCCGGGAACGGCTCGCCGAAGCGCGGACGATCAAGGAAGCCCATCTGACGGGCGCGCTGCACACGCTCACCGAGGGAGAGCTCGACGCTCTCGGTGCGGCCCTGGGCGCGCTGAGGTCCCTGAACCGGCGCCTCCACTCCCCCGCCGGCTGACCTCCGCGTTCACCACCCGCTGTCGCCGGACACTTCCGCACGGCTGACCCCGCGAGCGCGACGGGGAACCGGCGCGTGCCGGCCGGCTGCGGCACGGCCGTCGCGGCCGGGGCACGTCCTCTCGTCATTCCGACGTTCCACAGACAAGGCTTCCGCATGTCCTCCACCACCGTGGACACCTCCTCCCTGCCCGCGAGCCGTCCGCCCGACGCGGCCCGGAGCAGGCGTAGCAATCCCTGGCTGACGCTGATCGCCGTCGCGATCGGCCTGTTCATGGTCAACCTCGACGGCTCGGTCGTCGCGATCGCCAATCCGGAGATCGGCCGGGACCTCGACGCGTCCACCGCCGACCTGCAGTGGGTCACCAACGCGTATCTGATCGCCATGGCCGCCCTGCTGATCCTCGGCGGCAAGCTCGGTGACCGTCTCGGGCGGCACACCGTCTACATGGTCGGCACCGTAGGCTTCACCCTGGCGTCGGTCGCGATCGCCCTCTCCGGTTCGATCGAGGGCGTCATCGCCTTCCGTGCCGTGCAGGGCCTCTTCGGCGCCCTGCTGATCCCCAACACACTCGGTCTCCTGCGTGCGGTGTTCCCGCCCCGCAAGTTCGGTATGGCCGTGGGGCTGTGGGCCATGGTGGCGTCCTGCTCCACCGCCCTCGGCCCGATCGTCGGCGGTCTGCTCATCGAGCACGTCAACTGGGAGTCGGTCTTCTACATCAACGCCCCCATCGGCGTCTTCGCGCTGGTCTTCAGCCTGTTCGTCCTTCCGCACAGCAAGGACTCGACGGGGAACCACCGCTTCGACGTACCCGGCGTGCTGCTGCTCTCCATCGGCCTGGTCGCCCTGATCTTCGGCGTGGTCAAGGGGGAGACATGGGGGTGGACCTCCGCCGGAACGCTGGGAGCGATCGGCGCGGGCCTCGCGGTGCTGGCCCTCTTCTGCTGGTACGAGACGCGTCAGGAGCACCCGTTGCTGCCGATGCGCCTCTTCCGCAACCGGTCACTGACCATCGGCACGATCGTCACCGCGATCAACTTCTTCGTGATGCTCGGTGTCATCTTCTTCGTCATGCTGTACCTGCAGAACGTGCGCGGCTTCACGCCCGTCGAGGCCGGTGTCCGCACCCTGCCGCTCAGCCTGGCCACCGTGGCCGCGTCGCCGCTGGGCGCCGCCCTGACCCAGCGTTTCGGCCCCCGGCTGACGATGCCCGTCGGCATGGTGCTCCAGGCGGTGGCCTCCTTGTGGATGCTCACCTGGGACGCCGGTTCCCCGTACGCCGCGATGTGGCCTCCCTTCCTCGCCATCGGACTGGGCGTCGGCATGGTGATGTCCGCGTCCTCCGACGCCATCGTCGGCAACGCCCCCAGGAAGGACGGCGGTGTCGCGGGCGGCCTCCAGGCCACCTCGCTGCAGATCGGCGGAGCGCTCGGCACGTCCGTGCTGGTCTCCCTGATCAGCGGCAAGGTGGGCTCCACCCTCACCGGTGAACTGGCCTCCGCCGGGGTCCCCGCGGACGCGGCGGCCGGCTTCGGGGGCGCCGAGGACGCGGTGGCCATGGGGATCTCGCCCGTGTCGGCCGGCATGCCCGCGCAGCTGAGGGAGGCGGTGATCGAGGGCAGCGGGAACGCGTTCATGAACGGGGTGCACTCCGCCGTGGTCGTCACCGCGGTCCTGTGTGCCGCCGGCGCCCTGCTGGCAGGGTTCGGGATGCGCGGCCGTCGCGAGGCCGTGGAGAGCTGAGCCCTCGTCAGGGGGCGCCCGGCCGGGTGCGGGAGCGTGTGGAAGCGCGCCCCGCGCCCGGCCGGTCCGCGTTCAGGAGAGCGGCACGAACGCCCTGACGGCCTCGCACAGCCGCTGCGGCTGGTCCTCGGGGATGAGGGTGTAGCTGTCGGTGATCTCGACCAGCCGGCCCTGGGGCAGCATCTCCGCCAGGCGACGGCCGTGGGCGGGCGGCATGACCCTGTCCTCGGCCGCCCAGACGACGAGCGCGGGCCGGTCGAACGTGCGCAGCGCTTCGGCCCACGCCAGGAGCTCGTCCCCGGGCGGTACCCCGAGCACGTACGCCCTCAGGTCCCGCCGGATCGCGGCGGAGGTCCACAACGGCCGGAACCACTCGTCCATGACGTCGTGCGGGACCGGCCGCTTGCTCATCCACCCCCAGGTCAGGGGAAGTCTGCGCAGGGGCTTCAGCTTCAGCAGGGTGAAGGCGAGCCGCAGCCCACCGGGCATTCTCGCCGCGACGGCCAGATTTCGGCCGGGAAGGCCCGGCGGATAGTTGTCGAACGCCTCGCAGGACGTGATCACCAGCCTGCCGATCCGCTGGTCACGGCCCTCCGCGACGAGGGCCTGGGCCCCGCCCCAGTCGCTCATCACCAGGGTGACGTCCCGGAGGTCCAGCTCGTCCAGGAACTCCGCGACCAGGTGGGCGACTCCGAGAACCGTCAGATCGGCGTCGGGACGCATCGGCCTGCGGTGGGATCCCAGCGGCAGTGTGGGCACGACGCACCGGTAGTCGGAGCGCAGCCCGGTCACGACGTCGCGCCACAGGGAACCGTTCATCGCCACGCCGTGCAGGAGGACCACCACGGGCCCGTCGCCGCCCGTGTCCTCGTACTCCACCACTCCCGCGGAAAGCGTCACTTCGGTCATGGGGTCAACGTAGAGCCTCCTCGCCCGCCGTGCGGACCGACGGGCAGTCAGGGCTTGATAGCGTCGCCCGCACGACTGCGGAAAGCTCCCCGCCGGGGTCGTCGCTCCGCCGGGCCGGGCCGCACCGACAGGGCGGCGAGCGGCGGCCGGTGCGCGTGACGGGGACGCACGTGGCAGGGACGATGAGGGCCTACAGATGAGCCTCCCGCAGTTGCACTACACCTCCGCCGCGGCCGGCGACGGGGAGACCGGCGGCCGGTTCACCGCCGCCACCTCCTCGATACCCGGACCGGTGCGCGCCGAGGCCGCACCGCTCCTGGCGTACGAGGCACCGGCGGGCACTCCTGAGCGGCTCTCCGACGACCGGCTCCGCGCGCTGCCCGTGGCGTTCGGACACGTCGCGCTCTCCGACGGCAGTCATCTCCTCAGCCGTACGGTGGCCACGGGCGCGGGCGGATTCCACGCCCACGCGGTCCACCTTCCGCCCGGTGTGCCGATACCCGGCCGGATCCTGCCCGTCGCCGCGTGGGGGGCGGCGGGTTGGCTCTCCGCGACACCGGACCGCATGCCGCCCGATCCCCTGACCTCGATGCCGGCCGCGCCCGGCCCCTCCCGGGCGTTCAGCCGGGAGAGTCTCGGTGACTTCGCGGTGTCCCGCAGTCCGTGGCTCGCCGCCGTGCTCAGCGACCTCCGCCGGGTGTGTGAGGACCCGTCCGCGCCGCCGGTCGTGCTCGTGGAGCGGCAGAGCGCGGACGTGGCGCGCTGGGTCGCGCTGGCGTGCGCCGTGCTGCCCCCGGAGCACGCCGAGCGGCTGACCTTCACCACCTACACCAGGCATCCCGGGCGTACCCCGCACCAGGTCGTCGGTGTCCTTCCCGAGGACGCGCCCGACGCCCGCGATCCCCGCTTCCGCGTGCACGCCGCGACGGGTCCGCGCCCGTCCGGCGCCGTGGACGACGCGTGGGCGGGGACGGCCGCCCGGATCTGGCGCAGCCGGTCACCCCAGCTCTTCCGGGAGGCGGCGGACCTGCCCGGCGAGCCCTTCGCCGCCGGGCCCCTCGCCGTCACCGCGCTCGGCGCCGGCATCGCGCTCGGTTCCGCCGAGCGGGCCGCGGCGGCCGACTGGGCGGCCGAGCGGCCCTACGCGCTGGACGAGAAGGGCACCGGTCAGCTGGCCGACGCGCTGACCGCGCCCTCCGACGACCGCACCAGCGCGGAGTGCGCCGCCGCGCTCCGGCTGCTGACGGCTCTCGACGGCCGCTGCCCCGCCTCCGTCACCGCACCGCTGGCGGCGCTGCTGGTGACGGAGGCGGTACGCGGCGGCGACGTCGCCCTGGAGCCGCCCGCGCGTTCGGCGTTCGACGGACCCGCCGGGGAACGGGCGCTCACCGCGCTGGTGGAGGAGCTCGGGGACGAGCTCCTGGCCGAGCTCGCCGCCGGGGTCTCCAGGGGTGTCGCGCGGACGGTGCAGTTGCTGCGCATCGCCCGGCTGCTCGGCGTCGACCGCGAGGAGCTGCTTCCCGGCGTGGTGGGCCGGCTCGCCCGCGCACTGCTCGACGACCCCGGGGCGGGCACGTGCCGCGCGTTGCCTGATCTGCTCGACGAACAGTTCGACGTGCGTACGGCGCTCCTGGGCGAGCTGGACCGGATAGCCCCGGACCACCCCGCCGGTACGGAACGGCTGCTGACGCGGGTGGCTCTGCCGTTCACCGGGACGCAGGCTCTTCCGCACCTGCGGATGTGCGCGGAGGCACCCGGCGCCAAGGCGCGGGGCGCGGACCGGATGGAGGTCCTGCACACGGTGCTGCGCGCGGCGGGCATGTCCCCGTTCGCCGAGCCACTGGTGCTGCGGACCGCTGTCGGCCTGGTGTGGGGCGAGGACACGCCGACGGCGGGTGAGGCGAGGTCGCTGCTGGGCGAGACCACGTCCGACGCGCACCGGGCGGCCGGCACCTGGTCGCGGCTGGCCGACGCCGCGCTCGCCGCGCCCTTCGACGACGAGGACGCCCCCGAGCTCGCCCACGATCTGCTGCGCGGCTTCCCGCAGGAACTCGACGGCCGGACACGCGCCTGCCTCCTGCTGCTGGACTTCGCGCGCGACATGCGCGCCGGGACGGGGGAACCCGGCTGGACGGACCGCGCCCGGGCACTGCGTGGCCGGGCCGGGCCCGCCGCGTCCCCGGCCCTGGAGCACGCTCTCGGCGCCCTGGCCGAGCGGCTACTCGCTCCCGGCCGGCCCGGCGAGGAGCTGTACGCGTTCGTCCACAGCGGGGACGAGGGGCTGATCGCCGCGTACGGCGGGGCCGCCCGCCGCGATGCCGTCGTGTCACTGCTGCGGGCGGATCCCGTGTACGTGGCGGACTGCTTCACGGTGTGGAACGCGCACCCGCACGCGGGCGACGACTGGACCCGGACCCGCACCGCCCTGCTGGAGGAGGTGCTGCGCCCCGTGGTCCGCGCCCTGTCCCCCGAGGCGCTGGCCGCCGTGGAGCGGGCCGTGGAACACGAGGGAAGCAGTCGGACCCTGGACGCGTTCCGTGCGTGGAACCGGCCGTCCCGGTCGATCGGGCGACTCGGCAGAAGGATCGTGGGACGGGTGCGCCGGGGGTGACCACGGGACGGGTCCGGACGCACGGCCAGCCCGGTGCGACGGCCCCCGACAGGAGGGCCGCCGCACCGGCCGCCGCGCGGTGGGATCAGACGTTGGGGACCCTGAGTCTGTCCCAGCTGGCCTTGCCCGGGATACCGTCGGCGCCGCTCCCCGAGTAGCCCAGCTTGCGCTGCCACGCGGCGTACGACTTGCGGTCCGCCTCCGACCACTCGGGGCCCGGGCCGACCTCGTACCGTCCGCAGCCCTCGGACACCAGTCTCCTGCCCATGGCGGTGATGACGGCGCTGCGCCGCCCGAGGCGGAAGTACGCCGCTCCCGGGAACGGCTCGTACTTCGCCGGGGGCGTGGGGGCGGGCGGGCCGTCCGGCCTTCCGGCGAGACGTGTCCCGACCCTGGCCCGCATGGAGTCCATCGTGAACCCGCGGGGGTCGATCTTTCCCGGCTGCCACTCCAGGTGGCCGATCACCGACCGGCGGTTCCAGCCATGGGCCCGGCAGACCGCGGCGGCCGCCTTCTCGATGGCCTCCAGCTGGGCGGCGGGCCAGGGGTCCCTGCCGTCGCCCAGGTTGACGCACTCGAAGCCGTAGAAGGACCGGTTGCCGTCGGTGTTGGCCTCGTTGTCGGCGGGCAGGGCCGTTTCGTTGATCACCGCGCGCAGTACGTCGTCGTCGCCGGAACCGGCGTGGTTGGCCCGGCCGTGGCCGACCATGTGGACCGAGCCGTCCTTGGCGATCACTCCGTGGCACAGGGGGCCGGGCAGACCGGAGTAGCCGTCGTAGCAGAGGTCCACGGACCTCTGGGTGCCCGAGGTCACGGTGTGGTGGATCATCACGCCGTGCACGGGTCCCCACGCGCCCTTGTGGTTGCGGTTGTGCGTGCGCCAGCTCCGGTGCTCGACGACGTGCAGACCCTCCTCACGCAGGGCCCTGAGCAGTCTGTCGGCGGACAGAGGCGTTGCCATCGTGTGCTCCCTTACCCAGGTGGTGCGTCGCTCGCGGCTGTCCTCGTCGTCCTGCCCCGCCGTACGGCCGTCCGAACCGGCGGCGGGGTCCCGGGGGCGCTCCGGGTGTGCGGAGCGGCAGGTACCGTAGGGAGGACGATTTCGTGGGCCTCCTGGCGGGCTGCGTACACCCAGGAGGAACACATGACGACGAACCGCGGACGCAAGGACGTCATCCGGGACCGGATGGCCGCGACCGGCGAGTCCTACAACGTCGCCGCACGGAATCTGAAGGCGATGAAGGACATGGGCGCGACCCGCGAGGCCCTGCTCGTCCAGCGCTGGCGGCCCGCGGAGTCGCTGGACGTGCCGTGTCCGTGCGGCGGCACGTGTGAGCCGGGCGAGACGTGCGGCCACTGTCACGCCCGGCACCGGCACGTGAAGCGCTACCCGGGCAGTGTCACGGACGTGGAGGTCTGGGCCGACCGCTACGAGTGCATGGGCTGTGCGTCCTCGTACACCCTGACCGTCCACCTGGCCGGGCGTCCCTGGGGCGTCGCCGAGACCGTGGTCCAGGGCGGTGCGGCCGAGGAGGTCGTGCGGGCCAGGGTGTTCCCCGGGGTGGCGCACCCGCTGCTGCGGGCCGAGGCGACGGCGGATTCCGGGTCGGACGAGGACTGACTGCTCCATCCTTCGCCGGGCGCGCCCGCGGCACACCGGGCGGAGGACGGGCGAAGGCGGTAACGGTGGCGGACGGAAGCGGGAGCGGGCCGGCGCTCCGCGAGAGTGGCTCACACGCGTCGGCCCCGGGAACCGCCGCACCGGCCCCGCTCAGCGCGCGGGCACGTGAGGCCGTCCTCCAGCGCATCGTCGACAGGCGCTACGCCCAGGGCTCCCGCCTCGTCGAGCGGGAGGTCGCCGACGGTGCTGAAGCGGCCGGTACGGGTGGTCCGGGAGGGTGTCGCCCTCTGACCGACGGCCGGGGCCGGTGCCCCGCCCGCGCTCGGACAGCGCCCTCCAGCCGGAACGGAGGGCCCTCACCCTTGACGACGGCGCGCGCACCGGCCGGATCCCCGCCCACACGACGGTGCGACGGTCCGTGAGTGGCGCGCGTCACCCCCCGGCTCTGACCGATCGGTCAGAGCTGACCGATCGGTCAGCTACGGTGGCTCCATGCCACGTCCGCCCTCCGCGATGCGCCGTCAGATCCTCGATTCAGCGCTGCGGCTCTTCGCCGAGCACGGCTTCAAGGGGACCTCGCTCCAGGACATCGCGGCCGGAGCGCAGTGCTCCAAGGCGTCCCTGCTCTACCACTTCGCCGGCAAGGACGCGATCCTCACCGAACTGCTGACACCCCCCGCGGAGAGCCTCTACGCCATGGGCGAGGAGCTCGCGTCGCTGCGGGGCGACCAGGCCGTCGAAGCGGCCGTCACGGGCTACGTCGGCCTCGCGATGCGCTTCCGCCGGGAAGTGAAGATCATCTTCGCTGAACTGCCCGACATGCTCGGTCATCCGGTGCTCGCCGTCATCCCCCGTGCGGTCGACCAGCTCGCGGCGGCCCTGTCAGGGCGTTCGGACGAGCCGCGCGCCCGCGTCCGGGCGCAGATGGTGATCGGGGGCGTGGCCGTCACGGTGGCCGCCGACGTGGATGCCGAACCCGGCACGATGCGCGCCGAACTGGTCCAGGGGGCACTGAGGACCCTCGGACATCGGACCGGCTGACAGAAGTCGTCCAGATCAAAGAGAAAGACGCCTCTTCCGCATGGCAATCCTCCTGTACCGGCTCGGCCGGCTGTCCTTCCGTCGACGAGGGCGCGTCGTCGCCCTCTGGCTCCTGCTGCTCGCCCTGCTCGGAGGGGGCGCGGCGGCCTTCAGCGGGCCCACCACCAGCAAGTTCTCCATACCGGGCACCGAGTCGCAGAAGGCCCTGGACTCGCTCGCCCGGGAGTTCCCGCAGGCGAGCGGTGCGACGGGCACCATCGTCGTCGCCGCGCCCGAGGGCGGGAAGCTCACGCCCCCGGCGGTGGCCCCCGTGATCAAGGAGGCCGCCGGGGTTCCCGGCGTCCTCGCCGCCGTCGACCCCTTCGTCTCGAAGGCGGTGTCGCCGGACGGCCGCCACGCCCTGATCCAGGTGCAGTTCGACTCGGGCGTCGACGGCATCACAGACGCGCAGCGCGAGGCGTTCAGGGAGGCGGGTGCGTCCGTCCCGGATCTGCGCGTCGAGCACGGCGGCGAGATCATGCGGGGCGTCCCGGAGGTCGGTTCCACCGAGATCATCGGTGTCGCGGTCGCCGCCCTCGTACTCGTCCTCACCTTCGGTTCGCTGGTCGCGGCGGGCATGACCCTGCTGAACGCCCTGGTCGGCGTGGGGGCAGGGATGGCCGGGCTGTTCGCCCTGAGCAGCACCATCGAACTGACCAGCACAGCACCCATCCTGGCGCTCATGCTGGGCCTGGCCGTCGGCATCGACTACGCCCTGTTCATCACCTCCCGTTACCGCCACTACCTCCTGGAGGGCATGGAGGGCGAGGAGGCAGCCGGCAGGGCGGCGGGGACCGCCGGTTCGGCCGTCGTCTTCGCCGGCGCCACCGTCGTCATCGCGCTGGCCGGTCTCGCCGTCGCCGGTGTGCCCTTCCTGACGGTCATGGGCCTGGCCGCCGCGGCCACGGTCGCTCTCGCCGTGCTGGTCTCCCTCACGCTGCTGCCCGCCGTCCTCGGCTTCGCGGGCACCCGTGTCCTGCCCAGGAAGCAGCGGGGCCGGGACCGGACACCCGTCTCCGCTCCCGTGGACACCGAGGCAGGTTTCGGCTTCCGGTGGGGCCGGATCGTGGCACGGCTGCGCATCCCCGTCCTCGTGATCGGGGTGGTCGGCCTCGGAGCCCTCGCCCTGCCCGTGCAGGACATGCGTCTCGCGCTGCCCGACGCGGGCACCGAGGCGGTCGGGTCACCGAACCGGGAGGCCTACGACCTGACGACCGAAGGGTTCGGTGAGGGCTTCAACGGCCGGCTGGTCGCCGTCGTGTCCGGCGACACCGCGCAGGCGACGAGCGCGGCGGCCGGGAAGACCGCCGCGCTCATCAAGGAGACGGACGGCGTACTGGCCGTCGCCGCCCCGCAGATGAACGAGAAGGGCACGACCGCCCTGCTGGCCGTGATACCCGAGACCGGTCCCACCGCCGCCGCGACGGAGGACACGGTCAACGGGATCCGGGACAGGGTGGAGCACGTCAGCGGTGCGTCCATCGCACTGACCGGCGCCACCGCGGTCGGCATCGACGTCTCCGAGAAGCTCGCGGGCGCCCTGCCGGTGTACCTCCTGCTGGTGGTCGGCCTCTCCTTCCTGCTGCTGATGCTCGTCTTCCGGTCCGTCCTGGTACCGCTCAAGGCGGCCCTGGGCTTCCTGCTGACCATCGGCGCCACCTTCGGGATCACCGTCGCGATCTTCCAGGAAGGCCGTCTGGCGCACCTGGTCGGCCTCGACACACCCGGACCGCTGGTCAGTTTCCTGCCCATCCTCCTGATCGGCATCCTCTTCGGGCTCGCCATGGACTACGAGGTCTTCCTCGTGTCGCGGATGCGGGAGGACTTCGTCCACGGCTCCGACGCCCGCGAGGCCGTCATCAGCGGTGTCGGGCACAACGCACGCGTGGTCACGGCGGCAGCGGTGATCATGACTGCCGTCTTCGGCGGATTCGTCTTCATGTCCGACCCGATCATCAAGTCCATCGGCTTCGCCCTGGCGATCGGCGTACTCATCGACGCCTTCGTCGTCCGCATGGCCCTCGTGCCGGCCGTCATGCACCTTCTGGGACGCGCCGCCTGGTGGCTGCCCCGCCCTGTGGACCGGGCCCTGCCCGACCTGGACATCGAGGGCGAGCGGCTGCAGCGCGAGATCCCGGTGCAGCGGCAGCCGGTGGACCTCGTGAAGGCGTGAACGCGCCGGTGTCCCCTGCCCGGAGGGCAGGGGACACCGGCGGGGGCCGCGCTGTCCGGTCGCCACGCCCGTCAGGAGCACACCTGCTGACGGGCGTCCGTGCGGGAGCCGGGGCTCACGCCTGCTTCCGGATCCCCGGGGGCGCGCGGACCCGGTGTTCAGCTCTCGTCCGGCGCCAGCGTCAGCGAGATCGAGTTGATGCAGTACCGCTGGTCCGTGGGCGTGGGGTAGCCCTCGCCCTCGAAGACGTGCCCCAGGTGCGAGCCGCAACGGGCGCAGCGCACCTCGGTGCGGGCCATGCCGAGGCTGTTGTCCTGGAGCAGCTCGACCGCGTCGGTGTCCTTCGGGTCGTAGAAGGACGGCCAGCCGCAGTGCGACTCGAACTTCGTGTCGGAGCGGAACAACTCCGCGCCGCAGGCACGGCAGGAGTAGACGCCCGCCGTCCTGGTGTCGGTGTACTCGCCCACGAAGGCGGGCTCGGTGCCGGCCTTGCGCAGCACCGCGTACTCGGCGGGCGTCAGCTCTGCCCGCCACTGCTCGTCCGGCTTCTCGACGTCGTACGGCACGGTGGCTCCCTCAGCTCGACAGGTGGTCCAGGATCAGCGGGCCGAGGTCGGTGACATCGCCCGCTCCCATGGTGAGAACCAGATCGCCGGGCTTCGCCATTCCCGCGACGGCGGCGGGGATCTCCGCCTTGTCGTGGACGGCCGTGACGTCGGCGCCCGCGGCCTTGGCGGCATCGATGATCAGGGCGCTCGTGACACCCGGCAGCGGGTCCTCCCTGGCGGGGTAGACGTCCAGGACCAGTGAGGCGTCGGCGAGGGCGAGGGCCTGGCCCATCTCGGTGCCGAGTTCCTGGGTGCGGGAGAAGAGATGGGGCTGGAAGACCACGAGGAGGCGGGAGCCGGTCGCCGCGCCCCGCATGGCCTCCAGGTCCGCGGTCATCTCCGTGGGGTGGTGCGCGTACGAGTCGATGACCTGGACACCGGCCGCCTCGCCCTTGAGCTGGAGGCGGCGCTTGACCCCGGTGTACTTGCCGAGGGCGGAGGCGAGGTTGTGGGCGGGGATGCCGAGGGCGACACCCGCGGCCAGCGCCGCGACCGCGTTGTGGGCGTAGTGCCGGCCGGGCACGGAGACGGTGAAGGTGAGGTACCTGCCGTTGAGGACGACCGTCACCTCGCTGGTCAGACCGCGCGGGGTGACCTTGTGGACGCGTACGTCCGCGCCCTCGGACTCGCCGTAGGTGACGACCGTGAGGGAGGAGAGCTCACGGACCCTGCGGGTCAGCTCCACCGCGCCGGGCTGGTCGGCGGCGACGACCAGGGTGCCGCCCGGGACGACCTTGCCGACGAAGGTCTCGAAGGACTCGTAGATCTCGTCCATCGACGCGTAGTTCGCGTGGTGGTCCAGCTCGACGTTGAGGACGATCGCGACCTGGGGGTCGTACTTCTGAAAGCTGCGGTCGCTCTCGTCGGCCTCGGCGACGAAGATGTCGCCCTGGCCGTGCGTGGCGTTGGTGCCGGGACCCTCCAGGTCGCCGCCGATGGCGTACGAGGGGTCGAGGGCCAGCTCCGACAGGGCGACGGCGAGCATCGACGTGGTGGTCGTCTTGCCGTGCGTGCCGGCGACCGCGATGGCGCGCAGGCCCTCCATGAGGGAGGCGAGCGCGTCGGAGCGGTGCACGACGGGGATGTCCAGCTCGGCGGCCCGGACCAGCTCGGGGTTGTCGGCGCGGATCGCGCTGGAGACGACCACCGAGGTCGCGTCGTCGGCCAGGTGCCCGGCGGCGTGCCCGATGTGGACGGTCGCGCCCAGCGCACGGAGGGCCTCGGCGGTGGCCGACTCCCTGGCGTCGCTGCCCGCCACCTTCGCGCCGCGCTGGGCGAGGATCTTCGCGATGCCCGACATTCCGGCGCCGCCGATGCCGATGAAGTGCGGCCGTTCCAGGGCGGCAGGAATACCGGGTGCCATACGTGTCTCTCCCGAGCTGTGAGTGGGTCTGGTCCGCCCCAAGCCTATTCGCTGTGCGCGAAGAGCTTGAGCACCGGTACGCCGACCTTGTGACGGGCCCGGGAGGCCCAGTCGCGGTGGAAGAACTCCTCCACGTAGTGCGGCGCCGTCAGCACGATGACCTCGTCGGCCCCGGAGTCGTCCACCACGGTCCTCAGCTTGTCCAGGGGGTGGTCCTCGACCACCTGGCCGACGGCCTCCGAGCCCGCCTCGCGCAGCTCACGGAGCGAGAACTCCAGAGCCATCTCGGCGGGCTCCCTGGCCTCCTTGCCCTCGGGCCGCTCCCCCTCGCGGACGGCCTCCCGGAGCTCGCCGATCGCCACGTCGTCGATCGCGCGCAGCAGCACGTCCGCCTGGTCGGTACGGGGCTGCATCAGCACGACGAACGAGATCCGCTCCTCGCCGTGGAGGGTGGTGACGAATTCCACGTCCTCGGGGGTGAGCGGCTTCTCGATCATCAAAACGCTTGTGAACACGACAGGCGCCCTTCCGCTTCGTCTCGTCGGCCACAGGGACGGCCGCTGTTGCTGAAACCATCCTTCCCCGCAGTCGCACGGGGTAGCAGGACTAAGTGTGCCCACCCGGGGCCAACCGGAACGGTTAATTCCGCTTTATGTCAGATCTTCCCGTACCGGGTGAAGAGGAATCCTGCCTCCTCCAGGAGCGAGATGAGGGAGAAACGATCCGGCACGGGTACGGCGGGGCCGCCCGCGATGCGCTGCGCGTCCCCGGCGGTGAGCAGCGGGGAGAGGGTCAGGCAGAGCTCGTCCAGCACCCCCGCCGCCACGAACTGGCCCAGCAGGCGCGGTCCGCCCTCGGTGAGGAGCCGGCTGAAGCCCCTCCGGTCCAGTTCGGCGAGCGCGCGCGCCGGGTCGACGGCGGCGCCCTCCCCGGCGAACAGCACGTCGGCGCCCGCCTCCCGGGCCGCGCTCACCCGGTCCGGGGGGGCCGCGGCACCGGTGACCACGAGGGTCGGGACGAGCGGCGAGGCGAAGAGCGGGAGCGAGAAGTCCAGGTCCAGGCTCGCGCTGACGACCGCGACGGCGGGGGCCGGCCCCTGCCCGGCCGCCTCGCGCCGCGCTGCGAAGGCCTCACGGGCCCGCGCGGGCCGGTAGCCCTCCAGTCGCACCGTCTCGGCACCGACGACGACCGCGTCGGCCAGGCCCCGCAGGGTGCCGAAGACCCGCATGTCGGTGGGGCAGGAGATGCCCTGCGAGCGGCCGTCGTGCTGGGCCGCGCCGTCCAGGGTGGAGACCATGTTGGCGCGCAGCCAGGGGCGCGCGCCCTCGGGATACGCGTAGGCGTCGGCGAGCTCGTCGAGCGTCCACTCGCGGTCGGCGGCGGCAACGGCCGGGGCCGGTGTTGTCAGGTCCGTCACAGGGAGCAGGCGTCGCATGCCCAGCAGTCTGGCACGGCGCTTAAGGTGGGTGGTTGTGTCGTCCTCCACAGCCGTGCCGGGGCAGAGCCCCATAGCCGAAACGGCCCCGCAGTCCCTGTGCGCCCTCGAGCCGCGCGTCCCCGCCGACCGCCTGGTCGCGGAGATGGTGCCGCCGCCGCGCTTCGACTCGGTGCGCTTCGATACGTACGTGCCCGACCCGGACCAGCCCAGCCAGTCCGAGGCGGTCGAGGTGCTCAGCTCGTTCGCGGCGGGGCTCGGCGGGGCGCACGCCACGGGCTCGGGCAAGCGCAAGTGGTTCGGCAGGAAGCAGGCGGCGCCCGCCGGGCCGCGCGGCGTCTATCTGGACGGCGGGTACGGCGTCGGCAAGACGCACCTGCTGGCCTCGCTCTGGCACGCCACCCCCGCCGCGCCGTCGCTCAAGGCCTTCGGCACCTTCGTGGAGCTGACGAACCTGGTCGGCGCGCTCGGCTTCCAGCAGACCGTGCAGACACTGAGCGGACACCGGCTGCTCTGCATCGACGAATTCGAGCTCGACGACCCGGGCGACACCGTCCTGGTGTCGTCCCTGCTCAGCAGGCTCGTCGAGGCGGGGGTCGCGCTGGCCGCCACGTCCAACACACTGCCCGGCAAGCTCGGGGAGGGGCGTTTCGCGGCGGCCGACTTCCTCCGCGAGATCCAAGGGCTCTCCGCGCACTTCCGGCCGCTGCGGATCGACGGCGAGGACTACCGCCACCGCGGTCTGCCCGAGGCGCCGCCGCCGTACTCCGAGGGCCAGGTCACCAAGGCCGCCTACGCGACCCCGGGTGCCTCGCTCGACGACTTCCCGTCCCTGCTCGGCCATCTGGCCCGGGTCCACCCGAGCCGGTACGGCGCGCTGACGGACGGGATCACGGCGGTCTGCCTCACCGACGTGCAGCCGGTGCCCGACCAGTCGACGGCGCTGCGCCTGGTGGTGCTCGCGGACCGGCTGTACGACCGCGAGGTCCCCGTGCTCGCCTCCGGTCTCCCTTTCGACCGGCTCTTCAGTGACGAGATGCTGAACGGCGGGTACCGGAAGAAGTACTTCCGGGCCATCTCACGGCTGACGGCACTGGCGCGTGACGCAAAGGGACTGGTGGCGCAGTAGGTTCGGGGGTTGAAGGGCGTGCGGGTGCCTCCGGGTGCCGCGTACGTCCGTTGACCGCGCACACCGTTTGAAGGGATCCAGCATGGCTACCACGCGTCAGGCGCACACGGTCTGGGAAGGCAACCTGCTCGAGGGCAACGGCGTTGTCACCCTCGACTCCTCGGGGATCGGGGAGTACCCGGTCTCCTGGCCGTCCCGCGCGGAGAAGGCGAACGGCAGGACCAGCCCTGAGGAACTCATCGCCGCCGCACACTCCAGCTGCTTCTCGATGGCCCTTTCGCACGGGCTGGCCAACGCGGGCACGCCCTCGACCCGGCTGAACACCCAGGCCGAGGTCACGTTCCAGCCCGGCACCGGCATCACCGGCATCCACCTCACGGTGGAGGGCGAGGTTCCGGGTCTGGACGAGGCGGGCTTCCAGAAGGCGGCCGAGGACGCCAAGGCGAACTGCCCGGTCAGCCAGGCGCTCACGGGCACCACCATCACGCTCTCCGCGTCGCTGGCCTGATCCCACCCGTCCCCGGGGCCTCATTTCGCCCCGGGGACACAAGGGGTTCCCGTGGTTCCCGTGGTTCGCGTGGTTCCCGTGCGCCATGACGCGTGGTACACACATGCGGGTTACTTCACCTGTCCGCCAACAGGGAGTTGCCTCATGTCATCCGCACCTCGACGACTCGCAACACGACGACAGGTCCTGGCCGGCAGCGCCGCGACCGCCGCCTCGGTCGCCTTCACGGGGGCCTTCACCGAACTCTTCTCCGGTACCGCCGAGGCCCGGGGCCACAGCGGCTACGGCCCCCTCCTGCCCGACCCCGACGGCCTGCTCGATCTGCCGAAAGGTTTCCGCTACCGGGTGCTGTCCCGGGAGGGCGACCCGCTCCGCTCCGGCGAGGGCCCGGTCCCCAGCAACCACGACGGCATGGCCGCCTTCACCGGCCGGGGTGGACGGGTCCACCTCGTGCGCAACCACGAGAACCGCACCACCGGAAGGATCGGGGTTCCCACGGTCGAGGGGCTCACCTACGACCCCACGGCCAAGGGCGGCTGCACGGCCCTCGAACTCGACGGCCGCGGCGAGGTACGCGGCGAGCGCGTCGCCATCGCGGGTACGGCCGTCAACTGCGCGGGGGGTCCCACCCCGTGGAACACCTGGCTGACCTGCGAGGAGACCGAGGACAAAGCAGGCACCAACGGCTACACCAAGGACCACGGCTTCATCTTCGAGGTGGACGGCGCCGATCCGCGCCGCACGGGGGCCGTCCCCCTGACCGCGATGGGGCGCTTCCAGCACGAGGCCGTAGCGGTCGACCCGCGGAGCGGCATCGTGTACGAGACGGAGGACGCCTTCGAGAAGCCGTTCGGGCTCTTCTACCGCTTCCTCCCCGAGAAGCCGCTCGGCGGAACGGGCTCCCTGCGGGCCGGCGGCGCACTCGAGGCCATGCGGGTACCCGGCGTGGCCGACCTCTCCGCGATCCAGGAGACGGGGGCGAGCTTCGACCGGATCGAGTGGGTCCCCGTACCGGATCCGCAGGCCGCCGGGACACCGATCCGGTTGCAGGACTTCGGACCGAAGGGCATCACGCACGCCCAGAAGCTCGAAGGCTGCTACTGGGGCGGCTCTTCGGTGTACTTCGTCTCCAGCTTCGCGCACAGCTCGGAGGGGTCGGCCGCCGACCACTTCGGCCAGGTGTGGCGGTACGAGCCGAAGCGCCGGCGGCTCACCCTGGTGATCGTCTTCGGCCCGGACACCGACGTGCGGCTGCCCGGCGAGTCGCCGGACAACATCTGCCTCGCCGCAGGGGGCGGTCTGATGGTCTGCGAGGACGGGGGCGGCGCACAGCACGTGCTCGGGGTGACACGGCGCGGCGACGTCTACCCGATGGCCCGGGGGCGGCAGAACATCGGGACGGCGCAGGAGCCGGAGTGGGGCGAGTTCGCGGGTGTCACGTTCTCACCGGACGGCGGGACGATGTTCGTGAACTGCTACACGCCGGGGACGACGTTCGCGGTGACCGGCCCCTGGCGTTGACCGGGGCGGGCGCGGGCGGGTGATCCGGCGGCACGGCCATCGGTGGCCCGGAGCGCCGTAGCGTCATCTGATCGATCCTCGGCTAACGTCCACCAGTGATCAAATCCGTTCGCACGATGATCGTGCTGGCTGCGGTGAGCGCCGTGCTCGCCGGCTGCGGAGGTCCGGAGGCCGACCGCGCCAGGACCGCCGCGCTCCCGACGGCCTCTCCGGTGCCCGCGCCATCCTCGCCGGCACCGGAGAGCAGGCCCTCCGTTCCGGCCCCCGGCCCCCGTGGACTCACACCGGTCTTCGAGCGGCGGACCGCTTCCGGTTCGGGTGCCGCGAGCGGGGCCCGCGGGGACGACAAGGTCGTGGCGCTCACCTTCGACGCGGACATGACGGCGGACCAGGGGCCGCGCGCCGCCGGCGGCGAACGCTTCGACAACCCCGGTCTGATCGCCTCCCTGCGCCGTCTGGAAGTGCCGTCGACGGTCTTCATGACCGGCAGGTGGGCGCAGGAGTACCCGGACCAGGCGCGCTCGATCGGCACCGATCCGTTGTTCGAGATCGCCAACCACTCGTTCAGCCACTACGCCTTCTCCTCCCCCTGCTACGGACTGCCGACCGTCGCGGAGGGCGATATGCGGGCCGACGTGGAGCGGGCCTTCACCGCGATCCGCGGGACGGGCGCGCGCCATGTCGTGCCGTACTTCCGCTTTCCCGGCGGCTGTTACGACGACGTGGCGCTGAAGGCCCTGGCCCCGGCCGGAGTGACCGCCGTCCAGTGGGACGTGGTCAGCGGTGACGCCTTCGCCACGGACGCGGAAGCGGTGGCGGAGCAGGTGCTGGCGGGGGTCCGGCCGGGGTCGCTGGTGGTCATGCACTGCACCCGCAGCGCGGCTCCCGTCACCGACGACGCTGTCCGCCGGATCGTCCCGGAGCTGCGGGAGCGCGGCTACCGTTTCGTGAAGGTCTCCGAGCTGATGCGCGGCTAGGCGTGTCCGCGCGCTCCGGCGTCGTGGACCCGGCGGTGTCGGGATCCCCGGGCCGGCCGCGCCCGCGCGTCAGCCGGAACAGGCGGTGCGTCCCGCCTCCTGCCAGGCACACACCGGGCAGAGCGTGCTGCCCTTCGTCGACTCCGGGTGTTCGGTCGGCTTCCGGCACAGCACGCACTCGGCGTACGGCGGCCCCGCGTCCTCGGTCGCGGGACCGGGAGCCGTCGTCTCGCAGTACACGTCGTCCATGAGTCCGAGCGTACTCACTCGCGCAGAGCGGCGATCCGGGACGTGAGGACACCCACCACGACGGCGACGGCGACCGCCCCCGCCAGCGGCACGAACGGCAGCCGCACGGTGCCGGCCGGCGAGCCGGAGACCAGGCCGGACACAGCGGCCTTCGCCGGTGAGCCGTCGGTCACGAGGGCGAGCAGCGCGCCGAGCACGGTCGCCGCCAGCGACCAGCCGTGGCGGTGCAGGAGCGGCCGCGCGCAGAGCGCCCCGACCGCCGCTCCCAGCAGGGCGCAGCACACTGCCGCGAGCAGTCCGGCCAGAGCCGCGGGCAGGAGCGGTACGGCCACGGTGCGGCCGGTGCTGACGGGATCGCTGATCAGCAGCACGACGCCCGAACCCACGCCGCCCAGGGCGAGCGCGCATCCCAGGCCGGTGAGCAGCGAGGCCCCGTGCGCTCGCGCCGGTCCGACGGCCGAGGCGGTCACGGTCCGTGCGGCAGGGGGCTCCTGGGTGACGCACAGCCGTACGAGCCATGCCGCTGCGGGGAGCAGGGCGGCAGCGGCGTAGCCGAGTGAGTCCAGCAGGGGCTGTCCCGCTTGCACGCCGACGCCGAGCACGGCCGCGTACAGGAGGAGTGGTGCGAGCCAGCGCTGCGAGCGGGCGAGCAGCGCGGCCTGACAGCGCACCAGGGCGGCGGTGCCACGGAACGCCGGACGGGCGGCACGGGGCGTGCCGGGCTCCGGCGGGGCGCCGGGGCCCGGTCCGGGCGCCAGGCCCCCCGCCGCCCCGCCGGCGGCGGCCAGGTCAGCCGGTGCCGGCGCCGGGACCTGCGAGAGCCCGGTGATGTGCCAGGGAGGCCGGGCCGTGACGAGGGTGTGGAGCAGGTGATCCGAATGCTCCGGGCTGGTCGTGAGGCGGATCCTGCCCGGGTGCCCGGCGTCACGTTCCGCCACGGGCGAGCCCGGCAATCCGGGCGGGAGGGCGGCGGACGCCTCGCCCGTGGCCTCGATGAGGACGCGTGGACCGGGGCCGCCCGACGGGGCTGCCGCCGGGGTGAGGGCGCGGCCGTCCAGCCGGTAGACGGCGTCGGCCGTCCCGGCGAGCCGCCCCGGGTCGTGGTCGACGAACACGACGGTGGCTCCGCTGGCGACCCGCTCGGTGACGGCCCGGTCCAGTTCGCCGCGGGCCGCGGTGTCCAGACCCGTCCAGGCCTCGTCCAGGACGAGGAGGTCCGGCTCGGCGAGGAGCGCCTGGGCGACGGCGACCTTCTGGCTGGTGCCCTTGGAGAGTTCCGCCAGGGGTGTGCGGGCGTGCCCGGCGGCCCCGAGACGCGCCAGCCACTCCCCGGTCCGTGCGGTGGCCTCCCCGCTCGACAGCCCGTGTACGCGGCCCATGTGCACGAGGTAGCCGGCAGCGGTGAACGGCAGGACCGCGGGGAAGCGCTCCGGGACGTACGCCGTGCGCGGGCGGCCGGTGACGCGGCCCTCGGTCGGCGCGTCGATGCCGGCGAGCAGCCGCAGCAAGGTCGACTTGCCCGCCCCGTTCGGACCCTCGACCCGTACCAGGGTGTGCGCGGGCAGGCGCAGGTCCAGCCCGCGCAGCACCCAGGGCCCGCGCAGGCCGTACCGGCGGCCCACCCCGTCGAGGATCAACTGGACGACGACTTCTCCGGCTTGAGTTCGCTGGGGCGGACGATCACGAAGCCCTCACCCTGGAGCATCAGCTGGACCGCCTCGCCGGACCCGCCCCGCACCATGGAGCCGAAGCTCTGCGAGCGGTGCAGCGAGGTGGAGAGCTGGGCGCTCCAGCCGACGACCGCGTCCGTGTCGACGTACACCGGCTGCTGCGCGGTGACGGGGATGACTATGGGCTGGCCCTCGCAGATGAGGCCGAGCTTCCCGGCTCCGCTGAAGACGCTGTTGAAGAGGCCTCCGCCGGTCATCCCGGCGCCCTTCACGGTCTTGATCTCGTAGGACAGGCTCGCGTCGAAACAGAGGACGTTGCGGCCGTTGACCGTGAGGACGTCGCCCTGCTCCATCTCGACGATGAAGCAGTTGGCAGCCTCGTGGGCGAACCACGCCTCCCCCTGGCCGGTGACCGCCATCAGGGCCAGCCCCTCGCCCGTCACCGCCCGCTTGAGCATGCCGCCGATGCCCTGGCCCTTGCGCTCGAACTGGAGACTGCCCCGGAAGGCGATCATCGATCCCTGGCGCGCGTGCATCTCACCGTTGACCGCGTACTTGATGGATTTGGCGTTCTGGAGGGTCATGCCGGGGACCGTGGCCTGCCGCGCCGTGTGCTCACTGGAAAAGAGGTCGCTCTTCATGCGGTGCATCCTCACCCGGAGCCCTTCGTTCCGCCAAGAACGGGTTGTCGGAGGGCCTGGCAGACTGGGGTGGGTGAGCAGCGACAGCATTCCTGAGTCCCTTCCCGCGGCACCCGAGGTCTCCGCCGGCAGCCCGTTCCGGCCGGAGCCGGAGGCCCGTGACGAAGCCCCGCAGTTCGTCCTGCCCCTGGTGGTGCGCCTGGAGAAGGCGGACCCCCCGGCACGCAACGACGCCCTGGTGACCGCCGCCCGCGCGGTGCTCACGATCCTCTCCGACCCCCGCGCCCAGGGCGAGGACGAGGGCAGGGCCGAGGGCGAGTGGGCGCGGGCCGTGCGCGGCTGGCAGGACGCCCGGATCCGCAAGGTGGTCCGGCGGGCGCGCGGTGCGGAGTGGCGCAAGGCGTGCGGGCTGCCCGGGATCACGGTCAGGGGCGAGCACGCGGAGGTCCGTGTCTTCCCCCCGGTGCCCCTGGACGGCTGGCCCAGGGAGCTGGCCAGACTCCAGGTGTCGGGCACGGACCTGGACGACCCCGAGGCCCCGGCGGCACCCGGCCCGGACGCTCCCGTGCTGTGGATGAACCCGGACGTCGGTATGTCGGCGGGCAAGGCGATGGCGCAGGCCGGGCACGGCGCGCAGCTCGCCTGGTGGGCGCTGTCGGACCCGGAGCGCAAGGCGTGGCACGAGGCGGGATTCCCCCTGTCCGTCGCCACCGCGGACACCGCCCGCTGGCGTGAGCTGACCGCGAGCGGGCTGCCCGTGGTGCAGGACGCCGGCTTCACCGAGGTCGCTCCGGGATCCTGCACGGTCGTCGCCGACCATCCGGCTCTGCGCCGCTGACCGCCGCGGCCGGGCGCATCACCCGGACGTCCTGGCGTCCGGGTGAACACTCCTGCGCCGATATACGTATCTCCCCGTACTGCCGCACCGGCATTACCGCCAAGTAGGTTGATCGACGCATCGGTTGGCGGTTGATTCGACGCTGTCACGTACCTGCCCGGGAGACATCTTGCTGCGACGCATCAACGGAACGGCCCTCATCATCGCCGCGCTGGTCGCCACACTCGGCGCGCTCGCCTTTCCCGTGTGGTCGTACGCCGACCGCTCCGGCACCGGCGAGGCCAACCTGAACGCGTCCAGCGTCGCCACCCAGTGGGGGCCTCTCTCGGCGACCGACCGGGACTTCCTGGTCAAGGTGCGCCTCGCCGGGCTGTGGGAGCTGCCCGCGGGGCAGCAGGCCATCGAGCGCGCACCGAGCGAAGGGGTGAAGCTCGCGGGCGACCACCTGGTCGTCGGCCACACCGACCTGGACCGGCGGGCCCGCGACGTGGCCGCCAAGCTCGGCGTGGAACTCCCGAACCAGCCCACGGAGCAGCAGCAGGGCTGGCTCAGGGAGCTCACCGCCGCGGGCGGCCAGGAGTACGAGCAGAAGTTCGCCAATCTCCTGCGCGCCGCGCACGGCAAGGTGTTCGCGCTGATCGCACAGGTCAGGCACACCACCCGCAACGCGCTGATCCGGCAGCTCGCGTCCGACGCCAACCAGACGGTGCTCGACCACATCACGATGCTGGAGCGCACCGGTTTCGTCGACTTCGACGGCCTGGCGCGCGAGGCGGCCGGCGCTTCCACGGCCAGTCCGTCGGGACCGCCCGTGTCGTCGGGCGGCGGCGTCCCGCAGCTCCCGGTGCCGGTGACCCCCAGCGGTGACCAGTCGTTCACCTCCCGCCCGGTGCCACCGACCATGGCTCCGCTGCCCCAGCCCTGAGGCGCTCCCCGGCCGCCCGGTGGGCGGGGCCGGCCGCCCTCCGGCCGGTCCGCGCCGCCCTCGGTACGGGAGGGGCGTCACGACCGGGCGACCGGGCACCCAGGAAGTGCAGGGAACCTCAAATCAAGCTCTGAACGTCCCCCTTTTCGGGTTCACCGGCGCCCGCCGGGGCCATCACCCCCGCACAGAACGGGGAGGGGACACCATGGAGCTGGGAATCGGCATCGGATGGCGGCCGGAGATCGCGGACGCCGTCGAGGCGCTGCCGGGGATCGACTGGGTCGAAGCCGTCGCGGAGAACCTCTGCGCGGACCATCTGCCCGAGTCCCTCGTGCGCCTCCGGGCGCGCGGGGTGACGGTCGTCCCGCACGGGGTGTCGCTCGGACTGGGCGGGGCCGGCCGTCCCGACCCGGGCCGCCTCGCCGGCCTGGCCGCGCGGGCCGGACTGCTCGGCGCGCCTCTGGTGACGGAGCACATCGCGTTCGTGCGCGCCGGTGGGCCGCTCACCGCGTCGCCGGCGCTGGAGGCGGGCCATCTGCTGCCGGTGCCGCGGACCTGGGACGCGCTGGACGTGCTGTGCGAGAACGTGCGGATCGCGCAGGACTCGCTGCCCGTCCCGCTGGCCCTGGAGAACATCGCCGCGCTGATCTCCTGGCCCGACGAGGAGCTGACCGAGGGGCAGTTCCTCGCGGAACTGGTCGAGCGCACCGGCGTACGGCTGCTGATCGACGTCGCCAATCTGCACACCAACCACGTCAACCGGGGTGAGGACCCCGCGACCGCGCTCGATGAACTGCCGGTGGAGGCCATCGCGTACGTCCACGTGGCCGGCGGCGTCGAGAGGGACGGCGTCTGGCACGACACGCACGCCCACCCCGTGACAGGCCCCGTCCTGGACGTGCTGGGCGAGCTCCGCTCCCGTGTCGACCCGCCGGGGGTCCTGCTGGAGCGCGACGACGACTTCCCCCCGGCCGGGGAGCTGGCCGGCGAACTGGCCGCGATCCGCGACACGCTGGCGTCCGCCGCCACCGCTCCCGGGCCGGACCGCCGACGGGCCGCCCGGCCCCCTGAGCCGGCGGAGCGCGCCGCCGGAGGCCGCGACCGGACCGCCGTGGCCCAGGCCGCGCTGCTGTCCGCGCTCGTGGCGGGTACGCCCGCGCCGGACGGGTTCGACCACCGGCGGCTGGGGGTGCAGAGCCGCGCGCTGGCCGCCAAGCGTGCCGATGTCGTCGCCAAGGTCGCGCCCGAACTGCCGGGCATCCTCGGCGACGGTTACCGCGGCGCCTTCCTCGCGTATGCCAGGAGCCGGCCGATGTCCGCCGGTTACCGCCGTGACGCACTCGACTTCGCCGAGCACCTGCTCGTCGCGGACCGCCCCTCCGACGAGGCGGCCAGGCGGCGGCTGACCCGCTGGTGGCAGGAGCGTGCCGCCCCTCGCCCACCACGGCGCGGGGCCCGTCTGGTGCATGCCGCCCGTAGCGCGCTCCTGGGGAGGCGACCCCGGTGAACGCTCTCGCCCTCCTGCTCACTCTCGCCGTGGCGGTCTCCTCGGTGCTCCTGGTCACCGCGGTCCTCAACGCTCGGCGGCGTCACGGCGCCGGTGCCGTCCAGGTGCACGACCTCTCCGAGGCGGCCTTCCTGTCCGCAGGGCCGGCCAGGGTCGTCGACACCGCGCTCACCGCCCTGCACGCGGACGGGCGTCTGGCGGTCGGCGGTCCCGGTATCGTCGCCGCGCTCCCCGGGGCCGTGGCCCGCGACGCGGTGGAGCGCGCCGTGCTCAACGAGTTGCACGCCGCGCCGAGCGGATCGCTGCACGCCCTCCGGGAGGCCGTGATGCGGCATCCGGCGGTGCAGGAGATCGGCGACGGGCTCGCGGCACGCGGGCTGCTGGTCGCGCCCGGCGAGAGCGCGCCACGGCGGCGATGGGCGATCATCCACGCGGTGGTGTGCGTCGTCGCCCTGCCCCTCAGCCTCGTCCTGACCTTCGTCCAGTACGGCCTGCACACGGGCCACGCGGACCTTCCGTACCCGTTCGTCGTCAAGGTCCTGCCCGCGCTCGCGGCCGGCGGACTGGTCGGCATGCTCGCCGCCGCGTCGGCCGGGAGGAGGATCACACACGCGGGACGCCGGTGCCTGGACGGTTTCCGGTCCGCGTACGCCCACGCGGCCGTCCCGGCGCACCTGGTGGCGCTCCACGGGCTGCGCGCCCTTCCCGACCCCGCTCTCCGGGCGCAGTTGGTGGCGGCGGCACACCAACGGCCGGTCCGGCGACGGTCGCCGGCCACCCCGTACACGGGCTCGTCCTCCACGGCCGCCGCGCTCGTCCCGGTGGTCTGGTGTGCCGGGGCGGGTCCCGGGGGCGGGAGTTGCGGCAGTTCCGGTGGTGGGGGCGGGGACTCCGGCACGGGGTCGTCCTGCGGTTCGGGGTCGAGTTGCGGCAGCGGTGGTGGTTCCAGTTGCAGCAGTGGCTCCAGCGGCGGGTCCAGTTGCGGCGGCTCCAGCGGCGGCGGGTCCAGCTGCGGCGGCAGCTCTGGTTGAGCACGCGTCGGCGCCCGAAAGGAATCAGCCATCGATGACCGTCTGTGAGCAAAATCTGTCCGTATGGTGAACACCGCATGGTGTTTCCCTGTCGGTATCGCATAGAACTCCGCCATGCTCTGGGTCCTGCTTCTTCTCGTGGCATGGAGTGCGGCCGCCGTCTCCTGCATACGGCTGTGCCTCGTCACCGCGGGGGCGGCCCAGCGGCCGCACGATGCCTCACAGACGTCCGTTCCCCATGAACTCAACCTGTACGAGACGGCGTTCCTGGCCGGGGGGCCGCAGCGGGTGGCCGATCTGGCCCTGGTCTCCATGCACCTGCGGCGCCGGCTGCTGCTCGCCCACACGGGATGGGCGACGGTCGTCGACCCGGAGGGGCGGGACGAGGTCGAACGCACCGTGATCCGCGCGATCGGCCCGGAAGGCCAGTCCCGGATAGCCCCCATACGCGCCACCGCGGCCGACGCCGTACGCTCTCTCGCCGACCGGCTCGTCGCGGCCGGGCTCGCCGTGCCGGCCGGGACCCGGACGGGCCTGGAGTCGGCGGTGCGGGGCGTGCGGGCGGCAGCGGCGCTGGTGGTGGTGCTGGCGGCCGCCGCCATACTGACGCCCGGTCAGGGGACGGGCCACGCGGGTCCGGTCGCCGCCTGGTTCGGGCTGCCGCTCGTACTGACACTGGGCTGCCTGGCCATCGCCCGGGTGGAGAACCACCCGTACAGCCCGTGGGCCTCCCCATCCGGACAGCACTGGCTGGACTCGCTGCCGGCACCCGAGCGCGGAGCGGACCGCGATCTCCTGGCGGCGGTGGCGGTACGGGGCGTGGGCGCCCTGGAGGACCCCGGCCTGCGCGCGGCCATGCTGAGCGGAGCGGGGACCGGAGTCTGACCCGCCGGCCCCCGGCCACACACCACGAGGGCCGCCCCGTGGGGCGGCCCTCGTGGTGTCCTGTCCAGTTGTTCGGCCCGGGACACATCGGCCGGACCGGCGAGGAGCGGCGGACCCGCGGGGAGGAATGGCTGACTCCCCCGCGGGCCGCGGCGGTTCGCCGGCCGTCGGCCGATGTGCCCCCGGCACCGGACCCGGTGTCGCTGGAACGACGGGCGGCGTCTCACACGCCGTTGCCCGCCAACTGATCTTCCGGGTCAGGATGACCGGAAACGCTGGCTATGCGAGTCCGGCCACCAAGTCTGCGACGGTCTTCCTGCGCCCCGTGTAGAACGGGACCTCCTCGCGGACGTGCAACCGCGCCTCGGAGGCCCGGAGGTGACGCATGAGGTCGACGATGCGGTACAGCTCGTCGGCCTCGAAGGCGAGCACCCACTCGTAGTCCCCCAGCGAGAAGGAGGCGACCGTGTTGGCACGCACGTCGGGGTAGCCACGGGCCATCTTGCCGTGGTCCGCGAGCATACGGCGGCGGTCCTCGTCGGGCAGCAGGTACCAGTCGTAGCTGCGCACGAAGGGGTACACGCTGATGTAGTCGCGCGGGGTCTCGTCGGCGAGGAAGGCCGGCACGTGCGACTTGTTGAACTCGGCGGGGCGGTGCAGCGCCATGTTCGACCAGACCGGCTCGAGCGCGCGGCCCAGCTTCGTGCGCCGGAAGAGGTTGTACGCCTCCTGGAGCTCGTCGGAGGTCTCCGCGTGCCACCAGATCATCAGGTCGGCGTCGGCACGGAGACCGGAGACGTCGTAGGTGCCGCGGACCGTGACGTCCTTGGCCCCGAGCTGGTCGAACAGGTCCTGGACCTCGTCCGCGTAGCCGGCGCGGTCGACGGGAAGGACGTCCTTCAGCCTGAAGACGGACCACAGGGTATAGCGGATGACCTCGTTGAGGTCCTTGGCCTTCTTGCCTGCGTTCGGAAGCTTCTCTGGCGCACTCATACGGCTATTGTCCCGCCTCGCCACCCGTGCCCCGAACCCGGGTCGGCGTGTTGTCGATCTCCCCCGGGGCCGGCCCTCCCAGGTCCTGCACGATCTCGTCGGCGGCGCGGTGCGCGCTCGCCACGCAGGCCGGGATCCCGACCCCGTCGTAGACCGCTCCGCACACCCGCAGACCGGGCAGCCGGGCGACCTCCTCACGGATACGGGCGACCCTGGCGAGATGGCCGACCGGGTACTGGGGCAGCCCGCCGATCCACCGGGTGACCCCGGTGTCCACGGGGCGGGCCGTCAGCCCGGTCGCGGTGGCGAGGTCGCCCAGGGACGCGGCGACGAGCTCGGAGTCCTCGCGGTGGAGGTGTTCCTCCTCGCCGTAGCGGCCGACGGAGGTACGCAGCACGAAGAGGTCGGGGGCCGCGTCGGCGACCCACCGCCACTTGTTGCTGGAGAAGGTGGCGGCCTTGATCGTGCGCCCGTCGACGGGTGGCACGAGGAAGCCCGAGCGGCCCGCGATCGCGTCGTTCCCCTCGATTTCGGCGCGCCGGAAAGCCATGGTGACCAGCGCCATCGAGGCGTACTCGACGGCGGCGAGCTCGACCGAGGCGGCCGGGCACTCCGCGGCGAGCAGGGTGGACGCGGACCAGGCGGGGGTGGCCAGGACGATGGCGTCGGCCGCGATCACCCGGGTGTCGGTGCGCACGTCCCAGCCCTGGCCGGTGCGGGTGAGTCCGAGCACCGGGGTCTCCGTGAGGACCTCGGCGCCGCCGGCCCGCACGGCGTCGGCCACCGCGCCCGGCAGTGTGCCGATGCCCCCCTCGATGCCCTGGAAGACGGGGCCGGGCCGCTGCCGGGCCGCTGCCCGCTGCTGGACGCGGAGTACGCCGTCGAGGAGCGGTCCGCCCTCCTTCACCGCCTCGAAGAGCTGGGGTACGGCCGCACGCATCGAGATCCGGTAGGCGTCGCCCGCGTACACCCCGCCGAGCAGCGGCTCCACGAGCCGGTCGACCACCTCGCGGCCGAGCCGGTCGGCGACGTACGAACCCACCGCGACGTCCTCGCCGACGGCGCTCGGGGTCAGGTCGCGCTCCTCGGCGATCCTGGCCAGGCCCTCGGGTGAGAGCACACCGCTGAGCGCCGCCGGGTCACCCGGGACGCCCATCACATGCCCCTTGGGCATGGGGCGCAGGGCGTCCCGGGTCCAGACGGACGCGGTGGCGGTGGCGGGCGGCTGGAGCCGGTCGCCGAGCCCTGCCGCCGTGGCCAGCCCGACCCCTTCGGGCCGGCGCGCGAGCATCGACTCGGCGCCGAGGTCGACCCTGGTGCCCGCGATCTCGCCGGTCATCAGCTTGCCGCCGAGCCGCTCGGTCGCCTCCAGGAGGGTGACCCGGAGTCCGGATCCCAACAGCCGGTGGGCGGCGGCGAGTCCGGCGATGCCACCGCCGATGACGACGACATGGCCCGGACGTGTGGTGTCGCGCTGAACAGGACGCTGCATGGGTCCACTCTCTCAAACCCTTTCCGAGTCCCGGACGTGACCACTTCGAAACCGTCCGAGGGCAACCGCGCACGGTAGGCGTACGTCGAACCGGCACAGACGACAACTGCCCTGGGGGACGCGTCATGCCGGACGAACGACACACACACGGCCATCCATCCGGTCGCCCCGGACCGCGCCGCACGCGCACGCCGGCGGTCGCGGCCGCACTGCTCGCGGTCCTCCTGGCCACCGGGGCGTGCGGCGCGTCCGGTGACGAGAAGCAGGGGCTCCGCTCCGCGTCCGACGACAAGGCGGCGCCCGCCGCTGCCGGCGCCGGAGCCGGCGGGAAGTCCGCCGCGAAGCCGGCGGAGGGCGCCTCGTCCGCGCCGGAGCCGGGCTCCGCGGTCGCGGTCCACGTCATCCGCACGGCCACCCTCTCCCTCGAGGTGAGGAGCGTGCCGAAGGCGGTCGCCGCGGCCCGGGCCGCCGTCGAGGGCGCCGGCGGACTCGTGGCCGAGGAGGCCACGGAACGCGTCGACGACACGCACGACGTGTCCCGTCTCGTCCTGCGCGTGCCCCAGGCACGGTACGACGAGGTCCTGCGCGGGCTCGCCGGATCGGGGAAGCTCCTGTCCCGCACGTCGGACGCCAAGGACGTCACCGGGCAGGTCGTGGACGTCGAGAGCCGGATCGCCACCCAGCGCGCGAGCGTCGCGCGGGTCCGCGACCTGATGGACAGGGCCGGCAAGCTCAGCGACGTGGTGACCCTGGAGGGCGAACTCAGCAGCCGCCAGGCCGATCTGGAGTCGCTTCTCGCCCAGCGGGCGTCACTGCGGGACCGCACCTCGCTGGCGACGGTCACCCTCGAACTCAGCGAACCGTACGAGGACGGCAAGGACGCTGAGGACGAGGACACCGGTTTCCTGGACGCGCTGGCAGGCGGCTGGGAGGCGTTCGTGACGATGCTGCGGTGGATCGCGGTGGCGATCGGCGCCACGGCACCGTTCCTGGCCGCCGCTGCCGTGGTGGCCGTGCTGTGGCGCCTGCTGCGCGCCCGTCCGCCACGGCGGCGCGCCACGCCCCAGGGTCCCCCGGAGGCACCACCGGCACCACCGGCCGCGTAGTCCCCGTTAGCGTGGGCCCCTGATCCTGCACACGGCGGCGAAGGGACCTGGCATGGCGGCGGAGCGACTGGTGGTCGTCGGGGGCGACGCGGCGGGCATGTCCGCCGCGTCGCAGGCCCGCAGGCTGAAGGGACCCGGCGAGCTGAGCATCACCGCCTTCGAACGGGGCGACTTCACGTCGTACTCCGCGTGCGGCATCCCGTACTGGGTGAGCGGCGACGTGGGAGGGCCCGACGACCTCATCGCCCGTACGCCCGGGGAACACCGGGCCCGCTCCATCGGTCTGCGCACCCGCACCGAGGTGACGGAGATCGACGTCGCGGGGCACCGGGTGCGGGCGCTGGACCGGGACAGCGGCGAGACGTACTGGACCGGCTACGACAAGCTGGTGATCGCCACGGGTGCCCGGCCGGTCCGCCCCGGTCTGCCCGGGATCGACGCTCCGGGCGTGCACGGCGTGCAGACCCTGGGCGACGGCCAGGCCCTCCTCGAATCGCTGGACCGGGCCCCGGGACGCCGGGCCGTCGTGGTCGGCGCGGGCTACATCGGGGTCGAGATGGCCGAGGCGATGCTCAGGCGCGGCTTCGAGGTGACGGTGCTCAACCGTGGCGAGCAGCCCATGGCGACGCTCGACCCGGACATGGGGCGACTGGTCCACGACGCGATGGACGGGCTGGGCATCACCACGGTCAACGGCGCCTCGGTGACCCGGATCGAGACCGGCGAGGACGGCCGGGTCACGGCGGTGGCCACGGACGCGGAGACCTACCCGGCGGACGTCGTCGTGCTCGGCATCGGGGTCGAGCCGGAGACCGGCCTGGCCCGCGAGGCCGGTCTGCCGCTCGGGCCGCACGGCGGCCTGCTGACGGACCTGTCGATGCGGGTCGTCGGGCAGGAGGACGTCTGGGCGGGCGGGGACTGCGTCGAGGTGCTGGACCTCGTGGCCGGCCGCACCCGGCACATCGCGCTCGGCACCCACGCCAACAAGCACGGCCAGGTCATCGGGGCCAACGTCGGCGGCGGCTACGGCACCTTCCCCGGTGTCGTCGGCACGGCGGTGAGCAAGGTCTGCGACCTGGAGATCGCCAGGACCGGACTGCGCGAGAAGGACGCGCGGGCGGTCGGCCTGCGCTACGTCACCGCGACGATCGAGTCCACCGGCCGCGCCGGCTACTACCCGGGTGCGAAGCCGATGACGGTGAAGATGCTCGCCGAGTACCGGACCGGCCGGCTCCTGGGGGTCCAGATCGTCGGCCGTGAGGGGGCGGCGAAGCGCGTGGACGTCGCGGCGGTGGCGCTCACCGCCGGGATGACGGTGGAGGCCATGACGGCACTCGACCTCGGCTACGCCCCGCCGTTCTCCCCGGTCTGGGACCCGGTCCTGGTGGCCGCCCGCAAGGCCGTGTCGGCGGTACGGGCGGCGGGCAGTTGACAGGAGTGGCGGTCAGCGCGCCGTCCGCCGGTGGACGTACTCGACCAGGCGCGTGAGCGCGTCCGGGTCGGTGGCCGGCATGACGCCGTGCCCGAGGTTGAAGATGTGCCCCTCGAGACCGGCGGCGGCGTCGAGCACCTCACGGGTCTTCTCCTCCACCGCCTCGGTCGGCGCGAACAGCACCGCCGGGTCGAGGTTGCCCTGGAGCGCCTTGCCCGGGCCGACCCGGCGGGCGCCCTCGTCCATCGGGACGCGCCAGTCCACACCGACGACGTCCGCGCCGGCTTCGCCCATCAGGCCGAGCAGTTCGCCGGTGCCGACGCCGAAGTGGATGCGCGGGACGCCGTACGGCGCGACGGCGTCGAAGACCTTCGCGGAGGCGGGCATCACGGAGCGGCGGTAGTCCGCCGGGGCCAGGGCGCCCACCCAGGAGTCGAAGAGCTGGACCGCGGACGCGCCGGCCTCGATCTGGACCTTCAGGAAGGCGCCGGTGATCTCGGCGAGACGGTCGAGCAGGTCGGCCCAGAGCTCGGGGTCGCCGTACATCATGGCCTTGGTGCGCTCGTGGTTGCGGGACGGGCCGCCCTCGACGAGGTAGCTCGCGAGGGTGAACGGCGCGCCGGCGAATCCGATGAGCGGCGTGGCGCCGAGCTCGGCGGTGAGCATCCCGATGGCCGCGGTGACGTACGGGACGTCCTCGGGCGTGAGGTCGCGCAGCCGGGCCAGGTCGGCGCGGGTGCGGATCGGCTCGGCGATCACCGGGCCGATGCCGGGCTTGATGTCGAGGTCGATGCCGATGGCCTTGAGCGGCACGACGATGTCGCTGAAGTAGATCGCGGCGTCGACCTTGTGCCGGCGTACGGGCTGCAGCGTGATCTCGGTGACCAGCTCGGGCATCATGCAGGAGTCGAGCATCGCGATGCCCTCGCGGACCTTCAGGTACTCGGGCAGCGAGCGCCCCGCCTGCCGCATGAACCAGACCGGGGTGTGCGGCACCGGCTCCCGGCGGCAGGCTCTGAGGAACGCCGAGTCATGGGTGGCGGGGGTCGTCCGCAGGCCCGCGGACGGGCCCTCCCCTGATCGGACGGCGCTGAGCTCTGGGGGAAGGTCGTTGGCACTCACGCACAGAATCTTCGCACGGAGTGGCGACGAGCCGGACGGCGCATGGGTGTCCCTCCCTGCACGGCGCTCCGGTTCCGCCTACTCTTCCCCGCATGGCTCCGGCTCAGGGACAATTCTCCGATCATTCCGATGGCGCTGACAGCGAGGGGGACGCGGACGGCGACACCGTCCCGCTCGCGTTCCGGTCTGCGGTCGACGCGCTGCGTTCCGCCCGCCTGCGCCCCGAACTGGAGGTCGAGCCGACCCGGCCGCCGAAGCGGCTCGCCCCGCACGCGTACGCCGTGGAGGCCGCCGTGGTGGAGGGCGAGGACGACCTCGCCGACGGCCGCCTGGTCCTTCTGCACGATCCGTCCGGGCACGAGGCCTGGCAGGGCACGTTCCGCCTCGTGACGCTCGTACGGGCCGAACTGGAGCCGGAGATGGCGGCCGACCCGCTGCTGCCCGAGGTGTGCTGGTCCTGGCTCACGGGGGCACTGGACGCCCGTGGCCTGTCCTACGGCGAAGCCGGCGGGACGGTGACGCGCGCCGGCTCGCACTACTTCGGCGCGCTGTCCGAGCGCCGCCCGGCGACGCAGATCGAGATCCGGGCGTCGTGGACTCCGCGCGAGGCGCGCGGCGGGGTACCCGACACGGCGGCGCACCTGGTCGCCTGGGGCGATCTGCTCTGCCAGCTCGCCGGGCTCCCACCGTCCGGCACGGCGGACGCCGCGGTGGTGACACTGCCCCAGCGGCGCGGCCCCCAGGTCTCATAACGCTGCGTCATCTTCGGGGAGAGCCGGTCGCACAGGGACCGGCTCTCTTTTCGTACAATCGATCGCGCGTCCTATTTGCCCGAATTGTTACTTACTAATCCGCGATCTTCCTCTAAAGGAGGACGCACCTGCTGCCGAAGAGGTCAATGACCCTTCCAGTACGGATCGCCCCGGCTTCATCCCCGAGCCGGCCCGTCCCGCCACTCCCCAGGAGGCCTGGTGTCCGTTCTCCTCGAGCAGCCCGCAAGCCTGGTCGCCTACCGCCCGAACAAGCCGACGGCCATGGTCGTCGTGGCCGACCCGCGCGTCCGTTCCACCGTCACCCGCCATCTGTGGGCCCTCGGAGTTCGTGACGTCATCGAGGCGTCGTCCATCGCGGAGGCCCGCCCCCGCGTCGGCAACCCGCGCGACATCTGCGTTGCCGACGTCCACCTGCCCGACGGTTCCGGGCTGACCCTGTTGTCCGAGACCCGGGCCGCCGGCTGGCCGAACGGCCTCGCCCTCTCCGCCGCCGATGACATCGGCGCGGTGCGCAACGCCCTCGCGGGCGGCGTGAAGGGCTACGTCGTCACCGGCACCCGTACCAACATCGGCCACCCCACCCGCCCCGGCGTCGCGCCGATCGGCGCCAACGCCGCCCGTATGCACCGCAGGCCTCCCGGTTCCCCGAGCCACCCGGGCGGCTACCGCGAACTCTCCGGCCGTGAGGTGGAGGTGCTCCGCCTGGTCGCCGAAGGCCAGTCCAACAAGGCCATCGGCGTCTCGATGGGCCTCTCCGCCCTCACCGTCAAGAGCCACCTCGCCCGCATCGCCCGCAAGCTCGGCACCGGAGACCGCGCCGGAATGGTCGCCGTGGCCCTGCGCACGGGCATCATCCACTGACCCCTGAGGCCTCTCGTCCGGATCACGCGGGGCACACCCGCGCCGGCACCGCTCCCTCTCGGCGCGCCCTCCCCGGCCGCCCGTGACCCGCCCTCACTCCCTCCCCCGCCCCGCGTCACTCCCTCCACGGCCCGGACGGCGTGGGCGGAGCCGCACCACCGCACCCCGCTCCCCGATCCGGCCCGGCCCGGAGGACGAGCCTGACCGCCGGCACCCGCGCGGACGCGCGACCGGCCGGTTCACGTGCATGGCCGCCCGTCGACGGGACGTTCCGTCGACGGGTGCCGCACATACACAGATACCCTTGGCATGTGACCGACGCCCAAGAGACCGCAGCAGACACCTCACTGCGAACCACCGGGGGCGCTCCCCCGGACGACGTCGCCCCGGCGCCGATCCCCTTGCTCGAACCTCGCGAGGGCATTCCGCCGGTGGTGGCGACCGACGACGCGCTGGCCCGGGTGGTCGCGGACTTCGCCGCCGGAACCGGACCCGTCGCCGTCGACGCCGAACGCGCTTCGGGCTACCGCTACGGACAGCGCGCCTATCTCGTGCAGCTGCGCCGCGAGGGTGCCGGCAGCGCGCTGATCGACCCGGTGGGCTGCCCCGACCTCTCCGCGCTCGGCCAGGCCCTCACCGGGGCGGAGTGGATCCTGCACGCCGCGACCCAGGACCTGCCCTGCCTGCGCGACATAGGCATGACGCCGACCTCGCTCTTCGACACGGAGCTCGCCGGCCGGCTGGCGGGATTCCCGCGCGTCGGCCTGGGGGCGATAGTGGAGAACGTCCTCGGCTACGCCCTGGAGAAGGGCCACTCCGCGGTCGACTGGTCCACCCGGCCCCTGCCCGACCCCTGGCTGCGCTACGCCGCGCTCGACGTCGAGCTGCTGGTGGACCTGCGCGACGCCCTGGAGGAGGAACTGGAACGGCAGGGCAAGCTGGAATGGGCCCTGGAGGAGTTCGCGGCGATCGCCGCGGCACCGCCCGCTCCCCCGCGCAAGGACCCGTGGCGCCGGACCTCCGGCATGCACAAGGTGCGCCGGCGCCGTCAGATCGCCGTCGTACGGGAGCTGTGGACCGCGCGCGACCAGGTGGCGCAGCGGCGTGACGTCTCACCCGGCAAGGTACTCGGTGACGCCGCGATCATCGAAGCGGCCCTGGCGCTCCCGGTGAACGTGGCCGCGCTCACCGCGCTGCCCGGCTTCGGGCACCGCATGGGGCGTCGTCAGCTGGAGCAGTGGCAGGCCGCCGTCGACCGGGCCAAGGCGCTGCCCGAATCGGAGCTGCCGCAGCCGGGCCAGCAGCCGGCGGGGCCGCCTCCGCCCCGCTCGTGGGCGGACAAGGACCCGGCCGCCGCGACCCGGCTGTCGGCGGCCCGCACCGCCGTGTCCGAGCTTGCCGAGCGGCTGCACATGCCGCAGGAGAATCTGATCACCCCGGACACCGTGCGCCGGATCTGCTGGGAGCCGCCCAAGCTCCTGACCCCGGACTCGGTCGAGGCCGCCCTCGCCGGATACGGCGCGCGCCGCTGGCAGATCGAGCAGGTGGGCCCCCTGCTGCTGCGCGCCCTGGACACGAGCGGCTGACACGACCCGGCAGCACGCGTGCGCCCCTTCCCGGATCCGGGTGGGGGCGCACGCGTGTCGGGTCCGCGGCCCGGGCCGCCTCATCCAGGAGGATCGAATTCACGCCAGTTGACCGGCCTTCCCGGGCCGCCGGTGACCGCCCCTGGACATGTGACGTTCACCGCTCCGGTGGTGGGGGGTGGGCAGCCTGGTTACCCGCAAGTAGCATGAGGGTCGTGGCGTGCCGATGTGTGCGCCCGCAGCAGTGCCATCCCGCACCCTGGAGGAGAGCCACCGTGCCTCGTACCATCCGGGACGTCGTCTTCGTCGACGGCGTCCGCACCCCGTTCGGCAAAGCGGGCCCGAAGGGCATCTACCACGAGACCCGCGCCGACGATCTCGTCGTGAAGGCCATCCGGGAGCTGCTGCGCCGCAACCCGGACCTGGACCCCGCGAAGATCGACGAGGTCGCCATCGCGGCGACCACGCAGATCGGCGACCAGGGCCTCACCCTCGGGCGTACCGCCGGGATCCTGGCCGGTCTGCCCCAGTCGGTCCCCGGTTACTCCATCGACCGCATGTGCGCGGGGGCCCTCACCGCCGTCACCTCGACGGCCGGCTCCATCGCCTTCGGCGCGTACGACGTCGTCATCGCCGGTGGTGTCGAGCACATGGGCCGCCACCCGATGGGCGAGAGCGTGGACCCGAACCCGCGTCTCGTGTCGGAGAAGCTGGTCGACGAGTCCGCCCTCTTCATGGGCATGACCGCGGAGAACCTGCACGACAGGTATCCCTCGATCACCAAGCAGCGCGCCGACGAGTACGCGGTCCGTTCGCAGGAGAAGGCCGCCAAGGCGTACGCCGACGGCAAGATCCAGCAGGACCTGGTGCCGGTGTCCGTACGCCGCACCAACGCCGAGGCGGGCGAGACGGGCTGGGGCCTGGTCACCGCCGACGAGCCGATGCGCCCGGGCACCACCATGGAGTCGCTGGCCGGCCTGAAGACCCCGTTCCGCGCCCACGGCCGTGTGACGGCCGGTAACGCAGCGGGTCTCAACGACGGCGCCACCGCCTCGCTGCTCGCCTCCGAGGAGACCGCCCGCGAGCTGGGCCTCCCGGTCAAGATGCGTCTCGTGTCGTACGCCTTCGCGGGTGTCGAGCCCGAGGTCATGGGCTACGGTCCGATCCCGGCGACGGAGAAGGCCCTGGCCAAGGCCGGCCTCTCCATCGGCGACATCGGTCTCTTCGAGATCAACGAGGCATTCGCCGTGCAGGTGCTCGCCTTCCTGGAGCACTACGGCATCGCCGACGACGACCGGCGCGTCAACCAGTACGGCGGCGCGATCGCCTACGGCCACCCGCTCGCCTCCTCCGGCGTCCGCCTGATGACTCAGCTGGCCCGCCAGTTCGAGGAGCAGCCGGAGGTCCGCTACGGCCTGACGACGATGTGCGTCGGCTTCGGCATGGGCGCGACGGTCGTCTGGGAGAACCCTCACTTCGAGAACGCAGCCGGAGGCAGCAAGTGAGCACCACCACCACTGAGCTTCTGAAGGGCGCGGCCGAGCTGTTCCCCGGCGAGGTCGTCACCCAGGCGCACGTACGCCACCTCGACCTTCCGGGCGGCGCGGGCCGGTTCGCCCTCATCACGCTGGACAACGGCTTCGACCACACCAAGCCGACCACCATCGGCCCGCAGTCGCTGGCGAACCTGAACGCCGCCATCGACCAGGTCGGGAAGGAGGCGGCCGAGGGTTCGATCACCGGTGTGGGTGTCACCGGCAAGCCGTTCATCTTCGCGGTGGGCGCCGACCTCAAGGGCGTCGAGCTCCTCAAGGAGCACAAGGACGCGCTGGCCATCGGCAAGGGCGGTCACGACGTCTTCCGCCGCCTCTCCGGTCTCGCGGTCCCGACGTTCGCGTACTACAACGGCGCGGCCATGGGCGGCGGTGTCGAGATCGGCCTCCACTGCTCGTACCGCACCGTCTCCAAGGCGCTGCCCGCCTTCTCGCTGCCCGAGGTCTTCCTCGGCCTGGTCCCCGGCTGGGGCGGCTGCGCGCTGCTCCCCAACCTGATCGGTGCCGACCGCGCCGTCTCGGTGATCATCGAGAACTCGCTGAACCAGAACCGCCAGCTCAAGGGCAAGCAGGTCTACGAGCTCGGGATCGCCGACGCGCTCTTCGAGGGCGCGGACTTCCTGGAGCAGTCGCTGATCTGGACCGCGGCCGTCCTCAAGGGCGAGATCGCGATCGAGCGCCCCGAGGTCGACCGCGGTGACGCCTGGGACCAGGCCGTCGCACGCGGCAAGGCCGTCGCCGACTCCAAGGTGCACGGCGCGGCCCCGGCCGCCTACCGCGCGCTGGAGATCATCGCCGCGGCCAAGGACGGCGACCTGAGCGCCGGCTTCGACGCCGAGGACCAGGCCCTCGCGGACCTGATCATGGGCGGTGAGCTGCGCTCGGGCATCTACTCCTTCAACCTGGTCCAGAAGCGCGCCAAGCGCCCGGCCGGTGCCCCGGACAAGGCCCTGGCCCGTCCGGTCACGAAGGTCGGCGTGGTGGGCGCGGGCCTGATGGCCAGCCAGCTCGCCCTGCTGTTCCTGCGCCGCCTGGAGGTCCCGGTCGTCCTCACGGACATCGACCAGGAGCGCGTCGACAAGGGTGTGGGCTACGTCCAGGCCGAGATCGACAAGCTGCTGGGCAAGGGCCGCATCAACCAGGACAAGGCCAACCGCCTCAAGGCCCTGGTCTCCGGCGTGCTGGACAAGGCGGAGGGCTTCTCCGACGCCGACTTCATCATCGAGGCCGTCTTCGAGGAGATCGGCGTCAAGCAGCAGGTGTTCGCGGAGGTCGAGGCCGTCGCCCCGGCGCACGCGATCCTCGCGACGAACACCTCCTCCCTCTCGGTCACCGAGATGGCGTCGAAGCTGAAGAACCCGGAGCGGGTCGTCGGCTTCCACTTCTTCAACCCGGTCGCGGTCCTGCCGCTCCTGGAGATCGTCCGCGGCGAGCAGACCGACGACGCCTCGCTGGCCACGGCCTTCGGCGTCGCCCGCAAGCTGAAGAAGACCGCGGTCCTGGTGAAGGACGCCCCGGCGTTCGTCGTCAACCGCATCCTCACCCGCTTCATGGGTGAGATCCAGAACATCATCGACGAGGGCACCCCGGTCGTGACGGCGGAGAAGGCCATCGAGCCCCTCGGCCTGCCGATGTCCCCGCTGGTGCTGCTGGAGCTGGTCGGCCCGGCCATCGGCCTGCACGTCTCCGAGACCCTGAACCGCGCCTTTCCGGAGCGCTTCACCGTCTCCGAGAACCTCGCGGCCGTGGTCAAGGCGGGCAAGCGCGGCTTCTACGTCTACGACTCCGGCAAGCCGGAGCTGGACCCCGAGGTCGCGGCCCTCCTCCAGCAGGGCGACACCGTCCTGACGGAGGACCAGGTCCGTGACCGCGTCCTGGACGCGGTGGCGCAGGAGATCGGCCTGATGCTCGACGAGGGCGTCGTCGCCGAGCCGCAGGACATCGACCTGTGCCTGATCACCGGCGCGGGCTGGCCCTTCCACCTGGGCGGCATCACGCCGTACCTGGACCGCGAGGGCGTGTCGCAGCGGGTCAACGGCAAGCCGTTCCTGGCGCAGGGCGTGGCGAGCGTCCCCGCCTGAGGCAGCACCGGACACCGCTTCACCGGATCCGCCCGGACAGCGGACGGCGGGCCGTACGGGAGACCGTACGGCCCGCTTTCGCATGCACGGAAAAGCCGGTTACGTAGCCGAATCGGAACCATTTAATTGCAGTCTCAACCTTAGAATCTTGTTATTCTTCACCTCTGCGACACGTTTGCTTCACTTGGCTGCACCTTCCGGCGGATCCCCACCTCCGCGCTCCGCCTGCCGAGCCCGACGCACTGTCGCCGTGACGCGTGATGGTTGCTCGCCGTGAGGCCGAGCGGGGGAACACGGAGTGGACGAGCGATGAGCAACCCAGAGGCCTCTACTCTGCTGCGCCTCTACCGGCGCGTGCTGCCGCACGCCTTGAGACACCTCCTGGTGCGCCTCCTGCCGGCCCGCAACCGCCTGATCCTCCAGAACGGCCTGTCCGGGCTCGGCACGACCTCGCGCGTCCTGCGCAAGCACCTGAGCGTGCGGCTGAGCAAGCGCCTGCGGCGCGACGCCCGGCGTCCGGGCGTGAAGCTGGTCTGGTACGCGCGCGGGGTGCGCGCCGCCGAGGTGACGGAAGGGCTGACGCCGTCCATCGCCCGCGCCACCAATCTCCTGCGCGTGACCGACGTGCTCGACCGCCATGGCGTCCCGTACTTCTGCGTGCGCGGCAATTCCGTGACCATGACCGCCGTGGCCGTGCCGGCGGGCGAGCGCCAGCGCGCCGAAAGAGCCCTGCGCGTGAGTGGACTCTCCGCGGGCGCCCTGATGGCAGGCGGCGCCGCCGGCGGCAAGCCGCTGCACGCGGACCAGCGCGCCTCGTGGGCCCAGACCTCGGAAGAATCGATTCTGCGGATCTGGTGGCTCCTCACCGACCCCGAGGGCAGGTGGACGCTCGGGCCCAACCACGCCTGCGCCGTCGAGTACTGGAACGAGGACCAGGGGCTGCTCATCGCCCCCGTACCGAACCTCACCGCGACCGCCGTGGTCGCCGCGGAGAACCCGGTGCGCGTCCCGGTCAGCCACTTCACCGGTCCGGTCAGCGGCCTTGTCGACGCGCCGCCGCAGGTCGCCACACGGTCCGAGTTCACCCTCTCCCTCCCCGACGAGGTCACCTTTCCCGTCGACGCCGTCTACACCTGGGTCGACGGCGCGGACCCCGAGTGGATCCGCCGCCGGGCCACCGCGCTCGGCCGCACCGACTACCACGAGCAGGCGGTCAGCGCCGCGCGCTTCACCAGCCGCGACGAGCTGCGCTACTCGCTGCGTTCGCTGCACCAGTTCGCGCCGTGGCTGCGCACCGTCTACCTGGTCACGGACGGGCAGGTGCCGGCGTGGCTCCACACCGAGCACCCCCGGCTCAAGGTGGTGTCCCACCGCGAGATCTTCTCGGACGCCTCGGCGCTGCCGACCTTCAACTCGCACGCCATCGAGAGTCAGCTCCACCACATCCCGGGACTCTCGGAGCACTTCCTCTACTTCAACGACGACGTGTTCCTCGGCCGCAGCGTGACGCCGGAGGAGTTCTTCCACGCCAACGGCCTCTCGAAGTACTTCCCCTCCAACGCGCTCGTCCCGATGACCCCGCCGTCCGCCGAGGACCCGCCGTCGGAGATCGCCGCGAAGAACAACCGCGTCGTCATCGCGGGGACGTTCGACCGTGTGCTGACGCGGAAGATGAAGCACGTGCCGCACTCGCTGCGCCGCGACATCCTCCAGGAGATCGAGGACCGCTACCCCGCCGAGCACCGGCAGACGCAGCACTCGCACTTCCGCAGCCCCACCGACCTGTCGATCACCTCGTCGCTGCACCACTACTACGGGCAGCAGACGAGCCGTTCGGTGCCCGGGCGGATCCGCTACACCTATCTCGACCTGGCGGCCCCCAACACCGGCAGGCACCTGAACAGGCTGCTCGCCCAGCGGGACTACCACACGTTCTGCATCAACGACACGGTGGACGATCCCGGCACGGCGGAGGCCCGCACCGCGATGCTCAAGGCGTTCCTCGAGACCTATTTCCCCGTGCCCAGTCCCTACGAACGGTCCGGGCCGGGCGTGCCCCGGCTCTCCCGTGACCTGGGGGACACCACCCGGCCCGAGCCGGCCCTCGACCTACAGAACTCTGTGAAGTGGAACCCATGACTACTGACCCCCAGGTGATACGTGCCGCCGCTCCGGTGATCGGAGAGGACGAGATCGAGGCTGCGGTGCGTGTGCTGCGCAGCGGCATGGTCGTCCAGGGCCCGGAGGTCGCCGGCTTCGAGGAGGAGTTCTCGAAGTTCGTCGACGGCCGGCACTGTGTCGCCGTCAACTCGGGCACGAGCGCCCTGCACCTCTCGCTGACGGCCCTCGGTGTCGGCCCCGGTGACGAGGTGATCGTCCCCTCGTTCACCTTCGCCGCCACCGCCAACGCGGTCCGGCTCGTGGGCGCGACGCCGGTCTTCGCTGACATCGAGCGCGACAGCTTCTGCCTCTCCCCGAGGGCCGTCGAGGCCGCCGTCACTCCGCGCACCGCGGCGATCATGCCGGTGCACCTGTACGGTCACCCGGCGGCCATGGCGGAGCTCACCGCGGTGGCCGAACGGCACGGACTGGCCGTCGTCGAGGACGCCGCCCAGGCCCACGGTGCCGCCCTGGACGGCACGCCGGTGGGTGCCTTCGGCGCGGCGGCCTGCTTCAGCTTCTACCCGACCAAGAACATGCACAGCCTCGAGGGCGGCATGATCACCACGGGTGACGCCGCACTCGCGCGCACGCTGCGGCTGCTGCGCAACCAGGGCATGGAGCAGCGCTACGCCAACGAGATCGTGGGCTTCAACGTCCGGATGACGGATGTGTCGGCGGCCATCGGACGCGTCCAGCTGCGCAGTCTCGACGCCTGGACGGAGCAGCGCCGCGCCAACGCCGCCGCGCTCGACGCGGGCCTGAGCGGCGTCGTCACGCCACCGGTCGCCGAGGGCGCCCGCCACGTCTACCACCAGTACACGATCCGTGTGGCTGCCGCAGCGGGCAAGGACCGGGACTCGGTCTCCCGGGAACTGCAGGAGCGCGGCATCGGCAACGCGGTGTACTACCCGACCCCGGTACACCGCCTCAAGCCCTTCCGGAGCGGTGAGAAGGCCCTCGGTCACGTCAGCGGTGACCTCGCGGAGACGGAGCTGGCCGCGGCGCAGGCGCTCTCCATACCCGTGCACCCGATGCTCACGCCGCAGGAGCTCGACCGCCTGACGGCCACCGTCAACGAGGTCGTGATTCGGTGATCCATCCGATCAACGCGACGGCTGAACGGCCCAGTCGGGCCATGCCCGTCGGCATGCACGAGATACCCGTCGGCATGCACCGCCGGCTGGCTCACCTCCAGCCGGGCCTCACCCCTCTGGCGGTGCGCGCCCAGCACCTCCAGCTGGTGTCCACCGCGCTGACGCAGGCCGGTGTCGAGCACTTCGTCGTGCCCGGGACCGAGGACACCTCCTCGGCGGTCGGCGTCCGCGACGCCCACCGGGGCCGGGTCGCCCAGACCCTGCGGTCGCTGTTCAGCCGGAGCCCCGGTTACATCCAGCGCAGGGTGCCCGTCCAGCGCACCAGCGAACTGCTGCACCTGGGAGCGCGGGAGGCCTCCTGGCAGGGCATGGACGGCGTGGACGTGCTGCGCGCCATCTGGTTCCAGGCGGACCCGTCGGGCGAGCTGGTGTACGGCACCGAGTACGGCTGCGACATCGAGTTCTGGCGTGAGGAGGAGGGACGCCTGCTGCCGCCCCGCATCAACCGGGGCGCGAGCTTCCTCACGGTGGAGGGCGAGATGACCCTCGTCTCCCCGCACCGCTTCTCCCGGCTGGCGCCTCCGCTCCGGACCGAGCCGGCGCCGAAGCAGCGGCGCTGGGGGCGCAAGCCGGAGCAGGCCGGTCTGCCGACCCGCCGGGAGTTCGTCTGCACCGGGCCGGACGAGATCACCTTCCCCATCGACGTCGTCTACACCTGGGTGGACAGCGACGACCCGGCCTGGCAGCGGCGCAGGGCCGAGGCCTCGGGCGACGTCTTCCACGAGGAGTCCGCGAGCGCCGGACGCTACATCAACCGCGACGAACTCCTCTACTCCATGCGGTCGCTGCACATGTACGCCCCGTGGGTCCGCCACATCTTCCTGGTGACCGACGACCAGGTGCCCCACTGGCTCGACGAGGACGCCGAAGGCATCACCGTGGTGTCGCACCGGGAGATCTTCCGGGAGACGGACCGCCTGCCGGTCTTCAACTCGCACGCCATCAGCGCCCAGTTGCACCGGGTCCCCGGGCTGTCCGAGCACTTCATCCACTTCAACGACGACGTGTTCGTGGGCAGACCGATCACCCCGCACGAGTTCTTCCTGCCGAACGGGGCGTCGAAGTACTACCCGGACACGGTCCGCATCCCGATGGGCCCGGTGCGGCCGGACGACCTTCCGCACGAGGTGGCCCGCAAGAACGTCCGCGCCCTGCTGGAGGGGAGGTTCGGCCGTACGATCATCGACGCGATGAAGCACACGCCCGTGCCGCTCCGGCGCAGTGTGCTGGAGGAGATGGAGCGGGAGTTCGCCGAGGTGTTCCGGGCCACCGCCGCGGCACGCTTCCGCAGCAGGACCGACATCGACGTCGGCACCTGCATGTATCCGTACTACTCGTACTTCACGGGGCGCGGGGTGCCCGACACCATTCCGTACGCCTATCTGCACCTCTCGATGGTCCAGCTCTCCAAGAAACTCGACCGGCTGCTCAAGCGGCGCGACGCGGCGGTCTTCTGTGTGAACGACTCGTTCACCACCGAGGACGACGTGGCCGACCAGGAGGCGTTGATCCACCCCTTCTTCGAGGCGTACTTCCCCCTGCCCAGTCCTTATGAGAAGCCGGCACAGCGGTGAAGATCGATTTCCTGGTCCAGAACGCGTACGCGGCCGACGGCGCGACGCGGGCCGTCCTCAACCTCGCGGGCGCGCTGGCCGACACCCACGAGGTCCGGGTCGTCTCGGTCTTCCGCTGGCTCGACCGTCCGGCCGTCGCGCCCGCCCACGGGGTGCGGAGCCACGCGCTGCTGGACCTGCGCGAGGGCCGCCGCCCCGACAAGCAGGACGTCCGCAGGCTCAGCCCGTCCGTGGTCATTCCGCGCACGCAGGAGATGTCCTGGCGCTACAGCCGCCTGACGGACGACAAGGTCGAGGAGTACCTCGTCGAGAGCCCGGCCCAGGTGGTGGTGGGTACCAGCCTGGAGCTGGCGGCCTATGTGTCGCGCTGGGGCCGGCCGAGGGCCCTGCGGCTGGGCCAGCTGCACCAGCTGAGCACCGTGCTGTCCCCCCAGGAGCAGAGCCGTGCCTGGGCGGGGCTGGGCCGGCTGGACGCGGTGATCGTGCCGAGCGGTGCCGAGGCGCTGGCCGTCACGGAGGCGGGTCTCCCGGGTGGTGTCGCGGTGTACGCCCACCCCGACTGCGTGCCCGACGCCGGGGTGCGGCCGGCCGACGGGCGGTCGCGGATCGTGATGGCTGCCGGGCGGCTCGTCCCCGAGAAGCGCTTCGACCTGCTGATCCAGGCCTTCGCCCAGGTCTCCGGCCGCCATCCCGACTGGCAGTTGCGGATCTTCGGCACCGGCCCCGAGTACGGCTCGCTCCGCGCGCTGATCGCCGATCTCGACCTGTACAACCATGTCTTCCTGATGATGGAGGAGCCCCGGCTGGAGGCGCACTGGGCGGCGTCCGCCATCGCCGCAGGGACATCGGACCGGGAGTCGTTCGGGATCGCGCTGGTGGAGGCCATGCGCTGCGGCCTGCCCGTGGTCTCCACCGACTGCCCCGGCGGCCCCTCCGAGATCGTCCGCCACGAGCTCAACGGCCTGCTCACGCCGGCCGACGACGTGGAGGCGTTCGCCGAAGCCCTGCTGCGTCTGGTCGAGGACGAGGCCGGCCGGGTGGACATGGGACGTCAGGCGCTCCAGGACTCCCACCTGTACGGGCCGGAGGCGGCGGCGGGGCGGTTCGAGAAGGTCGTCCGGATGTCCCGGCGCACCCGCCGGGAGACCCGCCCCGCCGCCGAGGTCTCGGTGGGCTGCGCGGTGCGGCCCGACGGGCTGATCGGTCTGCACCTGGCGGGGGTGCGCGAGGGCCGTGACGATCTGCACCTCGTCCTGCGCAGGCGCAAGGCCGCACGCGGCGAACGACCCGTCAGGCTCCCGCTGGCGTCCGCCGGTCACCTGGGGCCGCACCTCTACTCGGCGGTGGTCCCGCCGGAGCCCGGCGTCCTCACGGAGGGCCGCTGGGACGTCCATCTGGACACCGGGGAGGGCAAGCCCGCGAAGGTACGGCCCGGGGCGCTCGACCTGAGGGGGTTCGGTCCCGTGGCGAGCGGCCCCGACGGCACCGTGGTCCAGCTCCCCTACGCGTCCGGGAGCGGCCACCTGGCACTGCGTACGTGGACGCGGGAACGTCACGCCGAGGCCACCGAGGTCTGGGTCAGCGAGGGCGTCATCCATCTGCGGGGTGTCCTGTACGGCTGCGACTTCGGTGACGCGGAGCCCCTGCTCCTGATGCGCCGTCGCGGGGCCGAGGAGCAGAGTTTCTGGCTGCCCGGGAGCTCGTCGGGCTCCGCCGACTTCACCTTCGCGCTTCCCGCCCATGACCTGGCCGAGCAACTCGTGGGGCGTCATGAACTGTGGGACCTGTGGGTGGGCCGGCGGTACGACCCGGTGGTCGCGCGGCTCGGCCGCTTCCTGACCGACGTGGTCGACGTGAAGGGTGTCTTCGCCTACCCCAACGCGGTGGTGCAGGCCGACGACGGCCCGGACGTCCTCGTCAAGCCGTACTACACCGCCGGCACCGAACTCTCGGTCCGGGTCGCCGAGAAGGCGGAGTGACGGGGAGACGTGACCATGACCCATCCGCCGGCCGGCCCGGGCCGCTCCCCGTACCGCGTGGGCGCGCGGGCACGGCCTCAGTACCGGACCCAGGCCTCCAGAGCCATGCCCTGCTGGTCCGTCCGCTGCCTGGTCACGCTCAGTCCGCCGTCCCGGCCGATCACCGCGACCACCAGCCGCCCGGCGCGGTCGCGCGCGAGCGCGGGGACGCCCTCGCAGGGTTCGCGGGTGTCGGCCCACCAGGCACCTGCCGACTCCATCTCGGTCGGGTAGGCGGTCACCGCGAGGGTGCCCGTCTCCTCCGTCTGGGCGAGCACGGTGCAGTCGTACCCGTCGACCAGGCACCGGGTCAGCGCGAGGGGGCCGCGCCCCGAGCGGCCGCCCAGCGGAGCGGGGGCCACGTCCTCGTCGCCGGGTGCGGGCACCCGGTAGGCGACGACCTCGCCCGTGGCCTCCTCACGCCAGAAGTGGGTGACCCGGTCGTCGTAGGACTCGGTGGCCGAGGCCGTCTCCGGGCGGGCGATGAAGACCAGGTTGGGGGCGCGGTCCAGGGAGCCGCCGGCCTTCTCCTGGCGCCACACGTACACGCCCTTGTCGGCGGGCATGAAGAGTTCGACCCGGCCGGAGCGGGTCACGGCCGCGGAGATGCCGTCCCGTACCCGCTTGCACGGCAGCGCCGTCCATTTGTTCCAGGTGCCCTCGCGCCCGCGCCGACGGGTGAACACCCCGCCGGTGGCGCTCCGGACGAAGACGTGCACCACGTCGTCGCCGTCGACGACCGCGACCGGGGCACCGACGGCGGCCGCCTCCGCGGCGTCCGTGTGCGGGTTGCCGATCGAGTGCCATCCGGTCATCGGGCGGCCCGTCTGGTACTGGGACGCGAAGACGATCTCGACGGGCGCCTGGGGGCCGTTGCCCTTGCGCCGCATCCCGAAGAGGTCGACGTAGCCCTGGGGGCTGCGCGCGACGGAGAGGTACGGGGCCGTCCCGGCGTCGGCGAGCAGGAGTTCGGGCGACGACCAGCCGCCGGACCGCGCGGACTCGGTCCAGCGCACGATGCCGCCGGACCGGCCGGCGGCGTAGGCGGTGAGGCGGCCCCCGCCGTCCGGCACGAGCCATCCTGTCGTGCGGGGAGCGGCGGCGACGGCCTGCTGCGCGGGGGCGGACCGTCCGGAAGGCGCGGAAGAGGCCCCCCCGACAGGATGACCGGCACGCCTGCGCCCTGAACGCAAACCCATTGCTCCCCGCCCGTTCTTCACCGAGTACTTCCTCCGGTGCCGAACGGCGATGGGCGGAGTCCCGTGGTTTTTCTGTCGAATGACCGTTTTTGCTTTCACAGCGTCAACTGGTGTCACAATAATACTCGACAGGGGTCGATTTCAGAGTGCTTCCTATCACAGAATGCGACTTCGAGGTATGTACGGCGCCTCGATGAAACGCGGCACAGGGACGACTTCGGCACACACGGACCGCGATGTCCGCCCTCCCTTTCCTCTCCTCTCGCACGCGCCGAGCGCGTCCCGACGGAAGAACCAGACGAGCCCATGACAGATCAGACCACCGGCGCCGGATCACGGATGTCCGACGAACCCCGCTCCAGACGCGCGCCCAGGCCCCCCAGGCGCCGTCGCGGACTCAAGATCGCGCTCGGTGTACTGCTCGTACTCCTGCTCGCGGGCGGCGGCACGGCGTACTGGATGTACCAGGACCTCGAAGGCAACATCAAGGGCGTCGACATCGACAGGACGCTCGGTGAGGACCGCCCCGAGAAGCTCCCGACCACCGGTCAGAACCTGCTCGTCCTCGGCTCCGACTCACGTGCCGGGGCGGAGAACAAGGAGCTGGGCGGGGGCGGCGGTGTCAGCGGGGCGCGCTCCGACACCGCGCTGGTGGTGCACATCCCCGAGGGCCGCACCGAGGCCGTCGCCGTGTCCATCCCGCGCGACACCCTCGTGACCCGGCCCGAGTGCGTCGGGTCCGACGGTTCGAGGACGGCGGGCGCGGAGCGGGTCATGTTCAACTCCGTGTACGCGCAGCTCGGTCCGGCCTGTGTGGTCAAGACGGTGGAGAAGATGTCCGGCGTCCGGATCGACCACTACCTGGAGATCAACTTCGCCGGGTTCAAGGATCTGGTCGACGCGATAGGCGGCGTCACGGTCAAGGTCGAGGAGCCGGTCAAGGACAAGGCCTCCGGGCTCGACCTCACCGCCGGCACGCACAAGCTGAACGGCACCGAGTCACTCGCCTACGTCCGTACCCGGCACGGCGTCGGGGACGGCAGCGACCTGGGACGGATCGGGCTGCAGCAGCAGTTCCTCCTCGCGCTGCTGACCGAGATCAAGTCGCAGGACCTGCTGGGCAGTCCGGCGACCACGTACAAGATCGCCAAATCGGCGACCAAGTCGCTGACGACCGACGAGGGACTCGCCTCCCTGACCTCGCTCAGCGAGTTCGCCCGTTCGATGAACGGCGTCGACCCCTCCTCCATGGAGACGATCATGCTGCCGGTCGCCTACGACAAGCAGGACCCGAACCGGGTGGTGGCCGCCGAGCCCCAGGCGGGCGACCTCTGGAAGGCGATCCGGGCGGACGGCACGATTCCCGAGTCGGCGAAGAAGTCCCCTGCCGCCGGCGGCTGACCTGGCATCCTTCCGGGATGACCGATGAGAGGACACTCGTGATCGTCGATGCCGCCAATGTCGTCGGGTCCGTGCCCGACGGCTGGTGGCGGGACCGGCGAGGTGCCGCCGAGCGGCTGCGGGACTCCCTCGTCCCGTACGCCGCCGGCGGTCTGCCCGGGCATCCGGGCCCCGTCGAGCTCGTGCTCGTCGTCGAGGGCGCCGCGCGCGACGTCGGCTCCGTGCCAGGTGTACGCGTCATGGCGGCGCCCGGCATCGGGGACGACCTGATCGCGGAACTCGCCGCCGCCGCCCACGGAGCGCGGCCGTGTGTCGTGGTCACGGCCGACCGCGGACTGCGGCAGCGGGCCGAGGCGTACGGAGCCCGTTGCACGGGCCCCCGGACGGTGCGCCCGCTGCCGCCTCCCCGGGAGACCTGAGGGATCAGGAGGCCTTCGCCATACGGCTGTTGCGGCGCCCGTACAGGAAGTAGATGACCACACCCAGTGCCATCCAGATGCCGAACCGGAGCCACGTCTCCGCCGGTAGGTTGAGCATCAGCCAGAGCGAGGCCGCCACCGAGACGATGGGGAGCAGGGGCACCCACGGCGTGCGGAAGGCCCGGTGGAGCTCGGGCCGGGTGCGGCGCAGGACGATGACACCGAGGGCCACGACCACGAACGCGAAGAGCGTGCCGATGTTCACCAGGGTCGCCAGCTCGTTGATGCTCGTGAAGCCGGCCACGATCGCGATGACCACACCGAGCAGGATCGTCGGGCGGTACGGAGTGCCGAACCGCGGGTGCGTCACCGAGAAGAACCGCGGGAGCAGTCCGTCGCGGCTCATCGCGAAGAACACCCGGGTCTGGCCGAGCAGCAGGATCATGCAGACCGTGGTGAGACCGACTGCGGCGCCGAAGCTGATGACCCCCGCGTAGAAGGGGTGTCCGACGGCCTTGAACGCGTCGGCGAGCGGGGCGCTCACGCTGAGCTCGGAGTAGTTCTGCATACCGGTGACGACGATCGACACGGCGACGTAGAGCAGCGTGCAGATGACCAGTGAGGCGAGGATCCCGCGCGGCATGTCACGCTGCGGGAGCTTGGTCTCCTCGGCCGCGGTGGCCACGACGTCGAAGCCGATGAAGGCGAAGAAGACGATGGAGGCGGCCGTGAAGATGCCCATGATGCCGAAGTTCGTCGGTTCGTAGCCGAAGATCAGCTGGACCAGCGGCGCGTCCAGGCCCGATCCCGTCTCCTGCTTCTCGGCCTCGGGGATGAAGGGCGAGTAGTTGGACGCCTTGATGAAGAAGAGGCCCGCGACGATGACGATGGCCACGACGGCCAGCTTGATGGCGACGACGACCGTGGTCACCCGGGCGGAGAGCTTCATGCCGAGGACCAGGATCACGGTCAGGACCAGCACGAGGGCGAAAGCGAGGATGTCGAAGCCGAATCCGCTCGCCACGTCGGGGCCGGAGAGCGCCTCCGGCATGGTCCAGCCGACGTTGTCCATGAGCGAGCGCACGTAGCCGGACCAGCCGACCGCCACCACCGCGGTGCCCAGTGCGAATTCCAGTACCAGGTCCCAGCCGATGATCCAGGCGACCAGCTCGCCCAGCGAGGCGTACGCGAAGGTGTAGGCCGACCCGGCCACCGGGACGGTGGACGCGAACTCCGCGTAGCAGAGCGCGGCCAGCGCGCAGACGATGCCCGCCGCGACGAAGGCGAGGGCCGTGGCCGGGCCCGCCGTCTCCTTGGCCACCTTGCCCGTGAGCACGAAGATGCCGGTGCCGATGATGACGCCCACTCCGAAGACCGTCAGGTCCAGCGCGGAGAGGGATTTCTTGAGCGCGTGCTCCGGTTCCTCGGTATCGCGGATCGACTGTTCGACCGTCTTGGTCCGGAACAGTCTCTTTCCGCTGGGGGGTGTGTCCTGCTGCGTGCTCACCGGCGTACCTCCACGCACTCGTCGTGCACGCCATGATTCGGAACCAGCCGCCCCAGCACGCCCCATACGTCCCGGTTTCACGCGAATGGGCCGGTCGCACCACCCGTGCGGGGTGGGCGACCGGCCCAGTGGGTGCGGGCGGATCAGTCGCGTACGGGCTCCACCGCGCGGCTCTCGTAGCGGCCGTCCAGCTTGGCGACGAGGCCGGTGACCTGGCGCGCGATGTCCGGTGCGGTCAGCCCGATCTCGGCCATCACCTCGCCACGCGAGGCGTGGTCGAGGAACACCGGCGGGATGCCGAAGTCACGCAGCGGTACGTCGACCCCGGCGTCCCGCAGAGCCTGGGCGACGGCGGAGCCGACGCCGCCGGCCCTGCAGTTGTCCTCGACGGTGACGACGACCCGGTGCTCCGCGGCGAGCGGCGCGAGCGCCTCGTCCACCGGCTTCACCCAGCGCGGGTCGACCACGGTCGTGGAGATGCCCTGGGCGTCCAGCAGCGCGGCGATCTCCAGGCACATCGGGGCGAGAGCGCCGACGGAGACCAGGAGGACGTCCGGCGTGTCGGCGCTCGCCGCCCGCAGGATGTCCATGCCGCCCGCCGTGCCGACCGCCTTGACCGAGGGGCCGACCGCGCCCTTGGAGAAACGGACGACGGTGGGCGCGTCGTCCACCTCGACGGCCTCGCGCAGCTGGGCGCGGACCTGGTCGGCGTCGCGCGGGGCGGCGATGCGCAGGGTGGGCACGCACTGAAGGATCGACATGTCCCACATGCCGTTGTGGGAGGCGCCGTCCGTGCCCGTGACGCCCGCCCGGTCCAGGACGAAGGTCACCCCGCACCTGTGCAGGGCGACGTCCATCAGGACCTGGTCGAAGGCGCGGTTCAGGAAGGTCGCGTACACCGCGAAAACGGGGTGCAGCCCGCCGGTGGCCAGTCCCGCCGCGGAGACCGCGCCGTGCTGCTCGGCGATCCCCACGTCGTAGATGCGGTCCGGGAAGGCCTCCTCGAACCTGCCGAGGCCGACGGGCTGGAGCATGGCCGCCGTGATGGCGACGATGTCCTCGCGCTCCTGGCCCAGCTTGACCATCTCCTCGCCGAAGACCGAGGTCCAGTCGAGGCCGGAGGTGGAGATGGGCAGGCCGGTGTCCGGGTGGATCTTGCCGACGGCGTGGAAGCGGTCCGCCTCGTCCTGGAGGGCGGGGGTGTAGCCGCGGCCCTTCTCGGTGAGGCAGTGCACGATGACCGGACCGCCGAAGCGCTTGGCGCGCTGCAGCGCGGACTCCAGGGCCTCGATGTCGTGGCCGTCGATCGGCCCGACGTACTTCAGCCCGAGGTCCTCGAACATGCCCTGCGGGGCGATGAAGTCCTTGAGGCCCTTCTTCGCGCCGTGCAACGTCTCGTACAGCGGCCTGCCCACGACGGGCGTGCGCTCCAGGAGGTCCTTGCCGCGGGCCAGGAACCGTTCGTACCCGTCGGTGGTGCGGAGGGTGGCGAGGTGGTTCGCGAGGCCGCCGATGGTCGGGGCGTACGAGCGCTCGTTGTCGTTGACGACGATGACGAGGGGGCGGTCCTTGGCGGCGGCGATGTTGTTCAGCGCCTCCCAGGCCATACCGCCCGTGAGCGCGCCGTCACCGATGACGGCGACGACGTGGTCGTCCTTGCCCAGGACCTCGTTGGCCTTGGCGAGGCCGTCGGCCCAGCCGAGCACCGTCGAGGCGTGCGAGTTCTCGATGACGTCGTGCTCGGACTCGGCGCGGGACGGGTATCCGGAGAGGCCGCCCTTGCTCTTGAGCTTCGAGAAGTCCTGGCGGCCGGTGAGCAGCTTGTGCACGTAGCTCTGGTGGCCGGTGTCGAAGAGGACCTTGTCCTGCGGGGACTCGAAGACCCGGTGCAGGGCGATGGTCAGCTCGACCACACCCAGGTTGGGGCCGAGGTGGCCGCCGGTCTTGGACACCGCGTCGACGAGGAAGGTACGGATCTCCTCGGCGAGCCGGTCCAGCTGCTCGGGGCCGAGCCGGTCCAGGTCGCGCGGTCCCCTGATGCGGGTCAGCAGGTCCACCCGTGCCTCCTTGCGTGTGAGCTGGTCGAGCGTGTCGATCCGATGAGTCTAATGTTCCGCCGGCGGCCCCGGTCATCGGGCGGCGCATTCCGCCGCGCCGCGCCGGGTCCCCGGGGACGCGCACGTGCCCGGCATCACGGTGGATGCCGGGCACGTGTACGCAGGTCCGACGGTCAGGCGCGGCCGGCGGTCTTCTGCGTCTTGCGGGTGATGGAGTCGATGACGACCGTGATGAGAAGAACAGCGCCGGTGATCATGTAGTTGATCGGTGTGGCGATGCCCTCGAGCGCCAGGCCGTACTGGATCGACACGATCACCATGACGCCGAGCAGCGCGTTCCAGGTGCGGCCCCGGCCGCCGAAGAGGCTGGTGCCACCGATGACGGCCGCGGCGATGACGTTCATCAGGAGGTCGCCGCCGCCGGAGCCCTGGTTGGCCGCCGCGATCTTGGAGGCCCAGAAGAGGCCGCCGATCGCCGCGAAGGTGCCGGCGATGGCGAAGACCGAGATGCGGATGGCGGTGACGTTGATGCCCGCGCGGCGGGACGCCTCGACGCTGCCGCCGAGCGCGAAGATCTTCCGGCCGTAGGAGGTGCGGCGCAGGACGAAGTCCGTGCCGACCAGGACGACGAGGAAGAGGACCAGGGCCAGCGGGAGGCCGCGGTACTGGTTGAACATGAACGCCGCGCCGAAGGCGAAGACCGCGAGGACGACGGTGCGGACCACGATGTCGACGAGCGGACGCGACGGGATGCCCGCGGCCTCACGCCGGCGGGTGTCCAGGAAGGCGGAGAGGAAGTAGCCGATCACCGCGACGGCGGCGAGCCCGTAGGCGGCGGCCACGTCCGAGAAGTAGTACGTGGTCAGATTGCCGACGACCCCGTCGCTGTCCAGGTTGATCGTGCCGGTGTCGCCGAGCAGCTGGAGCATGAAGCCCAGCCAGAACAGGAGACCGGCGAGGGTGACGGCGAACGCGGGGGCGCCTATCCGTGCGAAGAAGAAGCCGTGGATCGCGCCGATGACCGCGCCGCTGAGGATCGCGACGAGGACGGCGAGCCACTCGTTCATGCCGTGGGTGACGCTGAGGACCGCGACCACGGCACCGGAGACACCGCTGACCGAGCCGACCGAGAGGTCGATCTCGCCGAGCAGCAGCACGAAGATGATGCCGACGGCCATCATGCCGGTGGCCACCATGGTCACGGCGATGTCGCTGACGTTCTTCGCCGAGAGGAACTCGGAGTTCAGGCTCTGGAAGACGACGCAGATGATGATCAGGCCGATGACCACGGGGATCGAGCCGAGGTCACCCCCGCGCATCTTGCGCTTGAACTCGGTGAGGTAGCCGCCGAGGCCCTGCTCGCGGACGAGGAGCCGGGGGTCGACCACGGTGTCGGCGCCCTTGGCCGCCTCCGGGTTGACCACTGCGGTGGACGTCTTGTCGGTTGTCACTTCTGGGCCTCCGCGTTGCGCGCCGCACGACGGGTCACGGCGTTCTCCGTGGCGCCCGTGATTGCGGAGATGATCTCTTCCTGCGAGGTGGTCTTCACGTCGAAGACGCCGTTGTTCCGGCCCAGCCGGAGGACGGCGACCTTGTCGGCGACGGCCTTCACATCGGCCATGTTGTGGCTGATGAGGATGACCGCGTGGCCTCGCTCGCGCAGCCGCTCGACGAGGTCGAGGACCTGCGCGGTCTGCTCGACGCCGAGTGCGGCGGTGGGCTCGTCGAGGATGACGAGCTGGGGCTCGCCCAGCATCGAGCGGGCGATCGCGACGGTCTGGCGCTGACCGCCCGAGAGCGACGCGATCGGGATGCGGACGCTGGGGATGCGGATCGACAGCGTGCTGAGGAGCTCGCGGGAACGCCGCTCCATCTCGACCTCGTCGAGGATCCCGAACTTGCGGAGCTCCCGGCCGAGGTAGAGGTTGCCGACGACGTCGATGTTGTCGCAGAGCGCGAGGTCCTGGTAGACGGTCGCGATCCCGAGGTTCTGGGCGTCGTGCGGCTTGTTGATCTGGACCGGACGGCCTTGCCACTCGATGACACCGTCATCGATGGGGTGCACCCCGGCGATCGTCTTGACCAGCGTTGATTTACCGGCGCCGTTGTCACCCACCAGGGCGACCACCTCACCGGCGTGGACCTCAAGCTCTACGTCGGTGAGCGCCTGGACGGCACCGAATCGCTTGGAGACCCCTCGCAACGCCAACACGGGCGTAGCGGACACGTGAACCATCTCCTTCGCCGCCTGACCCGGCGGGGATGCCGCGCCTGGGGGGAGGCGCGGTGGTCGAGCAGAAGAATTGAGGAAGAGAGCCGAAGCGTTCCGTCCGGCGCCCCGCCCGGTAGCGGGACAGTTGGTGGGCGGGGCGCCGGACAGGCTTCGGGTCCGTCCGGCGGCCGTGGAGGCCGGCCGGACGGCTGGGGCCTACTTCAGGCCCGCGGCGGTGCAGGCGGCCTTGTACTTGGCCGTGCAGATCTCGTCGAGCGTGTAGATGCCGTCCTTGATGACGGTCTCCTTGATGTTCTCCTTGGTCAGCGAGACCACCGGGACGAGCACGGTGGCGATGCCCTTCGTGCCGGCGTTGTCGACCTTGGAGGTGGCGATGGTGTCGAGCTTCTCGCCCTTGGCGAGCGCGACGGCCATTTCCGCGGCGACGACGCCCTCCTGCGGGTAGGGCTTGTAGACGCTCATGAACTGCTCACCGGAGACGATGCGCTGCACGCCGGCGAGTTCGGCGTCCTGACCGGTGACCGGCGGGAGCTTGGAGAGCCCGGCCGACTTGAGGGCCTGGATGATGCCGCCGGCCATGCCGTCGTTGGCGGAGTAGACGCCGGCGATCTTGTCCTTGCCGAGGGCCGTGATCGCGCCCTCCATGTTGGCGTTGGCGTTCTCCGGCTTCCACTCCTTGGTGTCGTACTCCTTGCCGTACGTCACCTTGCCGTCGAGGACCGACTTCGCGCCCTTCTTGAAGAGAGCCGCGTTCGGGTCGGTGATCGAGCCGTTCATCATGACGATGGTCGGCTTGGCGGCGCCGCCCAGGGCCTCCAGCAGGGCCTTGCCCTGCACGCGGCCGACCTCTTCGTTGTCGAAGGAGGTGTAGGCGTCGATCGGGCCCTCGGCGAGGCGGTCGAAGGCGACGACGGGGATGCCCGCGTCCTTGGCCTTCTTCACGCTGTTCTCGATGGCCTTGGCGTCGACCGCGTCGACGATGAGCGCGTCGACCTTGCCCGTGATCATGGTGTCGACCTGCTGCGCCTGCAGCGTGGCGTCCTGCCTGGCGTTGGCGTAGACGACCTCCGCCTTGCCGCCGGTCAGCTCGCTGACCTTCTTCTCGATGATCGGCTTGTCGAACTTCTCGTAGCGAGCCGTGACGTTCTCGGGAAGGAGCAGACCGATCTTGAGGTCGTCGCCCTTCTTGGCCGACTCGGTGCTGGTCTTGTCGCCGGACTCCTTGGCGCTCCCGCAAGCGGCGAGAGAGACGGCCATGGTGGTGGCGGCAACGGCAACGGCGGCACGACGCATACGCGTGTTCATTTCGAACCTCCCTGACGAGGCCGCGACGTTGCGGCCGAGGTGGCTGGAAGTCAACTCGGCCACGACGTCAGCGTCAAGGAGTAAATCCTTAACGAGATGACAACGGTGCCATTCGTTATCTAAGTGAAGGCAGGAGTCGCTGCGGGGAGGGTGCTCTCCAAAAGGGTCGAATCCCCCATCTCGCTCAGCACGAGGGCCAGGGCACCCAGGACCTCGGCCCGCCCTCCGAGGGCTCCGGGAAGCACGGAGAGCTGCCGTGCGGCGCTGGGGATGGCGTACCGCGAGACCGAGTCCCGGATGGGCCCCAGCACCAACTCCCCCGCCTCCGCGAGCGATCCGCCCAGCACCACCCGGCTGGGGTTGAGCAGGTTGCACAGGTTCGCCACCCCGCTGCCGATGTGCCGGCCGACGTCCCCGATGACCCTGCGGCAGCCCGGATCACCCTCGCGGGCCAGCTGGACCATCCGCTCCATGGTGAGATCGGGGCCGTGGCTGGGCTTCAACAGCGGCAGGACGTACCGGGCGGCGGTGAAGGTCTCCAGGCAGCCGCGGTTGCCGCAGCGGCAGACCGGGCCCGACTCGTCGAGGGTGATGTGGCCGATCTCGCCGGCGGTGCCTCCGGGCCCCCGGTAGATCGTCCCGTCGATCACCAGACCCGCACCCACGCCGCTGGCGACCTTGATGTACGCGAGGTCCCTGACACCCCTGCCGCTGCCCCAGACGAGCTCCCCGAGCGCGCCGAGGTTGGCATCGTTGTCCACGTACACCGGCACGCCGAGGCGCCCGGCGAGCTCCTGGCTGGGGTTGATGCCCTTCCAGCCCGGCAGGATCGAGGTGGAGCCCAGCGTGCCGGACTCGACGTCGATGGGGCCCGGCACTCCGAGGCCCACGCCGATCACCTTGCCGGGGCTGATCCCGGTGGTCTCGATCAGGCGGTTGACCAGTTGTTCCGCCCGGCCGAAGCCCTGCGCCGACGAGGCGTCCACGTCCAGCGGCTCCGACTCCTCGGCGAGCACCTGGTGGGCCAGGTTGCCGATGGCCACCCTGAGGTGGGTATGACCGAAATCCACCCCTATGACGATACCGGCGTCCCCACTCAGGGAGACGCTCCTGGCGCGGCGACCGCCCGCCGAGGTGGGGGTCACCTCGACCGTGCCGCCGTCCTTGAGTTCACGGACGATGTTGGAGACGGTGGCTGCGGAGAGGCCGGTGCTCCTGGCGATCTCGGCCTGGGTCAGCGACCCTGCCATCCTTACGGCACGTACGACCCGCTCAAGGTTGGCCCGATGCAGAGATGTCTGCGACCCCGGAGTCTCCATCGACTCACTCACTCCTGCCGTTTTCTCTAACATGTGAACCCTAAGCTGAGCGTTTTGGGGTGCCCCCCGTCAAGACCTTGAGCGTGCGGAGCCTCCGATGAGCATCGGGCCTCCACATCCGGACAGCCGCGAAAGCGGTGGAAAGGGCATGAAACCACCCCCCGGCCGGTGGCCGGAGGGTGGTTCCAGGCCGAGCGGGGCCTGTTCGTTTCTGGTGGCGGATGGTGCCGGAGTGACCGCAGAGGCTGATACGTGAAGGCGGCCCCACGGTGTCCGCCCTATTTGAGCGCCCCCGCCGTCAGCCCCGCGACGACCTGGCGCTGGAAGACGACGTAGGCGGCGAGTACCGGCAGCATCGCCATGACCAGACCCGCGAAGAGGCCCGACCAGTCCCCCTTGTAGCCCTGGCTGGTGGCCAGTTCGACCAGGCCCTGGGACAGCACCTTGCCGTCCGGGTCGGTGTTCAGGACCGTCGGCAGCATGTACTGGTTCCACTGGCCGAGGAAGTTGAAGATACCGACGCTGATCAGACCGGGCTTCGCCATGGGCAGCATCACCTGGAAGAACGTCCGGGTGTGCGAGGCGCCGTCGAGCATGGCCGCTTCCGCGATGGAGGTCGGCAGGGTGCGGAAGAACGACGTGAGGAAGAAGACGGTGAACGGCAGCGAGTAGGCGATGTAGACCAGGATCAGCCCGTGCACCGAGTTCAGCAGGCCCATGTTGTTCATGACGAAGAACAGCGGGACCAGCGCCAGGATGATCGGGAAGCTCATCCCGCCGATGAAGAGGAAGTAGATGAAGCGGTTCCCCGGGAAGTCGAACCGCGCCAGCACGTACGCCGCCATCGAACCCAGCAGCAGGGTGCCGACGAGTGAACCGCCCACCACCAGGATGGTGTTCAAGAAGTAGTCACTCATGTGGGCCTGGTTCCAGGCCCGTGACCAGTTCTCGAAGTGGAGCCTGTCCGGCAGCGACAAGGGTTTCGACAGGATCGAGTCGTCCGTCTTGAAGGACGACATCACCGCCCAGAGCAGCGGCATGACGACGAGCACCGCCCATATGACCAGCACACCGTGGGAGAAGACGTTGAGGACCTTGCCCTCGCCGCTCTCCGCGGGCCCGGCCACCGGGGCCTTCGTCTTCGTCACCGGCGAGCGCGGTGCCGGGACGGCGGGAGGAGTCTCAGTGACCTTCATGCGTGCTCACCTCGTACAACTGTCGGGCCGGCCACCGGGACCGAGCTGTTCCGCGCGCCGTGGGACTTCGGACGGCCGTGTCCCGGCAGGACCGGCAGGACCGGCAGGACCGGCATCAGAACTCCAGCCGTTCGCGTCGGCCCAGTCGCATCACGATGCCCGCGAAGAGCATGGTGACGATGAGCAGCCCGACGCCGATCGTGGTCGCGTAGCCGGCCTGGGCGTCCCGGAAGGCGGTCTGGTAGACGTACAGCGGCAGGACGGTGGTGGAGTAGTCGGGGCCGCCCGGGCCGACCGTCATGACCTGTACGGCGGTGAAGGCCTCCACACCGAGCGCCAGGATGCCCATGTAGACCCAGCCGGACTGCACGGTGTCCCAGAGCAGCGGCAGCGTGATCTTGAAGAACGTGGTGATGCGGTTGGCCCCGTCGAGCAGGGCGGCCTCGTAGAAGTCCTTGGGGATCGAGGCCATTCCGGCGGAGAAGAGGACGACGAAGAAGCCGACCGTCGACCAGATCAGCACCACCATCACGCAGTACAGCGCCAGATCGGGATCGCCGAGCCAGTCCGGCTGGAGGCTCTTGAGGCCGACGGCCTTCAACGTCTCGTTCAGCATTCCGGACGAGGGGTTGAACGCGAACTGGAAGAGGAGGGCGACGATCACGATCGACAGGACCTGGGGGAAGAAATAGGCGACCTTGTAGAACGAGGATCCCCGCACGCCGGCGACCGCGGCGTTCTTGCGCCGCCGGCCGCCGACATTGAGCATGAAGGCGAAGAAGAGCGCGAGGCCCAGCGTCACCAGCGGCAGCAGCAGCGCCAGCAGCACACTGTGCTGCAGTGACTTCCAGAAGATGTCGTCGTCGAGCATCCGGCTGTAATTGTCGAAGCCGACCATCTGGAAGTCCGGGCTCAGTCCGGTCCAGTCCGTGAACGAGTAGTAGATGGACTGGGCGAAGGGCCAGATGACGAAGATGGCGTACAACGCCAGTGGGGCTGCCAGGAACCCCACGATGAACCGGTACTTGCCGTGCTGCATCGTTTACCGACCCCGATTTCCGAGCGGGTGCCGCCGCTGGTGACGGTGGCTCACTGGTGCTTGTAGTGCTTGATGGACTGGTCCTTGGCCGCGGCGTCGGCGAAGGCCTGGATCTTCTTGATGGTCTCCGCCGGGGTCGCGCGGCCGGCCATCATCTCGCCGATGCCGGCGATACCGATCTGCTCCTTCTGGAGCTTGACGTACCAGTCCTGCAGGCGCGGGTTCACCACGTTGTCCCCGGCCTTCGCCAGGACGTCGACGGCGGACTGCAGCGCGGTGGACAGGGTCAGGCCGTCGGTGCCGCCGTTGAAGGCGGTGAGGGACTTGACCGACTTGGTGAAGTTCTTGGAGGAGTCCTCGCTGAGCATGATGCGCAGCTGCTCCATGCCGCCCTCGGGGTTCTTCGCCTTCGCCGGGACGACGAAGGGTTCACCGCCGGACGCCCACAGGGTGCCGAAGGGCAGCTTGTCCGAGGAGTCCAGGCTGGAGGGCGCCCCGACCATCATCTTGAAGTCGTCCGGAGTGGTGGGCGCGGCCTCGTTCTCCACCCACGAGCCGTTCGGGATGAACAGCGCCTTGCCCTTGGTCCACTCGGTCTGCGACTGGATGTGGGTCAGACCGGGCGTGCCCTTGAGGATGTACCCCTTCCGGAAGAGCTCGTAGTACGCCTCGAAGGCGGCCTTGACCGCCGGGTCCTTCCAGGCGTTGGGCTCCAGGTTGTCGATCTTGTCGAGGACCTCGCGGCCACCGATCTTGCCGATGAACGGGTAGAGCGAGAACGGCAGGTAGTACGGGTACTTGCCGGGGTACGTCCAGCCGGCGATGCCCTTCTTCTTCGCCTTCTCGCACAGCGCGAGCATGTCGTCCCAGTTCTCCGGGTACGCAGCGTCGAGCTTCTCCAGGTTGGTCCGGGAGTACCAGACGCCGTAGACCGTGTACGCGTAGTACATGATCCAGACCGGGTCGCCGTCGAACTGGCCCATCTCCACGACACCCGGACGCAGCGTGTCGCGGACCTTCTTGGCGGGGTCGTCGTACGACGGGGCGTCCATCAGCGGCGTGAGGTCGAGCAGCTGCTTCTTGCCGACCAGGACACCCATGTCCATCTGCTCGGCACCGGAGTTGTCGATCAGGTCCGGCGGGGTGCCACCGTTGAAGCGCGGCTGCAGCGTCGACTGGATCTTCTCCGTCGCCGCGTGCTTGACCTTCGGAGCCTTGGGGAAGGCCTCGTTGTACTTCTTCTCCGCGTCGATGGCGTACTGCTCGCCGAAGCCGCCGTTGAAGATGACGACCTCGAGGGCGGCGGTCTCGTTGACACCGAGCGGGTTCTTCGCGCTCTTGGTGCCCTTCTCCACCTTCTCGTCGCTTCCGCTGTCACTGCTCGCACAGGCGGACAGGAAGCTCATCGTCGGGACGGCGATCAGGCCGAGTGCGGCAGAACGCTTGATCACATCGCGACGGCCAAGGCCCTCATTCGTGCGGCCGGAGGTGGATCCCATGCTCAAGTCCTCGCCTTCTCCAGGACTCAGGCGGTGTACCGGTCACCCGTAGTGAATTCGCCTAGGCGAAGGGTCCCGCCACCGCGGTCAGTTGCGCTTGGGTCGTGCGGATTGCGGATAAGCAGTGGGGGAGTTCCGGGAGAAACGTACGGCGGGCCACCTCGCGCGCCCACCGCTGTTCCGCCCTCCCCCGTGCCCGCGCGCCGTTGTGAAGCGGCTGTGCAGACGCCGACAGGTATAGTCCACTTGCCGCCAACTGAGCAAGATCGAATGCATGGTTGAGCGGCAGTCTTTCCCGAGTTGAGACCTCAGGGACACCTCGGCACCGCGCGCGCCCGCGCGGAAACGCCGTTTTCCGCAATACGGTCGAATCGCCGGCGTCGCCCCCGCGCAACACCCTTGACACATCCAGCCACTTGGCTCCCTACTGGAACCCGCATCCCGCAATGACAACGTTGTCCAAAGCATGCCCCCGGGAGGAACGGCTCCGTATGCACCCCCTACGTGGTCCTCAGCACGGCTCGCGCCACAGACACAGCCACTCCGCCGCGGTCCTCGCGGCCTCTCTCGCCCTGACCCTGGCGGCCCCCGCCGCGGCCCTGGCCCAGCCGTCGGACACCGCGAAGAGGCCGTCCGGCGACACGTCGTTCAGCTCCTCGTTCGAGGCCGATGAGAAGCAGCCGGACTGGCGCAACACCGTCGAGGAAGGTGCCGACGGGAAGAAGAGGGCGTCGGGTGTCGACGGTGGGTTCTCCGCCGGAATACCGGGCAACGTCACCGATCAGGTCACGGATCTGCGGGCCAGCGGGGAGAACACCGCGGGCGGCGAGGTCAAGGAGAACCTGACCGATGTGGAGCCCGGCACGAAGTGGCTGACCTTCGAGCCCAAGGGCTGGGTGGAGTTCGACCTCGCCGAAGCCACCGAGGTCGTGACCTACGCCCTCACTTCCGCGAACGACCACGACGAGCGGGACCCCAGGGACTGGACCCTGAAGGGGTCCGCCGACGGCAGGACATGGACGGACCTGGACACCCGCACCGGACAGACGTTCTCCGAGCGCCTCCAGACCAAGTCGTACGACGTGACCACGGGCACCGCCTACCGGCACTTCCGGCTGGAGATCACGAAGAACAACGGAGCGTCCGACGCGCTCCAGCTCGCCGACGTCCAGTTCTCCGACGGTGACACCTCCACCCCCGCCCCGGACGACATGCGTACCCAGGCCGACAGGGGGCCTTCGGGCTCCCCCACCGCCAAGCAGGGTGCGGGGTTCACCGGGAGGAAGGCGCTGCGCTACGCGGGCACCCACAAGCCGGACGGCCACGCCTACTCGTACAACAAGGTCTTCGACGTCGACACGGTGGTCACCAGGGACACCCAGCTCTCCTACCTCGTCTACCCGCAGATGGGCGAGACGGACCTGAACTACCCGGCGACGCACGTGGCGGTCGACCTGGCGTTCACCGACGGCACCTACCTGAGCGGGCTCAAGGCCACCGACAGCCACGGTGGCCTGCTCACGCCGCAGGGCCAGGCCGACGCCAAGCGGCTGTACGTGAACCAGTGGAACAAGGTCGCCTCCCGGATCGGCACGGTCGCGGCCGGAAAGACCGTCGACCGCGTCCTGGTGGCGTACGACTCGCCGAAGGGCCCGTCGAAGTTCCAGGGCTGGGTCGACGACATCACGATCGCCCCGAAGGCCCCGGAGAAGCGCAAGGCGCACCTCTCCGACTACGCGTCGACGGTGCGCGGCACCAACTCCAGCGGCGGGTTCTCGCGCGGAAACAACATCCCGGCGACCGCGGTCCCGCACGGCTTCAACTTCTGGACGCCGGTCACCAACGCCGGGTCCACGAGCTGGCTGTACGACTACTCGCGGGGCAACAACGCGGACAACCTCCCCACGCTCCAGGCGTTCAGCGCCAGCCATGAGCCGAGCCCCTGGATGGGTGACCGCCAGACCTTCCAGATGATGCCGTCGGCGGTGTCCGGCACTCCGGACGCCAACCGCTCGGCTCGCGCGCTGCCCTTCCGCCACGAGAACGAGACGGCGACCCCGCACTACTACGGGGTGACGTTCGAGAACGGCCTCAAGGCCGAGATGACGCCCACCGACCACGCGGCGCGGATGCGGTTCACCTACCCCGGTGACGAAGCGAGCCTGGTGTTCGACAACGTCGACAACAGGGGCGGGCTGACCCTCGACCCGGAGACCGGTTCCTTCACCGGCTACTCCGACGTGAAGAGCGGAGGCTCCACCGGAGCCACACGGCTCTTCGTATACGGCTCCTTCGACGCGCCGGTCACCGACAGCGGCAGGCTGAAGGGCGGCGGCGGTGACGACGTGACCGGCTTCTTCCGCTTCGACGCGGGCAAGGACCGTACGGTCAACCTGCGGCTGGCCACCTCGCTGATCAGCGTCGACCAGGCGAAGAAGAACCTCGCGATGGAACTGCCGGCGAAGACCTCCTTCGACAAGGTGAGGAAGAACGCGCAGAAGGCCTGGGACAGGATCCTCGGCAAGATCGAGGTCGAGGGTGCGAACGCCGACCAGCTGACCACGCTCTACTCCAGCCTCTACCGGCTCTACCTCTACCCGAACTCGGGCTTCGAGCAGGTCGACGGCAGGAGCACCTACGCGAGCCCGTTCTCCCCGCAGACAGGCACCGACACCCCGACCCACACCGGCGCGAAGATCGTCAAGGGTGAGGTGTACGTCAACAACGGCTTCTGGGACACCTACCGGACGACCTGGCCGGCGTACTCCTTCTTCTCCCCGAAGCAGGCCGGCAAGATGGTCGACGGTTTCGTCCAGCACTACAAGGACGGCGGCTGGACCTCCCGCTGGTCCTCACCCGGCTACGCGGACCTGATGACCGGCACCAGTTCCGACGTGGCCTTCGCCGACGCCTACGTCAAGGGCGTCGACTTCGACGCCGAGGCCGCGTACGACGCGGCGGTCAAGAACGCCACGGTGGCGCCCCCGTCGCCGGGTGTCGGCCGCAAGGGCATGGAGACCTCGGTCTTCACCGGATACGCGAACACCGCGACGCACGAAGGGCTCTCCTGGTCGCTGGAGGGCTACCTCAACGACTACGGCATCGCGGAGATGGGCAAGGCCCTCTACAGGAAGACGAAGAAGGCGCGCTACAAGGAGGAGTCCGAGTACTTCCTCAACCGTGCGCAGAACTACGTCAAGCTCTTCGACGAGAAGGCCGGCTTCTTCCAGGGCAGGAAGGCCGGCGGCGACTGGCGCCTGCCCTCCGACCGGTACGACCCCCGCGTCTGGGGTCACGACTACACGGAGACCAACGGCTGGGGTTACGCCTTCACCGCCCCGCAGGACAGCCGCGGCCTCGCCAACCTCTACGGCGGGCGCGACGGCCTCGCCGAGAAGCTGGACACCTACTTCTCCACCCCCGAGACCGCAGGACCCGAGTTCGTCGGCTCGTACGGCGGCGTCATCCACGAGATGACCGAGGCGCGCGACGTGCGGATGGGCCAGTACGGCCACAGCAACCAGGTCGCCCACCACGCCACGTACATGTACAACGCCGCGTCCCAGCCCTGGAAGACCCAGGAGAAGGTCCGCGAGGTCCTCGGCCGCCTGTACACCGGCAGCGAGATCGGCCAGGGCTATCACGGCGACGAGGACAACGGCGAGCAGTCGGCCTGGTTCCTCTTCTCCTCGCTCGGCTTCTACCCGCTGGTCATGGGCAGTGGGGAGTACGCGATCGGCTCGCCGCTCTTCACGAAGACGACCGTGCACCTGGAGAACGGCCGTGACCTCGTCGTCAAGGCTCCGAAGAACAGCGCGGCCAACATCTACGTCCAGGGTCTGAAGGTCAACGGCAAGAAGTGGGACTCCACTTCGCTGCCGCACGGCCTGCTGGCGAAGGGCGGAGTGCTGGAGTTCGACATGGGCGCCGAGCCCTCCGCGTGGGGCACGGGCAGGAACGCCGCCCCGGTCTCCATCACGCAGGACGACAAGGTGCCGGCACCGAAGGGCGACACGCTCAAGGGCGACGGCGCGCTGTACGACGACACCTCCGCGACGTCGGCCCCGGTCGAGTCGGTGGAGCTGCCGGCCGCCGCGGGCACGAAGGCGCTCCAGTACACGCTGACCTCGGCCACGGCGGCGAAGGCCCCCACGGGCTGGGTGCTGCAGGGATCGGCGGACGGCGCCTCCTGGAAGGACGTCGACAAGCGGTCCGGCCAGACGTTCGCCTGGGACAAGCAGACCCGGGTGTTCTCGGTGCAGGCCCCGAAGGCCTACGCGAAGTACCGTCTGGTGAGCACCACGGCTGCGACGCTCGCGGAGATCGAGCTGATCTCCTGAGCCGACCGGTGAACACCTGAGGACGGGCCGCCCGCACGCCGGGCGGCCCGTTCTCGCGTGCGCGGCCCCTCGGACCCGGACGGTGAGTTCGGCCTCGGCCGGTGGCCGGGGTGAGGCATGCAGCGTGCCGGGCACGGTGGCGTCGCGACGGCACGGCTGACTCCCGGCCTGCTCCGGGCCTCCTGCTCCCGCGCCCCCGGACGGCTTTCCCCTGGAGGCCGCCGCCTGCTATCGGCTAGTCAGGGTATATTTGCGGGCTTTTGCGGTGTCTAGCCCCACTCTTCGGGCAATCCGTGCCAAGTCTTAGGCGATCAGGTGATCAGTACGACAATCATCTCGGCTTGAAGGAGCCCAGCATGCGCATTTCCGCTTCCGTCCGCTCCCGCAGCGTCCGCACGGGCATCACGATGGCGGCTGCGGTCGCCGTCGCCGGCGTCACCCTGGCCGGGGCCCCCTCCGCGTACGCTCTCGGGGAGAGCGGCGACATCGACATCACCTCCGTCGGCTGGCACTCCCGTGGGGAGCGCGAGGGGGTCGAGGTCTGCAAGTTCGTGCTCGAGGCCAACAACTTCGGGGACCTGCCGTTCATCACCTGGACGATCGCCGAGCAGCCGCCGACCGTGCCCCCGGGGGACACCCTCACGGCCTCCCTTCCGCTGATCGCGGGCAAGGCCCGCAGCCAGGAGTACCTCCTCCCCGAGGGCACGTACCTCCTCTCCTGGCCGACCGTGGTCCCCGGCGCCCCGCCGGTCGTCCCGCCCCTGAAGTCCAAGAGCTTCGAGGTCGACTGCTCCCGGCCCGGCAACGGCGGGCCGGGTGGCAACCGCTCGGACGACGGCGCGCGCGGTTCGTCGGCGGAGTCGGGTACCGAGAGGGGCTCGGAGGAGAAGGGCGCCGAGAAGTCGTACGAGAAGCCGTCCGGCGCGGTGCCCGCGGGTGGCGGCGGTGTCCCGGACATGGAGGGCGTCAGCTCCGAGAGCGACTCGAACGTCGGGGCCTCGGCCGCGCTGGTCGCCGGTGCCGCCGGCATCGCGGGGCTGATCCTGGTCCGTCGATCCGCGCGCCGTCGTGCCCGCAACGAGGCCTAGCACGCGCGGCCGACGGCGACGACGGGGTCCGAGCCGCGCATGCCGGCTCACGATGACCCTGTGCGTGACCTCCTCGCTGGTGACCGGCGTCGTGTGGGCGAGTTCCGACTCGTCCGAGGACGCCTCGTCGGTCACCGCCGCCCGCGGCAGCGACGCCGCGGGCGGCGGGGCCCCGCCGTTCCGCAGGGCACCGCACAAGCCCCAGGCGAAGGTACCGGCCTCGCACGCACCGCTGGTCCACTCCCGTCCGGTGAAGGTGGCCATCCCCGCGATCTTCATCGAGGCCCCGGTCACCGGCCTCGGCCTGGACAAGAAGGGCCGGCTCGGCGCCCCGCCGCTGAGCAGGCCGAAGGAGGTGGGCTGGTACCGGAAGGGCCCCTCGCCCGGTGAGTCGGGCACGGCCCTGCTCGTCGGGCACCGGGACACCGCGACGGGGCCGGCGATCTTCCTCAACCTCAACGTCCTGCGCCGGGGTGACACCGTGAAGGTCGCCCGGGCGGACAAGCGCACCGCGGTCTTCACCGTCGACGAGGTGAAGACGTACACGAAGAACAAGTTCCCCGACGACAAGGTGTACGGGGCCACCGGACGTCCGGAGCTCAGGCTGCTCACGTGCGGCGGGCGCTTCGACAAGAAGAACGGCTACTCGGCCAACGTCGTCGTCTTCGCCCACCTGACGTCACTCAGCAAGAAGGCGGCCTGACCCGGGGCACGCCTCACGGAACCGGCCGGTGCCTCGGGGGCGAGGTGCCGGCCGTCCGCGTCGCTGCGGAACCCGCGCCCCCGTGACTACGCGCCGCACACGCTCTGGTCGGCCCGGGACTGCTTCACGTCCACCTTCTTCGGCGGTGCGACGGGTGTGCCGGCCTCCTTGAAGTCCGCCCCGAGCACGAGCCTCATCGGCTCCGTCCCGGCGGCGTCCTTCGTGCCGGGCCTCAGCGCGGAGGCCGGCAGGCCCATGAGGTCCGCGAGCGCCCGGGCCTGGGCGGCCTGGCCGGGCGCGTAGTCGAGTGTCGTCGCGGCCACCTTCTCCGGGGCGTTGCCGACGTTGCTGGACCTCGTCACGCCCTTCGCGTTCTGCAGCCAGCCCAGGACGGCGCTCGCGGACCCTCCCGGCGCGCCACCGTTGGAGAGGTCGACGCGCACCTCCGACGCCTCCGCGCGGGGGCCTTCGAGCAGGGCGGCCTGCTTGTCCGCGGCCGCCTCCTTCTCCTTCTTCACCGCGGTGAAGGACACGTCGTTCTGCAGCATGCTGAAGAGCTTCGGTGCCTCGACCGGATTCGGGACGACGGTGACGGGCTTGGGCTCGTCCGGGTTGTCGACCACGGGCAGCGTCATCAGGGTGATGTTCTTCAGGTCGATCCTGCCGAGTTCCTTGGCGAGGGTGACGAGGTCGGCCGCACTGCCTATCCCCTTGTCCACGGTGAGCGCCTTGGTCGCGGCCTCCGCGACGTCGAGCATCTTCATGGGGCTGCTCAGCGTGTCCTCCTTCAGCTGCCGCATCATCGACGCCACGAACTTCTGCTGCATCTCGATTCGGTCCAGGTCGCTCTCGTTCTTGAGACCGTGCCGGTTGCGGAGGAACGACAGCGCGTCCTCGCCCGCGATCCTGCTCTCCCCCGCCGGCAGGTCGAGCTCGGAGCCACCGTCTTCGTCCTTGATGGGCGCCTTGAGACACACCTTGACGCCGCCGACCGCGGTCGACAGCGTCTTGACCGCGTTGAAGTCGAACATCATGAAGTGGTCGACCTCGAGGTCCGTGATCCCCTCGACCGTGCGCATGGTGCAGCCGGGGTCGCGGCCGTTCACCCCGAAGGACTCGTTGAACCTGGTGGGCACCTTCGAGCCGGCGATGACCTGGGCCGAGCCGTCGGACTTCCTGGTCTCGCAGGCCGGGATCATGGTCATGAGGTCCCGGGGGATGCTCACCACGGTGGCGTTGGAGCGGTCGCCGGATATGTGGAAGAGGAGGGTGGTGTCGGCGTGGCCGGTGACGTTGTCGCGGTTGCCGTAGGCCTCGTTGCCTCTGCCGACGCGCACGTCGTTGCCGATGACCAGGATGTTGACCGGCCCGTCCGCCAGGACGCTGTCGCTCCCCACGTCCCCGATGTCGACGGTGCTGATGTTCCCGTCGAGGCGGTCGTACCAGTAGTAGGCGTACGCAGACGTCCCGACGAGGGCCGAGGAGAGGACTCCGCCGGTCCACAGCAGCACCTTCCTCCTGCCGGCCCGCTTGCGCTGCCTGGGCTTGCGCCGGCCGGAACCGCGCGTGCTCTCCGGAGCGGGCGGGTGGCGTCGGCTGCGCTGGCGGGGAACACGGGCGGGAGCGGCGGGAGCGGGAACGGCGTCGGCGTCGCTGCGGGGGCGAGACGCTCCGGGGCCGTCCGGACGCAGTTCGTACGCCCCGGTCTCGGGGTTGACCACCCACTGGTCCGCGGGGTCTACCTCGTCCGCCCCGCCATAGGTCTGCGCGTCCATGTCCAGTCCCCTGTCAGGTGCCACACGAGCCGCTTGCCTGTTCGACGCGTCATCCTACCGAGGCCGTACGCGCTTCAACGGCTTCCACGACATTCCGCCGGCCCTCCAGGAACTATTCACCCCGGACTCTGACCCTCCGTCATACGGGTGCGCCGCTGGTCCTGTTGACCGGCCCACATCGCCCGTCGGCGACGGGGAGGGTGACAGTTGCGCCGAGATCGCCGACGGCTCACCCGCCGGCGTGACCGTAGGCGGCGGCAGGGCCGGCCCCCCGACGGCCCCACTCTCCTTCCGAGCCGCCCCCGGGCAGGGCTCGTCGAGGCACTCGGCGGCGGCTCGCTCCGACGCCGGTCACTCGATGGCTGCGAACAGCCTCTCCGGCAGGGCCATGTTCAGCGCCGTGACGACCGGCTTGTCGTGTTCCGTGCCGAGGCGTGAGACGGCACCGGTGGCGAGCTGGAACAGCTCCCCGCTCGCGGGTGTCAGCCGCAGGTAGCGCGCGGTGAGCACCCGCAGGAAGTGCGAATGGGCCACCAGCGCGATGTCCGCGTCACCGAGACGGGACGCGGCCGCCCTGACCTCCGCGAGTACCCGGTCGGCGCGGGCACCCACCTCGTCCGGGCTCTCCCCCGGGTGCTCGTCGGAGCCGGGGGCGACACCGTCCGTCCAGAGGTTCCAGTCGGGGCGGGTGCGGCGGATCTCGACCGTGGTCACGCCCTCGTACGCCCCGTAGTCCCACTCCCGGAGGTCCGGCGTCTCCCGGGGCGCGGTCAGCCCCGCCAGTTCGGCGGTGCGGCGGGCGCGGAGGTAGGGGCTGACCAGGGTGAGCCCGATCTCCCTCTCGGCGAGGAGCGGCACGAGGGCCCGGGCCTGGCGTTCCCCGAGCTCGGTCAGGGGCAGGTCGGTGAAGCTCGTGTGCTGCCCGGACCGGGACCATTCGGTCTCGCCGTGCCGGATCAGGATCAACTCACCCATGGAAACGTCCGCTCTGTGTGCCGTGGTCGTACGCGTGTGCTGCTGGTGCCAACCTGACGGCCCACGATCGCATTCCGTCCGGGCAGGCGCGGAGCGGCTCGCCCCGCGCCTGCCCGGAGAGTCCTGCGGCCACCACACGCCCGGACGAGGGGCCGTGGGCGTCGGTCCGGAGCCTGACGGCTGTCAGGCGGATCCGCCGACGACCGTGACCGTGTACGGCCGGTCCGTGTCCGTGGTGACGCGGACCTCGCCGCCCTCTCGGGTCACCTCGTACGTCGCGGCCACCGCCCCCGTGCGGTCGGGGACGGTCACGGTGCGGGTGAAGTCCCCCGTCCCGGCGGGGGCGAACACGCGGAGTTCCAGGTCGTCGAGCCACTCGCCGTCCGGACGGGACTCGTCCGCTCCCAGTGCCAGCACCGCGCCCTGACGGACCAGCAGGGGCAGGCTGTCGAAGCCGTGGGTCTCACGGCGCCAGGCGGGACCGGTGACCGTGTCGCCCGTCAGCAGGTGGGTCCAGGTGCCCTCGGGCACGTAGTACTCGACCTCGCCGTCGTCGGTGAAGACCGGCGCGACCAGGACGTCCGGGCCCAGCAGGTATTCGCGGTCCGCCGCGCGTGCCGTCGGGTCGTCCGGGAACTCCAGCAGCAGGGGGCGCATCGTCGGGACGCCGGTGCGGTGGGCCTCGACGGCCACGCCGTACAGGTACGGCATGAGGCGGTGCTTGAGGCGGGTGAACTGCCGGGCCACGTCCACCGCCTCGTCGCCGAACTCCCACGGCACGCGGTAGGACGACGAGCCGTGCAGCCGGCTGTGCGAGGAGAGCAGGCCGAAGGCGAGCCAGCGCTTGAAGACCGCCGGGTCGGGCGTGCCCTCGAAGCCGCCGATGTCGTGGCTCCAGAAACCGAAGCCCGACAGGGACAGGGAGAGGCCACCGCGCAGGGACTCCGCCATGGCCTCGAAGGAGGACCAGCAGTCGCCGCCCCAGTGGACCGGGTACTGCTGCCCGCCCGCCGCGGCCGACCGGGCGAACAGCACCGCCTCGCCCTGGCCGCGCTCCTCCTCCAGAAGCTCGAAGACGGCCTTGTTGTAGAGGTGCGTGTAGTAGTTGTGCATGCGCTCCGGGTCGGAACCGTCGTGCCAGACGACGTCCGTGGGGATGCGCTCGCCGAAGTCGGTCTTGAAACCGTCGACACCCTGGTCGAGGAGGCCCTTCAGCTTGCCCTGGAACCAGGCGGTGGCCTCCGGGTCGGTGAAGTCGACCAGCGCCATGCCGGCCTGCCACTTGTCCCACTGCCAGATGTCGCCGTCGGGCGTGCGGACGAAGTAGCCCTTCCGCGCCCCCTCTTCGTACAGAGGGCTCTTCTGCCCGATGTACGGGTTGATCCAGACGCAGATCTTCAGGCCCTTGTCCTTGAGCCGGGCGATCATGCCCTCCGGATCGGGGAAGACCGCGGGGTCCCACTCGAAGTCGCACCACTGGTACTCGCGCATCCAGAAGCAGTCGAAGTGGAAGACGCTCAGCGGGATGCCCCGCTCGGCCATGCCGTCGACGAAGGAGGTGACGGTGGCCTCGTCGTACGAGGTGGTGAACGAGGTGGTGAGCCAGAGGCCGAACGACCAGGCCGGCGGGAGGGCGGGGAGGCCGGTGAGGGCGGCGTAGCGGGACAGGACGTCCTTCGGGGTGGGGCCCGCGACGACGAAGTACTCCAGCGTCTGGTCCTCGACGCTGAACTGGACCTGTCCGACGGCTTCGGAACCGATCTCGAAGGAGACCTTGCCGGGGTGGTTGACGAAGACGCCGTAACCGCGCGACGAGAGGTAGAACGGGATGTTCTTGTACGCCTGCTCGCTGCTGGTGCCGCCGTCGGCCTGCCACATGTCGACGACCTGGCCGTTCTTGACGTACGGCGTGAAACGCTCACCGAGGCCGTGGACCGTCTCGCCCACTCCCAGGGCGAGTTGGGCGAACATGTGGTGGCTGCCGTCCTCGACGGTGGCGAACGCGGTGCCCTTGCGGCCGGCGGAGGTCAGCACACGGCCGTCCCCGTCGAGGAACTCCAGGCCGAAGGCACCTTCGGTGGGCAGCCGCAGGGTGAGCGGACCGCTGGTCAGTTCGGCTGCCCGGCCCTGGGTGCGGGTAGTGGCCGCGGACGTGTCGGCCGCGCCCGGAAGTGCGAAGTCGGGGCCCTTGCGGCGCTTGCCGGCGTGGTGGGTGAGACGCACCGCGATGACGCCCTCGGCCGGGGCGTGGGCGTCCACCGTGATCAGCGGGGCGTTCAGCGTGTCGCCACGGCGCTCGACGCGCTTGACGGACGCGTAGGCGGCGAGACGGTCGTCCTCGAGGCGGACATCGCGGACTTCCGTGGCGTACGAGGCGTGCACACCACTGCGCATCTGCCAGAAACCGTCGGTGAACTTCATGGGGGTGGTCCTTAGCCGGTCAGAGGTGCTGGGCGGGACGTCAGGGCGCCTGCGGCAAGCGCGGCTGCGGGTCCTCTCGGTTTTGATCGTACACAAAACAAATGTGACCGACAGGGCTGGTAAGCGACGGGAATTCCCGGATTGCCCGAGTAGCCGAATCGCATGATGTGGGCCCCGATCTGCCATGTTGGCGCCCCGTGACCGTTACGTCACGGAAATGGTCTAGAAACCGTGGACGGGATGGCGTATTAGTACTGCAAGCAAACAAATTGGCCGGCCGGCGGAGCTGCCGTCGGGCCCGACGTCGACAAGAGGCTGTGCAATGCCGGACCGCTTCACTCCCACCCCCGCGGACAGGTTCACCTTCGGTCTGTGGACCGTGGGCTGGCGTGGGAACGACCCGTTCGGTGACGCGACGCGTCCCGCGCTGGACCCGGTCGAGTCGGTCGAGCGGCTCGCGGAGCTCGGCGCGCACGGCGTGACGTTCCACGACGACGACCTGATCCCCTTCGGGTCCGCCGAGGCGGAGCGGGAGCGGCTGATCGGCCGGTTCAAGCAGGCGCTGGAGCGCACCGGGATGAAGGTCCCGATGGCCACCACCAACCTGTTCACCCACCCCGTGTTCAAGGACGGCGGTTTCACCTCCAACGACCGTGACGTGCGGCGCTTCGCGCTGCGCAAGGTCATCCGCAACATCGACCTGGCCGCCGAGCTCGGCGCGAGCACCTACGTCGCCTGGGGCGGCCGCGAGGGCGCCGAGTCCGGCGGCGCCAAGGACGTACGCCTGGCCCTGGACCGGATGAAGGAAGCCTTCGACCTGCTGGGCGACTACGTCACCGAACAGGGCTACGACCTGCGCTTCGCCATCGAGCCCAAGCCCAACGAGCCCCGCGGCGACATCCTGCTGCCCACCATCGGCCACGCCCTGGCCTTCATCGAACGCCTCGAGCGCCCCGAGATGGTCGGCGTGAACCCGGAGACCGGCCACGAGCAGATGGCCGGACTCAACTTCCCCCACGGCATCGCCCAGGCCCTGTGGGCCGGCAAGCTCTTCCACATCGACCTCAACGGCCAGTCCGGCATCAAGTACGACCAGGACTTCCGCTTCGGCGCCGGCGACCTGCGCCAGGCCTTCTGGCTCGTCGACCTCCTGGAGACCTCCGACTACACCGGATCCCTCCACTTCGACTTCAAGCCGGTACGCACCGACGGCATCGACGGCGTCTGGGAATCCGCGAAGAACTGCATGCGCAACTACCTCATCCTCAAGGAACGCGCCGCCGCCTTCCGCGCCGACCCCGCCGTCCAGGAAGCCCTGACCGCCTCCCGCCTCGACGAACTGGCCCAGCCCACCGCCGCCGACGGCCTCAAGGCACTCCTCGCCGACCGCACCGCCTACGAGGACTTCGACGCCACCGCCGCCGCGGAACGCTCCATGGCCTTCGAAGCCCTCGACCAGCTCGCCATGGAACACCTCATCGGCGTCCGCTGACACCCCCACCGCAGGGAGCCCGGCGGACCACCGCCGGGCCCCCCGGTCTCCCCGCCGTGAACACCGCCGGATCCGCGCGGGGGCTTGACGAACATCCTGTGGGAGCGTTCCCATGGGCCGGCACCCCTCTCACCGCAAGGGCACCACCGTGACAGAACCCTCCCCCGACGGGCGGACCGGACTCCGCAGCCGTCGCAGCAGGCGGATCGTCGTCCCTCTCACCGTCGTCTCCGCGATCGTCGCCGGCAGCGTTCTGTCAGGGTGCGGCCAGCAGCGGGACGAGGACGTCTACACCGTCATGAACTCCTCGACCGACGAGTCCTACCACCGCTGGGACGGTGACACCCTCGAGCGCTGCAGCAAGAAGCTCGGGGTCACCATCGAGCAGCAGAGCGTGCCCGCGGCCCAGCTGATGACCAAGGCGCTGCGCATGGCGTCCTCGAAGTCGCTGCCGGACGTCCTCCAGCTGGACGCCTCCGAGATGCCGACGTTCGCCGAGGCGGGCGGGCTGATCCCGCTCAGGGACCTCGGGCTGACCACGACGGACATTCCCGAGGGGATCGTCGACTTCGGCTCGTTCGACGGGGAGTACTACGGGGCCGCGCGCACGGTGAACACCCTGGCGCTGTTCTACAACAAGGACACCCTCGACAAGGCCGGTCTGAAGGTGCCGACCACCTGGGACGAGATGCGGTCCACCGCCAAGCAGCTGACCCAGGGCAAGCGGTACGGTCTGGCGCTCAGCGCGGGCGGGGCGGAGGACGGGGTCTTCCAGTTCACGCCGTTCATGTGGTCCAACGGCGGTGACGAGTCGAAGCTCGACACCCCCGAGGTCGCCGGGGCCCTCGACTACTGGAAGGCGCTGCTGAAGGACGGCTCGCTCTCCAAGTCCACGGTCAACTGGACCCAGGCCGACGTGAACGACCAGTTCATGGCCGGCAACGCCGCCATGATGATCAACGGCCCGTGGCAGGTCGAGACCCTGAACGCCAAGAAGGGGCTCGACTGGGGCATCGCCGAGATCCCGGTACCCGAGGCGGGTGACGACTCGGTCGGTCCGCTGGGCGGCGGAGTGCTGACCGTGCCCAACACCGGCGACAGCGAGCGTGAGAGGACGGCCGCGAAGATCATCGGCTGCATGGCGGGCGAACAGGAGCAGATCACCTACGCGCTCAACAGCTGGATGGTCCCGGCGAACACGAAGGCCGCCGCCGTGTGGCGGACGAAGGCCCCTGAGCTGGCCGCCCTGGCCGGACAGGTCGCCACGGCCCGTTCGCGTACCGCGAAGGTCGGCGCGCAGTGGTCGTCCGTGTCGCTGGCCCTGCAGAGCGCCTTCCAGTCCGCGCTCACCGGCCAGTCCAGCGAGGCCGCTCTGAAGCGTGCCCAGCAGCAGGTCACGAGCGGGAACTGAGGTAACGAACCCATGTCATCCACCACCACCTCAGCCGCCGCGCCGCCTGCCGACGCGAAGGCCCCCGCGGCCGGTGCGGTCGGGAAGCCCGTCGACCCGCGGAGCGCCAAGCGGCGCAAGGCGCTCGCCCAGTGGGGGTTCATCGCACCCGCCGTGGTCTTCATGGCGCTGTTCTTCGGCTACCCGCTCGTCCGCAACATCGTGATGAGCTTCCAGGACTACTCGCCGTCCACGTTCTTCACCGGCGAGGCGCCGTTCAACGGCACGGACAACTGGAGCAACGTCTTCAACGACGGACTGTTCGGCAAGGCCCTCTGGCAGACGATCCTCTTCACCGTCGGATCGCTCGTGGGCCAGTTCTGCATCGGCCTCGCCCTCGCCGTCTTCTTCACCCGCCGCTTCCCGCTGAACGGGATCCTGCGTTCGCTGATCCTGCTGCCCTGGCTGGTCCCGATGGTCGTCTCCGGCATCGTGTGGCGGCGCATCTTCGACCAGGACACCGGTGTCCTCAACTCCTTCCTCGGCACCGTCGGCCTCCCCGGTGACACGCCGTGGCTGACGAGCACGAGCATGGCGCTGGTCTCGGTGATCCTGGTGAACATCTGGATCGGCATCCCCTTCAACATGGTCATCCTCTACGGCGGCCTCCAGGAGGTCCCCAAGGAGCTGAACGAGGCCGCCGCGCTCGACGGCGCGTCCGCCTGGCGTACGTTCCGCTCGGTCACCCTGCCGATGCTCAAGCCCGTCATCACCGTGGTGCTGGTGCTCGGCTTCATGTCGACGGTCAAGATCCTCGACCTGGTCCTCGCGCTCACCGACGGCGGGCCCGCCGACTCCACCCAGACGCTCGGCACGCTGACGTACCAGAACTCCTTCGTCCAGATGGACTTCGGGGCCGGTGCCGTGGTCGGCAACATCCTGATCCTGATCTCCGCCGTCTTCGCGGTGTTCTACCTGCGGGTCAACCGCAACGAGGGGAAGTGACCGGCATGGCGACCACCACCCAGATCCCCGCCGCCCCGGCTCCCGCAGCCGTCCACCGGCCCAGGCGCCGCTGGGGTGCGACCGTCTTCGGCGTCGTCGTTCTCGCGGTCATGCTGTTCCCGCTGTACTGGATGGTCAACACCGCGCTGCAGCCGGACGCGAGCCTGGTCGACGTCGGCCCCGTGCCGACGGGCATCGACTTCTCCGGCTTCACCTCGGCCATCACCGAGCAGGGTGGCAACCTGCTGACGTCGCTGGCCGTGGCGCTCGGCGCGGTGGCCATCTGCCTGGCGATCTCGGCTCCGGCGGCCTACGGCCTGGCGCAGTTCAAGCTGCGCGGCGGCAAGACGATCGTCTTCGGCACGCTCATCACGCAGATGGTGCCGGGCATCGTCATCGCGAACGCCCTGTACAGCGCGTACGTGGACCTCGGCCTGGTCAACTCCTACTTCGGCCTGATGCTGGCGGACGCCTCGCTGGGCATCCCCTTCGCGATCGTGCTGATGCGGTCCTTCATGGTGTCGATCCCGCGCGAGGTCATCGAGGCCGCCGAGGTCGACGGCGCGGGCCGCGTCCGTACGTTCGTCCAGGTCGTCCTGCCGATGAGCCGCAACTCCCTGATCACCGCCGGGCTGTTCTCCTTCCTGTACGCGTGGAGCGACTTCATGTTCGCGCTGACCCTGAACACCACGGACGACGTCAAGCCGATCACCCTGGGCATCTACCAGTACATCGGCGCGCACGTCGGCGACTGGGGTTCGGTCATGGCCGCGTCCGTGCTCTCCGCCGTACCCGCCGCGGTCCTCCTCGTCCTGTCCCAGAAGTACATCGCCGCCGGAATCACCGGCGGCTCGGTCAAGTAAGGGTTCCCATGAGTGACTTCCCGGTCTTCCCGCCAGGTTTCGTCTTCGGCGCGGCCACGGCCTCGTACCAGATCGAGGGCGCCGTGGAGGAAGACGGCCGTGGCCCGTCCATCTGGGACACCTACAGCCACACGCCGGGCCGGACGGACGGCGGCGACACGGGTGACGTGGCCTGCGACCACTACCACCGCTACCCGGAGGACGTGGCCCTGCTGCGCGACCTGGGCGTGGAGTCGTACCGCTTCTCCCTCGCCTGGTCCCGGATCCAGCCCACGGGCAGCGGGGCGGTCAACCCCAAGGGGCTGGACTTCTACTCCCGGCTCGTCGACTCCCTCCTGGAGGCGGGCATCGAGCCGGCCGCCACCCTCTACCACTGGGACCTCCCCCAGGCCCTGGAGGACGAGGGCGGGTGGCGGGTACGGGAGACCGCGGAGCGCTTCGGCGAGTACACGGCGATCGTCGCCGAGCACCTGGGCGACCGGGTGCCGCGCTGGATCACGCTGAACGAGCCCTGGTGCAGCGCGTTCCTCGGCTACTCCGTGGGCCGGCACGCGCCGGGCGCGCGGGAGGGGCGCGGGGCGCTGGCCGCCGCCCACCACCTGCTGGTCGGTCACGGCCACGCCATGAACGCCCTGCGCGCGGCGGGGGTCCGCGAGGCGGGCATCACGCTCAACCTGGACCGCAACGTCCCGGCCACCGAGTCGGACGCCGACCTCGCCGCGGTCGTCCGCGCGGACACCCAGCACAACCTGGTGTGGACCGAGCCGCTGCTCGCGGGCCGCTACCCGGCCACCGAGGAGGAGACCTGGGGCGAGCTGATCACCGGGCAGGACTACCGCCGGGACGGCGACCTACAGCTGATCTCCCAGCCGATGGACTTCCTGGGCATCAACTACTACCGGCCGATCGTCGTCGCCGCCGCCCCGCACCGCGAGGCGGACCCGGCGCTGCGTGTGGCCACCGACAACCGGTACGCGGAGGGGAACTACCCGGATGTCCGCAAGACCGCCATGGGCTGGCCGGTCGTCCCGGAGTCCTTCACCGACCTGCTGACCGCGCTGAAGCAGACCTACGGCGACGCCCTGCCCCCGGTGCACATCACGGAGAACGGATCGGCTGAGTTCGACGAGGTCGAGGCCGACGGTTCCGTCCACGACGCGGACCGGGTGGAGTACCTGCGCACGCACCTGGCGGCGCTGCGGGCGGCCATGGACGCGGGCGTCGACGTACGCGGCTACTACGTGTGGTCGCTGCTCGACAACTTCGAGTGGGCGCTGGGCTATGCGAAGCGGTTCGGGATCATCCGGGTCGACTACGACACCCTGGAGCGCACCCCGAAGGACAGCTACCGCTGGTACCAGCAGCTGATCGCGGCACACCGGGGCTGATCGCCGCTCACGGGTGCGGGCCTGGCCGGCCCGCACCCGTAGGCGCGTGCCCGGACGGATCCGTCCCGGCCGAACCGGTTTCCCTTCCGCTGTGGCGGTTACCGGACTCCCATGGCACGCACACCGGAACCACAGGCTCACCCCACCCGCGACGGCCATGACGCCGCCGGCCTCCACGCAGACGGCGCGGACGGCGCCACCAGGGAACCGGACCGCGTCGGGCCGGACCCACAGGTGGAGCGCGACGCACCCGCCGGACCGGCCGACATGTCCGGGAAGTCGTGGTGGGCCGTGCTGAGGCGCACGGTGCGGGAGTTCGTGGAGGACGAGCTCAGCGACCGGGCGGCGGCCCTGACGTACTACAGCGTGCTCTCGCTCTTCCCCGCCCTGCTCGTGCTGGTCTCACTGCTCGGTGTCGCGGGGAAGTCCGCCACCCAGAAGGTGATGGACAACCTCCAGGACCTCGCCCCCGGCCCGGTCCGGGACATCCTCTCCGACGCCGTGCAGCAACTGCAGGGCAACGGCGGTACGGGATCGCTGATGGCCGTCGTCGGTCTGCTGCTGGCGGTGTGGTCGGCCTCCGGCTACATCGCGGCGTTCATCCGCTGCTCCAACGCCGTGTACGACATGCCCGAAGGGCGGCCCGTGTGGAAGGTGCTGCCGCTGCGGCTGGGCCTGACGGTGACCCTGATGGTGCTGGCGGTCCTCAGCGCCCTGATCGTGGTGTTCACCGGTCCCCTCGCCCAGCGGGCCGGTTCCGCCCTCGGGGTCGGTGACCCCGCCATGACGGCCTGGTCGATCGCGAAGTGGCCCGTGCTCATCCTGCTCGTCACCGTCATGATCGCGCTCCTGTACTGGGCCGCGCCGAACGCCCGGGGCCGGGGCTTCAAGTGGGTGACCCCCGGCAGCCTCCTCGCCCTGCTGCTCTGGATGGCCGCCTCGGCCGGCTTCGCGCTGTACGTGGCCTACTTCTCCTCGTACAACAAGACCTACGGTGCCCTCGCCGGTGTGATCATCTTCCTGGTGTGGCTGTGGATCACCAACCTGGCGATCCTGCTCGGCCTCGAGTTCGACGCGGAGATGGCCCGGCAGCGGGCCATCGACGGCGGCCACCCCGCGACCGAGGAGCCGTACGTGGAACCGCGTGACACCGCCAAGTGGACGGAGGAGGACCGCCGCAACCTCGGCTGAACGGCCTCGGGACGGCCTTGGAGCGACCCGCGCGGCGTACGGCCTCAGCGCAGCGCGTACGCCGCCGGGTTCTCCAGCACCTCGTGCACCACCCGGGCCGCCGCGCCCCGCGCCGCGTCGCCGGAGACCGAGGAGGCCCGCAGCCGGCTGCCGTTCTCGTGCCAGCGGCCGGACACCACCCGCGCTGTGAGCTGGGCGTCCGCGGACTTCTCCAGCCAAGGCATCAGGTTGCGGTAGATCCCGCCGAGTACGACGGCCTCCGGGTCGAAGAGGTTCACCGCGCCGGCCAGCACCACACCCAGTCTGTCCCCCGCCTCCCGCAGTGCCGAGACGGCCCCCTCCTGACCGGCGGCGGCGCGCTGCTCCAGCTCGGCGAGGCCGCGTACGCCCGTGTCCGGGTCGATGCCCGCCGCCCGCAGCAGAGCGGCCCGGCCGGCGTACTGCTCCAGGCAGCCGTGCGCTCCGCACCGGCAGAGCGGGCCTTGCGGGTCGACGACCACGTGGCCGATCTCGCCGGCGAACCCGTGGGCGCCCCGGAGCATCTCGCCGTTCACCACGAGCGCGCCGCCCACACCGATCTCACCCGTGAGATAGAGGAAGGTGCGGACGCCGCCGAGTCCGCCGAACCACAGTTCCGCGAGGGCGGCCAGGTTCGCCTCGTTGTCGGAACCGACGGCCAGCGCCCTCCCCGCCGGGCGCAGTGTGCTGAGCGCCTGCCCGAAGATGCCTTCGGCGGCGACCCTGCTCCAGCCGAGGTTGGGTGCCTGCCGGACGACGCCGCCCGAGACCAGCCCGGGGAGGGCCAGCTCCACGCCCACCACGCGCAGTTCCTGTTCCCTGGTGGAGGCGATGACGCGGTTGGTGAGCCGGGCGGCGTGGGCCAGGACCTCGGCGGGCGGCACGTTCCGGTGGTCGGTGTGCTCGGTGACCCGGACCCGGTCCGTGCCGGTGAGATCGACGGCGCACACGGAGACGTAGTCGATGTTGATCTCCACCCCTAGCCCCGCGGGGCCCGTGCGGGAGAGCTTCAGCACGGTACCGGGGCGTCCGGCGCCCCCGCCCGAGGTCTTCCCGGACTCGCTGAGGCAGTCCAGCGCGAGCAACTCCTCGACGAGTGAGGAGACGGCGGCCCTGGTGAGGCCCACGAGGCTCGCGACCCGGGCCCGGGTGACCTCGCCCTCGTCGCGGACGGTCCGCAGGACCAGGCTCAGGTTGTGACGGCGCACGGACTCGTGTCCGGCCTTGGCCGCGCGCGAGGTGAGGGTGTTCTTCATCAGGGTCCGAGCCTAACGGCGAAGGGCCGCACCCCAGGGGTGCGGCCCTCGCTCACTTCGCGGTGCCCTTACTTGCGGATCAGGCTGCGGAGCACGTACTGCAGGATGCCGCCGTTGCGGTAGTAGTCCGCCTCACCGGGGGTGTCGATGCGGACGACGCCGTCGAACTCCACACCGGTGTCGGTGGTGACCTTGACGGTGCGCGGCGTGGTGCCGTCGTTCAGCTCGGTCACACCGGTGAAGGAGAAGGTCTCCTCGCCGGTCAGGCCGAGGGACTCGGCCGTCTGACCCTCCGGGAACTGGAGCGGGAGGACGCCCATGCCGATGAGGTTCGAGCGGTGGATGCGCTCGTAGGACTCGGCGATGACGGCCTTCACGCCCAGGAGCGCGGTGCCCTTGGCCGCCCAGTCGCGGGACGAGCCGGAGCCGTACTCCTTGCCCGCGAGGATGACCAGCGGGGTGCCCGCGGCCTGGTAGTTCTGCGAGGCGTCGTAGATGAACGACACGGGGCCGTCCGCCTGCGTGAAGTCGCGGGTGAAGCCGCCCTCGGTGCCCGGCGCGATCTGGTTGCGCAGGCGGATGTTGGCGAACGTACCGCGGATCATGACCTCGTGGTTCCCACGGCGCGAACCGTAGGAGTTGAAGTCACGGCGCTCGATGCCGTGCTCCGTGAGGTACTTGCCGGCCGGGGTGTCGGCCTTGATCGCACCGGCCGGGGAGATGTGGTCGGTGGTGACCGAGTCGCCCAGCTTGGCCAGCACGCGGGCGCCGGTGATGTCCTCGACCGGGGTCGTCTCCATCGTCATGCCCTCGAAGTACGGGGGCTTGCGCACGTAGGTGGACTCGGAGTCCCACTCGAAGGTGTCGCCGGTGGGGATCGAGAGCGCCTGCCACTGGGCGTCGCCCGCGAAGACGTCCTGGTAGGACTTGTTGAACATGTCCTCGCCGATGGAGTTGGCGACGACATCGTTGACCTCGGCCTCCGTCGGCCAGATGTCCTCGAGGTGGACGGGGTTGCCGTCCTGGTCGACGCCGAGGGCGTCCTTGGTGATGTCGACCTTCATCGAACCGGCGATGGCGTACGCGACGACGAGCGGCGGCGACGCCAGGTAGTTCATCTTGACGTCGGGGTTGATCCGGCCCTCGAAGTTGCGGTTGCCGGAGAGCACCGAGGTGACGGCCAGGTCGTGGTCGTTGACCGCCTTGGAGACCTCCTCCGGCAGCGGGCCGGAGTTGCCGATGCAGGTGGTGCAGCCGTAGCCGACCAGGTTGAAGCCGACCTTGTCGAGGTACGGGGTCAGGCCCGCCTTGTCGAAGTAGTCGGTGACGACCTTCGAGCCCGGGGCGAGGGTGGTCTTGACCCACGGCTTGCGGGTCAGGCCCTTCTCCACGGCCTTCTTCGCCACGAGCGCGGCGGCGACCATGACGTAGGGGTTCGAGGTGTTGGTGCAGGAGGTGATCGCGGCGACGGTGACGGCACCGTGGTCGAGCTCGTAGGTCGTGCCGTCGGGGGCGGTGACGGTGACCGGGTTCGACGGCACGCCGTTGGGCGACACGGCCGGGGCGTCGGAGGCCGGGAAGGACTCCTTGCTCGCCTCCATGTCGTCGGTGACGTAGTTGCGTACGTCCTCGGCGAACTTGGCCTTGGCGTTCGCCAGGACGATGCGGTCCTGCGGGCGCTTCGGGCCGGCGATGGAGGGGACGACCGTGGAGAGGTCGAGCTCCAGCTTCTCGGAGAAGTCGGGCTCGGCGGCCGGGTCCAGCCAGAGGCCCTGCTCCTTGGCGTACGCCTCGACGAGGGCGACCTGCTGCCCGTCGCGGCCGGTCAGACGCAGGTACTTCAGCGTCTCGTCGTCGATCGGGAAGATCGCGGCGGTGGAGCCGAACTCGGGCGACATGTTGCCGATGGTGGCGCGGTTCGCGAGAGAGGTGGCGGCGACGCCCTCACCGTAGAACTCGACGAACTTGCCGACGACGCCGTGCTTGCGGAGCATCTCGGTGATGGTCAGCACGAGGTCCGTGGCGGTGGTGCCGGCCGGGAGCTCGCCGGTCAGCTTGAAGCCGACGACGCGCGGGATGAGCATGGAGACCGGCTGGCCGAGCATCGCTGCCTCGGCCTCGATGCCGCCGACGCCCCAGCCCAGCACACCGAGGCCGTTGACCATGGTGGTGTGGGAGTCGGTGCCGACGAGGGTGTCGGGGTACGCCTGGCCGCCACGGACCATGACCGTGCGGGCCAGGTGCTCGATGTTGACCTGGTGGACGATGCCGGTGCCCGGGGGGACGACCTTGAACTCGTCGAACGCGGTCTGGCCCCAGCGCAGGAACTGGTAGCGCTCCTTGTTGCGGCCGTACTCGAGCTCGACGTTCTGCGCGAACGCGTCGTTGGTGCCGAACTTGTCGGCGATGACGGAGTGGTCGATGACCAGCTCGGCCGGGGCCAGCGGGTTGATCTTCGCCGGGTCGCCGCCGAGCTCCTTGACGGCCTCACGCATGGTGGCGAGGTCCACGACGCACGGGACACCCGTGAAGTCCTGCATGATCACGCGGGCCGGTGTGAACTGGATCTCCTGGCTGGGCTGGGCCTGGGAGTCCCACCCGCCCAGCGCACGGATGTGGTCGGCGGTGATGTTCGCGCCGTCCTCCGTGCGGAGCAGGTTCTCCAGCAGCACCTTCAGGCTGTAAGGGAGGCGCGCGGAGCCCTCGACCTTGTCCAGCCTGAAGATCTCGTACGACTCGTCGCCCACCTGCAGTGTGCTGCGGGCGTCGAAGCTGTTCGCCGACACGACAGTCTCCTTCTTCAATGTGCGCGTTCAACCGCGCCGCGCCTCATGTGCGGCCGGCGCCGCCTGCGGCCCCCACCATCCGCTAAGGTAAGGGTTAGTTAGGTAACCCTTACCGAGCGGCGGCTGCGGTGCGCCTCGGCAGATATCTCGATGTCGAGATAACTCTAGTACATCGCCGCCGCGCGGTCATGCCCGGGCGCCTGTGTCCTGCGCCGCCCCGGCGCGCCGCCGTCGGCACGCGACCCGGCCCGCCCCGGCCGACCGTACGCATTCACGCGCGTCCCACGCATGGGCGGACGACTTCGGGATACCCGTACCTCTGACAGAGGAGGCGCAGATGCCGCTCACATTCCGAAAGAGCTTCCAGATCCTTCCGGGCGTCCGGCTGAACATCAACCGCCGCTCGTGGTCCGTCACCACCGGCGGACGTCACGGACCGAGGCGCACCACGAGCAGCACCGGCCGGCGCACCACGTCCATGGACCTGCCCGGCCCGTTCGGCTGGCGCAAGACCACGCGCCGCCGCGGCTGACGCCCACCCGTTCGGCCGAGCACCGGGTGCCGGACCGTCGGACGGGCCTGACGCTTCAGACAGGCGGCCGTCCGCGGCCCGGGCACCCGGGCATCACCCGAACTGCGCACCCCCGCGCGATCTTCATCTCATATCTGAGATAGCGTGCAGACATGGAAGACGACTACCTCGCACGTATCGGCAAGCTCATCCGTGACGCACGTCAGCATCGCGGCTGGACACAGACCCAGCTTGCCGAGGCGCTCGCCACGAGTCAGAGCGCCGTCAACCGCATCGAGCGCGGCAACCAGAACATCAGCCTTGAGATGATCGCGCGCATCGGTGAAGCCCTCGACAGCGAGATCGTGTCGCTCGGGTACGCCGGGCCCATGCACCTGCGCGTGGTCGGCGGACGCCGGCTCTCCGGGTCCATCGACGTCAAGACGAGCAAGAACGCGTGTGTCGCGCTGCTCTGCGGCTCCCTGCTCAACAAGGGCCGCACAGTGCTGCGCCGGGTGGCCCGCATCGAGGAGGTCTTCCGGCTGCTGGAGGTCCTCAACTCCATCGGCGTGCGCACCCGCTGGATCAACGACGGCGTGGACCTCGAGATCCTGCCGCCGGCCCAACTCGACCTGGAGGCCATCGACGCGGACGCCGCGCGCCGGACCCGGTCCATCATCATGTTCCTCGGCCCGCTGCTGCACCGCACGGACCGCTTCACCCTGCCCTACGCGGGCGGCTGCGACCTGGGCACCCGCACCATCGAACCGCACATGATCGCGCTGCGCCGTTTCGGCCTGGAGATCGCGGCGACCGACGGGCTCTACCACGCCCAGGTGGACCACGGGGTCCGGCCGGAGCGCCCGATCGTCTTGACCGAGCGCGGGGACACGGTGACCGAGAACGCCCTGCTGGCCGCGGCGCGGCACGACGGTACGACGGTCATCCGCAACGCGTCCTCCAACTACATGGTCCAGGACCTGTGCTTCTTCCTGGAGGCGCTCGGCGTGCGCGTCGACGGTGTCGGGACGACCACCCTCACGGTGCACGGCGTCCCGGAGATCGACGTGGACGTCGACTACTCCCCCTCCGAGGACCCGGTCGAGGCGATGAGCCTGCTCGCCGCCGCCGTGGTGACGGAGTCGGAGCTGACGATCCGCCGGGTGCCGATCGAGTTCCTGGAGATCGAACTCGCGGTCCTGGAGGAGATGGGTGTCGACTGCGACCGCACGGCGGAGTACGCCGCCGACAACGGCCGTACCCGGCTGGTGGACCTGACGGTCCGCCCCTCGAAGCTGGAAGCGCCCATCGACAAGATCCACCCGATGCCCTTCCCCGGGCTGAACATCGACAACGTCCCGTTCTTCGCGGCGATCGCCGCCTCCGCGCACGGCCAGACCCTCATCCACGACTGGGTCTACGACAACCGCGCCATCTACCTCACCGACCTCAACCGCCTCGGCGGCAGGCTCCAGCTCCTCGACCCCCACCGCGTCCTGGTCGAGGGCCCGACCCGCTGGCGTGCCGCCGAGATGATGTGCCCGCCCGCGCTGCGGCCGGCGGTGGTGGTGCTGCTGGCGATGATGGCGGCCGAGGGCACGTCCGTACTGCGGAACGTGTACGTGATCAACCGAGGCTACGAGGAACTGGCGGAGCGTCTGAACTCGGTGGGGGCGCAGATCGAGATTTTCCGGGACATCTGAAAGCCCGCAAAAATGACCCCGTCGCACCCCTTCTGACCTGCACAAATGCAAGTTGAGGCGGGGTGTGGCGGAGTCCCTGGGACCTTTCTGGGACTTTGGGCCAGGAGCGACGACGTGCACCGCGCTCTTCACGTGATGAGTCATAGGAAAGACGTCGGCCTGGGCGAGTCACGGAAAAGCCCAGGTCAGACACCATTTCTTAGCTCGCCATCCTGCGTGTGGGAACCTGGAGCGTCAAACGAGCGTCACAGCCGACAGTCGGTGAACAGGTCGCCAAAGTGCCCGCCGGGGCCGGCTACAGGTGCAGTCCCACATGGTTCACGATGAACCGCTTCTCCTCGGAGTCGAGGGCGAAGTAGATGCGTCCGACCTCGTTGGGCGAGACGGCGTCCCGTACCTTGATGTGCGGCAATCCGTCCCAGCGCTTCCCGTTGAACGTGAAATAACGCTTGTCCTTGTCCTTGCTAAGTTTCTCGTCGTTGGGCGCGAATTTCAGTCCGTGGTTGTCGTAGAACCACTGGGCCAGCCTGGGCATCTTGCCGGAATTGGAGTACAGGTCCATCGCAGCCTGCGCGAGGGCGGTCAGCCGGTCGGTCATCTCCTGAGGGTACGGGTAGCGGGAGTCCTTCCAGGCGCGTGCCGCTTTCGCCGTGAACACGATGTGCTCCTCCGACGCCTTGGCGAGAGCTGCGAAAGTGAGCACGGCATCTGATCCCAAAGAAGGGATCTCGCTCCAGGCATCGAATGTGGCCGCCCGCCCGCTCCCGCCCTTCGACAGGCCCAAGTACTCGTTCTTCCAGTAGTCCCGGTCCTGACGCAGGCCTCAGCGGTGGCGGCATCGTCTCGCGCCTTGTCGCGTTCCTCCATGCAGCTCTGTGCCATGTCCTCCCAGGACGTGGCGTCCTCTTCTAGCTGCCGGACACGTTTCTGCAGGGCTTCGAGCTCGGCGGTCGTGTCTCCGGCGGCTTGGGCGCGCGACAACTGCTCCGCCGCCCTACGGGCTCCCGCGCGGTACGAAGCCTGCCGCGCACGTTCCCACGCCGTGTCACTGCCACGGGCGATGACAGAAAGATGGGCGAGCGACAGCATCAATCGCCGTTCCACGAAGGACGTCTGGGACACCTCCTCACGCGAGTACGAGGGGTGTTCCAAGCCGAGGTCGGGCCAGACCAGCCGGGCGCCACCGCTGGGTACGGCCAACTGCTCGTGGGTTCGCCGGACGGCTTGTGCAGTCACGTAGTTCAGGGTCACCACCTGGGCGAGGCCAGCGAGTTGGCCCGAAGCGTCGGCCGCCGCGCTCCATCCCGCCTGGTCCCTGGGATGTATCAGGAGAATGGGGAGCCGCGTGCGCAGCGCCAGGACATCGAGGAGTACGTCAGCATGGCTCTCCTCCCGGATCCTCTCGTACCGCCCCGTGGCGAGCTGGCTCAGCACCCGCACTTCGAGCTCCTGGTCGCCGAGCACCGCCCGCAGCAGGTTCGGGCGCTTGAGCAGTGGATCCTGCACCGGTGCTATCCAACCGTCGGGGATCTCCCTGCCCATGACGATCCTGAGCCCGCCACCGCCTTCCTCCCACTCGGAGACCGTGACCCGGGTGACGAACTGGGCCGGTCCTGTAGACAGCGGCTGATGGATGGTCATGCGCAGTGCGCGGGTGAGTTCGTCGCCCGCCACGGTCCAGCTCACTGTGCGGTCACCATGGCCGGGAAACTTGCCGACGAGCACCGCCCGGCCATCCCGGTCGAGTTCGGCCACCGAAGGTGCCGGGACGCGTCCGTGGTGGCCGAGCCAGTCGGCGAGATGGCCGCGAAGGCTCTCGTAGACGCGGCCCGGCTGCTCCTGGGCGGAGCGGATGTCGAAACTGACGGCTTACAGCGCCTGCACGGCGGCTCCCCTCACCCCCGATGCCCTGTGCGACGACCGTTTCCCCCTCGAAAGCGGTCAGGGCACCGCTCGGAGAGCAACCCTAATACCGCTCCACCCATGTCAGTAATGCCTTGGGCGGATCTTCGGGGCCGACGGTCCGGTCGACCGAACACCATACCTCCTGGCCCCGACGGGCCCGATGAAACGGGAGCCGTTGCGCACTCCGCCCAGACCGTCTTCCCGGGCCGGGGGGCGCGCAGGCGCCAGTCAGCGGCGAGCGCGTCAACGAGGAGCACTCCGCAGCCTCCGCCCTCGTCCGGATCGGGAGCCGGTCGCGCCAACCGGACGGGGAGAAGGTCGTCGGTCACCGCGACTCGGACGACGCCCAGGCTCTCGTGGTGGGAAAGGGGCGGGGCGAAGCCCCCCTCCGGGGACGCCGTGGAGGACGGTGTTCACGGCGGGTTCGGCGACGAACGGGAGCCGGGCGAGGCCAGCTCAGCGCGGGCATGCGCGCTGCTTCGCTGGGCCTGCACGGGAGACCTCGCCCCGTCCTGGTGCACGATGGTCACGCCACCCAGCTACCGACCCGCGGCGGCGGGCCCGGGCTATCTCTGGGGTCCCACTCGGGCGCGACCTGCACCGTCATCGCGACGCCGCAGGAGATCGGTGACCTCGTCCTGATGTGCTGGGACCGCCCTGACCGAACGTCGTCCGGCTGACCCGGGCCATGACACGCACCGCCTTCTCGTAACTGCGCAACACTGTTTCCGGGAAGCCGCCCCAGGCGCCGGCCACGCCGGACTCCGGGACTACGTCGACCACCTCGCGGCCCGCCTGGACGACCCGCACCGACGGCGCGACGCTCCTCGCCCTGCGCCTAATCGGCACATAGGGCCGGGGCAACGCGGGGGAAACAGGGTCCGGCCGAGGACCTCAGCGGCGACCTCGATGTACCGGCCGGAACCCGGCCGTGTGAGGCGGCGTTGGCTCGAGTTCCGCAACGAGCAGCGCGGCGGTGTCGGATGCCTCGCTGCCGTGCGGCACGCCCCATGCGTCGAGCTGGTGCAGCAAGAGTCGACGGGCGAGGTGCGAGCCACGCTGGGTGGAGCTGAACCGCTGGAGAAGCACAGCCGCGAGGGGTTGCGCAGGGCCGGTCGTGGGAACGGACGGTGCAGTCACCGCCCACCATGGCGGCGCTCAGCACCCGCAACCAGGTGCGACGCGCATACGCCGTCCCGGCATACGCGCCCACGAATGGCCGGTGCGCGGCACAGGCGAGCACACCCGGTCGACCTCGTCCGGAGACGACACCGTGGATGACCTCCGGCCATGTCGATGGGACGGCCCCTGTGCTTCAGAGATCTTGCAGGCGACTGCGAGGTTGCTGGTTCGACGGCGTGGACAGGGCGTCTGCGGCTGCTTCTACATCAACGTCGACCTGGACTCTGCGGAACTGTTCCAGAGTCTCGAGCTCTTGGTCCGTGAAGCCTCCTTCGCTCAGACGAATGGCCTCCGCCAGGAATTGAATGGTCTGCCCGATGCGAACAGCATCCGCCGCGGCGCCGCGGTGGAGCGATCGATAAGACGTGGCAGTGGGGCCCTGCCAGCCGGTCTCGATGCCGTCGACGATCTCGTCCATACGCTTGAACTGCTTGCCGAGATACTCATGCATGTCATCCAGATCGTCCGCCAGATTTTTCAACTGCGACGATGTATAGGCGAGTTTGGGCTCATCACCCATGTCGGCCCCCCACGTTCGAACCTGTATTACAAGCCGACCAACCCTAGCAACGCGGACACAAGTTCACAGGTTTGGGGTGTCACGCACACGCACACCTCTATCACCCCTGCCACTGAGGGGCCAGGCTTCACATTGGGCAGACGTATGGCCGACATGCGACCCGGTGCCCGCGCGGACTCCACTCAGGTGCTGAGTAGCATCATTGGTGACTGTTTTCTAGGGGGATCAGCACCGTGCCGGACGAAGACCGCATCACCGTTAATTTCGCTACTTTGCAACAGCTTTCGGGTGACCTGGAGGGCATCCTCCGCGTCCTCAACGAGAAGCTGGACACGTTGTACGAGCGGACCACTAAAGCCGTGCTGAGCTGGGACGGTGAGGCACGAGAAGCGTTCATCGACGAGCTGGACAAGTGGAGCCACTCCGCCGACGACCTCAAGGCGACCCAGGCTTGGCTCCACGAGGTCGTAGTGAAGGGGCACCTGAACTACGCCGCGGCCAACAGGTCCGTACTCGAAGGCTGGGGAGGCGGTGCCTGATGGCCGGTCCTTCCTCACCCGCCCAGCCGCCGGGTGGTAGCGGGGCCATCGACGTCAAGCCGAGCGACCTCTGGTCGGTCTCCGGACGGGTCGCCGCGCAGCAGGACTTCCTGGTACGGGGTGCCAAGACGCTTCTCGAGGAGCTGGGCAAGTACCCCGACGCAGGCGGTGCCGGCACAGAGGCCGAAAAGTTCGCCCGGGCGTACAAGAAGATCGGCAATCGCTGGCTGGAAGTCTGGGGCCGGTCCGTGCTCAGCGTCGGCGGTGTCGCAGTCGGATTCACCGAGACGGCCAACGCCTACACCAGAGCAGACGTGGCGGCCCACCCCAAGCCGGGGAAGACGGCCGAGCAGCGCCCGCGGCCCGCGGTCATCGACAAGGCCCCGAACTTCGACTCGGTACCCGATATCAAGTGGGGCGACGACGACGGCGGCGACGACATCCTGCGCGGCCTGATGGAGGGCATACCCGAAATCGTCCGGGACCTCCTCCAGCCACTGTGCAAGAACGTGTTCCGGATCGGAAGGGTGGCGGACGTCCACCCCTTCCCGCAACAGCACTACCTCAACTCGCTCTGCCACAGCTGGATGAACGTATCCAACACCGCGACGTGGGGGGCGGACCAGCTCACCCAGGCGGTGGGTGCCATCACCAACCACCAACAGGCGGACTGGGAAGCCGCAATGCGGACCTTCTGCAGCGCCCTGTGGGGAGGGACGGCGTGGGGGCAGCAGCGGCACGGCTACCAATGGGGGCAGACCGCCAACTCAGGTCCGGGCACACCGCGGGTTCCCACAGGCAGTCAGCCGGTTCTGGCCGTACTGAAGGACACCGCGGACAAAATGGCCACTATCCTGCGCGAGTACGCCGAGGCCGCCGTCGACCTCAACCGCGATGTCGCCGACGAGCTCCACCGCGCCATGTGGCAAGCCGCCAAGGAGATCATCGAAGATCTCGCCAAGCCCAAGGACCCCAAGAGCATCCTCGGCACCGTCACCTCCGTGATCGGCAAGGGCGGGGGCCTGATCCTGTCGTTCGACGTCAAGACGGTACTGAACATCGACACGAGCAAGCTGAACGGGATCGTCGACAAGTACACCGGCATCCTGGGGGGCCTCACCACGCGCATGGAGGCGCTGAAGGAGCCGCTGGACGAGGCATTCCGGAGCGTACCCAACTTCGAGGCCGGCGTCGCACGTTCGCACGGCTTCGGTACCCGAGCCCTGGAGAAATTCAAGGACTCGAAGGTCTGGCTGAAGGTCAATTCGAACGGCAGCTACGACCTGAACCTCGCCGCCAACGAATACATGGCGAACGGCCATACTTTGGACAAGCACGTCGGCAAGACGGACGAGCAGTTGGCGCAGCGTCTGCGTGACCAGCAGTCAGGCGGCCCGACAGCGGCCTGGCCCCACGGCAAGCCGATGCCCAGCGGCTCCTCCGCCTTCCCGAACTACCAGCGCGCCGAGGAATTGACCGAGCGCAATCTCAACACGAACAAGGCCGCCATCGAGGCATGGATCAAGGGGCCTCCGCCAGCCTCAGACGGCAACGTCAAGTCGTTCTACGACACGGTGCCGAGCGGCGAGACCAGCGGCCGCAGCGTGAGCAAGCAGCCGGTGGACCCCAACGACCCACTGTCCGGGTACAAGCAGGGCGGTCTGAATGCCAAGGCGTACGACGTGAGCGGCGTCGACACGCGTGTCCGCTACGACAGCAGCCGCAACCCTCCGTTCACTGTCATGACGTCGATGCCCTCCAAGTCCTAGCGAGAGCCGAGAAAGGCCAGCAGCACATGTCCGTCGACCAGACGTCCTGGGAAGCCGCGGTACGCCACTTGTACGAGGACGCGTACCCGTATGACGCCACAGGCCCGCGTCGCCACGAGAACTGGGTCCTCGACGTCCTTGCTCTGATGGCACGAGAGCCGGACCCCCGCGGCTGGACCGGTCTCGATGACGCGGCTCAGAACCCGGAGCGCGAGGCGTCCCTCACGTATCCCTTCGTCGCCCACCCGCCGGAGTACATCGCGAGGCGCCTCCAGGAGATCGATCGGGACAGTGCCGAGAACCTGCTCCTCGCCCTTACGGACGACCGCTGCACCCTGTCCAACCTGAGTCGCTTCGCCGAAAGCGAGGCGGAGCTCCGGGCGATGGCGCGCACGATCCTCGCGCGCTATGGGGACTCCGCCAGCTTCCACACCAACGTCAACAAGCCCGGTCACGTGAGCGGCACGCTCGACTTCACATCGTCGGGCTGGGCGTACAGCCCGCTGAGCGTGTACTCGGAGGACTACGGTTTGATCGTCGTCTCGGACACCGAGGTGGGCATGTTCTGGAACTTCGCCGACTACTGAACCGCCTGCCACCCGTAGGAGTTCGGCTCCTTACGAGGCAATTTGAGAGGATGCCCCCGTGCTGACCCGTTCCGCCTCCTATCCCGACCGGGAGACCGCCCAGTGGGCTACCCAGCAGGTGGTGACCGCCAATGAACAGGCCGTCCACCGCTGGCTCGCCCAGAACACCCGGGTCCGCCTCACCCTCGAGGCAGCCTGGCCGTCCCGTGAGGAGCCCGTGGGCCGGGTCCAGCTGGAGGGCGACCTGCTGGCCGGGCGCGGCCCCGTCAACGTGCGCGCGGCGCGCGTGGTGCTGCGCCGCGAGGCGACGAGTCCGCTCGGCTTCGTCGTCCACACGACCGTCCCGTTCTACCTGTAGGGGTCGCACATGTCCATGAAGCCCCTCGAGCACGACCGGCGGTACGGCGAGCTGGACCAGGTGATGCGCGCGTATCTGGGTCAGCCGGCGGACGACACCCCGGAGCGGCGCAGTCGCGCCCTGGACGCGTATCTCCGTCACACCTGGCATACCCGGCCTGCGGCCGTCGCGGAGGCGGAGCGACAGCTGCGCGCGTACAGCCGTAATCCTCCGGGCCGCATCCGGCAGGAGCTGGGTGAGTTCTACTCGATCCCGGACACCGGAAAGCCCCAGTCGGACATCGGTGACTGGCTGATGGTGCTGGCCGACCACCTGAAGAGGAGCATCGAGGAGGGGGACGTTCCGGAGCCATCGTCCCCGCAGACGCACTGGGAGTGGCACGCGCGTTTTCCGGAGACCGCGCAACTGCTGGGGGGCTGGTTCTCGCAGGATATCGTCGACGAGTTCCTCGGCCACGACGCCGCGGTCGCCGACTACGCCGACACCACAAACCCGCAGTTGGTCGCCCGCCTCGTGGGTGAACTGCACGAGTTGCTCGCCCTCCCCCTGGACGAGGGGGATTACGCCCTGGCTGCCGCCGAACTCGGCATGGAGGTGGGCCCGCCGGAGCCGTTCTCCCACGGCGCCTGGTTCCAGTCGCTGGCGGCGACACTGTCTGGTGCCTGATCCGGCTGGACTGTCGGGGGACAGACGCTCCACAGCCACAGGACGGCACGAACGTGGACAGCACCTCAGGGCCGAGCCCTCGCGAGACCCCACCTGAAGGTCCGACCGGCCGGTGACCGCAGTCCTTTGAGAACATCGCCAGGGCCTCAACAGCGCAACCCGGAGGAGACACAGGCGATCCGCAGGCGATCCGGAGTCCGAAGGCGGATGTATCTCAGCGCCCTGACCGCACCGACCGGGGCCAGGACGGCTACACCGACCTGGCCACCCGGGCGGCCAGATGGCTCGCGGCGGCCAAGAAACCTCTCCTCCATGATGACGCGACGACCCGTACTGCGCCCTGGGTTCGAGGCTCACCTGACGCACCATAAGAACGAGCGTCAGATGAGCGTCGAGCCCGTCGTGCACCATTCCCAACGAAGGCCGCCGCAGACCGCTTGCCCCTGCACTCTTGGGTGCAACCGCAGGTCAGAGCAGTGTGCCTGGACGGCCGCGCGCTCCACGTCGTGTCCGGTGGGAAACATGTCGAGCACATCCGACCTTCCCTGAGAAACCCAGGAAAACTGCAGGTCAGAGCCCTTTTGTAGCAGGCTCCAAGATCGCCACGCACTCCACGTGCGCCGTCATCGGAAAGATGTCGGCCTGGGAGAGTCTCGGAAAAGCCCAGTTCAGAGCCCCTTTTATGGCTCGCGGTACCGCGTGCTGGCGACCAGAGCGTCAAACGAGCGTCATGACCAACAGTCCATTCCTCCTCCTCGGGACGGAATAGGTTGCCACGATTAGCGCCCCCAGCACGAGCCCTCGGATCATTGATCGCCAGGGCACTGGTGGACTACCACCTCGCGAGGGCAAGGACACCGGCATCGTCACCCCCTACGGGATCCAGGCGGAGGCGACGTTGGAAGCCTTGCGGGACGCGAAGAGCGACGGCCGCCCGCTCACGAAGATGGACACGGCCCACCGCATCCAGGGGTCCCGTAAAACCGGCGCGGCCGGGGACCGGTAGGTCTTGCCCTGGCGACAGCGGGCACCGCCTGCCGCCGGGACAACCAGTACGGGGGGGCGCTAGGGAATCCGCGAGTCCGCAGTGCACGCCCCCTGCGTCCGCCGTCCTGGGGGACGGCTCACCCCGGCTGCCCGAACCCAGTTCCGCAGCGTCTCCGGGTTGATCCCCAGATCGGCGGCGACCGACCTGATCGTCGCTTCCGGCCGCGATTCGTACAGCGCGACCGCATCCGCCTTGAACTGCGGCGGATAGTTCTTCATGACCACGAGATGTCCGTTCTCAGATCCTCAGGATCCAGTGTCTCGTGTGTCCAACATCCGGGGTCAAGGCCCGCCCTCCCAGTCCTTCGCCTTCTACCTGGTGCGCCGCGCCATGTCCCGTGACGCGGTGATCGTCCTCGGGCGCATCGCGGCCACCTGGAAGATCGCCGTGCCGGAGCTGGCGTCGTATCCGAATGTGGTGACGCCGAAACAAAACCGGAGCGTGCAGATCAGCCGGGGCAACTTCAGCCCTGAGAACTTCGAGCGGATCGAGCGAGCCCTCAAGAGCTGAGCGCGCACCGCGGTGCGGTGCGCGCTCAGGTGGGAGGAGAGGACCGGAGACATGGTCCGCGAACTCGGCCGCGCATCGTCCACGAGCGATCAGCCTCCTGTAACCCGCACCTACAACGGCCAGGCCCGCTGGGTGGCTACGTGGCCTTCGACCTATGCCGCCAAACGGCATGCTCCAGCCCGCCTTTGTCGTGCCCGAGAAGCGCCGCGGCTTCCTCATACACGGCGCGCAACTGGTCGTATGGGAGGTCCGGAACACCCGCATCCACGGCGAAGGCACGCAGATGTACGTCAACGGCGACGTGCGAACGGCCGACGAGATTGCCTATGTAGTCGATGCTCTTCGGCCCCACTCCCTTCACCGTGCGCAGAGCGGCGCGATTGGCCTGATGATCGAGCCAGGCGCTGAGGTCCTCGCGGGTATCGACCCCGTCGGCAGCGAGGAGGTCGGTGATGGCGTGAGCCGTCGCGACCTTCTGTGCGTGGTTGAACTTCAGGGCCACGGCAAGGTCTTCCGTGACGAGCCGACGCTGGAATCCGCGGACTGTTCTTGCATCAGCCCAGCTCAGTTGCAAATGGAGGAGCCGCGGTCGGAGAGTCCTTTCGTAGTTGCACCGTGGCTGGAAGCTGACGTCGCAGATGACAGCACCCATGTGGGTCCATCCGCTGGGCTGGGGAAACGGTCCGCTGCCAAGGAGGTGTCGAACGTGGTCGGCGAGCCGTTGGGGAGGGCTGGATGCGAGCATGGGTCAAGGATGGCGTTGCCGTCTGGCAAGCTGGTGGGAAAGTTCAAAACTCTCGAATGGATGGAGCAGGGGGCCGTTCCATCGGGCAGCTCCCTCCATGATGGGAAGGCTGGCCATCTCGGCTACCGGGTCTCCGTCGAGACCGGGGCGAGGCGGAATAGGCACTGGGCCGTGTTGAACTCGATCACCTCGGCGATGAAACGGAACTTGTCGCCAACTGCAATGGTGGCAGGGACCTCCTTGCCGGTCAGGTAGAGGTTGCCGGTGTTGACGTCCTCGTACTTGAAGTTCGGGCCGTCCGTCGTCTGCGGCCCCTTGTCGCCCGGGCCGAGAAGGAAGTCGTAGCGGGTCTGGTCATCCGCGTGGGCCGCCATGTGCCTGATAGACCCGTCGAAGGCGACCGTCTGCCCCTCGTGCTTGGTTGCGAAGTTCACGTTCGCTTCGCCACACGGATCCGCCTTCAACAACGTTGCGAACTCGGGACTGTTCTGCGCCGTGATCACCCCAGCGGTGGTCGGCTCGTTTGCGGGCGGCGTAGCGGAAGGCTTCTCACTGGCGGCCGGCGAACTGGCTGACGCGCCCTTCTCCTCGTCGTCGCCGAACGCAACGCCCGTGCCGATGATGGCGACCAAGACCACGAGTGCGGCAGCCCCCGCCCCGATCAGACGCCAAGGCAGTGGCCTCTTCGGCCGACGGAAGTTGAGGGTGATGCGAAGTCTGCCTGGGAGCTGCTCCACGAGCTCCCATCCGTCCTTCTGCATCTTCGAGATCACCAAACCGTCGGTGCCCCGAACCGTCTGCACGGCCTTGTACTCGTACTTGATCTCATCGGCCATGCGGCTCTCCGCCCCCTGAAGCGAACTGGTCATACCAACTGGGCGCGAGCATAGATGACTCCGCGAGAGACGAGCGTCGCCTTCGAGCCCTGCTCTCCCGCTCGACCGGGTCGCTCGCTACCGCGCTTGAGCGGCGAGTTTCGGCTGCGGATGCAGAGCATAAAGACGACGTCGATGCCTACGCCTGTCCGTGGCCGTTCGACGCGGACGGCCGCAGGGTGCTCCCCCACGAAGAGCCGCCCGACTCAAACTCGCGATCGTGATCGTGATCGTGTTCCGCTCGCAACCGGCTTCGTTCCTGTCCAAGCAGGACAGGGGCGAAGGAACGCTGATGCGGCGATCGAGAGCGGGGTTTCCATCCGCTCCCAGGCCCCGAGGACGGCCTTGTGCGCTTCCAGCTGCAGGTGGTCTGAAAGCTTTCGTGGCCGAGGAGGTGCTGGAGCTCGTAGAGGGAGACTCCCTTCTGGACTAGCCATGAGACGCAGGTGTGGCGCATGGAGTGGGGCGGGCAGTGCGGGACCTGCACCCTTCCTAAGATGCAGGTCAGCAATTGTCCTCCCAGCCGACGCGGGGTGTTCGGGACGCCGCGGTCATGGGCTACGTCCGGGGCCGATCCTCCCCGCCGAGCGGGGGGTGTCCGGATCCGGTCGCCCCAGACCGCAGAGGTCAGGAATTCAACCCGCCGTGGATTCGCCTCTGCCCCGGCCGACGACTACCCCGACCGCTGAGCTCCAAGGCGTCTTGCATAGCCCGCATGACCTGGAAAGAACACCTGGTCTCCTTGGGAGCCCTCTGGGACTTTCCTGGGACTTTCGGCCGCATCAAGGGGCACAGGCGTGAAACAACCGAAAGGCCGTTTCCCAGGTCAAAGGCTAGTGGTCCAACGTTCCCGCAGGTCAGCTAAGCGGCTGGTCTCTTCCGGGACATCTGACGGGTGGGATGCTGTGCCCCCTGGAGCCAAGGGGCACAACATCGCAACACGCCATCTGACCTGCGAATACTACCTTCACAACCCTGCACTGATCACCGTTGCTTTTCAGCACCTTGTGCAACGCATATGTAAGATGATCTTGAATAGTCGACGAGGCGTCAGACACTTCTGAGCAACCGTCAGCCTTTACGCAGCGTTGTCATCGAACGACCTCGCAACGTCCATGCCGGTCGCGTCACGCCGACCGCGTGTGGTCGACGAGGCGAGCCGCTATCTGCCGGTGACCATGGCGGAGCCGTCGGTTAATTCAGATTCATTGCGTCCGCATCGGTCGCATCGTTCAGATAGGTGTCCAGTCGAGACGCGTCGGATCACGCACGTCCGGCTGTGGAACGGCGACGACGTAGGGGTGAGGTTGCGATTCTGCACCGGGGCGGGGCTCGCCTCCGCGCCGCACGCGAGGCGATATCACGCCCGATCGGGTTCGAACCGCACATGGTTATAGATGCTCCGAGCGGCCCTGCGCCCACCGGCGAATCGGACGCCTTCGACACGAGGGGCGGTCGCTCATGACGATCACGCCGCGGTCCTGGGCACCGGACCCGGGCCTCGCGCGGGAAGTGGGGGATCGGTTCGACAGAGCCCTCGCCTCTTACCGGGCCAATGCGCACCTCGTCTCCGAGCACGCCAATCACGAGGAGTCCATCCGGGTCGACGGGTACGCCAATCGGATACTTCTGGAACTCGTTCAGAACGCCGCCGACGCGATGTATGGGATCAGTGACGACCAGCGTGAATCCGCGGGCCGGGTCGCGATAGTCCTCGACCCGGAGAATCGGACCTCTACTGCGCCAACACCGGTCGCCTGTTCTCCAGGAACGGGACCACCGCGATCACTCACGCGCATCTCAGCGGCAAACGAGGGGACGAGACCGGGCGCTTCGGGCTGGGATTTAAGTCCGTCCTGGCCGTGTCGGACGCGCCACAGGTCTTCAGCCGCTCGGTGTCGTTCGAGTTCAACTCGCGCACGGCGCGAAACGAGATCAGCCGGATCGCGCCCGCTGTGAAACGCCACCCGCTCCTTCGCACGCCCACCGTCGTCGCCCCTCTCCTGGGACTGACCAGTTCCCTCAACATCATGGGGGCTTCCATCTCCTCGCGACACCACCCTTCGTCCGTCCTTCCGCTGCACGGCCTCGCCGTACGCTCCATTCCGGACGGCGTACGCGGCGCGCTGGTCCGGCGCGTCTCCGCCCAGCCCGACGGCCCGCTCGACGTCACATGGCTCGCCGCCGAAACTCCAAGACTCGCCCTCAGCCGCATCCGTCTGCACTGGCAGCCTTCCTCCCTCGGGGGCTGGGGCGTCACCGCCCACCTGGGCCTGGCGACCGGCGAGGTGCACCTCGCCTCCTGGCCCGCCGCCCCGGACGCCTGGCCGCACCTGGTCCACCGGACCGTCCACGAGGTGACCGGCCTGTGCGCTGCGCTTACGTTCGCAGCCGACGCCCTCGACCTCTCGAACCGTCTCGCCGAGGTCTGACCGAGAACCACAAAAGGCTGCCTCGCGCCGACCGGGCAGGGGCGGCCTTGCTATACGCCCAGCCGCGTACGGTACGGCTCGTCTTTGGATGCCCGGCCCCTCCCCCATGAGTCGCGTACGTCAGGGCGCGCCCAGCCCCGGATGAAGGCGCGGACGCCCTGGCATACGGGCTGGGTCAGGCAGCGCCGGGCTCCTCTAGCGCCACCACGACCATCACCGGAAGATCTGTGTCCTGCTGGATCACGCCGGCAGTCAGGATCCGGGCGTCAAGGGTCCACTTCTTCACCGCAATGAACTCATCCCTGTCCGCCTCCGTCGGCTCGGCCTCGATGAGGTGGCCGGCAAGCGGGGGCTTCTCGACCTCGGGGAGGTAGTCGGCCAGCGCTTGCTCTCCCTGCTCGTAGACAGCCTCCAGGTCGTCGAAATAGCCCGACTCGTCGACGTCTCGGATCCAGACGGCGAACGAGACGCTGACCGTCCCACTGGTAAACGTCTGGATCCAGGCCCCGATGCTGCCCTTGTCCCACGACGTCTCCACACCGTGGCGGGGTTTACCTCCGGGCGTCCACTCCTGGGCCGAGAACTGCGCCGCCGCGCCCTCGGCAGTCAGCGGGGTGAGACCCCGGAGCTCTTCCAGCATTGCGATCACTGCAGCCATGAACTCATTCCACTCATGCCGTTGCAGGGCACGTGGTACGCCTTCAACTGCCCGCTGGCATAGGCCTCGGGGGAGGCCTTGGACAGCACTTCGTTCACATGCGCGGCACCCCATTCATTGGACACCATATAGCGGACCCCCTTGCCTCCGAGATCCTCGTTGAGGGCGAGCAACTTGTCGGCCTGTGCAGTGAGCCGGCCCTCGTTGTAGTACTTGAAATCTGGGTTGTACGGGGACTTCTCCCATCACCGATTCTGTCACCGCCGGTCCACTTCGCCTCTGTGATCCAGCCGTCCCACGGGCTTTCGTCGACATGGACCTCCCGGGCGCCGGACCGTTCGCTGACCCGGCGTGAGCGTCCGTCCGTTCCCTGAGGGGCGTGAAGTGTGAGGCGTGAACACCGGACACTCGGTCTGATGGCGCGGCGCTGCCGCACGGTGTCCGACTCACACCCTCCCTGACCCGCAGCACGTGCGAGGCGAGGTCGGAGGGGAGGGACGTGCGGGGATTTCTCCGGCACTCCGAACCGGGAGCGACCGTTCCGGAGCCCGGCGCTCTTCGCCCGGCGACTCACCGCGCGCAAGCGCGAGTGACCACATCACGCCCCACCGTGCGCCCGCCGCGCAGACGTCTCACGCCGGCGGACGGGGCGGCCGGCTCCGTGCGTGCGGCCACCCCCTGCACGTGCGCACAGCACGGCAGGGGGCAGCCAGCCCCACGCACGGGGTTCCGTCAGCGGTCCGCGCTGCTGCCGGCGACGACGCAGGAGCGGCTGTTCTCCCAGCCCCACCCGTCACCGTCCGGGTCGGACGAGCTGCCGTGGACGCAGTACGGGTACCCGTTGGGGGCCGTACCGTCGCCGGTCCCGCCACCGGTGTCCGCGCTGCTGCCCGGGACGACGCAGGAGCGGCTGCTCTCCCAGCCCCACCCGTCACCGTCCGGGTCGGACGAGCTGCCGTGGACGCAGTACGGGTACCCGTTGGGGGCGGTCCCGCTGCCCGTGCCTCCCCCGCCGCCCGGCTCTCCCCCACCGCCGTAGACGGTGGCGGTCTCGGAGGTGGCGGCGATGCCGTCGGCGCCGTTGATGAAGCGGTCACCCCAGGTCGTCAGGGAGTTCGCGTCGAAGCCGTTGACCATATCGAGGTACTCGACGCCGCTGCCGTTGCCGCTCCAGGACCAGCCCATGTAGCCCACGCCCAGGGACTGCGCGGTCGCCATGATGGCGTTCTCGTCCGGGTTGCCGTCGCTGTGCCGGTCACCGAACTCGCCCACGACGATGGGCAGTTTGTTGTCGGTGAAGTGGCGCAGGTAGTCCCGCACCTCGGCGGCCGTGTCGTAGACGCCGTACATGTGGATCGAGAAGATGGTGTTGCGGTCGGGGTCGGACGCGAAGACCGAGGCCGCGTTGTTCCGCATGGTCCCCGACCAGTCCTGGCCCCAGTTGGGGGCGTCCACCATGAGGGCGTGGTCGATGCCGGCGTTCCGCAGCTTGCTGATCGCGCTCTTCGTCGCGCCGGTCCAGGCCGCGGCGTTCGTGTTGCCGTACGGTTCGTTGCCGATGTTGACGACGACGTAGTCCTCCTGGCCCTCGAGCGCGCTCTTCACTCCGATCCAGTAGTCGGCTGCCTTGTCCAGGGTGGTGGCGGCGCCGTCCTCGCCGTAGCCGGTGGTGTCATGCACCTCCAGCACACAGATGACCTTGTTCGCCTTGCACTGGCCGATGAGGGCGGAGACCTGGGAAGCACTCGTCTTCGTCCACCGGTCGCCACTTCCGAGGACGACGCGGACGGTGTTCGCGCCCTTCGCAGCTATGTCGGCGATGGCGGTCGTCTGCTCGGGATACCAGGTGTAGGCGTGGTTGACCCCGCGCATGACGAACGCCTTGCCGTTCGCCTCGACCACGTCTCCGTCACTGACCCGGATGCCGGTGGGCGCGGCCTCGGCCTCGCCGACGGAAGGGCCGGCGATCGAGCCCAGCAGGCCCAGGGCGGCGGCGAACGCCATGCCCGCCGTCGTGATCAGGGTGCTTCTCGGCTTTCGCATTTCTCTCCTCGGATACGCATGCGGGTGCGTGGACGGGTACGGAGCGGGACGAGGCAGTGGAACGGGCGATACTCACTGACAACGATGTCTGACACCACACCGGCCCCATGAGGGCACGCTTGGCAGGCGCCGCACGCACGTCGGCGCGGGTGGGATCGAGGGCAGACTTCGCGGGCGTCGTGAGGGTGGGGGGGTCGCGCCGCACAACTGGCATCGGACAGCTTCGACTTCGGCCGGATGTGGCTTGAACGGGCCGTCGCCACACCATGAGGCACCGGGTGTTACGTCCCTGTCAATAGTGGGTTCGCGATCCGTTTGCCGAGCAGAAAGGCCTCGCCATTACTAAACCGCTAAACAGCCAGGCCAACCCCACCACCCCCGGACCCGTGGCCTTTCAGCAGCGACAACAGGGCGTCGCGACTGATTGACAGTCACTCCACACGCTCTTACGTTCCAGGTCGATAAACCGGTGCAGGACCGGAACTCACCTCGCCCGGGAGTCGGCCGGCGCCTCGTGTGCCGACGGCTCCCGTCGGCACACGGCGCGGAGGTGTCGGCTCCGCACGCCTCGCATACGGCGACGGCATTACTAAACCTTGACCTTAACTAAACCGTTCACTAGACAACGTTGTCACGACCCGTCAGAGTGTGCTCCGGGGTGACGGACCCCGCTCCCCCTCGCGAAAGGTGTTTGACCGTGTACGGAGCACTGGACATCGGTGGCACGAAGATCGCCGGAGCGCTCGTGGACGACGCAGGCACGCTGGTGCTGCGTGCGCAGCGGCCGACTCCGGCACGGAAGTCCGCCGATGTGCTCATGTCAGCGGTGGCCTCGGTCATCGACGAACTGGCGGCACACCCGCTGTGGGATGAGATGACCTGTCTGGGCATCGCCAGCGCGGGGCCGGTCGACACCGCCGCGGGCACGGTCAGCCCGGTCAACATCCCTGCCTGGCGGCACTTCCCGCTGGTCGACGAAGTGGCCGCGCACCCACGGCTTCCCGTGGGGCTGCGACCGGTGCTGGTCGGGGACGCGGTGGCGATGGCCGCGGCGGAGCACTGGCTCGGCGCGGCGCGGGAGTCCGAGAACGCCCTCTGCATGGTGGTGTCCACCGGCGTGGGAGGCGGCCTGATCCTCGGCGGCCGGCTCCACACGGGCCGGACGGGAAACGCGGGCCACATCGGGCACATCACCGTCGACCTGGACGGTTCGTTGTGCCCGTGCGGTGCTCCTGGCTGCGTCGAGGGGTTCGCCAGCGGTACGGCGATCGCCGCGCGGGCGCAGGCTGCGGGATGGTCCGCGCCGGCCGGGGTGGCACCGACGGCCGCGGCGGTCGCGGCCGCGGCGCGGGGAGGGGACCGGCGGGCCCTGGAGGCCTACCAGCGCGCCGCCCAGGCCTTGGCAGCGGCCATCGCGGTGACGGCGGCCCTCGTCGAACTGGACATCGTGGTCATCGGTGGTGGCGTGGCGCAGGCCGGTGACACGCTCTTCGTGCCACTGCGACGGTGCCTGGCCGACTACGCCGTCCTCGACTTCACCCGCGGACTGCCCGTCGTGCCGGCGCTCCTGGCTCTGGACGCCGGGCTCATCGGGGCAGCCGCCGTCGCGTCCACGCGGGCCGGCACCCCCGTGCTCGCACCTTCCTCCCGCCCGTAACTCCGCGCCAGAAGCCGGATTCCGTATCTCGCACCGTCGAAGCGCTCACCCCGCGGCCGTCGTCCGGCCGGTCGGTGTCGACCACGAAAGGGGACCACCGAGTGGACCGCCTGATCAGCACCATCCGTCGCTACAGCTGGGGGTCCACCACGGCTCTTCCCGAACTGACGGGCGTCGAACCGGACGGAACCCCCCAGGCCGAACTGTGGATGGGCGCCCATCCGGCCGCTCCGTCCCTGGTCGAGCGTGGCGGGGAGCTCCAGCCCCTCGACCGGGTCATCGAGGAGGCGCCGGCGGCCGAGTTGGGGGAACCGGTACTGCGGCGCTTCGGGCCGCGTCTCCCCTTTCTGCTCAAGCTGCTGGCGGCCGACGCGCCGCTCTCCCTCCAGGTGCACCCCGACCTCGCCGAGGCTGCCGCCGGGCATGCGCGGGAGAACGCGCGCGGGATTCCCGTCGACGCCCCGCACCGCAACTATCCCGACGGCAATCACAAGCCCGAGATGATCGTCGCGCTCAGCTCGTTCGACGGGCTCTGCGGCTTCCGTGAGGTGCGGGAGTGCGCCGATGTGCTGAGCGCGTTGCGGGTGGACGGCCTGAGGCATCACGTCGCCGCCCTGCGGTCGGCACCGGAGGAACTGGCGCTGCGGCAGGTCTTCTCCGCCTTCCTGGCCGAGGGACCTTCCCTCGTGGAGGAGGTCACGCGCGCCGTGGCACGCGAGGCGCGCGGCGACGGCCCGCTCCGGGCCGCGTTCGCCGTCTACGACTCCCTCGCGCGGGCGCACCCGGGCGACCCCGGTCTGCTGCCCGCTCTGATGCTCAACCACTTCCGTCTTGCCCCGGGCGAGGGACTGTGTCTGGGGGCCGGGATCCCGCATGCCTACGTGCGGGGCCTGGGGGTGGAGGTCATGGCGGGTTCGGACAACGTGCTGCGGTGCGGTCTGACGTCCAAGCACGTGGACCCGCAGGAGCTGCTGCGCGTCGTCAGGTTCTCGGCGTACGGCCTACGGGTCCTGCGGCCCACTGCCACGTCCGGCGGCGAGGAGGTGTTCGCGTCCTTCGTGGACGACTTCCAGCTGTCGGTCGTGCGGCCCGGTGTGCGGCGGGAAGCGGTGGCGCTCGGCTCTCTCGCCCCGCAGATCCTCGTCTGCACGGCGGGCACCGTCTCCGTCACCGGCCCTGAGGGCGAGCTCGTACTGCCCGCCGGCAGCGCGGTGTACGTGCCCGCCGGTGAGTCGGTGACGGTCACCGGAAGGGGAACCGCCTTCCGCGCGACTGTGGATGTCAGCTTCCCCTGACGTGTCACCGCCCGGGCGCCTCCTCGCGCGCCGCCTGAACCGCGGCCTCCCCGCACCGGACAGCACCGCGGCCTCCCCGCCGGTCCGGGCGGGGAGGCCGCAGTGCTGTCATGATGCGGCGGTCAGCTCGTGACGGGCGCCTGTGCGGTGGAACCGCGCGGGGTGAGCGACGGTGTCGGGACCTGGACGGAACCGCTGTGCCGGCCCTCTATGACCGCGAACAGGGTGCGGGCCACCTGCGCCCCGAAGCTGTGCACGTCATGGCTCATGGCCGACAGCGTCGGATGGGTGATCCGGCACAGCTGCGAGTCGTCCCAGGCGATCAGCGACACGTCGTCGGGGACGACGAAGCCCATCTCGGCGGCGACGCCGGCGCCCGCCACGGCCATGATGTCGTTGTCGTAGACGATGGCCGTCGGGCGCTCCGCCGACACCAGAAGGGAGCGCGTGGCCCTGGCTCCTTCGCTTCCGTCGAAGCCTGTGGCGATCTGCCGGCCCTCCTCGAGACCCAGCTCCCGCATCGTGGCCGCGAAGGCGTTGGCCCGGATGGCACTGTGCCCGAGGCCGACCGGGCCTCCGACGCGTGCGATGCGCCGGTGCCCGAGTGCCGCCAGATAGCGGACCGCCTCGGCCGCGGCGGTGGCGTCGTCGGTCCACACCGCGGGAAAGGACCCGGTGAGGGACGGATGCCCGACGGCCACCGCCGGCAGCCCGACGGCCTGCAGCGACGGAACCCTCGGATCGTCCTCGTGGAAGTCGACCAGGATGGCACCGGCGATCGTCTGGCTGCGCCACCAGGACGTGTAGAGCTCGGTCTCCTCGTCGAGATTGCGTACGAGCCTCAGGAGCAGCGAGTACGACCGTTCGGCGAGCACGCTCTCGATGCCGGAGATGAAGTCCATGTAGAACGGTTCGAGTCCGAGCAGCCGGGCGGGACGGCACAGTGCCAGTCCGATGATGTCGACCCGCTGACTGGACAGACTGCGGGCGGTGAGGTTGGGCGCCCAGCCCAGTTCCTTCGCGGCCTCGAAGATCCGTCGGCGTGTGGCGTCCGAGACGCCCGGCTTCTGGTTGAACGCCAGCGAGACGGCCCCCTTGGAGACACCCGCCCGGGCCGCGACGTCCTTGATGGTGATGCGCGCCGGGCCGTTCATTTCGTATCCGCGCAGAACAAGGCGGCCCGGGCGTCGTCCGCGGTCACGTTGCCGCAGCCGTCGACGCGGATGCGGATCTGCTCACCCGGCAGCAAGGTGGCGAGGCCGCGGTCGGCGGCGGCGGTGGGGCCCAGCCGGTCGGCCTGAAGCAGGAGATCTCTGACGAGGGTGTGCGCGTTGACCACGACGTCGACCTTACCGCCGCTTCCCGGAACCGCTTCCACCTCGACGTCGAAGTCCGGCCGCACGTAAGCGAACTCCTTGTCGGGCACCGGGAAGTACACGGCCCGCAGACCGTCCGCGTCGGCGACGAGGAACTCCTTGGCGGTGGACCCGGCCGGCACCGTGCCGGAGGGGACGGGGAGCCGCAGGACGGAGCGCGGGGCGACGGTCGCCTCCAGTACGCTCCGGCCGAGCGGCGTACCGTCGGCTTCGAGCCGGCTGAGTGTCACCGACGTGCGCCACGGGGTCGCGGACTGGTTGACGGCGGCGAGCACCAAACCCTCGTCGCCCGGCTGCAGGGTGAGCAGCCGGTCCGCGTAGACCCGGCGCAGCTCGTGGTGGAGGGGCTTGAGGCGCCCGTCCCCGTCGATCGCCGCCCAGGAGCTGACCGGCCAGCAGTCGTTGAGCTGCCAGACGACGGTGCCCGCGCAGGCCGGCCAGTGCGAGCGCCAGTGCTCGATGCCCGCGGCGACGGCTCGGGCCTGGACGACCTGGGTCAGGTAGTGCCACCGGTCGAAGTCGCCCTCGGGCAGGGTGAAGTGACGCTCGACCCCCCGGTTGAGCTTGCCGTTGCCGTCCTCCGCCTTCTGGTGGTGCAGCATGCCCGGGGAGTCGGGCGCCAGGATCTCTCCGGGAAGGGCGCGTCGGAGCGTGGCCAGGGTGGGAGGCGCCTGCCAGCCGAACTCGGAGACGAACCGGGGGACGTTCGCTCGGTATTCGGCGTAGTCCTGGCGGTTCCACACCTCCCACGAGTGGTACGTGCCGTGGTCGGGGTCGTTGGGGTGGTGGTCCCACGATCCGGACCAGGGGCTGCCGGCGGCGTAGTGGCGGGTGGGATCGAGTTCGGCGACCACGCGGGGCAGCAGGCCGAGGTAGTAGCCCTCGCCCCAGGAGTCACCGGCGAGCCCGGGCTCCCAGTCCCAGTCGCGGAAGCCCCAGAGGTTCTCGTTGTTGCCGTTCCAGAGGACGAGGCTGGCGTGCGGCATCAGCCGGACAACGTTGTCGCGAGCCTCGGCCTCCACCTCACCGCGCAGGGGCTGCTCCTCCGGGTAGGCGGCACAGGCGAAGAGGAAGTCCTGCCAGACCATCAGCCCGAGTTCGTCGCACGCGTCGTAGAACGCCTCGTCCTCGTAGATGCCGCCGCCCCAGATCCGTACGAGGTCGACGTTGGCGTCCGCCGCCTGGGCGAGCCGGGTGCGGTAGCGCTCGGGGGTGACGCGGGAGGGGAACACGTCGTCGGGGATCCAGTTGACCCCGCGGGCGAACACCCGCTCGCCGTTGACCACGAGCGTGAAGCCCGTGCCCCGCGCGTCGGGGCTCCGGTCCAGCTCGACGGTACGGAACCCGATGCGCCGGTGCCAGGTGTCCAGCTCCCCGTCCTCGTCGAGGAGGGTGACGTCCAGGTCGTGGAGGGGCTGGTCGCCGTATCCGCGCGGCCACCAGAGCCGGGGCCGGTCGACCGTCAGGCGGAGCACGGCTTCGTCACCCTCGAAGCGGGCCTCCGCCTTCTCACCGGCCACCGTGGCGCGGGCCAGCAGGCTCCTGCCCGCCCCCCGGGGTGTGCGCTCCACCTGGAGCCTGACCTCGACGTTTCCCGTGGCTTCGTCGACGGTCACCAGCGGGCGGACGGACGCGAGGCGCGCGGTCGACCAGTGCTCCAGGCGTACGGGCCGCCAGATACCGGCGGTCACGAGGGTCGGCCCCCAGTCCCAGCCGAAGCTGGAGGCCATCTTGCGGATGTACTGGAACGGCTCGGGATACACGTTGGGCCGGTCCCCGGTGACCGCGCGCACCGCCTCGGCCTCGTCGTAGGCCGAGGCGAAGCGCACCTCGAGCGGTCCGGTCAGCCCTGTGACGTCGAACCGGTAGGTGCGGTGCATGTTCCTGGTCGTACCGATCTCCCGCCCTGCGAAGGTGATCCCGGCCGCGGTGTCCAGGCCGTCGAAGACGAGGTCGGTCCGCTCGTGCCGGCTGTCGTGCGAGACGTCGTTGACGTAGGTCCACGCCCGTCGGCCGACCCAGGCGACCTCGGTCTCGTTGAGTCCGAGGAAGGGGTCGGGAATGACCGCGGCGGCGAGCAGATCGGTGTGCACGCAGCCCGGGACCTGCGCGGGCAGCAGCGCCTGGTCATGACGCAGGCTCCAGCCGTCGGTGAGCGGGGTGACGTCCTTCATGGTGCGGCTCCAATCGCCTTCAGGCGCGCTGGCGGAGGTATGTCGGCGCACAACTTAACCCGCCGATCGATCACTGTCCATAAACCGGTCTAGTTACGCTGCCGTAACTCCGTGACCACACAGAGGCCCCCTGTACTGCGCTGATGGACGCGCCGGTAACGATTGGGCATCGTCATGGAAATCGGAGCTTTACCGGTTCACACACCTCCTGTCATAGTGCCAACATCCCACCGCAGAGCTGAGCCGCCATCTAGAGGAGTTGGGCACATGGGGAAGACGAAGACGCTCGCAGGCGCACTTCTGACCGTTGCGACACTGGCCGCGACCGGATGCAGCGGCGGAGGCGCGGCGTCGACCGAGATGGCGAAGGCGCCCGACGACCCGCGAAGCACGACCGGCACGATCACGGTCCTCACGCAGCGAACGGACCTGGTCCAGAGCGGCGCCATGGCCGGCTACGCGGCGCGGTTCAACAAGATCTACCCCAAGGTCAAGGTGAAGTTCGAGGGACTCACCGACTACGAGGGTGAGGTCAAGATCCGGATGAACACCGAGGACTACGGCGATGTCCTCATGATCCCGGCCGCCGTCTCCAAGAACGACTACCCGAAGTTCTTCGCACCCCTCGGCACCTCGAAGGAGATGTCGGAGAAGTACCGCTTCAGCGACAAGACGGACGTCGACGGCAAGGTCTACGGCCTCGCCCAGTTCGGCACCGCCAACGGCTTCGTCTACAACAAGGCCGTCTGGAAGAAGGCCGGCGTCACCGAGTGGCCGAAGACGCCGGAGGAGTTCCTCGCAGGGCTCAAGGCGGTCAAGGCCAGGACGGACGCCGTCCCCTACTACACCAACTTCAAGGACGGCTGGCCGCTGGTCCAGTGGACCGCCAACATCGGCTCGGTGACCTGCGACAACTACGCCACCAACGACCTCGCCGGACCGGTCTCCCCCTGGAAGGAGGGCAGCGAGCTCCATGTGATCGACACCCTGCTGCACGACACCGTCAAGGGCGGCCTCTCGGAGAAGGACCCCAACACCACGAACTGGGAAGCCTCCAAGACCAAGCTCGCAAAGGGCGAGATCGGCACCATGATGCTGGGCTCGTGGTCGATCACGCAGATGAAGGACGCGGCCGAGAAGGCCGGGGCGGACCCGGAGGACCTCGGGTTCATGCCGTTCCCGGTCCTGAAGGGCAACAAGGAGTACTGCGCCACCCTCGTCTCGGACTACCAGCAGGCGGTCAACGCCCACTCCGAGCACAAGGAGGCGGCGCGGGCCTGGGTCGACTGGTTCACCGAGAAGTCCGGCTACTCGGTCAAGGAGGGTGCCGTTCCCACCGTGAAGGCGGCTCCGATGCCGGATACCCTGAAGGACTTCGTTGACAACGATGTCACCTTCGTGGAGCGCTCCGAGCGGGACACGGGTGAGGTCAACGAGATCGACAACGCGGCCGAGATCGGGCTCAACAAGCCCGACTACCGCCAGAAGCTGATCGACATCGCCCGCGGCGCGGAGAAGGGCAGCCTCGAGGACTACTTCAGCGGCCTGGACGCGAAGTGGAACGAGGCGGCGAAGACCGCCGGTTCCTGAGCCGGTGAGGCGGGCCCCGGCCGCACACACCGGCCGGGGCCCGGACCCTCCCGCGCACACAGGACGACGACGCGGATGACGAAAGGCCCCGACATGACCGAGACGACCGAGGTGGCGAGCGTGAGGACACGCCGCGCCGCCCCCTCACCTCGCAGGACCTCCTCCCGGAGCGGCAAGGGCCCGGGCGGGCACAGGGTGCGAGGACGACTGCTGGGGCGCGCGACCCCATGGCTCTTCCTGCTGGCACCGCTGGTGCTGCTGGTCACGTTCACCTACGTACCTGTGGGGAACATGATCTATTACAGCTTCACGGACTGGGACGGCATCAGCCCGGACCGGAACTTCACGGGTGCGGACAACTACGTCCAGATCTTCACCCGGCCCGAACTCTTCCGGGTGTTCTTCGTGAGCTTCTACTACCTCGCGGCTTCCGTGGCGCAGATCGCCATCGCGCTCTACTTCGCGACGGTGCTCAGTTTCGACCTGCGGTACCGCAATCTCTTCAAGGGGCTCCTGTTCTTCCCCTACCTCATCAACGGCGTGGCCATCGGTTTCGTCTTCCTGTACTTCTTCCAGGACGGCGGCACCCTGGACTCGGTCCTGTCCTGGTTCGGTGCGGACACCGACCACGCGTGGCTGGGTGACCCCACGTCTGCCAACACCTCGCTCGCGGGCGTATCGGTCTGGCGCTTCACGGGGCTGAACTTCGTCCTGTTCCTCGGCGCCATCCAGTCCATCCCCGGCGAGCTCTACGAGGCCGCGCAGCTGGACGGCGCGACCAGGTGGCAGCAGTTCCGCCACATCATCGCCCCGAGCATCAGGCCCGTCCTGAGCCTCAGCGTCATCCTGGCGGTCTCCGGGTCCCTGGCGGTGTTCGAGATCCCTTACATCATGACCGGCGGGGCGACGGGGACGTCGACGTTCGTCATCCAGACGGTCAAACTCGCGTTCCAGTTCAACAAGACGGGGCTGGCCTCGGCCGCCGCCGTGGTGCTGCTGCTGATCATTCTGCTGATCACCTGGATCCAGCGCCGGCTCGTGCCCGACGAAAAGGTGGACCTCGTATGACCACGGCCCCGCAGACCTCCGCGCGCCCTCGTTCCGGGCAGGACCCGCGAAGCGTTCGCCGGCGCGGCCGACTCGGACAGACGCTCGTCTACCTGTCGCTGGTCGTCGCCTCGCTGGTCGTGCTCCTCCCCCTCGCGGTCGTCCTTCTCACCTCGCTGAAGACGTCCGAGGAGGTCACCGAAGGCGGTGCGCTCTCGCTGCCCGGCGACTGGCTGAACTTCGGCAACTACGCCACCGCCTTCTCGGACGGCCACATGCTGACGGCGTTCGGCAACACGGCCTTCATCCTGCTGTTCTCGATCACCGGCACCGTGGTGATCGGGTCGATGACGGCCTACGCCATCGACCGCTTCCACTTCCGGGCCAAGAAGCTCGTCATGGGGCTCTTCCTGGTCGCCACCCTGGTCCCCGGGGTCACCACGCAAGTGGCCACCTTCCAGGTCATCAACAGCTTCGGGCTGTTCGACACCCGGTGGGCCCCGATCCTGCTCTACATGGGCACGGACATCGTCTCGATCTACATCTTCCTGCAGTTCATCCGCGGCATCCCGGTCTCCCTCGACGAAGCCGCGCGGCTCGACGGCGCGAACTCGTTCACGGTCTACCGGAAGATCATCTTTCCGCTGCTCAAGCCCGCGATCGCCACCGTGGTGATCATCAAGGGCATCACGACCTACAACGACTTCTACATTCCGTTCCTCTACATGCCCTCCCAGGAACTCGGCACGATCTCCACCGCCCTGTTCCGGTTCAAGGGCCCCTTCGGAGCCCACTGGGAGAACATCTCGGCAGGAGCCGTGCTCGTCATCCTGCCCACCCTGATCGCGTTCCTGTTCCTCCAGCGCTACATCTACAACGGCTTCGCCCAGGGTGCGACGAAGTAGCGGACGGCGCGCACCGTGTCAGTGACCGGGCCGCACGGGACCCTGCCGCCGGCAGGCGAGGACGGGCTGCCCCGGATCTCGTGGCGCCCCGGCTTCCGCGACCTCTCGGACAAGGCGCTCGCCCACTCCGGGACGATCGCGACGGGGTGGAGCCAGGGCCGCCCTGGCTCCACCCCTGGTGTGGATGACGTGTCACGGGAACTGCGCGGCGAACTCCCTGGCCCCTCCCCCGGCCCGTGCCGTGACGCCGCTCGCGCCGGGCGGGTCGTCCCCCGGACCGGCGCACGTCCGGCCGGCGGTGTACACCGTGCCCGGTCCTGGTCAGTCGCGGCACCGGCGAGGCGCTGGACGCCTGCGGCGTGTCCACGGCCGCCGGCGCGTACGCGTGGCCGCGCCGGCAGGCCAGGCGCAGGTCAGGTGCGGGCCCAGCGCTGGTTGCTGCCGTTCGAGCAGGAGTAGAGCTGGATCAGGGTGCCGTTGGCGGTGCCGTTGCCGACGGCGTCGAGGCAGAGGCCGGACTGGACGCCGACGATGGATCCGTCGGAGTTCAGGCGCCACTTCTGGTTGTCGCCACCCCAGCAGCTGTAGATCTGGACCCTGGCACCGTTGCCGGTCCCGCCGGCGTCCAGGCACTTGTCACCGAAGACCCTGAGCTCGCCCGCGTCGGTGTGGGCCCACTGCTGGTTGGTGCGGTTGTTGCAGTCCCACAGGCTGATCTGGGTACCGTCGGCGGTGGTGCTGCCGGGCACGTCCAGGCACCGGCCCGAACCGACACCCTTGATCTGTCCGCCACCGGCCGGGGGTGTGGTGGAGTCGGCGTTGAGCGCGTTGAGGACCGAGGTGTAGGCCGGCTTCTTGCTGCCGTCGCCGTTGAACAGCAGCGGCGAGTGCTCCGGCCGCCAGGAGTCGGTGTCGCGCACGCCCCAGACCGTGATGCCGAGGCAGCGCGGGACGGCAAGGCAGTCGTTGGCCACGTTGGCGTAGGTCGTGCCCGAGGCACCCTGGATGTCGAGCTCGGTGATGGCCACGTCGACCCCGAGGGCGGCGAAGTTCTGCAGGGTGGTGCGGAAGTTGCTGTTGTAGGGGCTGCCGCTGTTGAAGTGCGACTGGAAGCCGACGCAGTCGATCGGCACTCCGCGCTGCTTGAAGTCCCGGACCATGGAGTACATGGCCTGGGTCTTGGCCCAGGTCCAGTCCTCGACGTTGTAGTCGTTGTAACAGAGCTTGGCGGACGGGTCGGCGGCGCGCGCGGCGCGGAAGGCGACCTCGATCCAGTCGTTTCCGCTGCGCTGCAGGTTGGAGTCCCGCCGCGCACCCGAACTGCCGTCGGCGAATGCCTCGTTCACCACGTCCCACTGGGCGATCTTGCCCTTGTAGTGGGCCATCACCCCGTTGATGTGGTTGGTCATCGCCTGGCGCAGCGCGCTGCCGCTGAGGCTCTGCATCCAGCCGGGCTGCTGGGAGTGCCAGGCCAGCGTGTGACCGCGCACCTGCTTGCCGTTCTGCACCGCCCAGTTGTAGACGCGGTCGGCGGCGGTGAAGTTGAACTGCCCCCGCTGGGGTTCGGTGGCGTCGATCTTCATCTCGTTCTCGGCCGTCACCGAGTTGAACTCGCGGGCCGCGATCGTCGTGTACGTCGAGTCGTTGAGCCGGCCCGAGGCGATGGCGGTACCGAAGTACCGGCCGCTCTGAGCCGCCGCGGCGCCCAGTGTGCTCTCGGCGGCGTGCGAGGTCTGCGGCGCCACCAGCGCGATGCCGGGACCGAGGACGCCGACGATCGCCGCCAGGCACAGACCGCCGATCTTCCGGCGGACGGTGAGTGGACGAATTACGTTTAAGCCCATGACTGAGCCTCCAGATGAGGAGTACGGAAGGATGGGAACGCGGCGGAAACACTCCGCGTCGACGACGCCCGCGTCCATCGGAACGTGGACGCTCACACCGGGACACAATGCTCCGAGAGCGGCATTCGGCTCCGGCGGCCGGAACGAATGGGCGACACCCGCCTCGGATTTCAGTGTGGAAATCCCGCAGGAGCATGTCAAGAGTTTCGGTAATGTTTCGTAAATCGTGCGGGCGTCCTGGCGTCGGCCGCAGGGTGCCCGGCGGGGCACTGAAAGGAAATACGTCGCGAAGTGCTCGGGCTTCGCTGTCGCTGCTGGTCCGCGTGGGGAGCGCAGGTGAAGTCACCCTCCGCACCTCACCGGGGACTGCACCGGGGTGACGGCCGGAGCGGCGAATACCGGCATTCCCGCCTGCATACAGAAGAATGGACGTTTCTCACGGCCCTGATGCGCGAGCGATCACCTTGGGGATCCGCCGTTCGGATCCGGCGCGCCCCGTGTCGGCGCGGACGTGCGGACCCAAGTCCCGGGGCCTTTCCGATTGTCCGGACGGGCCTTCCGGTGACCGGAGAAGCGCTCATTTCCGTGACGCGGCGAGGAAGGCCTGCGGCGTGGACCCGCATTTACTCCGCCCACTGGCCGGCCAAGGGACCGGAGGTGCGGGCGGCGGTGACGAAGGGGGTGCCGGACGACACCGGCGCCGGGCGGCGACCGGCCCCGGCCGGGGCGCTCGGTGCTCGGCACCGGGCGGAGGAGCGGCCGACTGTCGCTCAAGAATCACCGGCAGGTGGCGCCCGGGAAGCCGGGCCGGCCGCGCCGTCCCGGGCCCGGCCCGGCGCGGGCGATCCCCGTCCGGCTGAGGCCGGGCCGCCTACCCGGCCCGGCCCACGAGCACCTCACGGACGGCGAGGTGCCCCGGCTCGGCCGTGGAGACGGCGACTCGCTCGTGGGTTGGCATCGACGCACCTTCCGGAAGTGATCCGAGAATTGTCGGTCGGACGTGGACGCAAGTTACGGACACACGCAGGGGGTGTCAACGGCCCTGACCGAACAGGCCGTCGGCCCCCGGGGCCGACGGGGGCGGGTGCCGCGCCCCCACGTGTGCCGGGGACCCGCGACGCACTCGCCCTGACCACCCGTCGCGTCGCCGGTTCCACCCGCGGCGAGACGGGCGTCACGGACCGGGCGAGGTCGGGTACGGCCAGGGCCGCCACCCTCCCCGTGTCGGACAGGGGTGGGCGGACGGCCGTGAGCGGCGCCGCCGGCCAGCGCGCCTCCGGCGGACCGTCGAAGCCGACGACGCCCATGTCCTGCGGTACCCGCGGGCGCCGGGAGCCGGTCGCAGCCGGTGAATACGGTCTCCGGGTAGTCGTCCGGACGTCTCCGCACCTGTCGCGGAAGCCGTAGGACACGCGTCGGCCGGCCGTCGGCCGAGCCGGGCATCCGTACACGGCCATCGGCTGTGCGCCGCGTCGGGGCCGGGCACCGGGGAGACCCCGCCCGGCCACGGGGGCGTCCTGCGACAGGTCTTCGACGGCGGCTTCCCACGTCCACGACGGGATGAGCCATCGCCTCGCACGCCCCGCCCGGAGTGGCTGGGCACCTGCTTCACCTGGAGCCGCCTTCGACAGTTTCGCTCCGTCAAGCGAATAGTGCGGGATCCCTTGACTGCGCGCACCGGCCCCTCCATCATCACGTTGCCCGACAGTTCGATCCTTGTTCGGTATGACGAACACATGGGCCTCTCCGGGAGCGTCCGGCCATGACGGTCGGGCGAGGAGGGGCCCGCAGATCGGTGCTTCCGGTGGGAGCGCTCCCGACGACACGTACACCGCACTTCCTCAGCGCGCCGCACGCTCGGGACGAGAGCGCACGGACGCGTCCCTGCCAGGAAAACGAGGTAGCTCCATGCGCCGCAGACTCCGCACCCTGCTGGCCTCGCTCGTCGCTCTGCCGCTGACGCTCGCGGTGGCCCCGTCCGCCCACGCGGCCGACCCGACCACCATGACGAACGGGTTCTACGTGGACCCCGACTCGAGCGCGAAGAGGTGGGTCGCCGCCAACCGATCCGACGGCCGGGCGCCGGCCGTCGGAGCTTCCGTCGCCGACACCCCGATGGCGCGCTGGTTCGGCTCGTGGAGCGGCGCCGTCGGCGCCGCCGCGGGTGCGTACGCGGGCGCGGCGGACCAGGCCGACAAGCTGCCCGTACTCGTCGCCTACAACATCTACAACCGTGACTACTGCGGCGGCCACTCGGCGGGCGGGGCCGCCTCGCCGTCCGCCTACGCCGACTGGATCTCGCAGTTCGCCGGCGGGATCGGCGGCCGGCCAGCCGTCGTCATCCTCGAACCGGACTCCCTCGGGGACTACGGCTGCATGACCCAGGACCAGATCGACCAACGCGAGGGCATGCTCACCGGCGCTCTCGCCTCGTTCAGCCGCCAGGCACCCAACACCTGGACGTACCTCGACGCGGGGAACCCCGGCTGGGCGAACGCGGCGACCATGGCCCGGCGCCTCCATGAAGCCGGGCTGCGACAGGCCCACGGCTTCTCCCTCAACGTGTCCAACTACTTCACCACCGCCGAGAACACGGCCTACGGCAATGCCGTCAACAGCGAACTGGGCGCCCGCTACGGCTACACGAAGCCGTTCGTCGTGGACACCAGCCGTAACGGCAACGGCTCCAACGGCCAGTGGTGCAACCCCTCGGGCCGACGCATCGGCACCCCCACGCGCACCGGCGGAGGCGCCGAGATGCTGTTGTGGATCAAGACGCCGGGCGAGTCCGACGGCAACTGCGGCGTCGGTGGGGGCTCCTCGGCCGGCCAGTTCCTTCCCGAGGTCGCCTACAAGATGATCTACGGCTACTGAGCAGGACGTTCCGGGCCCGGTCCTCACGGTCTCGTGACCGGGCCGCGGACTCCTCGACCGGTGTCGTCCGGGCGCCCACAGCCGCGCCTCCCGCGGCCCGCGCCCACCGTCGGTCCGGCGCGGAACTCCGCTTGCCGCCCTCTTCCCGGGGTACCAGCGGGGCAATGACGAGGAGAGGAGCTTGGGGTGTCCGAGACGTGTGACGTGGTGGCCGTGATTCTCGAGGACCATCGCGCCATGGAGGAGCTCCTGCGGCGGATGCGCAGTGTCGAGGAGGACCGGAGCGCGGCTCTGAAGGAGTTCGCCGCGCTCCTGATCGCCCACGGAGAGGCCGAGGAAGCCGAGGTCTACCCGGCGCTCAAGCGGTTCCGGAACGTGGACGACGAGGAGGTCGAGCACGGTGAGGAGGAGCACCATGAGGGCAATGAGGCGCTCCTCGCCCTGATGGAGGTGGAGGAGGCCGGCTCCGAGGAGTGGGACGAGAAGCTGGAGGAGCTCGCGACGGCCGTCACGCACCACCTCGACGAGGAGGAGCGCACGATCCTCAACGGAGCCCGGGAGAACGTGCCGGACGCGCGTCGCGCCGAACTCGGGGCGGTCTTCCTCGAGGCCAGGAACACGTACCTGAAGGACGACTGCGGGGACATCGAGTATGTCCGCGAACTCGTCCGGACGCAGTGAACCCGACATCTGTGCACGGCCACCCGGCCGGACCGGCCGGGCGGGAGCGCCGGCCGCGTTCCCGCCCTCGGCGCGCCTGACCCCGGAGGGCGCGGTCCAACCGGGCGCGCACGGCTGAGAGGGGCGGATCTGGGTGACGGCGCCCGGTGCCCACGCCATGCCGTCCGGGGGCGCGGGCGGGCCGTGGGCGTGTGGGGCTGTCGTGTGGACACGCCGACGGCCGTCCGGAGGTTCCGCGTGTCAGAGCATGATGAGCAGGCGCGTGTTCGGCTTGAGCTTCCTGTTCACCGAACGGCTCTGCACGTACACCTCCACCTTGGGGTTGTTCCCCGCCTTCACGGAGACGGTCCCGTGGATGCCGGTGCCGAACAGGAGGCTGCGTGCCGCGTCGCCCGTGTAGGCGCGGTCGGTGTCCTTCTCGACCACGATGACCTCCTTGTCGGGCTGGACCTGCACCCGGGCGCCCAACTGGTAGTAGCAGGAGCCGCGCCGGTACGACACACCGGGGTGCGAATCGACGAAGGACCGGATCTCGGTCTCCTTGTCGACCTTCAGGAGCCGGTACTTGTCGGCCGGGACCGGTTCGAGGTTCGCCCGCACCTCGTCGACCGATATGTCCTGGCCGACGGCGAACAGGTTCTTCGTGCCGCGCACGCCGTGCTCGCGGCCCCGGAGGAAGCTGGTGGCGGCGGCGCGCACGGTACCGATCGCGTCCTCGACGCCCTTCTGGGAGTCCGCGTCCCAGATGGCGATGTTCCCAGCCGGGAAGCCGTAGTTCTGAGCGGTGCGCTTGGCCAGGGAGTTCGGGACGAGGATCGCGGAGGTCCAGTGGCCCGGAAGCGCGCCCATCTTCGCCGAGATCCTGTCGAGCCACGGCCCGAGGATGGCCATGTCGCCGTCGTGCCGCCTGTCGCCCCCGGAGGCGTTCTCCTCTCCGTCGGTCACCACGATCTGGAGGAAGCTGTGCTCGCCGTACTCCTCCCAGATATGGCCCAGGTCGTCCAGGGATTTGAGAGAGGCCTCGATGAGAGCCGTGGCGCCGTTGTTGACCTTGTACAGGCCGCGCATGGACGGCAGGTGCTTCACATCCATGTCCCAGACCAGGTTCTCCACCCTGTGGTCGAAGGAGTAGAGGCTGATCCGGGTCTCGTGGCCGAGGTTGTCGGACTCGGCCTTGAGACCGGCCACGAACTCGTCCACGACGCGGATGAGCTGGCTCTGGTGCTGATACATGGAACCCGAACTGTCCACTACCAGCGCGACGTGGTTCACCTTGTGCTTGATCTTGTTGGCGGACACGCTTCCGCCCCCTCTCCGAGGCTCCCCGAGTGATGACTTCACCCTATGAGGGGGCACTGACAGTGGAGCCGTACGACCGGGACCGCCCTGCCCGCCCTGCCCGCCCTGCCCGCCCCGCTACGGACCGGGCAACTCGGCCGTGTGCGGCACACGTTGCGGGTCCGGGCCGGGCGGACCCGCCTCCGGCGCGGTCACCGCGCCGGAGCACCGGCCGCCCCGTAGGCCGGGTCCGTGCGGCTGGCGGAGCCGGTGGAGTCAGCGGAGCTCCAGCATGATGTGCTCGTGTTCGCCGTACGTGACCGTGCCGGTGCGCCGGAAGCCGTGCTTCTCCAGCAGCCGCACCGAACCGGTGTTGCCCGCGAAGGGGTCGGCGTACAGGGGCCGGGTGGTCTCCCGGTCCAGGAAGAGGCCGAGCGCCTGAGTGCCGACGCCCCGGCCCCAGTACTCCCGGCCGAGCCAGTACCCGATGAAGCGCCGCTCCTCGTGCCACCACGCCACCAGGTTGCCCGCCAGCTGCCCGTCCACGGTGACGGCCTGCACGAGGTTGGTGGGGTCGCCCAGGACCTTCGTCGTCCAGTGCCTCATGAAGGCCTCGCGTTCGCGGGGCGGGAAGTTCGACCGGCGCGCGGCCTCCGGGTCGTGTTCCTGGGCGAGGAACACCTCCAGGTCGGCCTGGCTGACGTCTCGCAGACACACGTGGTCATTCATGCTCAGGGAGTCTGGCATCCGCCTCTGACAACCGGGGGCGGATGCCGTCGTCCGTCGGGGCGCGGCCGGCTCACGTCGTGGCGCGCACCCCCTGCGGCGTGGGCAGGAACCCCGTCTCCTGGAAGTAGGTCAGGTAGCGGATCAGGGTCTCGTCGGTCAGGGGCGGCAGGTGGACCCCCAGGGACGCCGCGGCCTCGGCCGTGCGGCTGGAATCGAATGCGCGGTGGTCCACCGCCTCGCGCCGCGTCCGGCCCTCGTCGCCGAGGAACAGCTGTGCCGCGTTGTCGTGCTGTGCCTCGACGAGGGCCCGCCACTCGGGCGCGGGGACGGTGCGCAACTCGTGGCCGAGGCGGGTGGCCACGTCGAAGACACGGTCCAGTCCCGGGGCGTCGGGGTTCGTGAGGTGATACGTCCCGGCACCGGTCCGTCCGGCGGCGGCGAGCGCCACCACCGCCGCGCTGACGTGGTCCACCGGCACCCAGTCGGTCGAGCCGTGCGCGAGGTCCGGCACCGCGCCCGCCTGGAGGCACCCCTTGATGAGCTGCCACAGCAGGTCGCGGTCCTGGCAGGCGCCCGTGGTGGTGTCGCCGCTGATGCGGCCCGGCCGGTAGACGGTCACCGGCAGGCCGCGCTCGCGGGCCAGGCCGACGAGTTGCTCGGCGACCCACTTGCTCTGCGCGTACCCGTCGGGGAGGCCGGAGGCGGGGCCCGCCGGGGTCGACTCCGTGATGACGCCGGAGCCGGCGACCGGGGCGTAGACGCTCGTGGTCGAGACGTAGTGCATCCCGGGGGAACCCGAGTCGGCGAGCAGGCGCAGCAGTTCCTCGGTGCCCGCCACGTTGGGGGCGCGCAGATCCCCGTACGCGGCGGCGAAGTTGACGCGTGCGCCGTTGTGGATGACGGGGCCCAGACGACGCACCAAGGCGGCCCTGCCCTCGGGGGACAGACCGAGGCCGGGGGCGGCGAGGTCTCCGGGGACGGGGCGGACCAGGTCCGCGTACCGGGGGCGCCAGAGGCCGTAGCGCTCCAGGTTGGCCCGCAGCCGGTGCGCGCCGTGCTGGTCGTCGTCGGCCCGGACGAGGCAGTCGACCGGGCCGTCGGTGGTCTCGATGAGGTCGCGCAGCAGGAACGCGCCGAGGAATCCTGAGGCGCCGGTCAGAAGGGGCCGGGCGGAAGGGCGGGCCGGTGTGCGGGCGGGGGCGGGGAGCGTGGCCGCTCCGGCCCGGCCCGCGCCCGTGATGTCCGCCGCCAGGCGGACCTCGGCGGCGAGGTCGGGGGTGGCGGGGTCCTCCTGCTCGTCCTCGCCCTCCCCGTCCTCCAGGAGCCGGGCGACGCCCTCGACCGTGGGTGCCGCGAACAGGGCGCGCAGGGAGGGGCGGTGCCCGCATCGTTCCGCGATCCGCTGGGCGAGGGTCACGGCGAGCAGCGAGTGGCCGCCGAGGGCGAAGAAGTCGTCGGTGACGCCGACCCCGGGCACACCGAGCGTCTCCGCGAAGATGTCGCACAGCGCACGTTCGCGGGCGGTGGCCGGGGGGCGGCCGGCGGCCGGTCCGCTCCGCCCGGGTGCGGGGAGTGCCCGCCGGTCGGTCTTGCCGTTGGGGGTGAGGGGCAGGGCGTCGAGCCGGACGTGGGCGGAGGGGACCATGTGGTCGGGCAGGGTGGTGGCGAGGTGCGCGCGCACCTCGGCGTCGTCCGGGCCCGACGTGCCGTCCGCGGGCACGGTGTACGCGACCAGACGCCGGTCGCCCGGCCGGTCCTCACGGACGACGGCGCACGCCGCGGCGACGCCGGGCAGGGCGGTGAGCGCGGCCTCGACCTCACCCAGCTCGATGCGGAAGCCGCGGAGTTTGACCTGGTCGTCGACGCGGGAGACGTAGGCGAGTTCCCCGTCGGCCGTCCAGCGCACCAGGTCACCCGTGCGGTACATGCGGCCCCCCCACCGGTCGAAGGGGTCGGCGACGAACCGGGAGGCGGTCAGGGCGGGCTTCCCGTGGTAGCCCCGGGCCACTCCCTCGCCGGAGACGTACAGCTCTCCGACGACCCCGGGGGGCACGGGGGCCAGCCGGTCGTCCAGGACGTGGACGCGGGTGCCGTTGACGGGGACCCCGATGGGCACCGTGCGGCCGGGGGCGTACGGCCCGTCCGGGTGCTGGAAGGTGCTCATGGTCGCGCAGACGGTGGTCTCCGTCGGGCCGTACGCGTTGACGAGGAACCGGTCCCGCGCCCACGCGTGCACCAGGGCCGGCGGGCAGGCCTCGCCCGCGAGGACCATCGTGGTTCCCTCGGGCAGCGAGCCCGGCGGCATCACGGCGAGGGCGGCGGGCGGCAGGGTGAGATGGGTGACGCCCCGTTCCCGGACGAGCGCGGCGAGGGTGGGGCCGGGCAGCAGGGCGTCGCGCTCGGCGATCTCCAGGCAGGCCCCGGAGAGCAGCCCCATGCACAGCTCCCAGAACGCGGCGTCGAAACTGACGGACGCCATGTGGAGCACCCGGCTGCCCGGCGCGACCCGCAGCCGTTGGCTCTGCGTCCTGGCCATGGCTCCGGCGCCCCGGTGGGTGACCACGACGCCCTTGGGGCGGCCGGTGGAGCCGGAGGTGTAGATGACGTACGCGGGGTGCGCCGGAAGCAGGGGGGTGGCCGGCACGGTGGCGTGGACGGAGGCCGGGGCCCGCTCCCCGAGGTCGCCGGCGTACAGGCAGGGGATCTGCGACTCCGGGAGCCGGTCGCGGACGGCGGGCGTGGTGAGGAGCAGACTCGGCCGGGCGTCGTCGAGCATGTACGCCAGGCGCCGGGCCGGGTAGTCGGGGTCGAGCGGCAGGTACGCGGCCCCGGCCTTGAGGACTCCGAGGAGGGCCACGACGAGTTCGTGGGTCCGGGGCAGGGCGACGGCCACCCGGTCCTCGGGTCCGACGCCCCGTGCCGCGAGGTGGTGGGCGAGGGCCTCGGCGCGGGCGTCGAGCTCGCCGTAGGTGAGGGTGGTGGCGGAGTCACGGACCGCGGGGGCGTCCGGGGTGAGCCGGACCCGCTGGGCGAAGAGCGCGGGGACGGTCGACTCCGGCAGGCTCTCGACGGGCCCGGTGCCCCAGGCGGCGAGCCTGGTGTGCTCCGCCTCGGTGAGGACGTCGTACGTGCTCAGCGGACGGTCGGGCTCGGCGGTGACGGCGCCGATCAGCAGGACGAGCCGTTCGGCGAGGCCGCGGACGGTGGCTTCGTCGAAGAGCTCCGTGGCGTAGTCGACGGTGGCCCGCATGCCGCTGTGCCTGCCGTCGCCGTCGTACGTCTCGGTGAAGGTGAACGACAGGTCGAACTTGCTGACCCCGGGATCGACCGGCACGCCTTCGGCCGTGAGTCCGGGCAGGTTCAGGGGCGTGGCCGGGGTGTGGTTCTGGAGGACCAGCATGGTCTGGAAGAGCGGGTGGTGGTTCCGGGAGCGGGCGGGGTTGAGCAGTTCCACCAGGCGCTCGAAGGGGACGTCCTGGTGCGCATAGGCGGACAGGTCGAACTGCTTCACGCGGTCGAGGAGTTCGAGGAACGTGGGGTCACCCGTCAGGTCCGTGCGCAGCACGAGCGTGTTGACGAAGAAGCCGACGAGGTCCGAGGCCGCCTCGTCGGTGCGCCCGGCGACGACTGTGCCCAGCGGGATGTCGTCGCCCGCGCCGTGCCGGGAGAGAACCGTCGAGAGGGCGGCCTGGAGCACCATGAAGACGCTGCACCCGTGGGCGCGGGCGAGGTCCGAGACCGACCGCGCCGTGGCGGGGCCCAGGAGGAAGTCGTGGGTGGCACCGGTGTGCCGGGGCTCGGCGGGGCGCGACCGGTCCCTGGGCAGTTCGACCATCTCCGGCAGCCCGTCCAACGCGTGCTTCCAGAAAGCCAGTTGTCGCGCCACGAGGCTTTTGGGGTCGTGCTCGTCCCCGAGCAGGCGGCGCTGCCAGAGGGTGTGGTCGGCGTAGTCGACGGGAAGGTCCGTCCACGCCGGCTCCCCGCCCCGCGTCCGGGCCTGGTAGGCGAGGCCGAGGTCCCGGGTGAGGGGTGCGAGGGACGAGCCGTCGGCGGCGATGTGGTGGATCACGAGGACCAGGACGTGCGCGTCGCCGTCGAGGCGCAGCAGGGTCGCCCGGAGCGGGAGCCCGCGCTCGATGTCGAGCGGCGCCGTCGCGGCGGCTCCGATCCGGTCGGGGAGCGCCTTCTCGTCGACGGTCTCCAGGACGAACGGGACCCGGGTGTCGGCCGGGGCGGTGATGTGCTGGTGCGGCCGTCCGTCGTGCTCGGGGAAGACGGTGCGCAGCGCGGCGTGCCGGACGACGACGTCGCGGAGGGCGTGGCGCAGCGCCTCCGTGTCGAGCGGTCCGTCGACGCGCAGGGCCAACGGGATGTTGTAGGTGGCGGAGGGGCCTTCGAGGCGGTGGAGGAACCACAGGCGCTGCTGTGCGTAGGACAGCGGGAGCTCGGCGGGGCGTTCCTGCGGTACGAGGGCGGGGCGGGCGGGGCCGGCGGCGTCCCGGAGCGCTTGGGCGAGCGTGGCGACGGTGGGGTTCTCGAACAGGGTGCGGATCTCGGTCTCCGTGCCCAGGGCGGTACGGATGCGGCCGACGAGGCGGGTGGCGAGCAGGGAGTGACCGCCCAGGGCGAAGAAGCTGTCGTCGGCACCGACGCGGGTCACCCCCAGCACGTCGGCGAACAGCCCGGCGAGGATCTCCTCGTGTGCGCCGCGCGGCGGTCCGCCCGCCGCGCCGGCCGGGATGGCCGGCGCGGGGAGTGCCGCGCGGTCGAGCTTGCCGTTGCGGGTGAGGGGCAGCGCGCCGAGTGGCTGGATGACGGTCGGCACCATGTAGGCGGGCAGCCGGCGGCCGAGGTGGGCCGCGAGCAGGTCCGGGTCGGGTGTCCGCCCCGGGGCGGGGACGACGTAGGCGGTCAGGGTGCGGTCACCGGGCAGGTCCTCACGGACCAGGACGCAGGCGGCGCGCACGGAGGGGTCGGCGCACAGGGCCGCCTCGATCTCGGCGGGCTCGATGCGGTGGCCGCGCAGCTTGATCTGCTGGTCGGCCCGGGCCACGTGGTGCAGGGTGCCGTCGGCGTCCCGGCGCACGAGGTCGCCTGTGCGGTACATCCGGGCCCCGGCGCCGGTGAACGGGTCGGCGACGAACCGGGTGGCGGTGAGGCCCGGGTGTCCCAGGTAGCCTCGCGCGACACCGGCGCCCGCGACGTACAGTTCGCCCTCCGCGCCGGGCGGCACGGGCCGCATCGCCGCGTCGAGGACGTAGACGCGCGTGCCGTCGAGCGGTCGGCCGATCGGGGGCACGCCGTCGTGGGCGTCTTCGGGGCGGACGCGGTGCAGGGTGGCGAAGGTAGTGGTCTCGGTGGGGCCGTAGACGTTCAGGAAGGCGGTGCCGGGGTACGACGCCGCGAGGCGCTGGAGGACGCCCGGCGCCGCGGTCTCGCCGCCGCAGGCAGCCAGGCGCAGCAGGCCGAGGGCGCCGGGGTCGGCCTCCGCGACGACGTTGAACAGGGCCGTCGTCAGGAACGCCGCGGTCACGCCGTCCTCGGTGGCGAGGTTTCGGAGCACGGCCGGCTGGAGGGCGCCCTCCGGGGCGACGACGACGCGGCCCCCGTTGAGGAGGGGCACCCAGATCTCGAAGGTGGAGGCGTCGAAGACGTACGCCGAGTGCAGGAGCACCGCCTCGGACGCACCGTCACCCCACGTACGGTCGGCGGCGAGCGCGGTGATGTCGGCGTGGGTGACGCCCACGCCTTTGGGCAGGCCGGTGGAGCCGGAGGTGAACATCACGTAGGCGAGCCCGGTGCCGCCCGCGACGGCGGGGAGGGCCCCCGCGACGGCCGGCCCGCCCTGCCGGACCCGGCCGGCCGCGTCGACGGTCACCACGTGTACGTCCGGGCCGAGCCGGCGGACCCAGGGGTGCGCGCCGGTGGTCTCGTCGACGATCAGCGCGCGCAATGCGGCCACCCGCGCGACGCGGGTGAGTCGTTCGGCGGGCCAGCCCGGGTCGAGCGGAACATAGGCGGCCCCCGCGCGCAGGGCCCCGAGAGAGGCCGTGACGAGGGCCGCCGACCGGCCCAGGAGGATGCCGACGCCGTCCTCCACGCCGACGCCGAGCCCTGCCAGGGCCTGGCCCAGCGCCAGTGACAGCGAGTCGAGCCGGCGGTACGTCAGGTGTTCGCCGGTGCCGGAGACGGCGACCGCGTCCGGGTGGAGGGCGGCCCGCCGGGCGATCGCGGCCGGGACGGCCTCGTCCGGGGTGGCGCACCGGAGTCCGGCGCCGCGCCCCAGGGCGAGCAGTTCCTCGCGTTCCCCGTCCAGGAGGAGGGGGAGCGCGTCGGCGCGGTGGTCGAGGCCGTCCGCCATCGCGGCCAGCAGCCGCCGCATGCGGGCGACGGTACGCGCCACCTCGTCGCGTCCGAGGACGGCCGTGCGGTGGCTGAACGTGATCCTCAGGGCGTCACCCGGAGCGATGGTGAGGGTGAGCGGATAGTGGGCGGCGTCCGAGCCGCTGAACCCGGTCACGGCGAGGCCGGGCAGTGCCTGCTGCGCGGTGCGCAGGGCCTCCGCGTCCATGGGGTAGTTCTCGAACACGGCCAGGGTGTCGAAGAGTTCGTCCAGTCCGGTGACTCCGCGTATCTCGGTCAGGCCCACGTACTGGTGGCCGAGCAGACGGCCCTGTTCGTCCTGGAGCCGGGTCAGCAGCGCGGCCAGGGTCTCGCCGGGTACCGGGCGGAGCCGTACCGGCACGGTGTTGATGAAGAGGCCGACCATCGACTCGATACCCGCGATCTCCGGCGGGCGGCCGGAGACGGTCGTGCCGAACACGACGTCGGGACGACCGGTGAGGTGTCCGAGCAGCAGACCCCAGGCTCCCTGCACCAGGGTGTTGAGGGTGAGCCGGTGGGTGCGGGCGGTCCCGCGCAGCCGGTCCGTGGTGGCGGCGTCCAGTTCGAGGACGAGGGTCTCGGGCAGTTCACCGGCGGCCGGGGCGTCCGCCCCGCCCCGTCCGGCGACCAGGGTGGGCGCCTCGACGCCGTCGAGGGCGGTGCGCCAGGCCTCCAGGGAGGCGGCACGGTCCTGCTGTGCCAGCCAGGCCAGGTAGGTGCGGTAGGGGACGACGCGCGGCAGGGTGCTGTCGTCGCCCTCGTGGGCGTACAGCTCGAAGAGCTCCCGGACGAGGAGGGGCATCGACCAGCCGTCGAGCAGGATGTGATGGCTCGTCATCACCAGCCGGTGCCGCTGCGGAGCGGTGCGCACGAGGGTGAAACGCATCAGCGGCGGGGTGGCGAGGTCGAAGCGGCGGGTGCGGTCCGCGGCGAGGAACGCGCTGAGGCGCTCCTGGGCCGTGCCCGTGCCGGCCGCCCCGGACAGGTCCAGCTCCTCCAGCGGTACGGGCACCTCGGCGGCGACGGCCTGCACGGGCTCGTCCAGGTCCTCGTGGAGGAAGCCGACCCGCAGGTTGGCGTGCCGCCGCAGCAGACCGCCGACGGCGGCGTGCAGGGCCGGGACGCTGACGGGGCCCTCGAGGTCGAAGACGAACTGCGCGGTGTAGACGTCCACGGCGCGGGAGTCGTACAGCGCGTGGAAGAGCATGCCTGCCTGCAACGGCGTCAGCGGCAGTACGTCTTCCAGTCTGAACCCGGTCACTTGCGTCCACCCCACTTGTTCTGCAGTCGGTCGATCTGGGCCTGGTCGAGCGCGACCAGGGGAAGGTCGGAGGGCGTCCAGCCGCCCGCTTCGGGTCGTTCGGCGTGTTGCGCCACGGCGCGCAGGGCGCGGGTGAAGGCGTCGGACAGGGACTCCATGTCCTCCTCCTTGAGGAGGTCGCTGGGCCAGGTCCAGCGGGTCACCAGGCGCGGACCGTCCGGCAGGTCCTCGACGTGCGCGTTGATGTCGAGGACGTGGTGGACGGGCATGTCGGGGTCCTGGCTGCGCGGCCCGCCCGCGTCGAGCAGTACGTCCCAGTCGGCGCCGTCCCGCCCGCTCCCCGCCCCGGGCGGAGCGGGGTAGCGGCCGAGGTAGTTGAAACCGATCTGAGGGTGGGGGGCGGTGGCCAGCAGAGGACGGGTGTCCGGGTTGAGATGGCGCAGCATGCCGTAGCCCACCCCGTGGTCGGGGATGGTCCGCAGTTGTTCCTTGACCCGTTTGAGGGCACGTTCGACGAGTGCGGCGTCGAAGCGTCGGGGGTCGCGCGCGTCGACCGGCCCGGGGTCGAGCCTGACCGGGTAGAGGCTGGTGAACCAGCCGACCGTACGGGACAGGTCCAGGTGGTCGGCGATCTGTTCGCGGCCGTGGCCCTCCAGGTCGAGGAGGACGGCGGTGCCGCCCGGCCGGGGCCTGCCCGGCCCGGCCCGCTCCGCCCGCCAGGAGCACACGGCGAGAGCGAGGCCCGTGAGCAGGACGTCGTCCACCCCGGCGTGGAAGGCGGCCGGAACGGTGGTGAGCAGGGGCTTCGTCGACTCGGCGGCCAGGTGGGTGACCAGGGTGCGTGTCCGGTCCGCGGTGTCCAGGTCGGGATCGAGCGGCCGGTAGCCCAGTTGTGGGTCGGGGGTCCTCACCGTCTCCTGCCACAGGGCCAGTTCCGCCTCCCTGGCGGGCTCCCGGGCCTGAGAGGAGAGGAGTCGCGCCCAGCTCCTGTAGGAGGTGGTGGCCGGCGGCAGCGCGGCCGGCCGGCCGTCGGCGGTCCCCGCCTCGGTGACGGCCTGCCAGGCGGTGGCCACATCCGTGGCGAGGATGCGCCAGGAGACCGCGTCGACGGCCAGGTGGTGCACGACGAGCAGCAGGTGCCCCCGACTGCGCGGCCCGGCGTCGAACCACACCGCCTCGACCACCTCACCGTGCGCGGGCCGCAGCCGCCTGCGCGCCAGTTCGCCCGCCTCGTCGACGGCGGCGCGGACCGCGCCGGCGCCGAGGCCCGCGACGTCGACCCGGGTGAAGCGGTGCCGCGCCTCCACCGCGCCGGGCGGCAGGGCTTCGAGTACGGCTGCGCCGTCGGCGGACCGTGTGGTCCGCAGCCGCAGCATGTCGTGGTGGTCGATGAGCAGTTGGAGCGTGGACACGAGGGTGGCCTCGTCGGCGTCGGCGGGCGTGCGCAGCACCCCGGACTGGTTGTACCCGTCCGTCGTTCCGGGCCGCTCCAGGAACCAGGCGGCGATGGGTGTCGGGGGCATCTCGCCGGTGCCGTGTCCGTCCGGTGCGGCGGTGTCCTGGCCGAGCGCGGTGGCGACGGCCGCGATGGCCTCCGGCGTGCGGTGGACGAAGACGTCGCGGGGGGTGACTCCCAGGCCGGCTCCACGGACGCGGCTGACGAGCTGGATGGAGAGGATGCTGTCGCCGCCGAGTGCGAAGAAGTCGTCGTCGGCACGGACGGCGGGAGCGCCCAGCACGGAGGCGAACACCTCGCATAGGACCCTTTCCCGCTCGGTGCGCGGCTCCCCGCCCGGCCGGGCCGTCACGGGGCGCGCCGGGACGGGCAGGGCGCGCCGGTCGGTCTTGCCGTTGGGCAGCAGGGGCAGCGCGTCGAGGGGGACGAGGACCGCGGGCACCATGTACGGCGGCAGGGCCGCCACCAGCCGGGCGCGCAGCTCGCCGTCCGACAGTGCCCGGGCACCGCCGCGCGCGTCGGGCACGGTGTAGGCGACCAGGCGCCGCTCCCCCGGGCGGTCCTCGCGGACGACGGCGCATGCGGCGGTGATGCCGTCCAGTGCGGTGAGCGCGGCCTCGACCTCCCCGAGTTCGATGCGGAAGCCGTGCAGCTTGACCTGGTCGTCGGCTCGGGAGACGTAGCCGAGCAGGCCGTCGGCGTCCCACCGGACGAGGTCGCCCGTGCGGTACATGCGGCTGCCGGCGGGGCCGTACGGGTCGGCGACGAACCGTGCGGCGGTCAGGCCCGGGCGGCCCAGGTAGCCGCGTGCGAGACCTTCGCCCGCGACGTAGAGCTCGCCGGTGACGCCGGGTGGTACGGGGCGCAGGCCGGCGTCCAGGACGTAGGCGCGGGTGTTGTCGACGGGGCGGCCGAGGGGCACGTTCCCCTCCCCCGCCGGGCCGTCGGTCCCGGCGGCCCGGTAGTGGTGGGCGGTGGCGTCGATGGTCGTCTCGGTGGGGCCGTAGAGGTTGTGCACCTCGGCCCGCCAGGCCCGCGCGGCCCGTTCCGCCAGAGTCCGGGGCAGGGGCTCACCGCCGCACAGGACGGCCCGCAGCGTCGTCGGCGCCTCGTGCGGCGCGGTCTCGGTGAGGACGAGCGAGAGGTGCGAGGGAACGAACTGGGCGAGGGTCGCGCCCGTCTCCCGCATGCGGGCCAGCAGCCCCGCCGGGTCGTGGTTGAGTGCGGGCGGGACGGGGCAGGTGGAGCCGCCGTGCAGGAGCGGCAGCCAGGTCTCCCAGACGGAGGCGTCGAAGCTCGGCGAGGTGCGGGCGAGGACGCGGTCCTCGTCGGTGAGGCCGAGGTGTTCCGCCATCCACGCCATGTGGTTGGTCAGGGAGCCGTGGGTGACGACGACGCCCTTGGGCCGGCCGGTGGAGCCCGAGGTGTAGATGACGTACGCCGCGTCGCGCGGGTCCGGGGCGGCGGACGGCGGCACGCTGCCCCCGGTGGACCATGCGGCCCGGTCGTCCAGGGCGAGGCACGCCACGGACGTCCGGTACCGCGCGGCGCGTGCGGTGCCGTGGGTGAGGAGCAGGGCCGGGCGGGCGTCCCGCAGCATGTGGGCGACCCGTGCCTCGGGGTACTCCAGGTCGACCGGCAGGTACGCCGCCCCGGCCTTCGCCACCGCCAGCATCGCGACGACCTGGTCCGCGGTGCCCTCCAGGGCGAGGGCCACGAGGTCGCCGCGGCCGATGCCCCGGCTGTGCAGGTGGTGCGCCAGATCGTCGGACCGGGCGTCCAGTTCGCCGAAGGTGAGGCGGTGCGCACCGTCCCGCACGGCGATCGCCGCCGGGTTCCGGTCGCATCGGGCACGGAAGCCCTCGGGAGCGGTGCCCGCCGCCCCGGTCCGTGCCGGACCGTGTGCGGCGCGTTCGAGATCCCCTCGCTCGGACGCGTCCAGGACGTCGGCGGTGTGGACGCGGCGGTCCGGGTCGGCGGCGAGCGAGGAGAGCAGCCGGGTCAGCCGGCCGGCCAGCGCGTGCGCGGTGGCGTGGGCGAAGAGCTCGGTGGAGAACTCGAGGACGCCGTCGAGGCCGGCGGGCAGGCCCGCGCCGTCACGTCTCTCCGTGAAGGTGAAGGTCAGGTCGAACTTGCTGATGCCGGTGCGCACCGGCTGCTCCGTCACCGTGAGGCCGGGCAGGTCGATCACCGCGTCCTGCTGGTTCTGGAGGACGAGCATGGTCTGGAACAGCGGGTGGTGGTCCTGGGCCCGGACCGGGCTGAGGGAGTCCACCAGCCGCTCGAACGGCACGTCCTGATGGGCGTACGCCGCCAGGTCGAAGTCGCGGACCCGGTCGAGTACGTCGCCGAAGGTGGGGTCGCCGCTCAGGTCGGTGCGCAGGACGAGGGTGTTGACGAAGAAGCCCACCAGGTCGTCGAGGGCTTCGTCGGTCCGTCCGGCGACGGCGGTGCCGAGCGGGATGTCCTCACCGGCGCCGTGCCGGGACAGGAGGACCGACAGGGCCGCCTGGAGGACCATGAAGAGGCTGCACCCGCGGGCGCGGGCGAGATCCGCCAGGGCCCGGTGGGTGTCGGCGCCGACGGGGAACGCGAACGCGTCACCGCGGTGCGCGCTCACGGCGGGGCGGGGACGGTCGTACGGCAGGTCGAGGAGGTCGGGGGCACCGGCGAGAGCGGTGCGCCAGAAGTCCAGCTGGCGGGCCGCCCGGCCGTCCGGGTCGTCCGCGTCGCCGAGCAGGGCGCGCTGCCACAGGGTGTAGTCGGCGTACTGGACGCGCAGCTCCGTCCAGGGCGGTTCCACACCCTCGGTCCGTGCCCGGTAGGCCTCGCCCAGGTCGCGGGCGAGCGGGGCGAGGGACCAGCCGTCGCCCGCGATGTGGTGGACGACCAGCACCAGGACGTGGTCCTCCGCGCCGAGCCGCAGCAGGCGTGCCCGTACCGGGAGTTCGGCACTCACGTCGAAGGCGTGCGACACCTGTGCGCGCACGGTCTCGTCGAGGTGGGCGGGGCCGGTGTCGCGGGGCGTGAGGTCGAGGTCGGCCTGATCCGCGTCGAGGACGACCTGACGCGCCACTCCGTCGGTGTCGGGGAAGACGGTGCGCAGACTCTCGTGACGTCCGACGACGTCCGCGAGGGCGCTCTCCAGGGCTTCCGCGTCGAGCGGGCCGGCCAGGCGGAGCACGAGCGGCACGTTGTACGTGGCGCTGGGCCCTTCGAACCGGTTGAGGAACCACAGGCGCTGCTGCGCGTAGGACAGCGGCAGCGGGTCGGGGCGGCGCGGGGCGCGCTCCAGAGGGCTTCTGGCCGCCTCGGCGCCTTCCAGCGCCGCGGCGAGCGCGGCGGGCGTGGGATGCTCGAAGAGGGCCTTGACCTGGACCTCCACACCGAGCACGGTGCGGATGCGGGCGACGAGGCGGGTGGCGAGCAGGGAGTGGCCGCCCAGGGAGAAGAAGTCGTCCTCGGCTCCCGCGCCGGCCAGGCCGAGCACATCGGCGAAGAGCCCGCACAGGATCTCCTCGCGGACCGTGCGGGCGGCGCGCCCGTGGCCCGGAGCACGGTGCTCGGGGACGGGCAGCGCCCGCCGGTCGACCTTGCCGTTGAGGGTCAGGGGCAGCGCGTCGAGCAGGACGAACGCGGAGGGCACCATGTAGGCGGGCAGGGACCGGCCCACCGCCCGGGCGAGGTCGCCGGGTTCGGGGCGGGCGCCGCCGGAGGGCACCACGTAGGCGACCAGCCGCCGGTCGCCGGGAGTGTCCTCACGGACGACCGCGAAGGAGTCGGCGACTCCCTCGCTGCGTGCCAGCACGCCCTCGATCTCCCCGAGTTCGATGCGGTGGCCGCGCAGTTTGACCTGGCCGTCGGCCCGGTCGACGTAGGTGATCTGGCCGTCGCGGGTCCACCGCACGAGGTCACCCGTGCGGTACATGCGGCTGCCCGGCGGGCCGGACGGGTCGGCCACGAAGCGCGCGGCGGTCAGCCCCGGGAGCCCGGTGTACCCGCGTGCGACGCCGTGTCCGGCGAGGTACAGCTCGCCCACCACCCCCGGCGGGACCGGGCGCAGGGAGCCGTCGAGTACGTACAGGCGCATGCCGTCCAGGGCGCGCCCCACGGGCGGCGGGCCGGATGCCGAGCCGGGCGCCACGTGGTAGCGCGTGGCGAAGGTGGTGGTCTCGGTCGGCCCGTACACGTGGAGGACCCGCACGCCGGGCGCGGTGCCCGCCACCCGCTGCATCGCGTCCGGAGAGGCCAGCTCCCCGCCGGCGCAGACGAGCCGGAGACCCGCGAAGGCGCCCGGATCCGTCTCGGCGATCACGTTGAACAGGGCCGTCGTCAGGAAGACCGCGGTCACGCCGTGCTCATCCACGGCGTCATTGAGGGCACGGGCCTCCAGGACGCCGTCCGGTGCGACGACGACCCGGCCGCCGCGCAGGAGCGGGGCCCAGATCTCGAAGGTGGAGGCGTCGAAGACGTAGGCGGAGTGCATCAGGACCGCGTCGGCGGCGCCGTCGTCCCACGCGGAGTCGGCCGTGAGCGCCGCCACGTCGGCGTGCGTGACTCCGACCCCCTTGGGCAGGCCGGTCGACCCGGAGGTGAACATCACGTAGGCGAGTGTCCGGGGGCCGGGTACGGCGGCCGGGCGGCCCGGCTGCCCGGGAGCGCCCCGCAGGATCCGGCCGAGCCGGTCCACGACGACGACCGGCATCCGGCGGGCCGTCGCGGTCACCCAGGGTGAGGCGTAGGCGTCCTCGTCGACGACGAGGACCCGTACGGCCGCGACGCCGGCGACCTGTTCGAGGCGTTCACCGGGCCAGCGCGCGTCCAGCGGGACGTACGCGCCGGCTGCCCGGACCGCGCCGAGCGATACCGACACCACGGCGGGCGACCGGGTGAGCAGCACGCCCACCCCGGACTCGGGGCCGATACCGAGGCCCGCGAGCGCGCCCGCGAGGCCGGCGGAGATCCGGTCGAGTTCGGCGTAGGTGAGGGTGGCGTCGTCGCCGGTCACCGCGACGGCGTGCGGGGTGCGGCGTGCCTGTGACGCGAAGAGGGCGGGCAGGGTGGCGTCCCGTGTGCCCGGGGGCAGTTCACGTCCGGTGCCCCAGCGCGTGACACGTGCGCGTTCGTCCGGCGTCATGAGGTCGTAGTCGGCCAGGGGCCGTCCGGGGTCGGCCGCCACCTGCTCCAGCAGGCGTACCAGGCGGGCCGCGAGCGTCTCGACGGTGGCCCGGTCGAAGAGGGCCGTGGCGTACTCGACCCCGGCGGTGAGCCGGTCCTCGCCCTGCTCCTCGGTGAAGGCGAAGGTGAGGTCGAACTTGCTCAGGCCGTTGTGGACGAGCCGGTCCTCCACGGTGAGACCGGGCAGGTCGGGGCGCGCGGTCTCCTGGTTCTGCAGGACCAGCATCGTCTGGAACAGCGGGTGGTGGTTGTGGGCCCTGGCGGGGTTGAGGCTCTCGACCAGGCGCTCGAAGGGAACGTCCTGGTTCATGTAGGCGGCCAGGTCGAACTCCCGCACCCGTACGAGCAGTTCCTGGAAGGTCGGGAAGCCGGACAGGTCGGTGCGCAGGACGAGCGTGTTGACGAAGAACCCGACCAGGTCCTCCAGCGCCTCGTCCGTCCGGCCGGCGACGGGCGAGCCGACCGGGATGTCGTCACCCGCACCGTGGCGGTGCAGCAGGGTGGCCAGAGCCGCCTGGAGCACCATGAACAGGCTGCTGCCCGACTCACGGGCCAGCCGCAGGAGCTGGGCGTACACCGGGGGCGGCACGTCGAAGGTGTGGACGGCCCCCCTCGGGTCCGTGGTCATCGGGCGCGGCCTGTCGAGCGGCAGGCCGGTCAGTCCGGGCAGCCCCGCGAGGGCGGTGTGCCAGTGGTCGAGCTGCTGCCTCAGCACGCTCCCCGGTGCGACGCCGTCGCCCAGGGTGGCGTGCTGCCAGAGGGTGTAGTCGGCGTACTGCACAGGGGTGCCGGCCGCGGGTCCGGGCTCCAGGCCCGCGACGCGGGCCCGGTAGGCGTCGCCGAGGTGGCGGGCGAGCGGGGCGAGGGACCAGCCGTCGGCCGCGATGTGGTGCAGGACGAGCACCAGGACGTGGTGGCCGGGTGCGGAGTTCAGCAGCGAGGCCCGCAGCGGCACGTCCGCGACCACGTCGAACGGCTCGCGCACGGCGGCCAGGACGGCCTGCTCCAGATCGGCGGGGGCCAGCGCCGTGACGGGCAGAGGGGGCAGGGCGGCGTCGACGGGGAGGATCAGTTGGTGCGGTACACCGTCCCGTTCCGGGAACAGGGTGCGGAGCGCCTCGTGCCGCTCCACCACGTCGCGGAGGGCGGCGCGCAGCGCGTCGGTGTCCAGGGTTCCGTGCAGTTCGAGGACGAGCGGGATGTTGTAGGCGGAGCTGGGGCCTTCGAGGCGGTTGAGGAACCACAGGCGCTGCTGCGCGTGGGACAGGGGCAGCGGGTCGGGGCGTCGCGCCGCTGCCACCACCGGCGGGCGGGCCTGCCCGGGTGTGTCCAGGACGCGGGCCAGGCCCCCGGCGGTCGGGTGCTCGAAGAGGGTGCGTACGTCGATCTCGGCGCCCAGGACGGCGCGGACACGGCTGATGACACGCATGGCGAGGAGCGAATGCCCCCCGAGGTCGAAGAAGCTGTCGTGCGGGCCCACGCGGGGCCGGTGCAGCACATCGGCGAAGATCCCGGCGAGCAGGTCCTCCTGGAGCGTGCGCCGCCCCGGTCCGGCGGGGGCGTCGCTCTCCGGCTCGGGCTCGGGCAGGGACCGCCGGTCCACCTTGCCGTTGGGCAGGAGCGGGAGGTCGTCCAGTACGACGACGGCGCCGGGCACCATGTAGTGGGGCAGGGTCTCCGCGAGGGCGTCGCGCAGGGCGGCGGGGCGCTCGGCCGGCTGACCGCCGACGGCGTAGGCGACGAGCTGGCGCCGCCCGGGTGCGTCCTCCCGGATCACGGCACAGGCGGCCGTGACGCCGGGCCGCGCCAGCAGCGCGGCCTCGACCTCACCCAGCTCGATGCGGAACCCGCGGAGTTTGACCTGGTCGTCGGCGCGGGCCACGTAGTCGAGCAGACCGTGCCCGTTCCACCGTACGAGGTCACCCGTCCGGTACATCCGGGCGCCGGTGGACCCGAACGGGTCCGCGACGAACCGGGTGGCGGTCAGTGCCTGCCGGCCCAGGTAGCCGCGGGCGAGGTTGGGGCCCGAGAGGTAGAGCTCCCCGGTGACGCCGGGTGGTACGGGCCGGAGCCGGCCGTCGAGGACGTAGGCGCGCATGGTGTCGACGGGGCGGCCGATCGGCACCGTCTCGGAGACCGTGCCGGCGTCCCCCTGCCCGCCGAAGCGGTGCGCGGTGGCGTCGATGGTGGCCTCGGTGGGCCCGTAGAGGTTGTGCACCTCGGCACGCCACAGTCCGGCGATGTCGTGGGCGAGGGCCCGCGGCAGCGGTTCGCCGCCGCACAGGACGGCACGGAGCGCGGGAAGCGGCTCGGCGTCTGCCGCCTCGGTGAGGACGAGGGCCAGGTGCGAGGGGACGAACTGGGCGACGGTGACGTCGAACCGGCTCATCCAGGAGACGAGGGCACGGGGGTCCCGGTTGGCGCCGTCCGGCAGCACACAGGCTTCCGCGCCGTTCGTCAGCGGCAGCCACAACTCCCATACGGAGGCGTCGAAGCTGCTGGACGTGCGGGCGAGTACCCGGTCCTGGGGGGTGACGTCCAGGTGCCGCGCCATCCAGTCCATGTGGTTGGCCAGCGCCTCGTGCGTGACGACGACGCCCTTGGGCCGGCCGGTGGAGCCGGAGGTGTAGATGACGTAGGCCGGGTCCGCCGGGTGGGGCGTGCCGGCGCCGGCGGGGTTCCCGGGCCGGGTCGCCGGGTCGTCGAGGGCGAGCCACGGTATGCCGCAGGCGGGCAGGTCCGCGTGGGCCGCCGTGGTGGTCAGCAGCAGGACGGGCTCCGCGTCGTCGAGCATGTGCCGGATGCGGGCGGGCGGATACTCCGGGTCGACGGGCAGGTAGGCGGCACCGGCCCGCAGGACGGCCAGCATGGCGACGACGGTGTCCACGGACGGCGGTGCGGCGAGGGCCACTCGGTCCTCCCGGCCCGCGCCCCGCTCGGTCAGCACACGGGAGAGCGCGTCGGCACGGGCGTCGAGCTCGGCGTAGGTGAGGCTCGTGTGCGCGTCGCGCACGGCCACCGCGTGGGGCGTGCGCACGGCCCACGCCCGGACCGCTTCGGGGACGGTACGGGCGGGGAGCGGACGCTCCGCGCCGCGTCCCTGGGCCAGGAGGCGTTCCCGCTCGCCGGGCACGAGCGGGTCCAGCTCGCCGACGGTACGGTCCGGGTCGGTCACGGCGAGGGTCAGGATCCGCGCGAAACGGGCGCACAGGGCGCGGGCGGTGGCCTCGTCGAAGAGGCCGGTGGCGTACTCCAGGTACCCGCCGATGCCGCCCGCGGTGTCCCCGGTGGCTTCGGTGGCTTCGGTCAGCGAGAACGTGAGGTCGAACTTGCTGACCCCGGTGTGCCGGGACCGGTCGAGGACCGTGACGCCGGGAAGGTCGAGCGCGGCCCGGTCCTGGTTCTGGAGGACCAGCATCGTCTGGAAGAGGGGGTGGTGGTCGCCGGACCGCTCGGGGTTGAGCGCCTCCACGATCCGTTCGAAGGGGACGTCGACGTGGCCGAGAGCGGCGAGGTCGAAGTCCTTGACCCGTTGCAGGAGTTCACGGAAGGCCGGGTCGCCCGACAGGTCCGCACGCAGGACGACGGTGTTGACGAAGAAGCCGACCATGTCGTCGAGGGCGTCGTCGGTCCTTCCGGCCACCGCGGTGCCCAGCGGGATGTCGGTGCCGGCTCCGTGGGCGTGCAGTGTCACGGCGAGGGCCGCCTGGAGCACCATGAAGGGGGTGCACCCCGTGGCGCGGGCGAGACCGGTGAGCGCGGCGTGCGCGGGAGCGGGCAGCTCGAAGGGGACCGCGCCGCCGCGGTGGCCGGCGACGGCCTGGCGGGGGCGGTCGAGAGGCAGGTCGAGCAGGTCGGGAGCGCCGCGCAACGCCTCCTGCCAGAAGGCGAGCTGGCGTGCGCCCAGGCTTTCCGGGTCGCCGTCGTCCCCGAGCAGCCGGCGCTGCCAGAGGGCGTAGTCGGCGTACTGCACGCGCAGCTCGGGCCAGTCGGGCGTGCCGCCACCCGAGCACCTCGCCCGGTAGGCGGCGCCGAGGTCGCGGCTGAGCGGGGCGAGGGACCAGCCGTCGGCGACCACGTGGTGGAGGACCAGGACCAGGATGTGGCGGGCGGAGCCCAGGCGGAGCAGGTGGGCGCGGACGCCCAGGTCGCCGGCGAGGTCGAAGGGCACCGCGGACAGGCGGCGCACCGTGCTGTCGGCCCAGGCGTCGGCGTTCTCCCCGGCCGGGGGCAGCTCGACGACGAGGGGGACGCGGGCGGTGGCGGCGGACGCGCCGAGGACTTCCTGGCGGGCGACACCGTCGTGCTCGGCGAAGACGGTGCGCAGGCTCTCGTGCCGGGCGACCACGTCGGCGAGTGCGCCGCGCAGGGCGTCCGTGTCCAGGGCTCCCCGGAGTTCGAGCACGAGCGGGATGGTGTAGGTGTCGCCCGGTCCCTCGGCCCGGTTGAGGAACCACAGGCGCTGCTGCGCGAAGGACAGCGGCACCGCTTCGGGCCGGTGCTGCGGTGTGAGGGCCGGCCGGGCCGGTCCCGTGGTGTCGAGGGCGGCGGCGAGGGAGGCGACCGTGGGGTGGTCGAAGAGGGTCCGCAGGCCGACTTCGGCGCCCAGGGCGGCCCGCACACGTCCGGTGAGGCGGGTGGCCAGCAGGGAGTGGCCGCCCAGGGAGAAGAAGTTGTCGTCGGTCCCGACCGCGTCGATCCCGAGGACATCGGCGAAGAGACCGGCCAGGACCTCCTCGTGTGCCGTACGCGGGGCGCGACCGGCGGCGGCGGCGGCACGGGGGGCGGGCAGGGCGCGGCGGTCGACCTTGCCGTTGGGGTTCAGGGGCAGTGCGTCGAGGAGGACGAACACGGACGGCACCATGTACGCGGGCAGGGCGCGTCTCACGCGGCGGGTCAGGGCGGAGTCGTCCGGCGCGGCTCCGGGGGTGGGCACGACGTAGGCGACGAGTCGCCGGTCGCCCGGTATGTCCTCGCGGACCAGGACGCAGGCGGCCCGCACACCGGGGTCGGTGAGCAGGGTGTTCTCGATCTCGGCGGGCTCGATGCGGAATCCGCGGAGTTTGACCTGGCCGTCCGCGCGTCCGGCGTACTCGATGTCGCCGCGCGCGGTCCAGCGGACGAGGTCGCCGGTCCTGTACATCCGGGCGCCGCGTGCGCCGTACGGGTCGGCGACGAACCGGGTGGCGGTCAGCGCCGCACGGCCCTGGTAGCCGCGGGCGACGCCGTGGCCGCTGACGTAGAGCTCCCCGATGACGCCGGGCGGCACCATCGCGAGGGTGCCGTCGAGCACGTACAGGCGCACCCCGTCGAGGGCCCGGCCGATGGGCGGCACGCCCGGCATGCCGGGGTCCACCTCGTGGCGGGTGGCGAAGGTCGTGGTCTCCGTGGGCCCGTACACGTGCAGGACGCGCGTGCCGGGCGCGGCGGCGGCCACCCGCTGCATCAGGTCCGGGGTGGCGGCCTCGCCGCCGGCGGCCACGAGGCGCAGCCCCGCGAACGCCGCGGGGCCGGCCTCCGCCAGGACGTTGAACAACGCCGTCGTCAGGAACAGCGCCGTCACCCCGTGCCGGTCCGCCAGCTCTTCGAGGGCAGGCGCCTCGAGGACGCCTCCGGGAGCGACGACCACACGGCCGCCGTTCAGGAGGGGCACCCAGATCTCGAACGTCGAGGCGTCGAACACGTAGGCCGAGTGCAGCAGGACGGCGTCGCACGCACCGTCCGCCCAGGCCGTGTCGGCGGCCAGCGCCATCACGTCGGCGTGGGTGACTCCGACGCCCTTGGGCAGGCCGGTCGAGCCGGAGGTGAACATCACGTAGGCGAGCCGGCCGGCGGGGACCGCTCCCGGCAGCGGTCCGGGCAGCGGCGGAGCGCCGCGTACGACGGCTCCGAGACCGTCGACGACGATCAACGGCAGAGTGGCGGCCTTCTCCTGGACCCAGGGCCTGGCAGCGGCGGCCTCGTCGACGACCAGCGCGCGGAGGCCGGCCACCTCGGCGACGCGGCCGAGCCGCTCGGCCGGCCACGCGGCGTCCATCGGTACGTAGGCGGCGCCCGCGCCGGCCGTGCCGATCGTGGCGGCCACGACGGCCGCCGACCGGCCCACGAGGACGCCGACGCCGTCCTCGGCGCCGATGCCCCAGCCGGTCAGAGCGCCCGCGAGTTCCCCGGCCGTCCGCGCGAGTTCCCGGTAGGAGAGTGTGGCAGCGCCGTCCACCACGGCCGGAGCGTCGGGCGTCAGCCGGGCCCGGGCGCCGAACGCCTCCGGCAGGCCCGAGGTCGCGGGCACGGCGGGCAGGGCGGTGCCACTCCCCCGGCGCAGCAGCGCCCCGGCGGCGGTGCGGTCGAGGAACGGCAGGTCACGGAGAGCCGTGCCGGCGTCCGCGCGGGCCAGGGCCGTCAGGAAGGACACGAGCGCCTGCTGGAGCAGCCGCACGTCCTCGGGGTCGTACAGCTCCGGGTTGGCGTCGAATCCGATCAACGGCCCCGTGCCCTCGCCCCGTTCGGAGACGAAGAGGGACACGTCGTCGACCGGTCCGATGGACAGGACGCGGGAGGCCGCGGGGCTGCCTCCGAAGTCGAGGTCGTAGTCGTATCCCATGATGTTGACGACCACGTCGGTCAGGCGGGCCCCGCCGTCGCTCATGTTCAGCTCACGGGCGAGCTGCTCGCGGGAGAAGCGACGGTGGCGCAGGGCGCCGCCCATCTCGGCGGCGACGGTACGGACCAGGGACCCGACCGTCATGTCGCCGGTGACGGCCAGCCGCAGCGGCAGGATGTTGGCCGTCATGCCGACGATGTGCCGCAGCCCGCCGTGACGGCCGTTGGAGGCGAGGCCCACGGTGATGTCCTGCGCCCCGGTGACCCGGCCGACGTAGGCGGCGACCGCGGCCACGAGGACGGCTGACCACTTCGTCCGGTGGTCGGCCGCCAGTGCGCGCAGGTCGTCGAGCACCGCGGGAGGGAGGGTCTCCCCCGTGTGCATCCGGACGTCCGTCCCTGCCGCGTCCGGTGCCGGAGCGCCGGTGCGCCGGCGGATGAGCGCGGTACCGCCGCGCGTACGGGCACCGTCCTCGGCACCGGTGCCGGCACCCACCGCGCCCGCCTCGCCCGTGCCCGCCAGGTCGGCGAACTTGCCTGTCCAGTACGCGCGGTCGGCGTCGAAGCGGTCCGAGGCGCGGTAGGCCGCCTCGTCGGCTATGAGCGCGCGCAGGGGTGCCGCGGGCAGCCCGGCAGCGGCCACGTCCTCGCCCCGGGCGGCACGCCCGTAGAGGTCGGCCACGAGGCGGCCGAAGACGGCGCCGCCGAGACCGTCGACGGCGATGTGGTGGAAGCGGACGTACCAGTAGTGCAGCCGGCGGCCCAGACGCAGCAGCGCGAAGTGGTGGTGCGGGGCGTCGAGCCGGTCGACGGTGTACATCTCGTCGGCCATGTACCGCTCGGCGGAGGCGGCGGGATCGTCGGCGCCCGACAGGTCGACGACGTGGAGCCGGCCCGGGCCGGCCGCGGGGCGGTGGACGACGTGCTGACGCACCGTCTCCCCCTGGGTGACGAACTCGAGGTTGAGACTGTCGCACAGGGCGGCGCCGCGCCCGACGGCGGCTGCGAATAATTCCTCGTCGAGGTCGCCGTGGATCTCGAAGCATTCCCCGATGTTGTATTTCGGGCTGTCCGGATCGACGAGCTGCCCGTACCAGACGCCTTGCTGTGCCGCGGTCAGTTCGAGAAGGTCTTCGGAAGCCGCGTCCGTGGGGAGAGAACGATTTTCCTGCATGCCGGTCCACACCTTTGGGGAGAGTTTTCGGGGACGGTGAAGAAAGGCCGGTCGAACCGACCACGCCAGTGCGCCGGTCGTCGATGCCGGGGCAGGCGGAAGCGGGGAGAAACGTCACCGCGCCCTTGGCGTCGGGCGCGGCCGGGATCGCATACCGGGCATGCCGTCCCGATAGGAGACCGCGTCGTCTCAGCTCATCGGAGGAGGCCGCACGGCGGCCGAATGAATGAACACCCAATGAAGGGCACATGAGCATTTCGGCGCAAGGTGGGCGGACACCTGCTCACGACTTGATCGATCCTGCTCACATGCGAGCGAGATTGATCAAGTCGGAGTGCCTGCATGCTGCTCGGCCCGAGGAGACCTCAGGCGGCCTCCGGTGGCCGGCCACCGGCCTACCTGACGTCGGCCCTCGTCAGCCGCACCAGGCCGGCGGGCCGCATGTCCGTCCAGGCCCGCTCGATCACGTCCAGACATTCCTGACGTGACCCCTCCGGCCCTTCGGTGCGCCAGCCGCCCGGCACCTCGACGTGCGCGGGCCACAGCGAGTACTGGCCCTCGTCGTTCACGAGCGCCACGAACCGGCCCGCCTCGTCATCGAAAGGATTGGTCACGGCCGTCCCCCACTTGTTCTCACTCTTTCCACGACACATTCATCAGTTGCGCTTGGGCGTACCGCGTCGGCCGCTTTCCCGCGACATTCCACCGGCCCCCGAACTCCCTCAGCGCGACCCCGGACACGCGGAACGGAGATTCGTCACGCCTCCGCGTAGCGCGAGACGCCTGGGACCGATCCGGGGATAACCCGACTCCGTCCGCCCGCCAATCACATTAGAGGACCCGAGGCAACGAAAGGCGCGTATTCGCCTGGTTACTCACAAGTATCGAATCGGCGAGGAGGGGGAGCACCCGCCGGGGGAATATGCCAACAAGCCATGGGCTGAGATTATCGGCCACCCGATGTCCCAATGGTGCAGGTACCACTTGATTTGGGCCGCGCACTTTCGGAAGTCCCCCGGTGTGCGCCCGCGTACTTCCGTTTCACACGGAGATCACGACAAGCTCCCATGCGCCGGGTGCGCGCCCCCTACCCGGTCGGGGAACCGGCCAGTCCGGCCGTCGCCCGTCCGTCCCGGGGCCGGCCGATCACCGGCTTCGGCGCCTCCGGCGGCCCGCCGCCGCTACGTCCTGAACGAGTACGAGGCCGGGAAGTGACGGCAGGAGCGCTCGCACGGCCGGTCCGCCGGTCGTCCCGCCACCCGGGATCACCGGTCCGGCTGTCGCGGGAGGGCACGGGCCACGAGGCGCGCCACCGCGCCACCGCGCCACGGCGCCGGAGTGAGCCACGAGGGCCCTGGAACCGTGGCGACCGCCCTGCGGGCGGACCGGCGAACGGCGCACGTCCCCCACGGGGGCGGGCCGTCCGGACACCTGGACACGGCGGTCCGGTCGCGCCGGGGCGGGGGCAGTGCCTGTGGCGCGGGCCGTTCCGACGACCCGAGGAGTCGGCCGGGTGACGCGTCGGCGGGGCGCGCTCAGACGAAGTAGTCCTCGGCGTCCCGCATGTCGCCGCTCGTCAGGCTGATCAGCGCCTCGTACTTGTCGCGTCCGAGGAGATACGCGCCGGTGTGGTGCGACAGGAAGAACCGGCCGTTCTCATCCATGAGCACGGTGGCGCCGTCATACGTGTCGTGTCCCACCGGGAAGAGCCGCACGCCGAGGGCTCCGCCGAGATCGCGGATCTCCTCGGCGTCCCCCACGAAGACCAGGCGCGGCGTGAACACCACGTCGTTCTCCGGTGCGGTGTCGAGGGTGGCCCGGAGGAACGCGTGCTCCCGGACGAAGGCGAGGGCCGGTGCGGAGGGCTCGATCTCCACGCCGTAGAAGCGGTATCGCCCGGTCACGGCCGCCAGGGCCTTCGCGGCCTCCTCACCGACGTCGCGCCCGGGACGCCACCCGGCCGCTGCCAGCCAGGCGTCCACGTCCCCCTCGGTGCTGAGCCTGCCCATCCTCGCCCTCGTCTCCTGTGCGCACACACCGGCCGGGACGGCCTCCGCCCGGTCCGGCCCATGGGCCCCACGTCACGCTTCGGAGCGGACGGTCCGCTGCCGTCACGCCCACGGTCCCAGCTTCTCGGGATTGCGGAACACCCAGATCCGGGTGACGCGCGTGCCGGCGACATCGAACGCGGCCACGGTCATGACGGCCCCGTCACGCCGGGCCACCAGGCCGGGCGTACCGTTCACCGGCCGTTCCAGGAGTTCCAGCCCCGGGGCCTGGTCGGCGATGGCGGCCATGTACCGGGCGATGCGCGTCCCGCCCTCGATCGGGCGCAGGGCTGCGCCGACGACGCCGCCGCCGTCGGCGGTCATCACGGCGGCCGGGTCGAGGATGTCGACGAGGGCAGCGATGTCCTTGGCCTCCCACGCCTCCTTGACATGCCGCACCACCTCGGCCTGCCCGGCCGTCGTGGCCGGGGACCGGCCGTCGCGCACCCGCCGCCTGGCGGATGCCGCGAGTTGTTTGCAGGCCGCGGGGCTCCGGCGGACGATGCCGGCGATCTCCGCGAAGGGGTACCGGAAGACGTCGTGCAGGACGAACGCCACCCGCTCGGCGGGCGTCATCGACTCCAGGACCACGAGAAAGGCCATGGTCACCGATTCGTCCAGCACCAGCTGGTCTGCGGGGTCGGCGCCCGGGCCGTGGTCCCGCTCGCCGTGCCCGGGCAGCGGATCGGGCAGCCACGCGCCGACGTAGCGTTCGCGCCGGGCGCGCGCGGAACCGAGCACGTCCAGGCAGATGCGGCCGGTCACCGTCGTCAGCCATGCGCCGGGGGACACGATCTCGTCCCGTCGGCTTCGCGGCAGTGCGTACCAACGGGCGTAGGCCTCCTGGACGGCATCCTCGGACTCGGCCAGCGAGCCGAGCAACCGGTAGGCCACGTTTAGCAGTTGGCGCCGCTCACCCGCCCCGTCGACGATCGTCCCGGCCTCCCCCATACTCGCGACCGCCTCCTCGCCTTACCTTTCGCGGGCCCGCGTCGTCGGGCTGGTGAGACCTTATCGATCTACTGCCTCCAGGCAGAAAAGGGGACCGTGGCATGACCGACCCGGCACCGGCACAGCGTCGCTTCCCGTTCCTGCGGATCGCGATAGCCCTGCAGACCCTGACCATCTTCCTCCAGGCCGTTTCCGCCGGTCTGCTGCTGACCTCTGCCTACGGAGAGGCGCTGCACAGCGCCGGGGCCCGGGTGATGTACGGGGCGTCGATGCTGTACGTGCTCGCGGCGGTGGTGGCCTGGAAGCCGGGTGGCGGTTCCCCCCGGCCTGTCCTGCACGCGTCGGGCTTCCTCGTCCTCGCCTCGCTCCAGGTCGTGACCGGCATCGCGCACCTGCCGTCGGCCCATCTGCCCCTGGGAGTGCTGATGTTCGGCCTGAGCCTGCTGGCACTGGCGCGGCGCTGAGTGCCCGTGCGGCTGCCCGCCGGGAGCGGCGGCCGGCCCCGCCCCGGGAGCGGCAGGCGCCGCTGCGGCATCAGCGGGGGCACGTCGTCGGTATCCCGGCCTCGGGTGGCGCAGAGGTCCTCCAGGACCTCGACCTGCCACCGGCGTAGGTGTCGTCCGCGTCGGTCATCGGACGGTCGCCGTCGACCTGGCGGAACCGCTCGGCAAGCTCCCGCCCCGGGTTTCTCTCCGCCATGGAACGTCCGTCTCCGTCCGCGCCCACGGGACTCTCCCGCGGCGCGCCCAGCACGCTGTCGACCCGGCGGTTCGGCCCGTGCCGAAGACCGCGCATCGCGGGACGGCAACCGCGCGCAGCCCGGACGACGGTGACCGCGCACCGCGGGACGGACCGCGCGCACCGTACGGACGGTGCGCGCGGTCCGTCCCCCGCTCGCCGGCCGGGGCCCTCCGTCAGGCCGCCGCCAGGAGCTCCTCCACAGCCGCCGCCGTCTCGGGATGGCGGCCGGCGAGTATCACGCCGGAAGGCGCGGGCGCCTCCTCCACCCACGTGCCCTCGTACCCGAGCAGCTCCGCCACGCCGTCGCACGTCTCCCGGTGCGCCGCGAGCAGTGCGGCACGCCCGGCCGTGCCTCCATGGGCACCCGCGGAGGCGGCCGGTGCTTCCGGGGCGGTCCGCCACGGCGGGACCCAGGCGTCCAGTGCCGCGAGGCGGCCGGGAAAGACGCGTCCGGCCTCGCGGATCAGCAGAGGGGCGAGATCGGCGCCCTCGGAGCGCAGGGTGGTGATCAGCGTCGGGAGCCAGGGCAGCAGCACCGGGTCCGGCAGCCGGGCGAAGGCGTTCGAGACTGCCTCCACCACGAAGTCCGCCAGTTGCGGCACGGGTTCCAGGGCGTGCAGGAATCCGCTGAGGTAACGCGGATAGGCCGGCACCACCAGCGGGTTGGCCAGCAGTGCGTCGCACCGCTCCCGCAGCTCGGCGCGGGACAGCTGCCCGAGCTGTACCCGGGCCGCCCACAGCAGTGCCACCCTCGACGGCTCCCGGGGGTGCGACTGCGCGAAGGCGAGGTCCAGCTGGGTCCGGTCGCAGCCGAGCGACAGGGCCAGGCCCTCCATGCTGAAGAGGAAGCCCAGCATCGCGGCGACCTGGCGGACGGTCGCGTCCTCGTCGGTGAACGCCGTCGGCAGGAGCGTGCAGTAGTGCGCGTAGCCCGTCTTGGCGAAGGACTCGATCCACGCCGGCAGCTCCGGCCGGCTGATCCGGTAGTACGCCAGGAGCCGGCGCACCCTGCGCAGGACCTCCGGCGCTCCGTCGACGCTGCGCTCGGTGGCCAGTACCTCCAGGGCGCGGGTGCCCAGTTCGTCTGCGAGGCGGCCGCCGCGCAGATGCAGCAGGGCGTCCTCGACCGCCCCGAGGACCTGCGCCGTGGTGGCGTTCGGCGCGTACGCGGCGCGGCGGAGGCGCTGTTCCAGGACCTGCTCGATGCTGACACCCTCGTAGCCGAGCTCGATGAGCGCCCGCTGGTGGGTGCCCAGAGCCAGGTCCCAGGACTCCTGGACCGACTGCTTGCCGAGCTCCCGTTCACCCATGATCGGCCGTGCGGCGCCGTGGGGCATCAGCCGGCGCAGCATCCACAGGACGTCCGAGCACTGCCGCAGGGCGGGCTGGGAGGTCATGTCCAGCAGGGCTCGCCGCACACCGCGCTGCTGGAGCTTGAGCCCCAGCGGTGCGAGGCGGTCGTGGACGTCCCGGGCCAGTGGCGGCAGCGCGTCGTAGCCGACCTGGCCGATCCGGTCGCCGCCCATGAGGATCTCCACGAGTCGGCGCACGTCACGCCTGCCCGGGACGGACTCCTTCTCGATGCAGGTGACCGCCGCGTCCTGGAAGTCGTACGGGGTGGGTCTGGCCCGGTCCCGCATGCCCGCCAGGAGGATCGAGGTCTCGAACACGGCGATGGCGTCCGCGGTGGAGGCGAGGTAGCCGTTGCGCCGGGCGGAGCGCACGATCTCCACCGACCAGCCGAGGAGTTCGGCCTCGTCGAGGCGGTCGAGGGCGGGCGGACTCTGCAGGAAGCCCGTGAGCCTGTCGGACGGCGCTTCCGCGGTCGCGGGGACGGGCGGGGCGACGGCCTTGCCGGGCTTCGCCGCCTTCCTCCCGGCGCCCGCCTGGCCCGCGAGGCGGAACGGCTGCACCCGGGTGCGCCTGAGGTTCTTCGCCCACTGGGTGGCGGCGATCGACACCGAACCGGCGGCGAGACCGAACTGTGCCTCGATCGCCGCGTGGCTGGACGGGATGAGACCGTACTGCCAGGTGCTCCCACCCGGCGGGGTGATCTCGAAGGTGTCGCTGCCGTGGACACCGAACTCCTCGACACGGCTGGACGCGTGGAACGCTCCGCAGACGTAGAGGCAGTCCCCGGGATCGGTTCCGGTCGCGGCGAGGTGCTCGCGGATCCGGGTCCACATGTAGCGCTCCCGGTCCTCGTCCACCCGCACCCGGTCGGGGTCCCCGGGGGCCAGCCGGCGGAACAGGCTGCCGATCAGGAGCATGACCTGGCGGTAGGTGTCGTGGTCGCTGTCGCCGAGGGGCAGTTCGACGTACTGGTGCCACCACTCCGACCAGTGCCGCACGCGGCCGTGGTGCAGGAGGTGCTCCTCCAGTTCGGCGAAGCGGGGCCGCAGGTCGCCGATCTCCACCCCGACGGCGTCACCGTGCAGCGCCGCCTCCTCGTCGGCGGGGGGTGCGGCGGGGTCCGTGGGCCCCGCCGCACCGGCCTGCCACTGGAACACGTGGTCCGAGGAACGGTCCACGAGGACCAGCTCGACGCCGGGGGTGTCCAGGGCGTAGGCGATGGCCTGGTACTCGGCCGACGCCTCGGTGATCGGAGCGACGACCGACAGCGGTGCCCATGCGGCGGGGAAGCCCTCGACCTCGCTCGCGAACGCCTGGACGGCCACCGGGAGCCGGCAGTTCCTGAGCTCCGGCAGAAGTGGCGCCATGTCCTCGCACAGCTCCAGGTACACCACCTTCGGCTGCTTCTCCCTCAGCCTCCGCGCCATCGCGACCGCCGACGCCGGCGAGTGGTGGCAGACGGGGAAGATCTCCAGCGGCTCGCGCCCGGCGCGGTCGACGTCGTCGACGATGCCGAGGAGAATGCTCTGGAGAGCGTCGGCCCCGTCGGCGAACTCCGAAGCGGCTGCCTGGAGTTGGCCACGCAGCGCATCGAAGGGCGTTGCCGCGCTCAGGGCGTTCACGAGAGGGTGGCGATCGCGTCGCGGCCGCCCTCCAGGAACTCCGGCCAGGAGCCGCCCTGCTCCTTGCTGCGCGGCTCGACGACGCCGTGCAGGTACTTGTTCAGGATGGCCAGGTCCTCGGGTTCGCGCCGTGCCAGCGATCCGACGAGCGAGGAGGCGAGGGTGCGGGCGGTCAGCGCGCGTTCACCGAAGAAGTTGCTGTGCAGGATCGCGTCCTCCAGTACGCCGATCTGTTCGGCGCTCGACAGTGCGGACTCCAGCTTCTCGTCGTCACTGCCGGCCGCGGCTGCCGAGGCCCGCAGGTCGGCGAAGCTCTGCAGCAGTACGTCCAGCAGGGTCGGGGGGACGTCCAGCTCGATCTGATGCCGGCGCAGCAGTTCCTCGGTGCGGAAGCGGACGATCTCCGCCTCGCTCTTCTTGTTCGTCACCACCGGGATCCGGACGAAGTTGAAGCGGCGCTTGAGCGCGGAGGACAGGTCGTTGACCCCGCGGTCGCGGCTGTTGGCCGTGGCGATGACGGAGAAGCCGGGCTTGGCGAAGACGATGTTGTCGCTGTCCATCTCCGGGACCGAGATGTACTTCTCGGACAGGATCGAGATCAGCGCGTCCTGGACGTCGCTGGTGGAGCGGGTGAGCTCCTCGAAGCGGCCGATCGCCCCGGTCTCCATCGCGGTCATGATCGGGGAGGGGATCATCGACTCCCGCGACTGGCCCTTGGAGATCACCATGGAGACGTTCCACGAGTACTTGATGTGGTCCTCGGTGGTGCCGGCCGTTCCCTGCACCACGAGGGTGGAGTTCCGGGAGATCGCGGCGGACAGCAGCTCCGCCAGCCAGCTCTTGCCCGTACCCGGGTCGCCGATGAGCAGCAGGCCCCGGTCGGAGGCCAGTGTGACGATGGAACGCTCGACGAAGCTGCGGTCGCCGTACCACTTCTGGGAGATCTCCCGGCCGAGGCCGTCGGAGCGTTCGGATCCCAGGATGAACAGGCGGACCATCTTCGGCGACAGGCGCCACGAGAACGGCTTGGGGCCGTCGTCGACCGACTCCAGCCAGTCCAGCTCTTCGGCGTACTTGATCTCGGCGGGGGCGCGCAACAGGTCGGACATGGGTGGACGGGCCTTTCTGGAGAACGGGTTCGACTGCACCGGGCCGGGCGGCCTCAGGTGAGGAAGGTCTTCAGCTCGTGGACGAGCTTGCGGATGTGGCCGGAGATGACCGGTGTCCCCTGGTCCTTGAACCGCTCCCGGAACCACGGGTTGACGGCGGCGCGGCCGGAGCTGGTCACGGAGCCCACCGGGATGAACTTCGCCCCGGAGCGGTGGATGGCGGCCATGCTCTCGAACAGCGGCTCGGTCTGCCATTCGTAGAAGTCCGAGATCCACACCACGACCGTGTTGCGGGGCTCGGCGATCTTCGGCTGGGCCAGGGCCATGGCCACCGTGCCGTCGGTGCCTCCCCCGAGGTTGGTGCGGAGCAGGGCCTCGAACGGGTCGTGCGCCCACGGGGTGAGGTCGAGCGCCTGGGTGTCGTACGCGATGAGATGGACGTCCACCTTGGGCAGGCCCGCGAAGATCGAGGCCAGGATGGTGCAGTTGACCATCGAGTCCACCATCGATCCCGACTGGTCGACGACGACGATCAGCCGCTGGGGCGTCGTCCTGCGCGCGGTGTGGCGGTAGAAGAGGCGGTCGACGTACAGCCGCTCCTCCTCCGGGCTCCAGTTGGTGAGGTTCTTCCAGATCGTGCGGTCGAGGTCCAGGTTGCGGAAGACCCGCTTGGGCGGGACCGAGCGGTCGAGCGCGCCGACGGTCGACTTCTCCACCTGTGTGCGCAGCACCTCGGCGACCTCGTCGACGAAACGGCGGATGAGGGCCTTGGCATTGGCCAGGGCCACACCGGACAGGTTGTCCTTGTCGCGCAGCAGCTGCTCGATCAGCGACATGCTCGGCGTCAGCTGTGCGGCGAGGTGGGGATCGGCGAGCACCTCGCGCAACCGCATCCGCCTGACGAGCCCGGCCTCGATGGAGCTGAGCTCCGGGCCGATCTCCGGGATGAGGCGGCTCAGGTCGGGTGTCCTGCCGCCGCCGCCCGTACCGGTCGGGCTGACTCCCGCTCCTCCGGCGCGTGCTCCGCGCAGTTCGCCGGGCCCGCACCCGAGCGCACGCTCCAGCCAGCCCGCGTCGGCCTGCCACCGGGACAGCCGGCCAGCGGTGACGTTGCCGGGAGGGTCGTGGAAGACGTTCAGCAGCACCTTCGAGACGAGCGCGGCACGCCGCACCTCGGCCGCGCCGTCACGGGCGCCGGCGGCTTCCGCCTCTCCACCGGCGTCCGGGGCCGGCACCATCAGACCGCTGAGCTCGGCGGCCAGCTCCGGATGGCGCTGCACCAGGGAGTCGACGGAGGCCTGCGGGTCGAGCAAGGCGGCGGGCAGCCCGATGTCCTCCACCACGGCGAGGCTCGCCGATTCCAGGGACGCCTGCTCCTCGGGGTCGAAGAGCCGGGCGAGGAGGCGCCAGTACATCACCTGGCGGCGGTTGTCGTGCGAGGTCTCGCCGGCCGCTCCGGGATCGTGCTGTCCGGTCATGTGCGCAGCAGCCTTCCCGCTCGCTCGCTCAGCACCCTCGCGGCGTCGGTGGCGGCCTTCTCCGCCCGGACCCCGGCCTTGTCGGCCGTCCCTCCGGCCCACGCGCCCGCGTGCACCGGGGTCACCTTCTTCCGCACGGTGGTCTCGACGGCCAGCGGCTGCACGCGGAACGTTCCGGCGTCCCAGCGGATCAGCGCGATGCACGCGCCGGACCTGGCGACGGTCTCGGGCGTGAGCGGGCCGGCGGCCGGTATGCGGTCGGTGTCCACGGCCAGTCCGGTCCCGGCGACGGTGAAGGTCACCCGGCCGTCGTCGTCCGTCCGGGCCGTGTAGCCCTCGAGGAAGACGGGCACGGCGATGTGCGCCGGATGGCGGTCCAGGGGCGCGGTGACCGGGGACGTCGCGGTGGGCAGGGCCACGCGGGCGGTGGCGAACGCCTCGGCCGGCTCTCCCGGGCGGGCGTGCGCGTCGCTCCAGACGAGGTCGCCCCCGGCGGTGACGGGCATACCCGTGAGGTCCATCGAGCGGCCTTCGCCCACCGCCGCGAGGAGCGACATGTGCGGGCGCAGCAGCTGCCAGATCCCGGCGCCGACGACCGTGTCGGGCTTCGGCACCGACACGCCGGCACGGACGAGGCGGGGGGCGGATCCGTCGGCGGGCTCGAACACCGCGTGCACCTGGGCCTGTGCGGCGGTGGCATGCTCCTGCAGGTCGACACCGAGGGGCAGCAGGCGCCCGTCGACGGTTCCCGTGACGGGCGTCCCGGCCGCGCCGGGCACCGTCAGCAGCATTCCGCGCGACCAGAGGTCGGCCCAGCGGCGCACCGGGAAGCGCTCCGCGGACGCGCCGGGGCAGGAGGCCGCGAGCTCGGCGGCGAAGCCGTCGAGGAGAGTCGCGAGGCGGCGCAGGGGCGGCTCGGGCAGCATCGCGGAGACGATCTCCGCCGCTCCGGCGACCACCTCGTGGTCGAGGCCCTGCCATCCGCAGCGCGCGAGCTCGCAGAGCCAGGCGCGGGCGGCCGTCAGCAGGTTCGCCGCCGGCTGCCCGGTGGCGACGGGTGCCACCTGCGTGCCGCGCGCGCGGCCGGCCGCCTCCTCGACGACGTTCAGCAGGGCGTCGTGGACGGAGCCGAGCAGCGCGGTCCGCGCGGCGGCCAGGGCCACGCAGTGGTCCTCGCCCGCGGCTCCGGCCGCCGCTTTCGCGGCCGCCTCGGCGACCCTGGCTGCCAGCGGTGTCCCGGCCACGGCACCGGCGAGGCGGGCCGGGCCGGCGGTCTCGGCCGGCTGAGGACGGAGCAGGCCGGCGACGAGGGCCCTGTCGAAGGCGTCGACGGCGTCCAGGGCTTCGTCCAGTCCCTCGACGGGTGCGGAGAGGAGGCCGGCGTGCATCACGCCACCGCCCGGGTGGGCGGGAAGAACTGCATCTCGGGCAGCGGTGCCGTGACCGGCGCGTGCTCGAGGTAGGCCAGGTGCCGCAGGAACCTGCTGAAGACGGACGCTGCGGCCTTGGTCGCGTCCGCCTGCGGACGGGTGCTCCTCATGGCCGAAACCAGCACCGTCCCGTCCACGTCCCCCTCCGGCACCTCGATCCTCAGATACCGGACGACGCGCTCGGCGCCGTACTGCAGGACCGCCTCGCCGACCAACGCGCCGATGTGGTTGCAGAACGACCCGCGTGCGCCGCCGCAGGGACGGTTGTTGTTGGTGCTGCAGGCGAACGCGTAGGTCGCCGCGGCCACCGACGACACGTAGACCCGCCCGATGTCCGAGCCGCTGGACACCACACCCTGCAGGCGTCCGTCGGCCAGCTCGACGAACGGAACCTTGGCGAGCTTGCGCGGCCGCGCGGGTGGTATCACCCGTGCCGTGCTCGACCTCTCCCAATCGGACAACGCGCCATCTCCCATACACAGCTGAGGGGTCGTCTCCGCCGGACCCGGCGGGAACACGACTGAACCTACTGGCGGCCACTGACAACGCGATCACGCCAGGAGGTGGCCGCGCCGTCGGCAGGGGGAGGGCGCTCGCCAGGACGCCGCCGTCCCCGGCCGGTCGACCGTGGTGAGGACCGTGCCACCGTGTGCCTCCCACGCGGCGCGAAGGCGGCGGCGCGGGAGGCGCGTCCCTGCCGTGGCCCACGGCGACCGTCTCGGCCGGGGACTTCGACGGCCACGCCGACGGGCCTGTGGGAGCGGCGAGTTACGCCTAGGTGTGGGGGCGCGGGGCCGGGCAGTTGCGCGTACGCGGACTGCGCACGGGCGCCGAGGAGCGGGGACCCGCGTCCTGCGCGGGGGTGCGCGGGTCGGCCGGCTCCTCGTGCGCCGGCCGTCAGGACGGCTGGTGGTGACGCTCCAGGTCCAGGAGCTGCCGCTTGCGGTCGAGGCCGCCCGCGTAGCCGGACAGGGCGCCGCTCGCCCCGATCACGCGGTGGCACGGGCGCACGACCAGCAGTGGATTGGCGCCGATCGCGGTGCCGACCGAGCGCACCGCCGCACGGGAGGCGCCGATCCGCGAGGCGATCTCGCCGTAGCTGAGCGTGGTGCCGTACGGGATGGCGTCCAGGGCCCGCCACACGCGTCGCTGGAAGTCGGTGCCCCGGCCGGGGGCGTACTCGATGCCGAAGCCGGTCCGGCTGCCCTCGAAGTAGGCGCGCAGTTCGGCGACGATCACGGTGAAGGCGTCCGCGTCCCGTGTCCAGCCGTCCTGGAGCGTCGCGCCGCCCTTCTGGCCGGGCACGGAGAGCGAGGCGAGGGCGGTGCCGCCCGGGGCGGTGGCCGACTCCTCGCCCACCAGGAGCAGCTCGCCGAGCGGGCTGTCGATCGTGGTGTGGAGTGTCATGGTCGGGTCCTTCCGGTTCGTCGGGCGTCCGTGTCGGTCGTGCGGGGCTCGTCGTGAGGGATCAGGCGGGATTCGGACATCACGCCGGTGCGACGCGGCGCCCGTCCGCCGCCGCGCTCCAGAAGTGGTGCATGGCGTACGTGCGCCAGGGACGCCAGGCCTCGGCGTCCACCGCCTCGGCGCCGGCGCGCCGCATCCCGGTCCGGGCGGCCACGTCGCCGGTCAGCAGCACGTCGGGGTCACCGAGCGCCCGCATGCGGACGTAGCCGGCCGTCCACGGGCCGACGCCCGGAAGGTCAAGGAGTTCCTTCTCGGCCCGGTCCCGGTCGGCGCCGGGGTCGAGCCCGATCCGCCCGTCGGCCAGGGCGGCGGCGACGGCCCGCAGGGTGGCCCGCCTCGGGGCGGGCATGCCCAGTTCCTCCAGGCCGGCTCCGGCCAGTGTCGCGGGGTCGGGGAAGGTGCGGGTGAGGGTTCCGCTGGGCACCTGGAGGGGCGCTCCGTAGGCTGCCACCAGCGCGCTGCCCAGACGGCGTCCGGCGGCTACGGACACCTGCCGGCCGAGTACCGCCCGGACGGTGAGTTCGTGGACGTCCGAGGTCCCTGGGGCCCGCAGTCCGGGCGTGCGGGCGACGAGCGGGGCCAGGGCGGGGTGGGCGCCGAGGCGCTCGGCGACCGCGTGGGGGTCGGCGTCCAGGTCGAAGAGGCGGCGCATCCGCTGGGTGGCGGTCGTCAGATCGCGCAGGTCACCGAGGTGCAGCCGGCATTCCAGCCACCCGTCGCCGGTGCTCTCACGGACCTCGGCGATGCCGGTGCCGTGCGGCAGGCGCAGGGTGCGCCGGTAGGTGCGGTCTCCCCGCTCGCCGGTCATCTCCTCGATGCCGGTGAGCGCGCGGGCCGCGAGGTGGTCGAAGATCCCGGCCGCGGCGTACGGCCCCCGGTGGGCGAGCCGCAGCGGCACTCCCCCGGCACCGTCGGTGGCGGGTACGGAGCCGAAGCGGGACGAGCTGCCGGGCCGGGTGGCACGCAGTTCACCGGGGGTGAGGGCGTAGATCTCCCTGATCGTGTCGTTGAACTGGCGGACGCTGGCGAAGCCGGCGGCGAACGCGATCTCGGCGGCCCGCAGGTCGGTGGTCTGCAGGAGGACCCGCGCGGTGTGGGCGCGCTGGGCGCGGGCGAGCGCGATGGGCCCCGCGCCGACCTCGGCGTTGAGCTGGCGCTGCACCTGTCGGGCGCTGTAGCCGAGGCGCGCCGCGAGACCGGCCACGCCCTCCCGGTCGACGACCCCGTCGCCGATCAGCCGCATCGCCCGGCCGACGAGGTCGGCGCGCGCGTTCCAGTCCGCGGAGCCCGGCACGGCGTCAGGGCGGCAGCGCCGGCAGGCGCGGAAGCCGGCGCCCTGGGCGGCCGCGGCGGTGGGGAAGAACGTCACGTTGGGGCGCTTGGGCGTAGTGGCCGGACAGCTCGGGCGGCAGTAGATGCCTGTGGTGGCGACGGCGAAGAAGAACTCACCGTCGAACCGGGCGTCGCGGCTGGTCACCGCCTCGTACCTGCTGTCGTCCGTGGTCATGCCCCAAGGGTGCGCCATCGCGCGTCCCGGTGCTGGCGGATATCGGACGTCGCACTGTGCCGGCACCCCGGCCCGCCGGACTGGTCCCGGTCTTTCATTGGAATCATTCCAGAAAGGTGGTTCACTGCGTGGGTGATCGAAACCGAGGCCAGGACGCTCCTGCGCGGAGCGTCGTTGCGAGTGACCCGCCCCAGGGTCGCCGTCCTCTCGGCGGTCCACGAGGCTCCGCACTCCGATGTGAGTACCCTCCTCACCCTGGTACGCACACGCATCGGGGCGGTCTCGACCCAAGCCGTCTACGACGTACTCAAGACGCTCGTCGACGCCGGACTGGCGCGGCGGATCGACCTGCCGAACTCTCCGGCACGGTACGAGGGACAGTCCTGGGACGACCATCAGCACGTGGTCTGCCGTTCGTGCGGCACGATCGCCGACGTGGACGTGCCGCAGGGCTCCCCGCGCCTCGAGGCGCCCCGGGATCACGGGTTCGTCATCGACCACGTGGAGGTCACGTACTGGGGCCTGTGCCCTGGGTGCCGGACCGCGCGCGGCCGACGGGATCCCGAGTCGGTGCACTGAAGTCTTCACACGGAGGAGCAGGAAAATTTCTGACAACACGAAGCCGCTGACCACTGCCGCCGGCGCGCCGGTCGCGAACAACGAGAACGCCGTCACCGCGGGCCCGCGCGGCCCGATGCTGCTCCAGGACGTCTGGTTCCTGGAGAAGCTGGCCCACTTCAGCCGTGAGGTCATCCCGGAGCGTCGTATGCACGCCAAGGGGTCCGGCGCCTTCGGCACCTTCACGGTGACGCAGGACATCACCCGGTACTCCAGGGCCGCGCTCTTCTCCGAGGTCGGCAAGCAGACGGAGCTCTTCGCCCGGTTCTCGACCGTCGCCGGGGAGCGCGGAGCGGCCGACGCGGAGCGCGACATCCGCGGTTTCGCCCTCCGCTTCTACACGGAGGAGGGCAACTGGGACGTCGTCGGCAACAACACGCCGGTCTTCTTCCACCGCGACCCCCACCACTTCCCCGACCTCAACCGCGCCGTCAAGCGCGACCCTCGCACCAACCTGCGCTCGCCGGAGAACAACTGGGACTTCTGGACCAACCTTCCCGAGGCCCTGCACCAGGTCACCATCGTGATGTCGGACCGCGGCATCCCCGACGGCTACCGCCACATGCACGGTTTCGGCTCGCACACGTACTCGTTCATCAACGAGAGCAACGAGCGGTTCTGGGTGAAGTTCCACTTCCGTACGCAGCAGGGCATCAAGAACCTCACCGACGCGGAGGCCGCCGCGATCGTCGCCGAGGACCGCGAGTCGTCCCAGGCGGACCTCTTCGACGCCATCGAGCGCGGCGACCACCCGAAGTGGACCTTCTACGTCCAGGTCATGCCGGAGGCGGACGCGGCGACGTACCGCTACCACCCCTTCGACCTGACCAAGGTCTGGTCCAAGAAGGACTACCCGCTCATCGAGGTCGGCGAGCTGGAGCTCAACCGCAACCCGGAGAACTACTTCGCCGACGTGGAGCAGGCGGCCTTCACGCCGGCCAACCTCGTTCCCGGCGTGGGCGCCTCGCCCGACCGCATGCTGCAGGGCCGGCTGTTCTCGTACGGTGACGCGGCCCGTTACCGCGTCGGGGTCAACCACCACCAGATCCCGGTGAACCAGCCGCGCGGCGCGAAGAACGTCAACACCTACCACCGCGACGGCCAGCTGCGTGTGGACGGCAACCAGGGCGCCGTGCCCGGTTACACCCCGAACAGCTACGGCCGCTGGGCCGAGCAGCCGCAGTTCGCCGAGCCGGGGCTGGCGCTCGACGGCGCCGCCGACCGGTTCGACTACCGCGAGGACGACGACAACTACTTCGAGCAGCCGGGGAACCTGTTCCGCCAGATGACCCCGGAGGAGCAGGACGCCCTGTTCGGCAACACCGCCCGGGCCATCGACGGTGCCTCACAGGCCACCGTCGAGCGGCACATCAACCACTGCACGCAGGCCGACCCGGCCTACGGTGAGGGTGTCCGCAAGGCCATCGAGGCGCTGCGGGCCGCGCGGTAGCGCCGTCCGCCACCGGACACGAGGGGCCCCGGGCGGCCGTGCTCGGGTTCTGACGGTCCTCGCGACACCCGCGATCTGCGGGAGTCGCGAGGACCCCTTGAACCCGAGGTGCGCCGCCCGGGGCCCCTCGCGCGCACCGGCTAGCCGAGCAGGGCCGTCCTCCCGAACATCTCCGCCGTCGCCCTCGCGCTGGGGGTCCCCGCGTCGAGGTCGGCGCCCGCGGCGACCAGGGCTCCCACGATCTCGTCCTCACCCTTGAACAGAGCCCCGGCGACCGGTGACTGGTCCCGGCCGTTGCGCAGGTCGACGTCGGCACCACGCCCGATGAGCGCGCGCACCGTCTCCGTGCGACCGTGGTACGCGGCGAGCATGAGCGGGGTGTTGCCCTCGCCGTCCTGGACGTCGACCGGCAGCCCGTGGTCGAGGAACTCCAGGAGCTCCTGGGTGCGCCCCTGCCTGGCCAGGTCGGTCACGATCACGACGAGCCGGCCGGTCTGTTCCTCGGAAAGCGGTTCCATGCCCCTACTTTAGGCGGGCCCCGTGGAACCGGCCGGACAGGGCGACGCGGATCACAGCGTCCGCCCCGTCTGAACTTCACGGGAACTCCAGCGAAATGGCACGTGTGTGGATATCGTGCACCGAGCGAGGGCGCATCCGTCAGTCCATGAGATCGGCGGATGCGCCCCGTTTGTGGGGATGCAACTGTGGCTGGGGGGTTCATGGGGCATGTCGAAATACCTGAATCGGATATATCCGGGCCGGTCGGGCTCGCGGGGGCACCACGACCGCGTACCGCCGCTTCCCGGAACCGTACGGTGGCTCCGGAGCGGGTGCGGAGAACCCGGACGACCGTGGGGCGCGATCACGCGGAGAGACCACGGGCGAAGAAGACGCCCGGTCCGCGCGTGCCCTTCCTGGTCCTGACCGACCTGCTGGGCCTGGGAGTTCCGGCCTGGCTCGTGCTGCGGGCCGGTGAACAGCCGGGAGCACCGGTCGCCGCGGCGTCGGCCGCACTCGTGTGGGCCGCGGTCCGCGCGGTGCGCGGCCGGTACGCGCCGCGACTGCCGGGGGAATCCGCCGGGGGGGCCTACGGCCCCGTCGGCGACTGGCTGGCGCTCATCGGCGTGCTGGCCGTGCTGCTGGCCGTGACGGGTGGTGGCCTCGACCCGGCCACCGCCGTCGCGGCGCTGGTACCCGGCCTGGCTCTCGCCGTCCTGGCCGGAACCGCGGGCCGCCTCCGGCGGAGCGCGGGGCGGCGGGGAGCGCGCCGGGTCCTGGTGGTCGGCGAGGCAGCGGGCCTGGACCGTGCGGTCCGCCTGCTCAACTCCCGTAGTGACCACCCGTATGCGGCGGTGGCGGTGGTCCCGGTGGGGCCGGCGGCTCCGGACTGCGGGACACCGGTGCCGGGGCGGCTGGCGCCCGCACCGGCCGACGACGACGTGTCCACGGTGCTCGGCAGCGCCTTCGCCCACGACGCGGACCTGGTGCTCGTCGCACCCGGTCCACAGCTCGACGCCGACCGGCTGCGCCGGCTGGCGTGGGGCCTCCACGACGGGGGACTGGCGCTCTGCGTGCTGTCGGACCTGACGGGGGTCGCCGCGGCCCGCGTACGGCCGGCCTCCGCGGCCGGACTGACGCTGCTGCACGTCGCGCCGCCGCTGCGGTACGGCCCTCAGGCCGCGCTCAAGACCGTCGTGGACCGGGCCGGTGCCGCGCTCGGGCTGCTGGCGCTCGCCCCGGTGCTCTGCGTGGTGGCTCTCGCGGTGCGGCTCTCGTCGCCGGGTCCGGTCTTCCACCGGCAGACCCGTCACGGCCGCCACAGCAGGCCTTTCACCATGTGGAAGTTCCGCACGATGGTCGCGGACGCCGAGGCGCGCCGGGAGCAGCTCACGGCGGTGAACGAGAGCGAGGGGCCGATGTTCAAGATGCGCCGCGATCCACGGGTGACCAGGATCGGCCACGCACTGCGCCGGACCTCCGTGGACGAGCTCCCGCAGCTCCTCAACGTGCTGCGGGGTGACATGTCCCTGGTAGGTCCGCGTCCGCCGCTGCCGGAGGAGGTGTCGCGCTACGACGAGAGGGAGCTGCGGCGGCTGGCGGTGCGCCCGGGCCTGACCGGCCTGTGGCAGGTCAGCGGACGGTCGGACCTGTCCTGGCAGGAGACGGTCTCGCTCGACCTCTGGTACGTCGACAACTGGTCGGTCGCCACTGACATGGGGCTCCTCGCCCGTACGGTGCGTGCCGTCACCGACGGCCGCGGGGCGTACTGAGCGTGGCGGGGGGAGGCGAGGGGGGCCGCGTGCACGGGATCAGGACGCGCCGCGGCCGCCCGGCCGGACCGTCAGCCCTGAGGGGCCTGACTGCCGAGCCACCACGCGTAGGTGCGGGCGATGCCGTCGCGCAGGGGGATCCGGGGCGCGAAGCCCAGGGAGGAGAGCCGGGACACGTCGAGGAGCTTGCGCGGGGTCCCGTCGGGCTTCGAGGTGTCCCAGACCACGCGCCCCTGGTACTCCGTCACCTCCCGCACGGTGCGCGCGAGTTCGCGGATCGTGAGGTCCTCGCCGCAGCCGACGTTGACCGGCTCGGCGCCGTCGTACACCTCCAGCAGGCGCACGCAGGCGGCGGCGAGGTCGTCGACGTGGAGGAACTCCCGGCGAGGGCTTCCGGATCCCCACAGGGTCACCTCGTCGGCGCCGTCCCGCTTCGCCTCGTGGAAGCGGCGGATCAGGGCCGGCAGCACGTGCGAGGTCTCCAGGTCGAAGTTGTCCCCCGGTCCGTAGAGATTGGTGGGCATGGCGCTGATGTACGAGGCGCCGTACTGACGGCGATAGGACTGGACCTGCACGATCCCGGCGATCTTGGCCAGCGCGTACGCCTCGTTGGTCGGTTCGAGGGGGCCCGTGAGCAGGGCGTCCTCGGAGATCGGCTGCGGGGCGTGCTTGGGGTAGATGCACGACGAGCCCAGGAAGAGCAGCCGCTGGACCCCGGCGGCGTGCGCACCCGCGATCACGGCGAGCTGGATGCGGAGGTTGTCCTCGAGGAACTGCACCGGGCGGGTGCTGTTGGCCATGATGCCACCCACCTTGGCGGCGGCCAGTACGACCGCGTCCGGACGGGTGTCCCGCAGGAACGCCTCGGTCGGCGCGGCCTCGCGCAGGTCGAGTTCGTCCCGGCCGCGGGTGATCACCTCGTGGCCGTCGGCGGCGAGGCGGCGCACCAGCGCCGAGCCGACGAGGCCGCGGTGACCGGCGACGAATATGCGGGCACCGGGGCGCAGCAGGGGGCGGGCGGAATCCATGGCAGGTCCGGGGGGATCAGTCGTCATGGCTCGGATTCTGCCAGCAGCGCGGCACCCTGGTGACCCTTTGCCGCATTCCGCTCACATCCAGATATTTCGGTGAACCACATCGCCCACAGGGCGACCACAGAGGGGGGAAGTCGTGGCGAAGACCGCACTCATCACAGGTGTGACCGGACAGGACGGTTCGTACCTGTCGGAGCTGCTGCTCGAGAAGGGGTACACGGTCCACGGCCTGATACGCCGTTCGTCGAGCTTCAACACGGAGCGGATCGATCACATCTACCAGGGGCCCGAGGAAGCGGACCGCTCGTTCGTGCTCCATCACGCCGACCTCTCCGACGGCGTAGCTCTGGTGAACCTGCTGCGGGACATACAGCCCGACGAGGTCTACAACCTCGGTGCCCAGTCCCACGTCCGGGTGTCCTTCGACGCGCCGCTGTACACCGGGGACGTCACGGGCCTCGGTACGGTGCGCCTGCTGGAGGCGGTCCGGGCCAGCGGCATCGACACCCGGGTCTACCAGGCGTCCTCGTCCGAGATGTTCGGCGCCAGCCCGCCGCCTCAGAACGAGAGGACCCCGTTCCACCCGCGCAGCCCGTACAGCGTGGCCAAGGTCTACGCCTACTGGGCGACGGTCAACTACCGTGAGGCCTACGGCATGTTCGCCACCAACGGGATCCTGTTCAACCACGAGTCCCCGCGCCGCGGGGAGACCTTCGTGACGCGCAAGATCACCCGTGGGGTGGCCAGGATCAAGGCGGGTCTGCAGGACCGGCTGCATCTGGGCAACCTCGACGCCGTACGCGACTGGGGGTACGCCCCCGAGTACGTGGAGGCGATGTGGCGGATGCTCCAGTGCGACACCCCCGACGACTACGTGGTGGCCACCGGAGAAGGGGTCAGCGTCCGTCAGTTCCTCGAGTACGCCTTCGAGCACGCGGGGCTCGACTGGGCGGAACACGTCCGCTACGACCCGAAGTACGAGCGTCCCAGCGAGGTCGACGCGCTGATCGGTGACGCGTCCAAGGCTGAGGAACTCCTCGGCTGGAAGCCGGAGGTGAAGTCGCGCGAGCTGGCCCGGATCATGGTGGACGCGGACATCCGTCAGCTGAGCGACCAGCTCGCGGGGTCCGCGGTCCGGGTGGACCGATGAGGGGGAGCAGACGTCTCAGACGCACCCGGGGCGGCGTCCTCGCCGCCGTCATGGGCCTCGCCGCGGGCACTCTCACGGCCCTCTCCGCCCCGTCGGCCGCCGCGCTCACCCCGCCGGTCGGCTTCACCGCCGACCACCTGTCCACGTACCAGACCAACGGCATCGTGTGGACACTCGCCGAGGCCGGTGGGGTGGTCTACGCGGGCGGCACCTTCTCCAGCATCCGGCCGGCCGGCTCCCCGGCGGGGAGCGGCACGACGCCCGCCGTGAACTTCGCCGCGTTCGACGCCGCGACCGGCGCGCCCACCGGGTGCTCGCTCTCCTTCACGCGCGGCAGTGGCACGGCCACGGTCCGGGCGCTCGCCGTGTCGCCCGACAAGGCCACGCTCTACGCCGGCGGTTACTTCAACGCCGTGAACGGGACGCCCGTCAACGGTCTGGCCGCGATCGACACCGCCACCTGCCGGCCGCGCCCGGGCTTCTCGCCGCAGTTCGGGGCGACGGTGCGTGCCCTCGACGTGGCGGCGGACGGCACCGTCTACGCGGGCGGTGACTTCCGGACGGTCGACGGCACGCCCCGGGGCTTCTTCGGCGCCGTCACCGCGTCCGGGGCACTCACCGGCTGGAACCCCGGCGCCGACGAGCCCGGCCGCACCCTGCGGGTGACGCCGGACGGGGACGACGTCCTCATCGGCGGTGACTTCTTCACCGTCGGCGGCACCGCCTCCCACGCGCTCGCCGTCACCAGCCCCTCCACAGGTGCCGTCACCCGCGCCTACGGTGCCACGTTCATCCCGTCCTCCGCCGTCATCAAGGACATCGTCACGGACGCGGAGTCGGACGGCTGGTACGCGGCGGGCGAGGGCGCGGGCGGCGCGTCGTTCGACGGCCGGCTCGCCATGGAGCTCGACGGCTTCGGCAAGCGGTGGCGTGACACCTGCCAGGGCGCGACGCAGGCGCTCCGGGTCCACCGGGGGGTGCTGTACGCGGCCAGCCACGTGCACGACTGCTCGACCATGGGCGGCTTCCCCAACCAGGTCCGGAAGCACCTGACGGCGCAGTCCGTCGACGACCCGGATCTGCTGGGCTGGCTCCCGGACACCAACGACGGCATCGGCGAACCGGTGGGTCCCCGCGCGCTGACCGTGTCCTCGCGCGGCGGACGGGACTTCCTCTGGGTCGGTGGTGAGTTCACGACGGTCAACGGGGTCGGCCAGCAGGCGCTGACGCGGTTCGCGAACACCCCGGACACCGGGGCGCCGGCCGCTCCGGCGGTGAGCGTGTCCGCGCCACGGGCCGGCGAGGTCAAGGTCAGCTGGCGCAGCAGCCTCGACCTGGACGACAGCCTGCTGACCTACCGGGTCCACCGCGACGGCGGTGCGACGCCGGTGTACACGACGACGGGCTCCTCACTGTTCTTCAGCCGGCCGCAGCTGACCTTCACCGACCGGAACGTGGTGGCGGGCCGGACGTACAGCTACCGGATCACGGCGAGCGACGGCACGAACACCAGCGGGCTCTCCGCCGCCGCCTCGGTCACCGCCGCGTCCTCGGCCTCCCCCTACCAGGAGCGGGTGCTCGCGGACGGCGCCGACCTGTACTGGCGCTACGACGAGGCGGGTGGTGCCTTCGCCGCCGACGCCTCGGCGAGCGGCAACGGAGGGGTGTACGTCAACGCGCCGTCCTACCGCGCCACGCCGTCCGCGGTGGCCGGTTCCACAGCCCTCTCCCTCAACGGCACGAACGAGTACGTCTACAGCGACCGGCTGCACCACTACACCTCCCCGACGCCGTTCTCGGTCGAGACGTGGTTCCGCACGACGTCGACGAGCGGCGGGCGCATCGTCGGACACGGCAACAACATCGGCACGGAGCGCGGCCACACCAGCAGCATCTCCGACAAGCTGGTCTACCTGACGAACGACGGCCGGCTGGCGTTCGGCGTCCAGAGCGGCGGGACGCGGCCCACCATCACCTCGGCCGGCTCCTACAACGACGGGGCCTGGCACCACGCCGTCGCCACCCAGGGACCGTCGGGCATGGTGCTGTACGTGGACGGGCGGGTGGCCGGCACGGCTCCGGCGACCGGCAACCGCTCGTACAACGGCTACTGGCGGGTGGGCGGCGACGCCATGAGCAGCGCCTGGCCGAACCGCCCCGCGAGCGACTACTTCGCCGGGCAGGTCGACGAGACCGCGGTCTACCCCTCGGCTCTGACCGCCGCGCAGGTCGCCGGACACCACGAGCTGGCCGGCACACCCCCCGGCCCGGGTGACAGCACCGTCACCCTCACCCCGGACGAGGACGCCTACGTCAACAGCGTGGCGGCGAACACGAACTACGACGACAACCAGCTCGCCTCCCGGGGGACCACGGCCTACCTGGGTTATCTGCGCTTCACCCTGCCGCCCGCCCCCGCGGGCCAGGTGCTCAGAGGCGCGCGGCTCACCTTCCGCACCTCGTCGGATTCGACGGCGGGTTCGGCCGACAGCCACAGCATCGTGCCGGTCACCGGTACGTGGACCGAATCGGCGGTCACCTACACCACCCGGCCGGCGCTCTCCACGTCCGTGCTGGGGACCATCACCGGCGCGACCTCGGCCTCCACCGGTTATTCGGCGGAGCTGGACGCGTCCGCACTGGACGGGGCCCTCGGCTCCGTCTCCTCACTCGCCCTGACCAGCAGCGGGACGGACAGTCTCCGCATCTGGTCGAGCGAGGCAACCACGGCCTACCGGCCGCAGCTCGTCCTCACCTTCGGAGATGAATGATGAACGGAAGCACGGGGCGGAGATCGAGGGGGAGCGGCCGTGTGCGGGCCGCCTCCGCCGCACTCTGCCTGTTCGCCGGAGCCCTGACCGCGACAGCGGCCGGGGCCTCCCCGGCGGCGGCGCTCACACCGCCGGTGTCCATCACCGCGGACGACCTCACCACCTGGCAGACCAACGGCATCGTCTGGTCGATGGCCGCGACGGACGGGGTCGTCTACGCCGGCGGCACCTTCTCCACCATCCGGCCGCCGGACGCCGCGGCGGGCACCTCGGAGGAGCCCGCGGTCAACTTCGCGGCGTTCGACGCCGCCACGGGCGCGCCCACGGGGTGCGACCTGTCGTTCACCCTGTCCTCGGGGACCGCCACCGTACGGGCGCTGGCCCTCTCACCCGACGGCGCGACCCTCTACGCGGGCGGGCAGTTCGGGGCGGTCAACGGGGAGGGCGTCAGCAACATCGCGGCGATCGACACCGCCACCTGCGCGCCTCGCCAGGACTTCAAGATCTCCGTATCGGCCACGGTCCGGGCCCTGGACGCCACCGGGGACACCGTCTACCTGGCCGGTGACTTCAACAGCGTGGGCGGACAGACGAGGAACAAGTTCGCCGCGGTCACCACGGGCGCCGACCTGCTGCCGTGGACGGCCAACGCCGACGAGGTGGCGCGCGCCGTCCAGGTGACACCCGACGGGCAGCGCGTGGCACTCGGCGGTGACTTCTTCACCGTCAACGGCACCTCCTCGCACGCCCTGGCGGTCGTGGACGCCACCACGGGCGCGCTCACCAAGAGCTACCCCGGCTTCATCCCCAACACCTCGACGGTGCAGGACCTCACGACGGACGCGACCGGTCTCTACACCGCCAACGAGGGCACCGGCGGCGGGGTGTTCGACGGCCGGATCGCCATCGACCTCGACGACTACCAGCAGCGGTGGCGCGACACCTGCCTGGGCGCCACCCAGGCCGTCCTGGTCCACTCCGGCGTGCTGTACAGCGGTAGCCACGCCCATGACTGCGCCAGCATGGGCGGCTTCCCCGACCAGCCGCGCAAGCACCTGCTGGCGCAGTCCGTCGACGACCCGGCGCTCCTGCCGTGGTTCCCCGACACCAACGACGGCATCGGCGAGCCGGTCGGCCCCCGGGTGATGGCCCAGACCGACGCGGGGGGCCGTCACTACCTCTGGGTCGGCGGGGAGTTCACCACCGTCAACGGGGCCGGCCAGCAGGGGCTGACCCGGTTCGCCGACGGCCCCGACACGGGGGCTCCCTGGGTGCCCAACGTCAGTCTCTCCACGGTCACCCCGGGGCGTGTCGACGTCAGCTGGCAGACCAGCTTCGACACCGACGACGGGGAGCTGACCTACCGGATCTACAAGGACGGCGCGAGCACACCCGTCCACACGGTCACGGGTCACTCGCTCTTCTGGGACCGCCCGCAGCTCAGGTGGACCGACACCGACGTGGCGGTGGGTGAGACGCACTCGTACCGTGTCACCGCGAGCGACGGCACCAACACCAGCGCCAAGTCACCCGCCCAGTCGGCCACCGTCGCCGCGTCCACCCAGGGCTACCCGGCGCGGGTACTGTCCGACGGTGCCTCGCTGTACTGGCGCTACGACGAGGGCACGTCCACCTTCGCGGCGGACACCACGGGCGGGCTGAACAACGGATTCCTGCGCAACGCGCCCGCCTACCGGCAGACCCCGGCGGCGATCGCCGGCGAATCGACCGCCATCGCATTCGACGGCTCGGCCGAGTACGCCTACAGCAACAAGCTGCACGCCTCGCCCACCCGCTTCTCCGTGGAGACCTGGATCAAGACCACCACCACACGCGGCGGGAAGGTCATCGGGTTCGGCAACCTGACCATGCAGAACAGCACCCGCTACGACAAGCAGGTCTACATGGCCAACAACGGGCGGCTGGTGTTCGGCGTCTACAGCGGCGGCTACCGCACGGTCACCACGAGCGGCGCCTTCAACGACGGTGCCTGGCACCACGTCGTCGCCACCCAGGGCACCGGCGGCATGTCCCTGTACGTGGACGGACAGCTCAGGGCCTACAACTTCTTCTACACCGGCAACGAGAACTACCCCGGTTACTGGCGGATCGGAGGCGACAACCTGGCCAACTGGCCGAACCGCCCGACCAGCAACTTCTTCGCCGGGCAGATCGACGAGACCGCGGTGTACCCGACCGCGCTGAGCGCTTCCCAGGTCAGCGCGCACTACGCCCTGAGGACGGCTGAATGAGATATCCGTTCCTGGCCGGTGCCGCCGTCGCCCTCGCGACGGCGGTGCTGGCCGCCTGCGGCTCGTCCGGCGGGTCCGGCGACCGGGGCGTGGAGGCCGCGGCGGACAGCACGCCGTCCGTCGCGGCCTCCCCCGCGCCCTCCGTGGCGGGCCCGGCCGTCACCCCGCCCTCCACGCGGGCCACCGAGCCCGGCACCGCGCCGAAGGCGTCCGCCGGGGACGTCACCCCGGCCACGGGGTCCTTCACGAAGAAGCAGAGGGAGTACCTGACCGACCGCGTCCCCAAGGGGATGGACCCGGCCGCGGTGCTCCAGACGGGCCAGGAGACCTGCGACAGACTCCGCTACCTGGTCAAGGCCGACCGGGACATCGCGGTCGCCGCGATCGTCTCCGGCGAGATCGCGGACGCGAAACCCGCCGTGGCGCACCTGTGCCCGCAGCACCAGGCCCTCGTCGACGAGGCCGCGCTCGGTCACGCCGACGGCACCCACACCGGCAAGGAGCTCAGGCCCGGCGGCTACCTGGCACCGTCCCCCACGAAGGCCTGCAGCTGGCAGCTGACCGGGGCGAACGGCAAGGAGCTGGGTTCGGGCTCCTCCGACACCGGTGCGCGGGTGGAGATCACCGTTCCGGACTCCGCCCACACCTTCACCTCCACAGGCTGCTACGCCTGGCTGCCGCAAGGAGACAACTGATGCGCAAGCTGCCCATCGCCGTGGCGATCCCCACGAAGAACGAGGGTCTGAACATCGCCGAGGCGGTGAAGTCGGTCCTCGGCCACTTCGAGGCGGTCGTCGTCGTGGACTCCCACAGCACCGACGACACGGCGAAGATCGCCGAGGAGTGCGGGGCCGAGGTGGTGACGTACACCTGGGACGGGGGGCACCCCCGGAAGAAGCAGTGGTGCCTGGAGAACGTCCGCACCGACCTGGACTGGATCCTGCTGCTGGACGGTGACGAGCGGCTCAGCCCCGGGCTGCTGGCCGAGCTGCGCAGGATCTTCGCCGATCAGGACAGCCCGAAGCCGGCGGCGTACGACATCCCGCTCGGCTACTGGTTCTCGGGGAAGAGGCTGCGGCACGGCTACACGATCCGCAAGCGGTCCCTGACCGACCGGACCCGGTGTCACTACCCGGAGGTCGGCGACCTCGCGGCACCGGGAATCGGAGAGGTCGAGGGCCACTACCAGCCGGTCGCGGCCACGGTCGAGGCGCTGAGCAACCCCATCGAGCACCAGGACCTCGACCCCGTCACCGCGTGGTTCGAGCGGCACAACCGGTACTCCGACTGGGAGGCGTGGCTGGAGCACCACCCCGACGTGAAGGAGCAGGTGCGGAAGGTCAAGTCGCGTCAGGGGCAGCTCTTCCACAAGGCGCCGTTCAAGCCGCTGGTGTCCTTCGCCTACATGTACGTCTACCGGCGGGGGTTCCTCGACGGGCGTGCGGGCCTGGACTTCGCGCTCGCGATGAGCTTCTACCGGTGGCAGATCGCGCTCAAGTCGCGTGAGGGCAAGACCGGTTGATCCATCACGCCCTCCGGCGGACCACGTCCTCGTAGGTCTGCCGGAGGGTCTGCGTGACGGCCTCGATCGTGAAGTGCTCATTGACCAGGCTCCACGCCGCCTTGCCCGCGCGGTCGTTGGCCCCGGGCTCCAGCAGTTCCAGGACCGCTTCGGCGACCTTGCGGGCGTTCGCCGCGTCCTCACCGACCCTGCTGTCGATCACTCTGCCCGCGCCCGCCGCCGCCACGTCCGGAGCGAGCCCGCAGGTCCGGGTGATGACGGCCGGCGTACCGACGGACATGGCTTCCAGGACCGAGACGCCGAGCGGCTCCTCGATCGACGGCAGGACGTACACGTCGGCCTGCCGGCCCGCGTCGAGCACCTCCTCGTGGCCGAGGGGACCCACATGGTCCAGAGCGTCCATGACGCCGAGGTCGCGGGCGAGCGCGAGCGTGCCGGGGAGTGCGCCGGTGTCCGGTCCGGCGAGGACGAAGCGGGCGTCCGGGTGCCTGGCCAGGACGGCCGGCATGGCGGCGACGAAGTCCTCGGGGCGCTTGCGCTCCTGGATGCGGGCCAGGAAGAGGACGGTGGGCGGGCGCCCGGGCTCGCGGGCGGGTTTGCGTTCCTGCGGCCGTACGCCGTTGACGAGCCGCACGGTGCGGGTCAGGGCGACGGGGGCGGCGACCGCGTTCACGTCGAGGCGCTCGGCTTCGGTGAGGTGGAGCACGGCGTCGGCGCGGCGCAGCACCGTGCGCACACCCAGCAGGTCGGTGAGCTGGGCGACCCGTTTCTCGGTCGGGTCGACCATGCCGTGTGTCTGGACGACGAGCGGGGTGCGGGTGGCCAGGGCGAGCAGTGCGGCCGGCAGGGTCACCAGATCGCGCATCAGGTGCACGTGGACGAGGTCGGCGCCGCGCATCATGCGGCGCGCCGTACGCAGCAGGGCGCCGGAGGTGATGCCGCTGACCTCGAACATCGGGAGCAGGTGCCGGGCCTGGAAGAGGTGGACGGGCACTCCTTCGACCTCGCCCGGCAGCGCGTCCCCGAAACCGTCTCCCAGCGCCATGATGCGGGCGTCGTCGCCGTGGGCCCGCTGGACCTTCGACAGGTTGAGCGCGACCCTGGTCGGGCCGCCGAACGCGTGGTCCGGTGTGTGCAGAGTGACGATGTGCAGGACCTTCACCAGGGTTCCCCTCAACCTCGGCCGACTGTTCACAGACTAGTCATCGCATCACCTCGAGTGGGCTGATTCGTTAGAGTGCTCAGGGGCCGGGAGCCCGGCGAACGGGGCCTTCGGGGCCGGTGATCGGGGGGTCATGACGTCCGTACAGGAGTCCGTGGGGACCGCTGCCGCCCCGCCGGGGGCTCCGCGCCCGCCGGACGAACCTCCGGCAAGACCTCCGACCTGGGCGATGCTCTCGCGAGCCGTGTCCGTGCCGCTGATCCTGGGCCTGGTCTGCTTCCTCCCCGCGGTGATCGCCGCCCAGCCGGGCGCGGGGGTACGGGACACCGCCTACTGGCTGCAGCTCGTCCTGACGTGTTACGCGGGCGCCCGTCTCGCCACGATGATCCTGTCCACCCGGCGGCGGCTGCTCCAGGGTGTCTTCTGGATGTTCGTGTACATCGCCATGGGCGTCGCGCCGTTCGCCCAGCTGGTGATCGGGCAGACCCCGACGCCGATGGTGGGACCGCGCCAGGACCTGGTGACGGCGATCGCGATGATCCTGGTGGGGTGCGCGGCGTTCGACCTCGGGGCGCTGCTGGCCTCGCGCAGGCCGCTGCGGCGGCGCGCCGTCACGCGCGGCTCGGGGGGGCCGGCCGTGGCACACCCGGTGCGGCTTCGGCTGCTGGTGGTGGTCGCGCTGCTGGCGAGCGGGTACTACGTGCTCAAGCTGGGGGGGCCGGGCGTCTTCTTCTCCAGCCGTCAGGAGATCAGTGACACGGTGGCGCAGAGCGGGGTGGCCTCGGCGGAGTCGAACGTCGGCTCCGCCTTCCTGAAGGGCTTCGGCACCGTCCCGGCGCTGCTGGCGTTCCTCTTCTTCACCCGGCGTCTGGTGACCTCGCGACGGGCGCGGCGCTCCCCTGCGACGGTGCTGGTGTGGGTGGTGCTCGCGGCGGTCAACCTGGTCGTGAACAACCCGATCTCCAACGCCCGTTACTGGTTCCTGACCGTGCTGGTCGCGCTGCTCTTCACGGCGTTCCCGAGCAGCGCGGCGATGTACCGCTCGGTGCTGACCATGGGTGTGGTGGGCGCTCTGGTGCTGTTCCCGTACGCCGACCGGTTCCGCTACGACGACGAGGGGTACCGGCCCGTGCAGTCGGCCTCCGTGTTCGAGCCCCTGGCGACCAAGGACTACGACCAGACGGTGATGTTCGCCAACACCATCTCCTGGGTGGAGACCCGGGGCCACACCTACGGCCGCCAACTCGCCGGTTCCGCGCTCTTCTTCGTCCCCAGGGCGGTGTGGAGCGGGAAGCCGGAGGACACCGGGGTCAGGGTCGGCGAGTGGATGGGTATGAACATGACCAACCTGTCGGCGCCGCTGTGGACGGAGTTCTGGGTGGACTTCGGGGCGCCCGGCATGATCGGCGGGCTGGCGCTGATCGGTTACGTGGCGGCCCGTACGGACCGCAGGTACGCGCTGGCCGTCACCCGGGCGGGCCCCGGGCCGGGCAGCGTTCTGGCGATCGCGGCCCCGCTGATCGCCGGGTACACCTTCATCCTGTTGCGTGGCCCGCTGCTCCAGGCGGCGGGGAAGCTGGCGATCGGCGCGCTGTGCCTGGTGCTGATCACCACGTTCAGGGAGCGGAGGGCAGCGCGCCGGCGCTGACCGTCTCCTCCGCGGGGCTCCGGCGGCGCAGCCTCGCCACCCGGGTCCAGGTGGCGGCGGCCTTGCAGAGGGAGCCGAGACACAGTCCCCAGGCGGCTCCCGGCACACCGCCCAGGACGTAGCCCCCCGCCATGAACACCACGGCGGTGAGCGAGAAGAGCACCTGGATGCCCAGCGTCGTACGCGGGTCGAGCATGCGCAGGGCGAGCAGTCCGCAGGTGCCGACGGCCATCGCCGCGTACTGGCTGCCGGTCGCCGGGAGCAGGGCGGCGGCGGTGGGCCACGTGTCGCCGAGCAGTTCGCGTCCCGCTCTGTCGGGCAGCAGGGCGAGCGTGGTGGCCCAGAGCGCGGCGGTCGCGGCGAGAACGGCCGCGAGTCCCGCGGTGGCCCTGATCCGGCGGCGCTCGTCACCGATGCGGCCGAGCAGCGGCGGGCCGAAGGACGTGGCCGAGGTGAACAGCACGTTGAGCGGCCCGAAGAGCGTGGTCGCCCCGCGCAGGGCGCCCACGAGGAGCGGATTGCCGACGGCACCGAGCCCGAGGACGGACAGCTGGCTGGTGGCGTTGCCGACACCGAACTCGACGACGAAGCGCCGCCCGAGGTGGCCGCGCCTCAGCATCGGGCGGAGCAGCAGCGGAACCCCGCCGGTCGAGCGGTGCAGCAGCACGGCTGACAGGAGGAGGGCCGGCAGGGCGGACAGGCCCCAGACCGCGATCAGGCGGGCCGGGGTGGCCCCGTACTCCTGCGCGGACAGGGCGCCCAGTGCGCAGGCCAGTCTCAGCAGATCGGCACAGAGGGCGAGGTGGGGCCGCTGGAGGGTGGAGAAGGCGTAGCGCACGGCGTCCTGCCCCAGCACCACCGGCAGGACGAGGCCGAGCACCACCAGGGCGCGCGCGGTGTCCCCCGGGACCGCCAGGGAGACGGCGGCCAGGAGGGCGCCGAGTACCGCCGCGGCGCCGACGGTGAACACGACGGCCGAACGGCATGCGCCCCGGGTGTCCTCGCCCGCGCCACGCCGGAGGACCAGGGGCTGGCCGGTGTACGCGCCGGCGGCGCCCAGGAACACCGTGAAGACGAGGTAGACCGCGGAGAACCGGGCGAAGTCGGCCACGGTGGAGAGCCGGGCCGCGGCCACGAGCACCAGGATGTTGGTGAGCGCCGCCACGCCCTGGTCCGCGACCGAGCAGAGGATCGCGGTGCGGGCTCTCACCGGCGCGCCCCCGGCAGGGTGAACGAGCGCAGCCCCATGGTCTCGTCGGGACGTCCGGTGGTCTCCGGCGCGTCCGCGTCGGAGACCGGTCCGTCCGGCCCGCCGCCCGTGCGGCGCCTGCCGGGCGGGGGCCTGCGCTCCGCGCGGCGCAGCCGGCGCCTGCCGGGGTGGAGGAGGGCGCCGAGCACCGAGCCGCCGGAGGCGCCGATGATCTCGCGGATGCGTTCCAGGTCGCTGCGGTGCACCTCGCGCGGGTCGCAGACGATCATGACCCCTTCGACCCGGTCGACCAGGGCGACCGCGTCGGCGTACGACAGCACCGGCGGGGCGAGGACGACGACCACGGCGCCGGGGCGGTCCGCCTCAGCGACGATCCGTCCGACGGAGGCCGAGGTCAGGGCGCGCGGCACGTTGTCCGCGGTGGTCCCGGCCACCAGGGCGAACGCCCCGGAGCCAGGGACGTCCACGTTGGAACGTCCGCCCGCCGGCCAGCTGCGGTCGCCCTCCTCCGCGGCCCAGCGCGGCGGCCGGACCTCGTGGGCGGCCGGTCCCAGGTCACGGGCCAGGGACGGGGTGCGCAGATCGGCCTCCACGAGCAGGACGTCACGGCCCATCTCGGCGAAGGCGGCGGCCAGGTTGACCGCGGCGGCGGCCGCCGCCGCGTTGTCCCCGCGCGGTGCGGTGACCAGGAGTCTGCGCCGTTCCGCGAAGGCGGGGTCGTAGGCGAGCCTGAAGGCGACCGCACGGTACTCCTCGGCGAGCCGCGAACCACTGCGGCCGATGGCGAGGAGGGTTCCGGCGGCGGCGCGTTCCCTGGGCAGCGTGCCGAGCAGCGGGGCCCCGAGCGAGCGGACGAGCTCGCGGGGGGAGCGGACGGCGGGGTCGAAGACCAGCCGCACCCAGGACAGCAGCAGTCCGAGGGCGAGGCCGACGACCGCGCCGAGCCCCAGGAGCAGCGGCAGGCCCGCTCCGGCGGGCTCGGTGGGGGCGACGGGCTTCTTGTTGAGGTAGCCGGGGGTGGTGTCGAGCGCCTTGAGTTCGGAGATCTTCCGGCTCAGCTCGGAGATGGAGACGATGATGTTGGCGCGGGCGCTGCTGACGTCGTCCGCGGCGTCGACCCCGGTCCGCTTCTCCAGCAGGTCCCGCTTCTCCTCGAGCGGGTCCAGCTGGGCGCGGTACCCGTTCGCCATGTTCTCGATGCTCTCCTCGGTGCGCGCCTTGCGGTGCGCGAGGTAGCCGTTGGCGAGGGCCTCGGCACGGGACCGGGCCTGCTCGGGTGTGGCCCCGGTGTACGAGAAGCGGAGCGTGAGGGTGTTGGGCGGGTTGGTGACCTGGAGCCCGGCGAGCAGCTTCCGGGCGGTGACGTCGTCGCCCTTCTTGAGCAGCGTCCCGGCGGCGAGCTCCCCGACGGTGTCACTGACGGCGGTCTGCCGCTCGGAGCCGATGTTGATGCCCTTGTCGGCGGACGCGCCGGTGGCGAAGGGGTCGGCGGTCGCGGAGCGCACCTGCACCTCGCCGGCGGCCGTGTACGTGTCGTCGCCGCTCAGGGCGAGGAAACCTCCGCCGAGGAGGCCCACGGCGACGCCCCCGGCGAGCAGCGCGCGGTAGCGCAGGAGCTGGCGGAACTGATCGCGCAGCAGTGCCGGTTCGTCATGGTCGTCCGGGGGCCGGATCTGATGCGTCATCGGCGTGCTTCCCCTCGTGTGTCGCCGGTTCCCGGGGCCCCGGCCGGTGCGCTCCCGAGTGCTTCGGTGAGCAGGGCGTCGAACCGTGCGAGGCCCGCTTCCTTGCCCAGGTGCTGTGCGACGTACCGCGGGCCGTGTGCTCCCAGTTCCGCGGCGGCCGTCGGATCGGCGGCCAGGCGCCGTACGGCGGCGAGGAGCGCGGCCGGGTCCTCCGGCCGCACGAGGACCCCCGCACCGGAACGGCGCACCTCGTCCGCCGTACCGCCCTCGCCGGCCACGGAGGCGACGACGGGGCGTCCGGAGACGAAGTACGAGGTGAGCTTGGACGGGACGCTCATGTCGAGCACGGACGCCCGCTGGGTCACCGCGAGCACGTCGGCGGCGGCGAGCACATCGGTGAAGTCCTCCGCGCCGGCCGGCGGCAGGAAGTCGACGTTGGGCAGCCCCGCGGCACGCTCGCGCAGTCCTTCGCGCTGGTTGCCGTCGCCCATGAGGACGACCCGGATGTCCGGTGCCAGCCGTGCGAGGCCGGTCAGCACGTCGAGCCCCTGCTTGAGGCCCATGTTCCCGGAGTGCAGCAGGACGGGGGTGCCCTCGGCCCAGCCCAGCCGGGCCCGGGTGGCGGCGCGGTCGGCCGAAGGGCTCTGCACATGGGTCCAGTTGGGGACCACACGCACGCGCCCCGGGTCGACGCCGAGGGCGGTGACGCCCTCCACGAAGCTCTCGTGGATGACGCCGACGAGGGCGGCGCCGCTCAGTGCGTACCGTTCGGCCCCGGCGGCGACGGCCGCTGCCCTGTCTCCCCCGCGGATACCGCTCTGCGCGGCGGCGGCGCCCATCAGGTCCTGGACGACGGGTATGTGGGGCACGCCGTGGCGGCGCGCGAGCCGGGCACCGATCACGCCTCCCGCCAGGCTCGGCATCTGGGAGATCACGGCGTCGGGGCGGCCCGGCGGAGGGGCGAGCATCCCGTGGGCGAGCACGGACGCCTCGAAGGCCGCTCGTCTCAGCGCCGTCTGACGTGACGGCACGTAGTGGCGCCGCCGGTGCACACGCACACCCTCACGGTTCTCCTCCCTGCGCCACGCTCCCCGGTACCCCGGGTCCACACGCCAGGCGGGGTAGTGCGGCATACCGGTCAGGACCTCGGTCCTCGCCCCGCTCGCCGCCCAGTGCTCGGCGAGCTGGGTCGCGTACGGGCCTATGCCCGTCAGTTCGGGGGCGTAGTTGGTGGACACCACGAGAAGTCTGCGGTTCTCGAACGGCCTCTGATGCTCAGCAGCGGACAACGGATGATCGCCTTCCCCCCGGAACAGCCTCTTCTCCGAGCTTATCCGTTCACGGGATGCACAAGTGTTCTTCAAAGTAAGGTCGTTGAACCAGTTCCACCGTGGGGGGAGAGAACGGATGGTGCAGCACAGAGTCGGTTACGCGCCGGGGGTGTACGACTTGTTCCACGTCGGTCACCTGAACATCCTGCGCCACGCCCGCAGCCAGTGCGACTACCTGGTGGCCGGAGTCGTCTCGGACGAGATGGCCGCGCTGGCCAAGGGCCACACACCGGTGATCCCGCTGCCCGAACGGCTGGAGATCGTGCGCAGTGTGCGGTACGTGGACGCGGCGTTCGTGGAGACCGTTCCGGACAAGGTGGAGACCTGGCAGCAGGTCCGCTTCGACGTCATCTTCAAGGGCGACGACTGGCGAGGTACCGAGAAGGGACAGCGCCTGGAGCGTGACTTCGCCGAGGTCGGGGTGGAGGTCGTCTACTTCCCGTACACGGTGCACACGTCCAGCACCCAGCTGCGCCGGGCACTGGACGTACTCGTCACCCGGCCCGGAGCGCTTTCAGCTCCCTGAACCACTTGACCAGGAACGCCACGAGGAACAAGGCGTGCACGGCCGCGAGCACGGCGTACCCGGCCCGGAAGGCCCCGGGTGCGCCGAGCAGCAGGAAGACGAGACAGAAGACCCCGTAGTCCGCGGGCAGCAGGGCCACGGCCCGGACCCTGGACACCGGAGCCGGGGAACCGGACGGAGCCGGTGCGGCGCGGGCCGCCGCCTTGCCCAGCTGCTCCCTGAGCAGTCCCGCGCAGAAGGTGAGCACGGCGACGAAGAGGAAACCGAGCGGCAGGAGCAGCCATCCCCCGCCCGGCAGGCCGCCGAACCGGTGGAACGAGATCAGCACGGCGCTGTGGACGAGGATCATCTTCGCGCAGTCCACGACGTGGTCGAGCCACTCACCGTCCGGACCGCCGCGCCCGGTCAGCCGGGCGAGCTGCCCGTCGGCCGAGTCGAAGGCGAAGCCGACGGCGAGACCCGCGTAGACGGCCACCCCGAGCCACCAGGACGGCTCCAGGACGGCCACTCCCGCGATCGCGGTGAACGTGAACGCGGCGCTCGTCAGCGTCACCTGGTTGGGCGAGAGCCCGGCGCGGTGAGCACCCGCCGCGAGCAGCCGGCCGGCCGGCCGGTTCACGTACCTGGAGTAGAGCGAGACACCCTTGGACGACTTCTGTGCGCCGCGCAGTTCGCGCAGCACCGTACCCGTGCTTCCCATACGCCCCCCAGCGCCCGGTTGTTTCCCCGCCGCATCATCGCAGACACAGGGTGACCGGCGTGGCGTTACGGAGACGCGGCCCGAGCGGCGGGGGGCGAGTCCCCGGTCCGGGGCGGCTGGCGGGCCGACGGTCATCGGTTCCGGCCGGAGCCCTCACCGGGTTCCGTCCCCGCACCGGGCTCCGAGTCCGGCTCCGCGTCCGAGTCCGGCTCCGGTCCCGGTTCGGTGAGCTGAGCGTCCAGGTCGTCGAAGAGCAGCTCACCGCGCTCGATCTGCCCCGTCCGGTACGCCGACCGCGCCACCAGATGGGCAGCCACCGGACCTGTCATCAGCTGGAAGAAGCCGATGAGGGCCAGGGTCGCGAGATCCATGCCGCCGCGCAGTCTCAGGGCGACCCCGGCCAGCACCAGCAGCAGCCCCAGGGTCTGCGGCTTCGTCGCGGCGTGGCTGCGCGACAGGACGTCGGGCAGCTTCACCATGCCGACCACCCCGAGCAGGCAGATCGCCGCGCCGAAGAAGACGAGGACCGCTCCTGCCGTGTCCAGGACCTGGAGCCAGGCACTCATGTCCGTCCCTCCTTGCGGGCGGGCTTCCCGCGTGACAGAGGCTTGTCCCGCACGGCGATGAAGCGGGCGATGCCCACCGACCCGGTGAAGCCGAGGAACGCGAGCACCAGCATGATCGGGAAGTAGAACGAGTCCCGGGCGAAGGCGGACTTGGCGCCGAGGCCGGCGATGACGACGGCGGCGAAGACGTCGAGCGCGATGGCCCGGTCCAGCATCGAGGGCCCACGGCTGATCCGGAAGAGCAGCAGCGCACCCGCGACGACGACGAACACGACGGCGGCGCTGATCAGCACCCGGTCGACGGTCTCGGGACCACTCATGTCCCCTCCTGCCCTGTGCCGGAGTCGGAGTCGGAGTCGGGCGCAGGTGGTGGCTCGGAGACCCGGCCGATCTCGTCCCGGGTCCCGAAGGCCCGCACCGTCAGCTCCTCCAGCTTCCAGACGGTGCGCCGGGCGGCCTCCAGCTCCTCCGGCCGGTCCGCGTCCAGGACGTGCAGGAAGAGCGTCGCCGTGGCCCTGCGCACCTCGATGACGGAGCCGCCCGGCACGTTCGAGACGGTGACGGCCGTCGCGGCGAGCATCAGGTCGCTGCGGCAGCGCAGTCGTACGCCGATGACGGCCGGCCGGTGCGGCCGGTCGGCGAAGATCTGCCGTGTGACCTTCACGCCCGAGGTGTACATGTCGTAGAGCAGGTAGCCGGCGAGCCGGACGATGCCCCAGGGGTGCAGCCGCAGTCCCATGTCGACCTGCGGCAGCGGGAACGCCAGACAGACGGACACCGCGACGACGACACCGGTGATGACGTTGGCCCAGGTCAGGGTGGACCACAGCAGGACCCAGATCAGGGTGAGCCAGGCGATCAGCGGAAGGTCGAGTACGCGGCGCCGGCGGCCGGCGAACTCGACACTGAACGGGGGCAGGTCGGGGTTGCGGTACGACAGGGTGATCAGGCGCCTCACCGGCCGAGCACCTCCTCCACATAGGGCCGGCGTTCGATGAGTTCGGCTGCCGCGCGGTCGGTGAAGGCCGTCAGCGGACCGGCCAGGACGGTGAAGGCCAGGCCGAGCACGACGGCGCCCGCCGTCGCGGCGGCCATGGCCACGGGCGGGCGGACCGTGGTGGTGACGGTCCTGCCCTGCAGGGTGGCGGCCACGGCCTGCCCCGCGGGCGCCCGCGGCGGCCTCACGCCTTCGTCGCCCGTGCCGGGGATCCGGTCGGGGCCGGTGTCGGCATCGTCGTCGTCGCTGTCGTCGGCGGCCTCGAGGACGGTGCCGTACGCGGCCTGTCCCGGGGGCGCGGTGCGCCAGAAGGCCAGGTTCCAGATCTTGGCCATCACGTACAGGGTGAGCAGGCTCGTGACGGTGGCGCCCGCGACGAGGATCCAGGCCCACACACCGCCGTCGGCGACACCCGCGCGCATGAGTCCGAGCTTCCCGATGAACCCGGAGAGCGGCGGGATCCCGGCGAAGTTCATCGCGGGGACGAAGAAGAGGACCGCGAGCAGGGGGGCCGCCCTGGCCAGCCCGCCGAGGCGGGTGAGCTCGTTGGTGCCGCCCCGGCGTTCGATGAGCCCGGCCACGAGGAAGAGGGTGGTCTGGACGGTGATGTGGTGGGCGACGTAGAAGATCGCGCCGCCGTACGCCTCGCGGGTGGCGAGGCCGATCCCGAAGACCATGTAGCCGATGTGGCTGATGAGGGTGAAGGAGAAGAGCCGCTTCAGGTCCGTCTGGGCGACCGCCCCGAGAATGCCCACGGTCATCGAGGCGAGGGCGAGGGCCATCAGCAGGTCGCCGAGCCGGTTGCCGGGGAAGAAGAGCGTCTCGACCCGCAGCATGCAGTAGATGCCGACCTTCGTCAGCAGGCCGGCGAAGACGGCGGTGACGGGGGCGGGCGCGGTCGGGTAGGAGTCGGGGAGCCAGGCGGCCAGGGGGAACACCGCTGCCTTGACGGCGAAGACGGTGAGCAGCATGGCCTGCACCAGGGTCTGCACACCGAGGGGGAGGTCGGGCAGCCGGACGGCCAGCTGGGCGAAGTTGGCCGTGCCGGTGGCGGAGTAGGTCATGGCGATCGCCGTCAGGAACAGCATCGAGGAGAACAGCGAGATGATCACATAGGTGGAGCCGGCCCGGATCCGGGGGCCGGTACCTCCGAGCGTGAGCAGGACGAAGCTGGCGACCAGCATGATCTCGAAGCCGACGTACAGATTGACGAGGTCGCCCGCGATGAAGGTGAGGGAGACCCCCGCGACCAGGATGAGGTAGGCGGGGTGGAAGACGGCGACGGGCGTCTCCTTGTCCCGGTCGGCCATGCCCTGGCCGAGTGAGTAGACCAGGACGCAGAGGGTGACCGCCGAGGAGACGGTCAGCATCAGCCCGGCCAGCCGGTCCGCGACCAGCGTGATGCCGAGCGGCGGGGCGAAGTCGCCGAGGTGGACGGAGAGGGGGCCCTGCCGGTCGGCGGCGATCATCAGGGTCACCGACAGGCAGAGGACGGCGCTGAGCACGGCCACGCTGATGAAGCGCTGGAAGCGTGCGAGCCGGGTTCCGAAGGCGAGGCTGAGTCCGGTGGCGCAGAGCGGCAGCAGGACCGGCAGCGGGACGAGCGCGTTCATCGGGCGGCTCCTCGGTCGTCGTCCGTGTCGTTCAGGTAGTCCTCGGGGTCGGCTCCCAGCACGTCGTGCCACAGATCGCCACTGGCGTCACGGCCCCGGGCCTGCAGCGCGCGGTCGGCACGGAGCCGGGCACGGAGCCGGCGGTGCTCCTGCCGGTAGCGGGCCCGGTCCTTGGGGCTGCGGGCGGGTTCCGCCCGGTACTCCTCACGCAGTTCGGCCCGCTGCCCCATCACCTCGGCGCGCAGGAAGATGCGCCGGTCCTCCAGGTCGTCATGGACCTCGTCGGTGCCCGTCAGCTGGTAGCTGCGGTAGGCCATGGCGAGCAGGAAGGCCGTGGTGGCGAGGGTGATGACGATGGCGGTGAGGGCGATGGCCTGGGGCAGCGGGTCGGTGATCCGTCGCAGCGGTACCCCGTAGAGCAGGGGTGCCGCGCCTGCCGAGCCGGTCGAGGCGAGGACCAGCAGGTTGATGCCGTTGCCCGCGATCACCGCGCCGAGCAGGATGCGGGTGAGCGGCCGGGTGAGCATGAGGATGCCGCCGACCGCGCACAGGACGACGGCCGTGACGAGGAGCGAGACGCTCATGGTCATCGGCGGGGCTCCCCCGTCCCGGAGTCCGTGGCGGGGGCGAGCGCGCCCGCCGCCCGTTCGATCTGCCGGTCGATCTTGGCCCCCAGTGCCCTCACGATGTCCAGGACCACGCCGAGGACCAGCAGGTAGACACCGAAGTCGAAGAGCACCGAGGTGCTCAGGTGGTAGTCACCGAAGACGGGCAGGTGCCCGTGATAGGTCCAGGCGTGCAGCACCGTCCCTTCCGCGAGGCCGCCCAGGGCGACCGCGGTGGACACGAACAGTCCGAGTCCGGTGAAGAGTCCGGGCTGGAGCGGCGCGGCCTCGGCGAGCTCGAACCTGCCGCCCGCCAGGTACCGGGTGATGAGCGCCAGCCCTGCCACGAGGCCGGCCACGAAGCCGCCCCCCGGCATGTTCTCCGCGCAGAACAGGAGGTAGAGGGAGAGCACCAGGATGGGGTGGAAGAGCAGCCGGGCCACGACTTCGAAGACGATCGAGCGGTGTTCGGGCGCGAGGGTGGATCCGGCGGCCAGCCAGCTGCGTTCGGGCGCGGTGTCGTCACCCTGCGGGAGACCGGTCAGCCGTCGTCCCGACAGCGCCCAGGCGGTCTCTCCCTGCAGCTCCTCCCGGTTCATGGACGCCTCGCCACGACGGTGGAGGTAGATCAGACTGGTCACCCCGATCGCCGCCGCAGCCAGCACGGCGGACTCCCCCATCGTGTCCCATGCCCGCAGATCGACCAGGATGGTGGCCACGACGTCCTTGAGGCCGTGATGGGCGACCTCCTCGACCATCGCCGCGCCCGCGGGCTCGGCGACACGCGCGGCGCCCGCCACCCAGACGGCCACGCCGACGGTCGCGGCGGCGGCCAGGGCGACCGGGATCCGCAGCGCCCGCCGCCAGGTGCCGATGGACTCCTCGAAGCGCACAGGCAGCCGGCGCAGGACGAGCACGAACACGATCATCGACACGGTCTCGACGCAGAACTGGGTGAGTGCCAGGTCGGGCGCGCCCTGTACGACGAAGAGCAGTGCGGCCCCGTAGCCGGTCAGGCCCGCCAGGACGACGGCCTTCATCCGGCGGCTGACGGTCAGGCAGGAGAGTGCGGCCGCGCAGGTGAGCAGGGCCACCGCCCCCTGGAGCGGAGCGTCCCACACGCGGGGGGCGACCGCTCCTTCCCACGGCCGGTCCGTGATCAGGACCGCCAGCTGCCCGGCCAGCAGCACCGTCAGGGTGATGGCCAGGTATCCGGAGAGGGAGCCGCGCTGGACGAAGCCGGTGACCTGCAGGGCCAGTCGTTCCAGGCCGAGAAGGAGGTGTCCGAAGACACTGTCCGCGGTCGGCCAGGCGACGCGCCGGGAGACCCGGACGACCGCCGTACGGCCCGCGAAGAGCACCGCGCCACCCGCCCACGTCAGGGCGGACAGCAGCAGGACCACGTTGAAGCCGTGCCAGAGGGCGAGGTGGTAGGGGTGGGCGGGGGCGGGGAAGGCGTCGGCGTAGGCGGCGAACAGACGGTCCGTCCATCCGACGCCGGGGCCGAGGACCAGGCCGGCGACGGCCATGACGGCGGGTGGGGCCAGGAGCGCCGCGCCGACGCGCCGGACCGGGGTGTCGGCGAGGCCGGGCTTGCGGGCGAACGCCCCCCAGAGGAAGCGGAGGGTGTACGCCACGGTCAGCACCGAGCCGACGACGGTGACGGCCAGGACCCAGCGGTCGGCGGTGTCCCCGTGCAGCAAGGCGTCGAAGGCGGCTTCCTTGGCCGCGAATCCGAGGAACGGCGGCAGGGCGGCCATGGAGGCGGCGGCGAGCACCGTGACCGCGCAGACGTACGGCATGGTGCGGCCGAGGCCGGAGAGCCGGCGCAGATCGCGGGTGCCGGCCGCGTGGTCCACGATGCCGGTGAGGAGGAACAGCGCGGCCTTGAACAGGGCGTGCGCCAGGATCATCGCGACGGCGGCGAGCGCGGCGTTGCGGTTGCCCGCTCCTGCCAGCACGATGAGGAAGCCGAGCTGGCTGACGGTGCCGTAGGCGAGGACGAGCTTCAGGTCGTTCAGGCGCAGGGCGCGCCAGCCTCCGAGGAGCATGGTCGCTCCCCCCAGGACGAGGACGGCGGGCCGCCAGGCGGGCACGTCGGCGAAGGCGGGTGCGAGGCGCGCCACCAGGTAGACGCCGGCCTTCACCATGGCCGCGGCGTGCAGGTAGGCGCTGACGGGGGTCGGTGCGGCCATGGCGTTCGGCAGCCAGAGGCTGAACGGCCAGATCGCCGACTTGGACAGGGCCCCGCACAGGACGAGGACGACGCCCACGGAGACGGCGAGGGTCGTCTCGGGCGGATCGGCGACGATCGCGGAGATCCGGTAGGTGCCGGCGGCCTCACCGAGGATCAGGAAGCCGACGAGCATGGCGAGGCCGCCGAGTGTGGTGACCGTCAGGGCCTGGAGGGCGGAGCGGCGGTTCTTCTTCTGCTGGCTGCCGTGCCCGATCAGGAGGTAGGAGAAGACGGTGGTGAGTTCCCAGAAGACGTACAGGGAGATCAGGTCGTCCGCGAGGACGAGTCCGAGCATGGCGCCGGCGAACGCGAGCAGGTTCCCCGCGAAGGGGGCCAGTTGCGGTGAACGATCGGTGAAGTAGGAGGCGCAGTACAGCAGGACGAGCATGCCGACGCCTGCCGCCAGCAGCACCATCAGCTCGGAGAGCGCGTCCAGGCGGAGGGCGACCGACACGTCGTACGTGCCGATCCACTCCCAGGACCAGGTGAGTGCGCGGCCGGCCTCGGTGCCGTTCCACTCGGTGACCGCCCACACGGTGGTGGCCGCCGGGGGGAGCGCGAGCACGACGAACGCGTACCGGCCCGATCGCCGCACCAGCGGCGCCGCGCACGCGGCCAGTGCGAAATGGCAGAGGACGAGGGCGATCACGACGGGCGATCCGGAACAAAGGGCACCGAATACAGATATATCCCCCGGCCTGGTTCACCCGTCCGGCGCGCCGCGCGGCGGCCCGTCCGCTGCTTCCGTTCCGCGCCGGTGATGGACGGCTCCTGCCCCGCTGTGGTCACAGAACGGCGTCTGCCCTGTCCGCCCTGCGGCACACGGCATGACATGGGGCTTTTCCGGCACGGCCGTCGCGCGGCCCCCTTCCCCGCCCAGCACCCGGTCGGCGTCGAGGGAGAGATGGAGCGGTTCGTCGGGCATCTCGTCGGGCATCCCGTGGGGGCCCGGGGCGACGCGCGGACGACCGCCGTGCGCGTCGGGACACACGGCGAAACCGTCCCCCTCGGGTGACCTCTGCACGGGGTGCGGAGGCGGACCGCCCGGCATCCTCGTCACCTCCTGGCCCACCGCGGCAGATGCGCGTGCCCTTTCAGCCTCACTCCGGAGCGTGCCCGCCGCTACCTGGGCATGACAGGCATCCCCGACACTTCGGCAGGCTTGCGTGCACGCCGTGTGCACCTCGTGTGGTTCATGTGAGGCCACTTTTTCTTCTTTTTTGCACTGTGACTAATATCCATGTGTCCAAGTTCTCAACGTATTTGACCAGTCACCGGCTGGCATCATCGTCAAGGAGAATCCCCTGCGCACGCGCGCGTCACGGCGGACCGACTCGGCACCCATGTCGTTGCGGACGGCCCTTCTCGTACTGGCGATCGTCCCCGGAGTCGCACTGGCGGCCCTGTGGGCCGTCACCAGTGGACAGACACTCCTGGACTTCCAACGCCAGGCAGCCCAGGGACTCTTGGCCGAGCAAGCGGGCCAACCGTCCAACATCGTGTACTACAACCTGCAGGAGGAGCGCCGGCTCAGCGCGGAGGCGCTCGCCCGGCCCGGTGACTCCGGTACGGCGCTGAAGCAGCAGCGCACGCGCACCGACGAGGCCATCACGGCCTTCGAGTCCCTCTCGGACGTGAGCGCGGACGACGCGCCCGAAGAGGTGCGGAACGCCGTCGGCAGGGCCCGGGAGGCGATCAGCCGGCTGCCCGCCCAGCGCACTCTCGTCGACGAGGGTGACAGCGACCAGCAGGCTGTCGTCTACGGCTACTACACCGACCTGATCGCCGTGGACCTCGAGCTGTTCTCGGCTCTCAGCCGTGTGGACAACGGCGAGGTGACCACCCTGGGCCAGCCTCTGGTGGACCTCTTCTGGGCCAAGGAGATGATCTCCCGCTCGGACGCGATCCTCGCCCGTGGCTGGCCCACCGGCAAGCTCAGCACCGACGAGCTGCGGGAGGTCAGGGACGCCGTCTCCGGCCAGGCCTTCCAGACCGGCACGAAGGTGATTCCGCACCTGCCCGAGGACGAGCAGGAGCAGTGGAGAGAGCTGACCGAGAGCTCCGCCTGGAAGGCCAAGACGGAGGTCGAGAAGCAGATCCTGCGCCCCGCCGCCGCGGACCGGTCCGGCTTCGTCGAGCTGAAGGCCGAGGAGAAGACCTGGCGCGAGGCCATGGACGGTGTGACCCCGCAGTTGGTGGCGCTGCTGGAGAAGCGCACCGACGCGGTCGTGGTGACAGGCAAGGACACGGTCATGTCCCTGCTCCTCAGAATGGTCCTCACCTCGGTGATCGGACTGCTCGCGGTCGTCGCGGTCGTCTGGACCACCTGGCGCCTCACCCGCAACCTGCGGCAACGCGTCTCCGGGCTCCAGGAACGGGCCGAGGAGCTCGAGAAGGCGCTGCCGGACGTCATCGAACGGCTGGCGCGGGGGGAGAAGATCGATCCGGAGGCCGAGGCCCGCGCGATCGACACCGACGGCGAGGGCGGTGACGAGCTCACCCGGCTCGGCGGCGCGCTCAACCAGGCCCGTGCCAGCGCTTTGCAGGCCGCCGTCAGACAGGCCGACCAGCACCGGGGCTTCGAACGGCTGCTGCAGCGCATCGCGCGCCGTACGCAGCAGCTGATCGGCCAGCAGCTCAAGAAGCTGGACGAGCTGGAGCGCAGGCACGAGGACCCCGAGGTGCTCGACGGCCTCTTCGACCTCGACCACCTGACGGCACGTCTGCGCCGTTACGAGGAGAACCTGGTGATCCTCGCGGGCGGCTCACCGCACCGGCGCTGGCGCAAGCCGGTGCCCCTGCTGGACGTCATGCGTTCCGCCCAGGGCGAGGTGCAGGACTACCGCCGGGTGGTGCTGGACCTCGACGGCGCTCCGTGGCTGGCCGAGCGGGCCGTCGGTCCGGTCTCCCACGTCCTGGCGGAGCTGATCGAGAACGCGCTGACGTTCTCCCGGCCGCCCAGCCCGGTCGAGGTGCGCGCGGCGAAGGTGAGCCGGGGCCTGGCCATCGAGGTCGAGGACCGAGGCCTGGGCATGGACGAGGAACAGCTCACCGAGGCCAACGAACTGATGAGCCGTCCGCCCCGGATGGACGTGCTGGCCCACTCGGAGGACATCCGGCTCGGCCTCTACGTGATCTCGCGCCTCGCCGACCAGCACGGTCTGAGGGTCGAGTTCCGGCCCTCCGCCTTCGGTGGCACCAGGGTGGTCGTCCTGGTCCCGGACGAGCTGACCGTCCCCGAGCCCGGCACCGGCCCGGTCGGCGTACCGTCGGCCGCGCCGCCCCCGGCGGTGGAGCCGGCAGCCGCACCCGCCCCTGCGGGCGCTCTGCCGACCCGGGTCCAGGGGCGGGCGATGGCGGGGGTCACGGCCCTGGCCGACCACACCGCCAGGCCGGCGCCCGCCGGCGAGGAACGGTCCGCCGCCGAGCAGCCCTACTCCGGCTCCGGCGACCCGTTCCCCGTGCCCGGCCGGCCCTTCCCGGCGGACGGACAGCCCTTCCCGCCCGACGACACTCCCTACCCCGACGCGGACCAGCCGTACTCCACCGGCGACGCCGCGTACCAGGGCGACGGACAGCCGTACGGCGACGGCCCGTACCTCGCATCCGAGCAGCCGTACGACGACGGCCGGTACGCCGGATCCGAGCAGCCGTACGACGACGGCCGGTACGCCGGATCCGAGCAGCCGTACTCCGGGAGCGGTCAGTCCTACGCCGGCCAGGAACAGCCCTACATGACGGCCGCGGGCCAGTACCCGGTGCCAGGACACGCCTACGCCGAGCCGGCCGATGACACGTACACGGCACCGGAACCGGCCTACCCGCAGCCGTACCCGGCGGAGGGCGGCACCACTGGCACGCACGCCTACGGTGTGCCCTCCCATCCCGGCCCGGACCTCCCCGTGGCGGAGCAGCCGGCCGCCCCGCCCGCCGGCGGGGAGCCCCCGCTCCCCCGCCGTGTACGCCAGGCCAGCCTGGTGGACGAGCTACGGGTGAACCCGGCCGCCGGCACGGCGGCACCCAAGCCCCCGAGCTGGGACGAGAACCCGCTGCTGCGCCCCGTCCCCCGGCGGGCCGGTGCGGCGATCGGGGCATTCCAGCGGCGCTCACGCGCGGCGCGTGCGGCCGAGGAGCCGCCGGGCCCCGCCTCCTCCGCACCCTCCCCTACGAGAGAAGAACGGTCATGACACGCACAACGGCCACCCTCCAGGATCTGGACTGGCTGCTCGACGGTCTGGTGGACTCGGTCGCCGAGACGCTGAACGCCGTGCTGCTGTCCGACGACGGGCTGGTGGTGAGCCACTCGCGCACCATCGAACGCGCCGACGCCGAGCGGCTCGCCGCGATCTGCACCGGCCAGCAGAGCCTCGCGCGCGGGGTTGGCCAGCTCTTCGACGGTGGATCGGTCCACCAGGTGATCGTCGAACTGGCAGACCTCTGGCTCTTCATCATCGCCGCAGGCCAGGGCACCCACCTGGCCGTCATCGCCTCCCAGGAGGTCGACGCCGAAGTCATGTCCCTGGCGATGCACAACCTCGTCCAGCAGGTCGGCCAGAAGCTCACCGCACCGGCCCGCGGCGACTTCGACGCCTTCGGTACCGGGGACGGGCAGCGGGTGTGACCTCCTACTGGGACGAGGAGGAGACCGAGGAGGACGGTGCGGGCACGATGGTGCGCCCGTACACGATCACCCGCGGCCGGACCGCTCCCGAGCGGGACGACTTCAGCCTCATCACCGTGCTCACCACGGCCGAACAGCCGGTGGACGAGCACGGTGCCCCCCTGCGGGCGGGCCGGCTCCAGCCGGAGCACCGGATGATCCTGGAGCGCTGCCGCCGGCCGGCCGCGGTCGCCGAGGTCTCCGCCGGGCTCGACCTGCCGGTCTCGGTGACCAAGATCCTGCTGGCCGACCTGGTCGCCCAAGGCCTGCTGCTGGCCCGCGCCCCCCTGACGGTGGCGCGGGCGTCGGGCGGCGCCGGCATGGGCCTGCTCGCCGCCGTACGTGACGGACTCCGGAGACTCTGAACCGATATGACAACCAGTCAGACGGCGCCTTCCGCCGTCAAGATCCTCATAGCCGGTGGCTTCGGCGTGGGAAAGACCACTCTGGTGGGCGCCGTCAGCGAGGTGGCGCCCCTGCGTACCGAGGAATACCTCACCCGGGCGAGCATCGGTGTCGACAGCCTCGCCGGCGTCGGGCAGAAGAACACCACCACCGTGGCGCTGGACTTCGGCCGCATCACGGTCAGTCCGGAACTGGTGGTCTACCTCTTCGGCACACCTGGCCAGGAACGTTTCTGGTTCATGTGGAACGACCTGGTCAACGGCGCGCTCGGCGGAGTCGTGATCGCCGACACCCGCCGGCTCGAGACGAGTTTCGCCTCGATCGACTTCTTCGAGAGCCGGGACATCCCCTTCGTGGTGGCGATCAACTGCTTCCACGGGCACAACACCCGCACCCCGGACGAGATCCGTGCCGCCCTGGACCTGGATCCGCATGTCCCCCTGCTGATCGGAGACGTCCGGGCACGGTCCTTCGGCCGCGACGTGCTGCTCGCCCTGGTCGACCATCTGATGAGCCTGCCCGCGGCCGTCGGCTGACCCGCCTCCCTTCCCCTTCTTCTTCTCGCCTGGAGAGACCTGAGATGGAAACACCCCTGCGTGTACTCGTGCACGGCGGCGGGATCGGCGGGCTCACCCTCGCCGTCGCGCTCGCCCGCGGCGGGCACACGGTCGAGGTCGTCGAGCTCCGTGACCAGCTGGACGCCCTTGGCGTCGGCATCATCCAGCCGTCCAACGCCCTGCACGTCATGCGTGAGATCGGCGTGCTCGACGCGTGCGTGGCGGCCGGATTCCCCTGGGAGGTGCTGACCGTCTGCGACCCGGCCGGCACCACGCTCGCCAAGATCCCGCAGCCCCGCATGGACGGCGTCCCCGCCAGCCACGGCATACCGCGCCCCGCCCTGGCCCGGGTGCTGGGCGACGCCACCGCGGCCGCCGGGGTCCCGATCCGCTTCGGGACGACGATCGCGGAGATGACCGACGACGGTTCCGGGGTCGGCGTGACGCTGTCCGACGGATCCTCCGCCCGCTGGGACCTCGTCGTCGGCTTCGACGGCATCGGCTCACCGCTGCGGACCCGGCTCCACGGCGACCGCTTCGTCCCCGAGTACACCGGCTTCGCCAACTGGCGGGTCACCGTGCCCCGCCTGCCCGAGGTCCAGGGTGTCGTGGTCAGCGCCGGCCGGTCGTCGACGAAGGCGCTCCTCACCCCCATCACGGACGAGCTGATGTATCTGGCCGCCGTGACCGCCGAGGAGCCCGGCTTCCGCCCTGACCCGGAGCTGGCGCACGAGGAGCTCAAGGAACGTCTCGCCGCGTTCGGCGGGCCCGTCGCCGAGGCGCTGACCTCGGTCACCTCGGGGGCCGACGTCGTGTACTCGCGTATCTCGCAGGTCACGGTCGACGCGCCCTGGCACGTGGGCCGGGTGGTCATCGCCGGTGACGCCGCGCACGCCAGCACCCCCAACCTCGCCCAGGGGGCGGCGATGGCGGTGGAGGACGCCCTGGTCCTCGCCCGGTCGCTCGACGCGGAGGACGGAGTCGCGGCGGCTCTGGCCGCGTGGGAGGAGCGCCGCCGTCCCCGCGCGATGTTCGTGCAGAACCTGTCCCGCGCTCTCCTGAAGGAGGAGACCGGCAGCCCGACGACGCCCGAGGAGGACGAACTCCTCAAGGTCGGGATGCCCGGCGCCGCACACGTGCTGGTCCAGCCCTACTGATCCCGCACCACAGGCCGGCGAAGGGGCGGTGCGGCCTGCCGCACCGCCCCTCGTGCCCACCGTCTCAGTCCAGCACGGCGATCCCGTCGATCTCGACCATGGCCTGCTCGTCCCAGAGCCTGACCGCTCCGACGACGGCCATCGCCGGGTACTCCCGCCCGGCCAGCCTCCGCCAGACGGCGCCCAGTTCGGGGGCGTGGGCGCGGTAGTCGGCCACGTCGGTGGCGTACACGGTGACCCTGGCGAGGGCCGCCGGGGCGCCGCCCGCCGCGCGCAGGGCGGTCAGCAGATTCCCGAGGGCCGTCTCGAACTGCTCGGGCAGTGTGGCTCCCACGACCTTCCCGTCGCCGTCCAGCGCGGTCTGACCGGCGAGGAAGACCAGTCGGCCGCCGGTGGCCGTGACGGCGTGCGAGAAACCGGTGGGCGGGGCGAGTTCGGCGGGATTGATCCGGGTGATCGGGTTCATGCGGGCGTCTCCTGGGTCGCGTACAGCTCCTTGGCGATGATGGTGCGCTGCACTTCGGTGGCGCCCTCGTAGATCCGGGGCGCACGGACCTCCCGGTAGAGGTGCTCGAGCAGGTGCCCCCGGCGCAGAGCGCGGGCGCCGTGCAGCTGCACCGCCGCGTCGACGACGTACTGGGCGGTCTCGGTCGCGTAGAGCTTGGCCATGGCGGCCCGCCGTGGCACGCCCGGCTCCCCCGCGTCGTGTGCGGCGGCGGCCGCGTACACCAGGAGCCGGGCGGCCTCGGTGCGGGTGGCCATCTCCGCGACCTGGTGCGAGACGGCCTGCAGGTCCTTGAGCGGGCCCCCGAAGGCGGCGCGCTGCGCCGTGTGTTCCAGGGTGGCGTCCAGGGCCGCGCGCGCCATGCCGACGGCGAACGCCCCGACGCTGGGCCGGAAGAGGTTCAGGGTGTCCATGGCGACCCGGAAGCCCCGGCCGGGCTCCCCGAGCACGTCGTCGGCGGTGACGGGTACGGCGTCGAAGTCCAGAGCTCCGAGGGGGTGCGGGGAAAGCATGTCCAGGGCCGTCCCGGTGAGCCCGGGCCGGTCGGCGGGGACGAGGAACGCCGTCACGCCACGGGCTCCGGCGCCCTCGCCCGTCCGGGCGAAGACGGTGTAGAAGTCGGCCTCGGGCGCGTTGGAGATCCAGCACTTCTCGCCGGTGAGCCGCCAGCCGTGTCCCTCCGGGGCGGGCCGTGCCGCGAGGGCGAGCGCCGCCGCGTCGGATCCCGCGCCCGGCTCACTGAGCGCGAAGGCGGCGACGGCCCGGCCCGCGCGCACCTCGGGGAGCCACCGTGCGCGCTGCGCCTCGGTGCCCGCCCGGCGGACCGGACCCGCTCCGAGCCCCTGGAGCGCCAGGGCGGTCTCCGCCTCGGTGCAGCCGCGCGCCAGGGATTCACGCAACAGGCAGAGGTCGAGCGCGCCCGATCCGAGGAGACGGTCCAGCAGTCCGAGTCCGCCGAGCGCGGCGACGAGCGGCCGGTTGACGTGGCCGGGCTCGCCCTTCTCGGCGAGGGGGCGAAGCTCGTCACGGGCGAGGGCGTACAGCTCGTCGCACCAGGCGGTTTGACCGGGATCGAGGGAGAATGCCGTCATACCGGCGCCTCTCTTGTCACGACTTATCGCGGACCGTTGACTACCGTCACTCAAACGATACGCTCCAAGGGCGACAAGGGGGCGAAGCTTCATGAAGCCGTCAGGTACCGCGAGCGCGCACACCGACACCTTCGCGCGCGACCATCTCCCGCCCGCCGGAGACCGGCCCGAGCTGGTCTTCGACCTCCCCGGACTGGCCTATCCGGCCCGGCTGAACTGCGGTCACGAGCTGCTGGACCGCACCGCCGACCGCTTCGGCCCCGACCGCCCCGCCTTCCGGAGTGCCGACGGCGAGGTCTGGAGCTACGGGGAGCTGCGGGACCGGGTGGACCGCATCGCCCAGGTGCTCAGCCACGACCTGGGCGTCGTCCCCGGCAACCGCGTACTGCTGCGCGGGCCGACCACGCCGTATCTCGCGGCCTGCTGGCTCGCGGTGATGAAGGCAGGCGCGGTCGCCGTGACGGTGCTGGACCGCCAGCGGGCGTCGGAACTGGCCACCATCTGCTCCATCGCCCGCGTCGGCCACGCCCTGTGCGACGTCAGGTCGGTCGACGACCTGCTGGCCGCCGGGGTGCCCGGCCTGCGCGTCACGACGTACGGGGGCGGGGGACCCGGTGATCTGACGGAGCTCGCAGCGGCCCGGCGAGGCCCGTGCCGGGCCGTGGACACCGCCGCCGACGACATCGCGCTCATCGCCTTCACCTCGGGCACCACCGGGCGGCCCAAAGGCTGCATGCACGCCCACCGGGACGTGCTGGCCGTCGCCGACACGTTCGCCCGCCATGTCCTGCGGCCGGGCCCCGACGACGTCTTCGCGGGCAGCCCGCCGCTCGGCTTCACCTTCGGGCTCGGAGGGCTGGTCATCTTCCCGATGCGGGCCGGCGCCTCCTCCCTCCTGCTGGAACAGGCCGGACCCAAGCAGCTGTTGCCCGCCCTCGCCGCCCACCGGGTCTCCGTCCTGTTCACCGCGCCGACCGCCTACCGCGTCATGCTCGACGCGCTCGACGGACACGACCTGTCCGCGCTGCGCCGCTGTGTCTCGGCCGGGGAGAACCTCCCCGCCGCCACCTGGCGGGCCTGGTACGAGCGGACGGGTCTGCGCATCATCAACGGCATCGGAGCCACCGAGCTGCTGCACATCTTCATCTCCGCCGCCGACGGGGCGATCCGGCCCGGCACCACCGGCGTCCCCGTGCCCGGCTGGCAGGCGCGCGTGGTGGACGAGGGGGGCGAGGAGCTGCCCGACGGCGAACCCGGCCTGCTGGCCGTACGCGGTCCCGTCGGCTGCCGTTACCTCGCCGACGACCGCCAGCGGGACTACGTGCGCCACGGATGGAACATCACCGGAGACACCTACGTCCGCGAGGCCGACGGCTACTTCCGCTACGTGGCCCGCGCCGACGACATGATCATCTCCGCCGGGTACAACATCGCCGGGCCCGAGGTCGAGGAGGCGCTCCTGCGCCACCCCGACGTGGCCGAGGCCGCGGTGGTGGGGCTGACCGACGAACTGCGCGGACAGATCGTCGCCGCGTACGTCGTGCCACGCGAGGGCGCCCGGCCGTCGGCCGACGGCCTGCGTGCCCACATGAAGGCCGAGCTGGCGCCCCACAAGTGCCCGCGCTCCATCGAGTTCCTGCCCGCGCTCCCGAGGACCGCCACGGGAAAGCTCCAGCGCTTCCTGCTGCGCGGCACCGCCTCCCGGGAGTGATCACGGGCTCCGCCCACCCGGCCGTCCGCCGCTCGCGACCGGGTCGCCGTGGGCCGGTCCGCCGGTGAGAGCCCCTGTCCGCCCGTCGGAACACGGATGCCCCGGGGCCCTGCGGCCGTCCAGGATGAGGGCATGACCTGGACCTTCACGGACGACGTCGACGTCTTCCTCGACGCGGCGGGAGCCACCATGGCCGCCCGTCCCGCCGAGAACACCCTGCTGCTGACCGTGACGGCCACACTCCGGGACAGCGGGCCGCACGCCTACGGCACGGAGCCACCGGTGCTGGGCTGGTGGCGCGGGGCGGGCGGCGAGGTGACCGGGGCCCTGGTGCGTACACCGCCGTTCCCGCCCGTCCTGGGCGCGGTGCCACCCGAGGCGCTCGGCCCGCTGGCCGACGCCCTGCCGCTGCCAGGCGTCAACGCGGACCGCGAAACTGCACGCGCCCTGGCCGCCCGCTGGCCCCGCCACCGGGTCGACGAGGAGCACCGGCTGTACCGGCTGGGCACGCTGGTGCCGCCCTCCCCCGCGCCCCCGGGCCGGCCCAGGACCGCCACCACCGCCGACCGGGCGCTGCTGGTCGACTGGATCCGCGCCTTCGGTGCGGAGACCGGACAGCCGGGTGACCGGGCGGAGCGGATCGTGGACGAACGCACCGCGCACGGCGGGCTGACGCTCTGGGAGGCCGGCGGAGGACCGGTCTCGGTGGCGGGCGTCTCCCCCATGGTCGCCGGCACCGTGCGGGTGGCGAACGTCTACACGCCGCCGGGGCTCCGGGGCCGGGGCTACGCGGCCGCGGTGACCGCGGAGGTCAGCCGCGCGGCCCGGGACGCGGGCGCCCGGGAGGTGCTGCTCTTCACTGACCTCGCGAATCCGACGAGCAACGGCGTGTACCGGCGCATCGGTTACGAGCCGGTCGGCGACCGCCTGCTGATCACCGCGGAGCCCAGGTGACGGCCCCGGCCGGCGGGGCGCCGGCCCGCCAGCCGTGGCTGGTCGCCGCGAACGTCGTGCGGTGGCGGCGCTACGGCGAGGGCGGCCAGGAACTGCGGCCCGGCACCAAGTCCTACCGGGGCGGCTCCAAGGTGTACGTGATCGACACCTACCCGGGCACGGGCCACGAGCAGTTGACGACCGTCGGACGCGGCCGCCACACGGGCACGTACATCACGATCGACATGGCGACGCGCAATCTGCACACCTTCCGGGCCGTACCGGTCCACAGCCCGACCGTGCTGCGGCTGTGCGAGGAGGCGGGCGTGGGCGGCTGGTGGACGGAGCGTCAGGACGCCGAGGAGCTGGCGCACCGCCTCGGCCGGCTGGCCCTCGAGTACCGGACCGCACACTGGGCCACGCCCCATCCCACCCCGTGCCGCTGCCACGAGTGCCTGACGCTCAGTTCAGCGTGAGCCGGGGCCTGGGAGCGTCGGTGCGGCCCGTCGGCGGAGTCCGGCTGCCCGCGCGGTACGGGAGCGGCCAGGACACGCCCGGTCCCGCGTAGCCCTGCTCGGCCGCCGCGTGCAGAGTCCAGTGCGGGTCGTAGAGATGGGGGCGGGCGAGGGCGCAGAGGTCTGCGCGGCCGGCGAGCAGCAGTGAGTTCACGTCGTCCCAGGACGAGATGGCGCCGACGGCGATGACGGGTACCTCCAGGGCGTTGCGGATCCGGTCGGCGTACGGGGTCTGGTACGAGCGGCCGTACTCGGGGCGTTCGCCGGACACGACCTGGCCGGTGGAGACGTCGATGGCGTCCGCGCCGTGGGTGGCGAAGGCCCGGGCGACCGTTAGGGCGTCCTCGTCGCTCGTGCCGCCCCGTGCCCAGTCCGTGGCGGAGATCCGCACGGTCATGGGGCGGTCCGCGGGCCACACCTCACGGACGGCGTCGAACACCTCCAGGGGGAAGCGCAGCCGGTTCTCCAGGGGCCCGCCGTAGGCGTCGGTGCGCACGTTGGTGAGCGGGGAGAGGAAGCCGGAGAGCAGATAGCCGTGGGCGCAGTGGAGTTCGAGGAGGTCGAATCCGGAGCGGGCGGCCCGCCGCGCGGCCTCGGTGAACTGCTCCCTGACCACGTCCATGCCGGCTCTGTCCAGGGCCCGCGGGATCTGGTTGACCCCTTGCGCGTACGGGAGGGGGGACGCGGCGCTGACCGGCCAGTTTCCCTCCTCCAGGGGTAGGTCCATGCCCTCCCACATCAGCCGGGTCGATCCTTTGCGGCCGGAGTGGCCCAGCTGGACGCCGATCGCGGCACCGGGGACCGCGTCGTGGACGAAGCCGGTGATCCTGGCCCATTCCCCGGCCTGTCCGTCGGTCCACAGTCCGGTGCAGCCGGGGGTGATGCGGCCCTCCGGGCTGACGCAGACCATCTCGGTCATGACGAGTCCGGCGCCGCCGAGCGCACGGGCCCCGAGGTGCACGAGGTGGAAGTCACCGGGCCTCCCGTCGACGGCGGAGTACATGTCCATGGGCGAGACGACGATTCGGTTGCGGAGTTCCAGGCCGCGCAGCCGCAGCGGGGTGAACATCGGCGGGGTGCCCGGCGGGCAGCCGAACTCCTCCTCGACGGCCCCGGTGAAGCCGGGGTCGCGCAGGCGCAGGTTGTCATGGGTGACACGGCGGCTGCGGGTGAGGAGGTTGAAGGCGAACCGCCGGGGCGGCTGGTCCACGTAGTGCGGGAGTTCCTCGAACCAGCGCAGGCTGGCGGCGGCCGCGCGCTGGGTCGACAGGACGACGGGGCGGCGTTCGGCCTCGTACACGGTGAGGGCGGTGGGCAGATCGGGCTGTTCCTCGATGGCGGCGGCCAGGGCGAGGGCGTCCTCGACGGCGAGTTTGGTGCCCGAGCCGATCGAGAAGTGGGCGGTGTGCGCGGCGTCGCCGAGCAGGACGGTCCTGCCGTGCGACCAGCGGGCGTTGGTCACGGTGGTGAAGGTGAGCCAGGAGGACCTGTTGGAGCGCAGCGGACGGCCGCCGAGGGCTTGGGCGAAGACCTCGGCGCAGAGTCCGGCCGACCGCGCCGTGTCGCAGACGTCGAGTCCGGCCGCCCGCCAGACCTCTTCGCGCATCTCGACGATGACGGTGGAGGCGCCGCTCGCGTGCTGCGGCGTCGTCCGGGAGTGGTGGCCGGGCGACGGGCGGGAGAAGGGGTAGGCGTGCAACTGCATCACGCCGTACCGGGTCTCGGCGATCTCGAAGCGGAAGGCGTCGAGCGCGAAGTCGGCGGCCAGCCAGATGTAGCGGTTGCGGTGGCCGGTGACCACGGGGCGGAAGTGGCGGGCGTGGGCCTGGCGGGTGGCGCTGTGCACCCCGTCGGCGGCGATGACCAGGTCGTGGCCGGCGGCGAGCTCGGCGGCGGGCGGTGCCTCGGTCCGGAAGCGGAGACGGACGCCGAGTGACGCGCAGCGCTCGTGCAGGATCCGCAGCAGGGTGCGGCGGCCCAGTGCGGCGAACCCGTGCCCGCCTGAGGTCTGGGTGACGCCCCGGTGGACGACGTCGATGGTGTCCCAGCGCACGAAGGCCCTGCTCAGCGCCTGGTACACGACGGGATCGGCGTGCTCGATGCCGCCGAGTGTCTCGTCGGAGAGGACGACGCCGAAGCCGAAGGTGTCGTCGGGGGCGTTGCGCTCCCATACGGTGACCTCGCGGCCCGGGTCCAGCCGCTTGAGGAGTGCGGCGGCGTAGAGTCCGCCCGGCCCGCCGCCGATGACCGCGATCCGCCGCGTGTCCGAGGAGGGCATCGCGCTACCTGCCCCGCCACTTCGGCGGCCGCTTCTCGGTGAAGGCTGCGTGGAACTCGGCGTAGTCCTCGCTGTTCATCAGGAGCGCCTGGGTGGCCGCGTCCATCTCCACCGCTGCGGCGAGCGGCATGTCGAGCTCGGCGGTGAGCAGTGCCTTCGTCTGGGCGAGGGCGAGCGCGGGACCGTCGGCGAGCCGCCTGGCCAGGGCGGCCGCGCGGGCGTCCGCCTCTCCCTCACCGGTCAGCTCGCTGATCAGTCCGATGCGCTCGGCCTCGGGTGCGCGGACGGGTTCGCCGAGCATCAGGATGCGGGTGGCGTGGCCGAGGCCGACGACCCGGGGCAGGAGGTAGGCGGCACCCATGTCACCGCCGGACAGGCCGACGGCGGTGAACAGGAAGGCGAACCGCGCGGAGGGGGCGGCGATCCGGAAGTCGGCGGCCAGCGCGAGGACCGCCCCGGCCCCGGCGGCCACTCCGTGGACGGCCGCGACGACGGGGAAGGGGCACTCACGCAGGGCCCGTACGACCTGTCCGGTCATCCGGTTGAAGTCCAGGAGCTGTGCGGTGTCCATCGCGAGCGTGGCGCCGATGATCTCGTCGACGTCGCCGCCGGAACAGAACCCGCGCCCCTCACCGGCGAGCACGAGGGCACGCACCGAGCGTTCGCGGGAGAGTTGCGCGAGGAGGTCGCGCAGGTCGGCGTAGGCGCCGAAGGTGAGCGCGTTGAGCTTCTCGGGACGGGCGAGCGTGACGGTCGCCACGCCGTCGTCCGTCGTCAGGCGCAGGTGCTTCCAGCGCTCCGCGCGCGGGGCGGAGCCGGTGAACGGGCTCATGGGAGGGTCCCCTCCGGCCGTCGGGCTGGTGCTGATGGCGTTTCGAAGCTATCACCCATCTGTGACTTCCGTCACGAGCACACGATAGGCGGCGCGGCCACTGTGTCGAAGGTCCCTTTTGTGCCGGTCGGCTGCCTCTATGTCTGCGGCGTCGCCCTTCGTATGGTTGGTCGCAGGAAGTCCTGGTACAGAACCCGTTCCCTCCGGCGACGGAGGGAACGTCCATGGACGCAGCCGGCGCGGGACGAAGGTCCCCCGCCGGACCCCCGCTCCCGAACGGAACCCCCGCCTTGCCGCCCGACGTCCCCGCGCCACCGCCCCCCTCCTGGCGCATCGCCCTGCCGCACTCCACGGCCGCGGTGCCGATCGCCCGCGCCCTCGTCCGTACGGCGCTGGCCGACCTCGACGCGCCCGCGGACAGCGACACGGCGGAGCTGCTGACCGCCGAGCTGGTCGCCAACGCCGTGGAGCACACCGACGGCTCGGGGCCCATCGAGCTGGTGGTCGAGCTCCTGGCGTCCGGCTGCCAGGTGGAGGTCCACGACCACGATCCGGGGCCGCCCGGGGACCTGTCCCGCCTGCTGCCGGGCAGTGCGCCGGACCCCTGGCAGGAGCACGGCCGGGGCCTGCTCCTGATACGCGCCCTGAGCTCCGCCTGCGGCCACCGTCCCACCGAGCACGGCAAGGCGGTGTGGTTCACCCTTCGGTCGGGCCCGGCGCCGTCCGGTCCTGCGGCTCCCCGGGGCTGACGAGCCGCGAACGGCTGCGGCCGTACCCGGCGTACACCAGGGCGCCCACCCCCAGGAACACCACGAACTGCAGCCAGGTCGTCCAGCCCGTCCCGTACATCAGGTACAGACAGAAACCGACACCCAGAATCGGGCTGACGGGGTAGAGCGGCACCCGGAACGAGCGCTTCAGCTCCGGGTTGCGGCGGCGCAGCACGATGACGGCGACATTGACCACGGCCATGGTCGCGAGCGTGCCGATCGTCGTCAGGTTCACGACGACGTCGAGGGAGGAGAACGCGGCCGGGACGGCGAAGACGACAGCCACGATCCACGTGTTGGCGACGGGCGTGTGCGTGGTGGGCGACACCCGTTCGAAGACCCTGGGGATCAGCCCGTCGCGGGACATCGACATCAGGATCCGGGTCTGTCCGTACATCACCGCGAGGACGACGGAAGCGATGGCGACGACCGCGCCGAAGGCGATGACGCCTCCTCCCACACCCGACTCCGTGACCGTGTCGACGACCAGGGAGAGAGCGGCCGGCTTGTCCGACACGTCGTCCGCGCCCAGCGCCCCGATCGCCCCGAGGGCGACCGCGCAGTAGAGCAGCGTGACCAGGCCGATGCAGATCATGATCGCGATGGGGATGTTCCGGCGCGGGTTCTTGACCTCCTCACCGGCCGTGGTGATGGCGTCGAAGCCGATGTAGGAGAAGAACGCCACGGACGCGCCCGCGGTCACGCCCGCCATGCCGTGGGGGGCGAAGGGGGAGAGATGGCCGTCCTGGAACGCGGTGAAGGCGATCGCGCAGAACGCGACGAGGATGCCGATCTTCAGCACCGCCATCGCCGCCGTGGCCCCCGCACTCTCCCTGATGCCGCGCACCAGGAGGGTGGCCGCCATCATGACGACGACGACCGCCGGGAGGTTGATCACGCCCCCGTCGCCAGGTCCGGAGGAGAGCGCCGCCGGAAGGCTCCAGCCGATGATCCCGTCCAGCAGTTCGTTGACGTACTGGCTCCAGCCGACCGCGACGGCGGAGACCGAGACGCCGTACTCCAGCAGCAGGCACCAGCCGACCAGGAACGCGACCCGCTCCCCGAGCGTGGCGTAGGCGAACGAGTAGGAACTGCCGGAGACCGGAATGGCGCCGCCGAGCTCGGCGAAGGAGAAGGCGGTGAACACACAGGTGATCGCCGCGAGGACGAACGAGACCACCACGGCGGGACCCGCCTCGGCGACACTGTCGGACAGCCCGACGAAGATCCCGGTACCGACGATCGCCCCGACGCCGAAGCACACGAGCTGGAACAGCCCCATGGTGCGTCGCAGGCCGTGCCCTTCGAGGTCGGTTCCGGACTCGGCGAGCAGCAGGCCGGGGCTCTTGATGCGCGCTCCGGTCCGGCGCTGCGGGGCCGGCGGGGCGGGGGAGGCGGGACTCATGGGGGGACGTTCTCTTCTCTGGCGGTGCGGGGGACGGAGCCCGTGGGGGGCTCACTCCTGGCATGCGCTCCGGACCGGGCACATGAAAAGGGGTCCGGACGTGCGAGTCCGAACCCCACCAAGTGGCACCATCGTAGCCACTTGCACGCATGTTCACCCAATCGGGTGCATGTTCATGCGGTCGACGCGTCGCCGGCCAGCGTGGCGACGAGCACCGCCTTGATCGTGTGCATCCGGTTCTCGGCCTCGTCGAAGACGACCGAGTGCGGGGACTCGAAGACCTCGTCGGTGACCTCCAGCTCCGCAAGGCCGTACCGCTCGTGGATCTCCCTGGCCACCTTCGTACCGAGGTCGTGGTAGGCCGGGAGGCAGTGCAGGAACTTGACGTCGTCGTTGCCCGTGGCGCGCAGGACGTCCATGGTCACGGCATACGGGGCGAGGGCGGTGATGCGCTCGTCCCAGACCTCCTTGGGCTCGCCCATGGACACCCAGACGTCCGTGACGACGAAGTCCGCGCCGCGGACCCCCTCGGTGACGTCCTCGGTGAGGGTGACGCGCGCGCCGCTGGACTCCGCGAGCTCGTGGGCCCGGTCGATGACCTCCCGGGCCGGCCAGTAGGCGACGGGCGCGACGATCCGGACGTCCATGCCGAGCAGGGCACCGGTGACCAGGTAGGAGTTGCCCATGTTGAAGCGGGCGTCGCCCAGGTAGGCGAAGGACATCCGCTCCAGGGGCTTCGGGCTGTGCTCCGTCATCGTGAGGACGTCGGCGAGCATCTGGGTGGGGTGCCAGTCGTCGGTGAGCCCGTTGTAGACGGGCACACCGCCGTGTGCCGCCAGTTCCTCGACGGCCTGCTGGCTGTCACCCCGGTACTCGATACCGTCGAACATCCGGCCGAGCACCCTGGCGGTGTCCTTCACCGACTCCTTGTGCCCGATCTGCGAACCCGAGGGGTCGAGGTAGGTCGTCGACGCGCCCTGGTCGGCGGCGGCCACCTCGAAGGCGCAGCGCGTACGCGTCGAGGTCTTCTCGAAGATCAGCGCGATGTTCCTGCCGCGCAGCCGCTGCACTTCCTCGCCCGCCTTCTTGGCGGCCTTCAGCTCGGCTGAGAGGGCGATCAGACCGCGGAACTCCTCGGCCGTGAAGTCCAGCTCCTTGAGGAAATGGCGGCCTGTGAGGTCTATGGCCATGGGACTGCTCCTGGGTCGGGCGTGGGGCGTGGGGCACGTGTCCTGGAAGTCTATACGAGCCACCGTATTGCTATACAGGGGCGGGGCTCCACGCACCCTGCCGCGGGACCCCTCGTGCCGCCGTCTCCCGGCCGGCGGCCGGGAGACCGGCCGACGAGCGGCCTCACACCGGGTCGCGCACCACGGGACAGCTCATACAGCGGGGACCGCCCCGGCCCCGCCCCAGCTCACTGCCCCGGATCTCGATGACCTCGATGCCCTCCTTGCGCAGAAACGTGTTGGTGGTGGCGTTCCGCTCGTACGCGACGACGACCCCGGGTTCCACGGCCAGCACGTTGCAGCCGTCGTCCCACTGCTCCCGCTCGGCGGCGTGCACGTCCTGGGTGGCGGTGAGCACCCGGATCGTGTCCAGGCCGAGCGCGGCGGCGATGGCCCGGTGCATGTGCTCGGGCGGATGATCGGTGACCTTCAGCTCACGTGGGCCGATGCCGGGTTCGATCGTGTAGGAGCGGAGCATGCCGAGTCCGGCGTACTTGGTGAACGTGTCCCCGTCGATCATCGTCATCACCGTGTCGAGGTGCATGAACGCCCGGCGCTTGGGCATGTCGAGCGCCACGATCGTCCTTGCCGACCCCGCGTCGAAGAGCCCTCTGGCCAGCATCTCCACGGCCTGGGGAGTGGTCCGTTCGCTCATCCCGATCAGGACGGCGCCCCGTCCGATGACGAGGACGTCACCGCCCTCGATGGTCGACGGATAGTCGTCCTGTCCCTCCGACCAGTGGTGGAAGACGCCCGCCTCGGGGCCGGTGAACAGCGGGTGGTGCCGGTAGATCGCCTCGAAGTGGACGGTCTCGCGCTGTCTGGCCGGCCATCGCATCGCGTTGATGGAGACGCCGTCGTAGATCCAGGCGGAGGTGTCACGGGTGAAGATGTGGTTGGGCAGGGGGCTGAGCAGGAAGTCGTCGAGGTCCATGACGTGGAAGCGGACCGAGGTCGGTTCGGCGTGCCGCTCCAGGAACTCCCGCTTCGTCATCCCGCCGACCAGCGCCTCCGTCAGCTCCGCGGCGGACAGCTCCTCGAAGGCGGCGCGCAGGTGCTCGGTGGCGAGCGGGCCGTACTCCTTCTCCGCGAAGACCCGGTCGAGGACGAGCCGCCTCGCCACCGGGATGTCGAGGGCCTCCCGGAGCAGCTCCCCGAAGAAATGCACCTCCACACCCCGGTCACGCAGCACGTCGGCGAAACCGTCGTGCTCCTCCCTGGCCCGGCGCACCCACAGCACGTCGTCGAACAGGAGCGCGTCCTTGTTGCTGGGGGTGAGCCTCTTCAGCTCCAGATCGGGGCGGTGCAGGATGACGCGGCGCAGCCGCCCGGCCTCGGAATCGACATGGAATCCCATGTCATCATCCTCACCGCGCGGGGCACCGTTCACCCTGCGAACGGCCACCGGATTCCGGCCGGCCGTCCTACAGCCGGGGGTCGACGGGTTCCGACTCCAGGGCCAGGACCGCGAAGACCGCCTCGTGGATCCGCCACAGCGGTTCCCCGTCGGCCAGCCGGTCGAGCGCCTCCAGTCCGAGGGCGTACTCCCGCAGGGCCAGCGACCGCTTGTGGCCGAGGAACCGGGACCGCAGCCGCTCGAGGTTCTCCGGCCGCGTGTACTCGGGGCCGTAGATGATCCGCAGGTACTCCCGGCCGCGCACCTTGACACCCGGCTGGACGAGCCTGCCCTTCGGGTCCCGGACGAGGGCGCCGAGGGGCTTGACGACCATGCCCTCACCGCCGCGGCCGGTCATCTCCAGCCACCAGTCGGTGCCGGAGCGCACGGAGTCCTCGTCGCCCGTGTCGACGACGAGACGCCGGGTGACCTGGAGCAGTCCGGTCGGGTCGTGCTCGACGAGACGGTCCAGCCACGCCAGCTGCTCGTCGTGCGGCACGGAGGCGAGCGAGCGGCCCTGCACCGCCAGGATCTGGAACGGCGCGAGCCGCACACCGTCGAGCCCTTCGGTGCTCCAGCAGTAGCGACGGTAGGCCTCCGTGAAGGCGGCGGCGTCCTCGGCGCGCCCCCGCTGGCGGCCCGCCAGGGCGGCGACGTCGACACCACGGGCGGCCGCCGCGGCCAGGGCTCCCCGCGCCGCGGGCAGCGCCGCTCCGGCGGCGGCGCCCACCGCCGCGTACTGCGAGCGCAGCAGCCCGGCTGCCTTGAGGGACCAGGGCATCAGCTCGGCGTCGAGGACCACCCAGTCGGTGTTCCACTCCTCCCAGAGCCCGGCGGCGGTGACGGCCGCGCGCAGCCGTCCGAGGACGACCTCGGTGAGTGCCGTGTCGTCCAGGAAGGGCCGCCCGGTACGGGTGTACAGGGCGCCGGTGGGGCTTCCCCCGGGGGAGGTCCCACCGGTACCGAAGCGCTCCCGGGCGGTGGCGGCGTCGCGGCAGACCAGTGCCACGGCGCGGGAGCCCATGTGCTTCTCCTCGCAGACGACCTTGGTGACACCGTCCGCGCGGTACTGGGCGAAGGCCTCGGCCGGGTGCTCCAGGAAGCCCTCCTCGTGCGAGGCGGCGGTCGGCGCCATGGTCGGCGGGAGGTAGGTCAGCAGCCGGGGATCGACGGCGAACCGGCTCATGACCTCGAGGGCAGCCGCCGCGTTCTCCTCACGCACCGCGACGCGGCCCATGTGCCGGGTCTCCACGACGCGGCGGCCCTGCACGTCCGCGAGATCGAGCGGCCGGCCTTCCCGGCCTCCGGGTGCTTCGGTGGTCAGCGGCTTCACCGGCTCGTACCAGACGCGTTCGGCCGGCACGTCGACGATCTCGCGCTCGGGCCAGCGCAGTGCGGTCATCTTCCCGCCGAAGACCGCTCCGGTGTCCAGGCAGAGGGTGTTGTTCACCCAGGAGGCGGTGGGCACCGGCGTGTGGCCGTAGACCACTGCCGCACCGCCCCGGTAGTCCTCCGCCCACGGGTAGCGCACAGGGAGGCCGAACTCGTCCGTCTCACCTGTCGTGTCCCCGTACAGCGCGTGCGAGCGGACCCGTCCGGAGGTGCGGCCGTGGTACTTCTCGGGAAGCCCCGCGTGGCAGACGACCAGCTTGCCGCCGTCCAGGACGTAGTGGCTGACCAGCCCGTCGATGAACTCCGCGACGTGTTCGCGGAACTCGGGGTGCTCGGCGTCCTCCCTCTCCAGCTGCTCGATGGTCTCGGCGAGGCCGTATCTGATCTGGACCTGCTTCCCCCTGAGATAACGGCCGAGCTTGTTCTCGTGATTGCCGGGGACGCACAGCGCGTCCCCCGAGGCCACCATGGACATCACGCGGCGCAGGACACCGGGGCTGTCGGGGCCCCGGTCGACGAGGTCGCCCACGAACACGGCGGTACGGCCCTCGGGGTGCGTACCGTCCTTGTAGCCCAGCCGGCCGAGCAGGGTGTCCAGCTCGGAGCTGCAACCGTGGATGTCACCGATGATGTCGAAGGGGCCGGTGAGGTGCCGGAGGTCGTTGTAGCGGCGCTCCAGGACGACTTCGGCGGTGTCGGCCTCCTCCTCGGTGCGCAGGACGTGCACCTTGCGGAAGCCCTCACGCTCCAGGCCGCGCAGCGAGCGGCGCAGTTCGCGGCGGTGGCGCTGCACGACGTGGCGGGGCATGCCGGCGCGGTCGGGACGCGTGGCGTTGCGCGCCAGGCACAGCTCTTCCGGCAGGTCCAGGACGATGGCGATGGGCAGCACGTCGTACTGCCGGGCCAGCCGCACGAGCTGCTTGCGGCTCTCCGGCTGCACGTTGGTGGCGTCGACGACGGTGAGCCGGCCGGCGGCGAGGCGCTTGCCCGCGATGTAGTGCAGCACGTCGAAGGCGTCACCGCTGGCGCTCTGGTCGTTCTCGTCGTCGGCGACGAGACCCCGGCAGAAGTCCGAGGAGACGATCTCGGTCGGCTTGAAGTGCTTGCGGGCGAAGGTGGTCTTGCCCGATCCGCTGGCGCCGACGAGGACCACGAGGGACAGGTCGGTCACCGGCAGCGTGCGCGAGGTACCGGTCATGCGGCCTTCGCCTCCTTCGTCGTCCCCTGAGCGGTGGTCATCGTGAACACGGCCATCTGCGTGGGCGGCCCCACCTCGGGGTCGTCGGGCCCCACGGGCACGAACTCCACCGCGTAACCGTGGCGTCCCGCCACCTGGCCCGCCCAGTCCCGGAATTCCTCCCGGGTCCATTCGAAGCGGTGGTCACCGTGGCGTACGTGCCCGGCGGGCAGCGTCTCCCAGCGGACGTTGTACTGGACGTTGGGCGTCGTCACCAGGACCGTCCGCGGGCGCGCGGAGCCGAACACCGCGTACTCCAGGGCCGGGAGGCGCGGCAGGTCGAGGTGCTCGATCACCTCGCTCAGCACAGCGGCGTCGTACCCCTTCAGCTGCTTGTCGGTGTAGGTGAGCGCGCCCTGGCGGAGGGTGACCCGCCCGGCCTGCCGCTCACCCATCCGGTCGAGATCCAGACGGCGTGCGGCGACGGTCAGGGCGCGCATCGACACGTCGACCCCGACGATCTCGGTGAAGCGCACGTCCTTGAGCAGTGCCTTCACCAACTGCCCCTGGCCGCAGCCGAGATCGAGGACCCGGCTCGCTCCGGCGGTCCGCAGTGCCTCCAGGATCGCCGCGCGGCGCTGCTCGGCGAGCGGCACCGGCCTCTCCTCGGTGTCGGTGGTCTCGTCCACCGCGTTGTCGACGCTCTCCACCTCAAGGTCGTCCGACTCCGCCAGCCGGACCAGCTCGAGCCGCTCCGTCGCCTGCCGCGTGAGCCCCCGGCGGCGGGAGAGGTAACGACTGGTGATCAGGTTCTGCTCGGGGTGACCCGCCAGCCAGCCCTCACCGGCCCGGAGCAGCTTGTCCACCTCGTCGGGAGCGACCCAGTAGTGCTTGGCGTCGTCGAGCACGGGCAACAGGACGTACAGCTGACGCAGCGCGTCCGCGAGCCGCAACTCGCCTTCCAGCACGAGCCGTACGTAGCGGGAGTCACCCCACTCCGGGAACTGCTCGTCCAGCGGTACGGCCACGGCGTCCACGCCTGTCCAGCCGAGTGGAGCGAAGAGTGCGCGCACCAGCGCCGCACCGCCGCGTGCGGGCAGCGCCGGCACCTCGATCCGCAGCGGCAGCGCTTCCCGGGCCCGCTCCGGCATCGCCCGGCACACGCCGTTGAGGGCGGACTTGAACACCGTCGTCATGGCTACGGAGAGCAGCGAGGACGCCGCGTACGGCCGGTCGTTCACGTACTGTGCGAGCGCCGCGTCGGGAGCTCCGCCCCGGCCCTTCCCCTTGCCGCGCCTCACGAGCGCCACCGGATCCACCTCCAGCAGCAGGGCGGCCGTGCAACGTTGCGCGGTCGCCTCGGGGTAGAACACATGGGCGGTTCCGTGCGAGGTGGAGAACGTCTGCGCCTTGTCGGGATGCTTGTGCAGCAGGTAACCGAGATCGGTGGCGGGACGCTCAGGGGTGCCGGTCGTGCTGATAGTCAGGAACACGTGTCCGAGTATGGTCCGGGGCCCTGTCCCCCACCAGGCATTTTCACGTTTCCGACGACTGCAGGCGCTCGGCCAGTGCCGCGATCGCGGACGGGCCCACCCGGCAGCAGCCACCGACCAGCCGCGCGCCCGCCCGCTGCCAGTCCCGCACCCTTCCCGGTTCGAACGTGCCACTCCCCGCCCAGCCCCGGGCCTCCGCGTCCCACTCCTCCCCACTGTTCGGGTAGACGACGACGGGCTTGCCGGTGGCGGCGGACGCCACCTCCACCGCGCGGTCCGCGTCGGCGGGATCGCAGCAGTTGACCCCGACGGCCACCACCTGGTCGATGCCGGCGACGAGCCCGAAGGCCTCGCCCAGAGGCTGCCCGGCCCTGGTCCGGTCTCCCGCCACGCTGTAGGAGAGCCACACCGGCACCGCGACGTCCTGGACCACCCGCAGCAGGGCCTCGGCCTCGACGATGTCCGGCACCGTCTCCAGGGCCAGCACATCGGGGGCCGCCGCGGCCAGGGTCTCCACCCGGGGCCGGTGGAAGCGCGCCAGCTCCCTGACGGTCAGTCCGTACCGGCCCCGGTACTCGCTGCCGTCGGCGAGCATCGCGCCGTACGGCCCGACCGATGCGGCGACCCATACCTCCCGCTCCGCCACCGCTCCCGCCCGGCGCGCCGACTCCACGCTGCCGGCCAGCAGCTCCGCCGCCCGGGCCCGTCCGATTCCGCGCCGCGCGAACCCCTCGAAGGTCGCCTGATAGCTGGCGGTGATGAGGACCTGCGCCCCTGCCCGCGCGTATGCCGTGTGGGCGGCCTCGATCTGCTGGGGCGCGTCGCTCAGCAACCGGGCCGACCACAGGGCGTCGGACAGGTCGCAGCCCTGCGCCTCCAACTGGTTGGAGAGACCCCCGTCCAGCAGGACGGTCCCCTCGGCGAGCGCGTCGCCGAGGGTACGGCCGGGTGGGAGATCCGGTGTCCGGGCGGAGTGCACAACTGCTCCTTGCTGTCGGCTGGGTTCCGGGAGGACCGCGGTCGGTCACATCCGGTCGGTCGGCTGGTGGCTTTCGGTGCGGCGGCCCGCCGGATCACCTGGCCGGTCGCGCGGTCCGCGCTGCGGACGAGTTCTCGCGCGGGCTCCGCCCGCGGCCGGGCCGCCGGGCCACCGGCCGGCTGGACCTGTCAGCCCAGCTGGGACTGGACCTGCGACGCGATCAGTTCCAGGTGGTCCAGGTCGCCGAGGTCGAGGACCTGGAGGTAGATCCGGGACGAGCCGATGGCGGCGTACCGGCCGATCTTGTCGACCACCTCGTCCGGCGAGCCCGCCAGGCCGTTCGCCTTGATCTCCTCCACCTCCCGTCCGATGGCGGAGGCGCGCCGCGCCACCTCGGCGTCGTTCTTCCCGGCGCACACCACCAGGGCGTTGGAGTACACCAGGTCGTCGGCAGCACGGCCGGCCGTCACGGCCGCGTCCCTGACCCGGCCGAACTGCTTCTCACTGTCCTCGACGGACGCGAAGGGGATGTTGAACTCGTCCGCGTACCGCGCGGCCAGTCTCGGCGTCCGGACCGCGCCGTGGCCGCCGATCAGGATGGGCACCTTCGTCTGTGCGGGCTTCGGCAACGCCGGCGAGTCGGTGAGCTGGTAGTACGTCCCGTCGTAGCTGAACGTCTTGCCTGTCTCGGTCCCCCACAGGCCCGTGATGATCTCCAGCTGCTCCTCCAGCCGGCCGAACTTCTCCTTGGGGAACGGAATGCCGTACGCCTTGTGCTCCTCCTCGAACCATCCGGCACCCAGCCCCAGCTCGACCCGGCCACCGGACATCTGGTCCACCTGGGCGACCTGGATGGCCAGAACCCCGGGGAGACGGAACGTACCCGCCGTCATCAGGGTGCCGAGGCGAATCCGCCTGGTCTCACGGGCCAGCCCGGCCAGGGTGATCCACGCGTCGGTCGGGCCGGGCAGGCCGTCTCCGGATCCCATGCGCAGGTAGTGGTCCGACCGGTAGAAGGCATCGAAGCCGAGGTCCTCGGTGGCCTTGGCGACGGTCAGCAGGGTGTCGTAGCTCGCCCCCTGCTGGGGCTCGGTGAAAATTCGAAGATCCATACCTCCATCCTGCACCTTCGAGGGCGCCGCTCCCGTCTCCCCTGCCTCATCCGCCGCAACGGGGCGCGCCACTCCCGGATGACCGGCTCACGGCTGGCCGGATACGAAACCCGCCGGTCCGTGGATCACTCCGAAGGGGCCGTCGTACTCCCGGTCCGCTTCCTGACCGCCTTCCTGCTCGCTCTCACGCTCCTGTTCGGCAAGCCGTCTCAGCATGCCGTGGACCCGGTCGACGGACTCGTCGACGGCGTCTATCGCCTCGATGCACTGCCAGTAGAGCCCCTCCTCCTCCGTGCCGCAGGCGACGCCCACCAGCGCGATGCCCGCCTCGCCCAGCAGCAGTACGAGAGCGCCCAACGCACCGGCGATGTCCGCCACTTCGGTGAGCTGCGACGCCCGCACGCCCCCCACCGGAACCATGGGGTGGTCGAGCACGGCGCTACCCAGGGCGCAGGTCTCGCTGAGGGCGCGCGCCTCCGTCCGTAATTCCGACGGCCCGCACCTCGCCAGCCGGCCCCCGACCGCACGGGCGAGCGCCTGCGCCTGCCACGCCTCCGCCATGACGGCCGGCGCTCCCCTGCTCCCCGCCAGCGCGCTCCTGCCCGCCGCGATCAGTCGCTCCGCTTCCATGCGATTCCCCCGTCGCCGAGACCACCCGTGAAAGAAACCCGCTCACCTCTTCATTACCCACAGTGAGGTGCATGGCACCTGAAAGCCAGAGGAAATCGGAAATCTGTGGACAGGAAATCGATTGTGCGTAAGTCGATCACTCCGAAGAGTGACGATCCGTCGGCTCGGCACGTCCCGGCACCGGAAAGCGTTGTTCATTCCGGTCGATCTTCGCCGCCAGCGCCGCCAGCACGTCGATGCCGAGGACCTCGCAGAACTGCAGCAGGTACGCCAGGACGTCCGCCACCTCGTCCCTGACCCGGAACGCCGTCTCCGGGTCCTCCATGACCCCGGCCGACTGCTCCGGCGTCAGCCACTGGAAGATCTCCAGGAGTTCGGACGCCTCGACGCTCAGCGCGACGCAGAGGTTCTTGGGGGTGTGGTACGGCTCCCAGTCCCGGGACGCCGCGAAGTCGGCGAGTCGTTGCTGCAGTTGGGCTACATCCAGTTCCGTCACGGTGTCAGGTCTACCACCGTCACGCCGGCCGTCCCGCGTGCCGCCGCCGCGGCCGTCCCGCCGACCGTCCCCAGCAGGCGCATGTGCCCGCCCGCACAGACCGACGCGGCCAGCGCGAGCAGTTCCCCGGTCTGCCTCACGTCCAGGCTCCGGTCGAGCCCGTCGGCCAGGACGGTGAGGGCCTGCATGGCCGAGGGCACCTCAGCCGCCGGGTCCACCGCCAGGACGTGGGGGCCGGTCAGCAGTACCAGCGTGTAGGCGAGGTAGCGCAGTTCGCCGTCCCCGAGCCGGCCGATCGGTGTGCCGCGTCCCGGGCCACGGCCTGCCAGGGCCCGCACGGTCCCGTCCGCCAGACGCTCGACGGTCAGCCCCGTCACCTGCCCCGCGCACCCGGTGTCCGCGCCCGCGACCAGCCTGGCGTGCCGCTGGGCGCACTGGCTGCGGGTCCGGTACAGGACGTCCGCCAGGTTGTCGCAGGACGTCGTCAGCCGCCCCTCTCCGACGGGCACCGCCGCACGCATCCGCCGCGGCTGGGGATCGCAGACGAAGGCCGACCTCAGCGCCACCACCACCTGCTCGGCGGCGGCCAGCACCCGGAGCTGACCGTCCGTCGTCCCGGCGACCCGCAACGGCAGCAGCGCCGTACCGAGCCGGTCGTCGGGGAAGGGCGCCCGCGTCACCGGCACCGCCCCGGCGGTGTGCCAGGCTGCCTGGACGGAGGAACGCCCGGGGTCCCGCAGCGCCGTGCTCAGCAGGATCTCGCCGGAGTCCGTCAGCCGCTCCCCCACGACGCGGAGGGCGGGTTCGGCCTGCACGGCGAGATCCAGTCCCACCGGGCCCGCCGGGCCCTCCACGGTGCAGCCGAGTCTGAATCCGCGCCGCCCCTGCGCATCGGGGCCGACGCGTTCGGGCACCCAGGCCGCCGGGTCGGGAAACACCTCCTCCAGGGTGTCACCGGCGGCCAGCCGCGCGAGCGCCTCGTATCCGCGGAGGGCGGTCGACTTCCCGCTGCCGCTGTCTCCCGTGAGCAACGTGAGCGGCCCCAGAGGGATGACGGCGCGGCGGTGCGCGGCGAAGGCACCGAGCCGGAGTTCACCGACGAAGGGGCGGGCCGGGCGGACGGCGCCGGGTGGCGGCGGAGCCGTCCGCCCCGGAGGAATGACAGTCATGAGCGGACCGTACGCACGCCGGCGACCGGCGAACCGTTCCGCCCGCACGGCGTTCCCACGATCGGGGCACGTCCGCACGGCGTTCCCACGCCGGCGGCACACCCGCACGGCGTTCCTACGCCGACGGCACACCCGCACGGCGTTCCTACGACTGGGGCACGCCCGCCGCGGTGACCCCCTCGACCTCCATGCCGACCGGCGCGAGCAGGAACACGTTGCGGTCCACCCGGTGCATCCCGCTGCCGAGCCCGAAGACCACACCGCTGCTGAAGTCGAGGATCCGCTTCGCCACGTCGCTCTCGGCGCCGGTGAGGTCCAGCAGGACCGGGATCTGCGCCACCAGGTACTCGGCCACCTCGCGCGCGTCCGCGAACACCTGGACCCTCAGCACGACCAGGCGCCGCTGCTCGGCCGACTCCGGCTGGTCCGGGACCGTGCCGTGGTCGACCCGGGAGGGCCATTCGTTGCGGCCCCTCAGGGGTACGACCTGGGCGAGCCCTTCCCACTGTTCGTCGGTGGCGTCGTACCTGTCGTACCTGTCGTACCTGCTCACAGAACCACCCCGTCCATATGCCGGTTGGCTGTGCGCCGGCTGCGCTCGCTGTTCATCGGGCAATTCTCTCGCCCCTCACCCGTTCGGCGTACCACCGACACGGTCCGGAAGGGGATCGGCGGCTTCCGGGGCGTCCGAGCCGTCCGGACCGGCCAGCGTGTCGAGTGGTGTGAAACGGACCGGGAGATGGGCCGGGGCGCGGTGGAAGGGGCCGGGCCGCCAGACCAGCGCGCCGGGCTCGACCGCAAGTCGCAGGTCGCAGAGCTGGCTGGTGAGCTGTTCGATCGCGGTCGTCGCCATCAGCAGGGCGGGCTGCCTGGCCGGGCACCGGTGCGGTCCGGCCGACCACGCCAGGTGGGCACCGTCACCGGAACGCACGGCGGGATCCAGCACCGAGGGCGGCGACTGCGTGTTGGCCGCGGCGAAGGAGACCAGGACCAACTGTCCCGCACGCAGCGGGACTCCGTGGAATTCCGTGTCGTGGCGTGGGAAGTGCGCCCCCATGTTGGCCAGCGGCGGGTCCCGCCAGAGCACGTCGTCGACCGCCTCGCGCGCCGTGACGGCGCCACCGTGCAGGGAGCGCCCGTACCCGGTGTCGCTGAGCATGCGCAGCAGTGCGTTGCCGATCAGATTGGTCGTGGGGTCGTGGCCCGCGCTCATGATGAGCGTGATCTGCCGCACGGCCTCCTCGTCGTCGAGACCTGCTGGATGCCCGAGCAGGTACGTGGTGAGGTCACGGCCCGGTCTGCGCCGGCGTTCGGCGACGAGAGCGGTGACGACACCGACCAGGTCGTCGTAGGCGGCGGTCGCGTCCGGAGCGGAGTTCATCATCCCGGCGGTCGCGCGGACCACCCGCTCCGTGTCCTGCGGTGCCACGCCGAAGGAGGTGGTGAACACGTGCAGGGGGAGCCGGCCGGCGTACTGGGCGATGAGGTCACCGGTGCCGGCGGCCGAGAAGGCGGCGATGAGCCGCTGAGCGACCCGGGCGACCTCGGCTCGCAGCAGGTGGGGTTCGATCAGGGCGAGGGTGTCGTTGATCACCTCGCGGTAACGGGCGTGCTCGGCCCCGTCGGTGAAGAGCGCGGTCGGCCGGTGGCCGAGCACGGGCAGGACCGGTGAGCCGGCCGGTACGCCCGCCTGCCAGGCACGCGGGTCCTTGGTGAAGGTCTCGGTGTCCCGCAGCAGGTCCAAGGCCGCCTGGTAGTCGGTGACCAGCAGCGCGTCGACATCGGGGGCGATGCGCACCCTGGCCAGCGGGCCCTGGGCGCGCAGCGTGCGGTAGTGGCCGTGCGGATCGGCGGCGAAGCCGGCGCCGTACAGCGCGAGCGGTTCCAGAAGCGGGGAAGCGGTGCCGGCCGTGGTGCCGGTCTCCGGAGGGGTCATGAGGATTCCTGGGACGCGGGCAGACAGGTCAGCGCGTGCTCGGCCAGGGCGATCAGGGCGTCGATGCTGCCCCGGCGCTCCCGGGCGTCGCACTGCACGAGCGGGGTGCGGGCATCGAGGTCGAGGTGCTTGCGCAGGACCTCGTCCGCGTGGGCGGGGGCGTCGGGGAAGCGGTTCACGGCGACGGCGTACGGAAGTCCCTGCTCCTCCACCATGTCCATGACCGCGAAGGAGTCCTCGAGCCTGCGCGTGTCGACCATGACGAGGGCGCCCAGCGCCCCGCGGGCGATGTCCTCCCAGAGAGGGAGGAAGCGCTCCTGGCCGGGCGTGCCGAACATGTACAGCACCAGGTCGTCCTGGACGGTCAGCCGGCCGAAGTCGACGGCGACGGTGGTCGTGGTCTTCTCCGGAAGCCCGGCGGTGTCGTCGACTCCCGTACTGGACTGCGTCATCGCCTCTTCCGTGTGCAGGGTCGGGATCTCCGACAGCGTACGGATCAGGGTCGTCTTGCCCACGCCGAAGGGACCCGTGACGACGAGTTTCATCAGGGTCTCGGCGGTATTCGGCAGATAGCCGACGCCGCCCCGGTCAGTGGAGGGAACGGAGTCCAACGAGCAGCCTCTCGACGAGCGACCGGTCGATCTCACCGGCGCTGGGGATCGGTGGTCGGGCGTGCAGGTGTCCCGCGGCCACGAGGTCCGTGGCCAGGAAGACCGTGGCGCTGACCGGCAGGTCCAGATGGGCGGCGCATTCGACGACGGTGAGGGCTCCGGGGTCCAGGAGCTCACACAGCCTGCGCTGCTCCGAGCCCGTACGCGCCGGCAGGGCCGATCCCGTACGGATGAGCACGGCGAGACGGTCGAGCACCGGACCGGTGGGTGCGGAGCGGCCACCGGTGACCAGGTAGGCGGGAATCAGGCGGCGCCCTGGGCCGGGGGTCATGGCCGGGTGGCAGCGTCCGGTTGGCGGGTGGCGGCGTGCATGGCCCGGGTCAGCGCGGTGACCTGCACCTGCATCTGGTAGGCGATGTTCCCCAGGTGTGCGTCGGGGGCCGCGAACAGGGCGAGGGTGGTGTTCCTGCCGGCCGGTACGACGATGGCGAAGCCCAGGTCGGACTCGACGACCGTCTGGGCCAGGCGTGGCGCCTCGGCCTCGGTGAAGGCGGTGGTGAAGGCACGGGCCGCCGCGTGCAGGGTGGCCGTCATCGCGGCGACGCGCTCCGCGGACGCGCGATCCAGACCGGGCGACGCGCCCTCGACGAGTCCGTCGCCGGTGGCGACCACGGCGTGCTGTACTCCGGGCAGCTCCAGCAGGGGAGTCAGCACCCAGGCGAGATCACCGGCGGTGGGGGTGGTGCTCACGTCTCGTCGTCTCCTTGGTCGTCCGATGGGGAGGCCGGGGGTGGCGCGGGCGCCTCCCTGCCGCTGAGGGTGCCCTGCTGGAGGGCGGCCCAGGCTGCTCCGGCCTGCTCGGGTGTACGGAGCACGGGCTCCTCCGCGTGCTGCCGCGTCGTCGAGGCCTCCGGGGAGGCCGTCCGGGGCGGCCTGCGCCGCCGGGTGGGCAGGTCCACCGGCCGCGCCGCGTCCCCGGCGGCCGGGTCCGGAGCGGGTTCGGCGAGTACGGGCGCGGTCGGTGCGGCGGTGACGGGTTCCGGTGGGGCTGACGCGCCGGAAGCGGGCGCCGAGGGTACGGCAGGTGCCGAGGGCGCGGCGGGCGCGGGCGCGGAGGGCTCGGCGGGCACGGGCACGGCTGACGCGGAGGGCTCGGCTGACGCGGGGGCGTGGGCCACCGCCCCGTCCCCCCGCGCGTCCACCGGCTTCGGCGCGAGCACGGACAGGGTGCGGTCGTCGTCCATCACGGTCAGCAGATGGGCCGGGATGCGCAGCATCGTGCGCATCCCCCCGTACGGCGACGACTCGATGTGGCAGCTGAAGCCGTACCGCGCGATGAGCCGCCCCACCACGGCGAAACCGGTCTGCGGCGGATCGCCGAGTTCGGTGAGGAGCATCTCGGAGGGCCCCTTCAGCAGGGCGCGGGCACGCTTCAGCGCGTCGTCGTCCATGCCGATCCCGGCGTCGTCGACCAGGATCAGAGCGCCGCGGCCGGCGGTCTGCTGGACCGTCACCGGCACCTCGGTGTCCGGGTGCGAGTACGCCGTCGCGTTGGCCAGCAGCTCGGCGAGCGCGATGGCGAGCGGTTCGGCGGCCCGGGCGACCAGCGCGAGCCTTTCCTGGCGCAGATGGTTGGCGACCTTGATCCGCTCGTATCCGGCGACCCGGGACTGCGCGCCGAGCACGACCTCGACCAGCGAGGAGTTCTGCCGGGCGAGTCCTGGCCAGGCGTCGCAGAGCACGGCCGTGGCCTGGGTCCGGCGCAGCGCCAGTTCGTTGCGGAAGTCGAGCTGCAGGATCCGTGGGTCGTCGTACTCGTGCTGGAGCTCCTGCAGCAGGTGCTGCGACTGGTTGAGCAGGGACTGGATCTTGGCGGACGTGCCGCGCATGGCCGACCGCGCCGCCGCGTCGACGCGTCCGCGTTCCTCCAGAACAGCCGTGCGCGCGGCTTGGACGGCCTCGGTCAGCAGACGTGCGGCGTCCCCCTCGATCCCGGCGGCCTCGCGCAGTCCGGGAACGGGCGCCGCCCGGTGGGAGAGCGCGGTGGCCGCGGCGGGTATCCGCTTCCGGGCGAGCTGGCGGATCTCCTCGGCGAGGGCGACGGTGCGCGCCTCGGCCGCCCTGGCCTGACGCTCGGCCAGCTCGGCGCGGGCGGAGGCACCGTACGCCTCCCGCCTGGCCTGGTACATACGGGTGGTCGACCATATCGCCACGGCGACGGCGATCAGGGTCACGATCCATGCCACCACCGCGTCACCGCTTCTCTGTCGTCGGAAACGGCCTGCGGGGGGCCGGGCCGTCGCACCGGCCGGCCGTCACGCGGGCCCGCCGGTACACACCGCGCCGGTCTCCTGGGCGACCGCGGCGACGTCGGCCATCACCTGGAGGACACCGGGGAGTGCGGAGCCGTCGAGATGCCGGTACTCGCTCCCGATGGTCACCACGAGCCGTTCCGGCAGGCCCAGTGCCGGGTACCGGCCCTCGCCGATGACCCGCCGGGCCGCCTCGGTCACGGGGACACCGGCCGCGTGGAGGACGTGGGCGCGTTCGCGTACGTACGCCAGGTAGCCCATGTGCTCCCGCACCCCCGCCGGATCGAGCACCGGCCCGTGGCCGGGCACGATCACCTCGGCGCCGGTGGCCAGGACGCGTGCGCACGCGTCGATGACGTTGCTCAGGGGACCTGACCAGTGCACCGGATGGTCCCCGGGCTGCTGCGGGGTGGACGAGAAGATGACGTCTCCGCTGAAGGCCGTGCGCTGTGCGGGCAGGTACACCATGAGGTCGCCCGTCGTGTGCGCGGGCGGCAGGGACGACACCTGGACCGTGTACTCCCCCACCGTGAGTTCGAGCTCTCCGGTGAAGTAGGTCGTCGGCCGCACCTCCTCGGTGGCCGACCAGTCGAAGGCACCGAAGTGACGACGGAGGTAGGCGCCGAGGGGTGTGGACGGATCACTTCCGGCCACCAGGGCGTGCTGTTGCTGCGGGGTGGGGTCGTAGTGGAGGTGTTCCCGGGCTCCCCGGGTCGCGATGATCTCGGCTTCCGGCAGCACCCCGGCGCCCCAGAAGTGGTCCCCGTTGGCATGGGTGACGATCACCCGGTCGACGTCCACCCCGTCGGGCAGCCGCTTCCGGCTCTCCACGAGGAACTGACCGGCCAGGAAGGGGTCGTACGGGGTGTCGATCCACAGGGCGCCACGCGGCGACACGAGAAGACCGCAGTTGGCCAGGCCCCAGCCGCGCTTCGGCGGCAGCCAGGCGGACAGACCCCTGCCGAGGTCCACGACGTCCCCACCCGTGATCGACATGGGGTGATTATGCCGACCTCCGTGCGGCCGCGTGTTCGAACTCGGCCAATGCGCCGACCCTGTGGCCGGAAACTGCCCCTACGCCGCCCCGTCTTCCGGGCGGCGGTGACCGTCCGGGGTTGCCCCGACTCATCCCTCCAGGGCATTTTCCGCCCGATGCGCGAGATGTCGGCCACCGGATCCACGCCACGCTCTGGTTACCCACGCGGGTGCGACAGAACCGGATTGCGCCGACTACCCACCGAGCATGGCCGAAAACAGCCTCCATACCGATCACGACAGCGAAAGCAGTTTGCTTGTTTCTGCTCGATCGACCCATGTAACATGCAGAATTGAACAAACGAACCTCGATTTCACCCACCCCACCAGGTGCGAGCAGCAGCGGAAGCGGAGTGCGGACATGTCGCATGTCGAGACCGAGACAGCCGGCCAGCCGGAGTGCTGGCGCCGCGCCGCGGAGGTCGCCGCCGACCGGAAGGCGTCCCTTCCCGCCACCGGTGAGCGCATCGCCGTCGTCGGCTGCGGGACGTCGTTCTACATGGCCCAGGCCTACGCCTCACTGCGCGAGGCATCCGGGCAGGGCGAGTCGGACGCCTACGCCGCCTCGGAGTTCCCCTTCGGACGCGCGTACGACCGGGTCGTCACGCTGACGCGTTCGGGGACGACGACCGAGGTGCTCGGTCTGCTGTCACGGCTGCGGGGCACCACCCGGACCGTCGCCGTGACCGCCGATCCACGGACTCCGGTGATGACCGCCGCCGACGAGCTGGTCGTCCTCGACTTCGCCGACGAACGGTCCGTGGTCCAGACGCGGTTCGCGACCACGGCCCTGACCCTGTTCCGCGCCCACCTCGGGCTGCACACGGACGACGTCGTCCGGGACGCGGAGACCGCCCTGGCGGAGCCCCTGCCCGAAGGGCTCGTGGAGTGCTCCCAGTTCAGCTTCCTGGGCAGCGGCTGGACGGTGGGCCTCGCCAACGAGGCGGCGCTGAAGATGAAGGAGGCGTCACTGTCCTGGACGGAGTCCTACCCGGCGATGGAGTACCGCCACGGCCCCATCAGCATCGCCACGGCGGGAACCGCCACCTGGATGTTCGGATCGGCTCCGCAGGGCCTGCGGGACGAGGTGCTGGCGACCGGGGCACGGTGGGTGGAGAGCGGCCTCGACCCGCTGGCCGAGCTGGTCCGGGTCCAGCGGCTCGCGGTCGCCCGCGCGGCTGCCCGCGGCCTCGATCCCGACCGGCCGCGCCACCTGACGCGGTCGGTGGTGCTCGGCACGACCGCCGCGCCCTGAGGCCCCGTCACGGGCGCCGTCAGGCAGGCGTCAGGCAGGCGTCAGGCATGTCGCGCACCGGGCCGGCGGGCGGCCCGGTGCGCGACTGCGGCCGCCGAGGAGGTCAGGCCTCTTCGAAGTGGGCGTCCAGTGCCTCGTCCAGTTCCACCGTCCACTTCTTGAGGTCGCTCCGCGAACCCGCCTCGACCTCGGCGTTGAACCACCGGCGGCTCGACAGATGGACGGTCACGGTGAACCGGCGCCCGAAGCGGGCGGTCCTGACCTCGACCGCGCCGATCTCGGTCCAGTCGAACTCCGCCTCCTGGTCGTCGAGCCGGAAGCGGACACCTGCGGCGTCCACCCTGATGGATCCGCGGCGGTCGCTGACCTCGAAGACAGGGCCTTCGCCCTCCGTCTCCTCGCGCACCGCCCCGGCGTCCTGGACGGACCCGGCGTCAGGGGCCGTCCCGCCGTCCGGGGCCCCGTCCCCGGCCTCCTCGGCCGCCCCCTCGGCGAGCACCTCCGCTGCCTCGGTCTCCGGGGTCGCACCGGGCTCCTCCGTCTCCGCTCCCGCCTCCGTCCGCGCGGGGGCAGGGGCCGTCAGGCCGGGGATGTACGCCGGGTCTGTCCCCGCGGCGAACTCGGGCTGGGTGTTCGAATCTATGCGCTGCTCCACGGCGGGCAGTATGGACGACGAACCTGTACGAGACCAGTCACCCGGCCCGTCGCCCGGGGCGCCGACCGCCGTGACACGGCCATTCGGCGGTCCTCGGACACGAACCGGGCCGGAAACGGCCGACGGGTGGTACGGGTTCCGCCGAACCCGTACCACCCGTCAGCTCTGTCCCTCCGTCACACGTCCGCGCGTCGGCGGTCCCGCGCCCGCGAGGACTCAGTAGGCACCGAAGACGTTGTCGATCGACCCGTACCGGTCCGCGGCGTAGTTGCACGCGGCCGTGATGTTGGCGACCGGGTCGTAGCTGTCGGTCGACGTGCCGGGCACGTGGTAGGCCTCGAAGGTCGGGTCGATGACCTGCAGCAGGCCCTTCGACGGGATGCCGGCAGCGGCGTTCGAGTCCCAGTTGTTGATGGCCTGCGGGTTGCCACCGGACTCGCGGATGATGTTGCGGTGGATGCCCTCGTAGCTGCCGGGGATGCCGTGCTCGGCCATGACGGCCAGCGACTCCTTGATCCAGCCGTCGAGGTCGTCGGTGTACGCGACCGGCTCGGCGGCAGGAGCCGCTTCGGCGGCGGGGGCGCCCTCGGCGGCGACGGTGGTGCTCGCGCGCTCCGAGCGGTCGGCGCGGTCAGCGCTCTCCTCGGCACGGTCGGAGGAGGCGGAAGCCTTCGATTCGGCCTTTTCGGCCTTGTCCGCCGACGTGTCATCGGCCTTACCGCCGATAACCAGCTTCAGGCCGGGGTGAATCAGGTCGGGGTTTCCTCCGACCACCTTCTCGTTGTCCTCGTACAGGGCCTTCCAGCCACCGCTCACGGAATGCTCGCGGGCGATCTTGGCGAGCGTGTCACCCAAGATCACGGAATAGGTGGCGGACTCGGCCTTCTGTGCGGCAATTCCCTTGCCGGACGCGGCAGTCGACGTCGCGGCCTTTTCGACGGCGGCCGGCTGGGCCGGGGCCGCGAAGGCGCTGGTCGCACCGAGCACGGGGAGGGCCAGGGCGGCTCCGCCCGTGCTCACGGCGATGATGCCGCGGGTCAGCGAACTGGTCCTGGAACGACGGTGCTTACCGTTTTCGGGCATGCTGGATTCCTCTCCGTCGCCTGCGAAGTGAGCTGTCGGGTTCGGGCTGGAGATGCCCGGCCGCAAGCTGCTGCGACTTCACCCCGAGCCGCTCCGGAAACCGGATCGGCGCTTACTTGGGTCCCCCGCTCCTGCCGTACGAGAAGTGGTCGGGTAACCGGACGGCGGCAGGATTCGGCGTTCCGCCCGGAGTGATGGTGACCGTAAGCGAGAAATAGGGAAAGGAACAAGCTCGCCGGAGTGATCACAATTCATTGACAAGATCGATTTACGGGAATTCATGTAATCCACCGCACACGGCGTTCCCCATTCCTCTTGGCGCAGAAGGGAACCGGTCGGCACACCGCCACGTCGGCCCCCGGGAAGTGACGCTGGTCACGGAGTCCGATTCGGGCGTTTTGCTCCCACGCGAAGGACCCCAGGTCGCACGAAATGGCTTTTTATGGATTACGGGATCAATTCCAAGAAGTACTGCAAATCGGGCATACGACTCACAACTATCACGCAGGGGCATACCGGGAGTCTTCCCGTGGAACCGATCCGCGTATGACTGACAGCCCTTACGCATCGGCCCCGCGGATCACCGTCCTGCCCGTGCAGCCCGGCGATCCGCCCTTCCGCATCGTGGAGATCGACGGTGAGGTGATCGGAAGCGCGACCGCCATGACGGACGTCCTGATCGCGGCCGCCGCGGCCGGCATCCCGGTCCACGACCTCGACGACCCGGCTGTCGTCCGATGGGTGGGCGGAGGCAAGCTCAGCTGGATGCCGCACTGATGACGGCCGCGGCGGCGACCGGGGGACTGCGGTGGCCGAGCGGTCCCGAGCGGCGCTCCGGGTGAGGGACCCAGCCGGTCCACGCGTGCGGCTCGCTCGTCCAGCCGCCTCCGGTGTCGCCGGCCCGCGCCGTGCGGCCTCCGTCGCGGACCGCGAGTCCGTGCGCGCCGGGGCGTCGCGGTCGACACGCCCCCGGCCGGGATGTCGCCGACCGCGACGTCCCGGCACGCACACCACTCACGACACCGCCGCCGAGGAGCCGACCTCGCCGCCCTCACGGGTGAGCCACCCCACCACAACACCGCATCTGCCAGGTCAAGGACATTAAAGCCTTGTAAATGCCAATGGCAGACGCATACGGTGTCGCACATGCAGTCCTACACCATCGGGCAGGCGGCGCGTCTGCTCGGCGTGAGCCCCGACACCGCCCGCCGCTGGGCGGATGCCGGCCGGGTCGCGACCCATCGCGACGAGAGCGGGCGGCGCCTCATCGACGGCGGCGATCTGGCCGCCTTCTCGGTCGAGGTCGCCCAGGCCGGTCCCGGCGAGGACGAGGTCCCGTACACCTCGGCGCGCAACGCCTTCCCGGGCATCGTCACCGCGGTGAAACTCGGCGACGTCGCGGCCCAGGTCGAGATCCAGGCCGGCCCGCACCGTCTCGTCTCGCTGCTGACCAGGGAAGCCGTGGAGGAGCTCGGACTGGAGGTCGGCATGCGGGCCACGGCCCGCGTGAAGTCGACCAGCGTCCACATCGACCGCACCTGAGGGGCACGCCGCCCGCGAGCGGCGGCTCACACCGAGGAGTTGTCCAGATGTTTCTCACACTCACCGGCCGCCGGGCGGGCGCCGCGGTCCTGTCGGGGCTCGCGCTCGCCACTCTGGCCGCGTGCGGCAGCGACGGCGAGGACGAGGGGTCCGCGGCGGCGGGGACCGAGCTCACCGTGCTGGCCGCGTCCTCACTGACCGACGTCTTCGCGACCGCCGGCGCCGCCTACGAGAAGGAGCACCCCGGGACGAAGGTGACGTTCTCCTTCGCCGGGTCGCAGGAGCTGGCCGCCCAGGTCGGACAGGGCGCGCCCGCGGACGCACTGGTCACCGCCGACACCAGGACCATGGACGGGCTGGCCGCGGACACCGGGAAGCCGGCGGTCATCGCGAAGAACCGCCTGGTCATCGCCACAGGAGAAGGAAACCCCGAGAAGATCGGCGGCCTCACGGATCTTGCCGATCCCGCGCTCAAGGTGGTTCTGGCCGCGCCCGAGGTGCCGGTCGGGCGCTACGGCGAACAGATACTCGACTCCCAGGGGATCGACGTGAAGCCGGTCTCCCAGGAGCCCAGCGTCCGCGCCGTCCTCAGCAAGGTCGAGCTGGGTGAGGCGGACGCCGGCCTCGTCTACAGGACGGACGCCGCCGCTGCCGCCGACAAGGTCGACGCGGTCGACATCCCCGACGCTCAGAACGCCATCGCGAGTTATCCGGCCGCGACCCTGAAGTCGTCCCGGAACGCCGGGGCCGCCGCCGCGTTCGTCTCCTGGCTGTCCACTCCCCGGGCACAGGGGATCCTCCAGGACGCGGGTTTCCAGACACCATGACGACCTGGCCGGGCGCGAGGGAGACGCGATGAGACAGCTCCGCAGCCGCCCGTCGCGCCCGCGCGCCCCGCTGACTCTGGTGATGCCCGCACTGCTCGCCGTGGTGTTCCTGATGCTGCCCCTGGCCGGCATCCTGGCGCGCACGTCGTGGGGCGAACTCGGCACCCATCTGGCGAGCCCCGGCACCACGAGGGCCCTGAAGCTGTCGCTGCTGGTCTCCGCCTGGGCTCTCGGGCTCTCGCTCGTGCTGGGTGTGCCCCTGGCCTGGTTGCTGGCCCGCGTCGACTTCCCCGGCAAGGCCCTGGTGCGCTCGCTCGTGCTGCTGCCCATGGTGCTGCCACCGACCGTCGGCGGGGTGGCGCTCCTGCTCGCGTTCGGGCGTCGCGGGCTACTCGGACCCTGGCTGGAGGACACCTTCGGCCTCACCCTGCCGTTCCACACCTCGGGCGCGGTCCTCGCGGCGACCTTCGTCGCGATGCCGTTCCTCGTCATCAGCCTGGAGGGGGCCCTGGGCGGCCTGCACATCCGCTACGAGGAGACGGCCGCCTCCCTGGGAGCCTCTCCGGTGCGCGTCTTCTTCACCGTCACGCTGCCGATGGTCACCCCCGGCCTGGCCGCGGGCGCGGCGCTGACCTGGGCGCGGGCCCTGGGCGAGTTCGGTGCGACCATCACCTTCGCCGGCAACCTGCCGGGCACCACGCAGACCCTGCCCCTGCAGGTGTATCTGCTGCTCCAGGACTCCCCGGAGGCCGCCACATCCGTCTCCCTGCTCCTGCTGGCCATCGCCATGGCGGTGCTCGTCGCCCTGCGCGGACGCTGGGCGGGCGCGCCCCGCTCCGCCGGGAGCCCGCGCCCCACCGTCGAGGAGCCCGGCCCGCGGCAGCCCGCGGACGCCACGCCTGCCGCCGCGCCCCCCGCCCCCCGTGGGAGCTGGCCGCTGCACGCCGAGGTCACCGGCTTCGACCAGCTGACCCTCGACGCCGAGCCGGGTACGACGATCGCGGTCGTCGGTCCGAACGGCGCGGGCAAGACGACGCTGCTGCGCGCACTCCTCGGCCTGACGCCGCGCGCCCACGCCGTGCTGCGCCTCGGGGACACCGACACCGGCAGCCTGCCCCCGCACCGGCGGGGCGTCGCCTGGGTCCCGCAGGACGGTGCCCTCTTCCCGCACCTCTCCGCCCTGGCCAACACCGCCTACGGGCTCCGCGCGCACGGCGTACCGCGCGCCGAGGCCCGGCACGGCGCCCGGCAGTGGCTCGACCGTCTAGGCGTCGGTCACCTCGCCGCCCGTAGGCCCGCCCAGCTCTCCGGCGGGCAGGCACAGCGCGTCGCGCTCGCCCGCGCGCTGGCCGCGCGCCCCCGGCTGCTGCTCCTGGACGAGCCGCTCGCCGCACTCGACCAGACCACCCGTGCCCAGGTACGCCACACCCTGCGCACCCATCTCGACGGCTTCGGCGGCGTCTGCCTGATCGTCACCCATGATCCCGTCGAGGCGGTTTCGCTGGCCGACCGCGTTCTCGTGCTCGACGAGGGGCGGGCGGTGCAGGACGCGCCACCCGGTGAGGTCACCCGCCACCCGCGCTCGCCCTGGGTCGCCCGGATGCTCGGACGCAACGCGTGGCCCGGCACGGCCACCACCGAGGGCCTCCGGCTCCCCGGCGGGGGGCACATCGTCGCGGCGGAGCCGCTGCCCGCCGGTGTCCCCGCCCTCGCGGTCATCGGCCCCGAGGCCGTCTCCGTGCACCGTGAGAGGCCGGGTGGCAGCCCGCGCAACGTCTGGCCGGGTACGGTCCGCGAGATCACGGCCAGTGGCAGCCGGCTGCGAGTCCTGGTCTCCTCCGGCGAGGCACCCGACCTCGTCGCGGAGATCACTCCGCAGGCCGCATCGGAGCTCGGCCTGGCCGACGGGGTAGCGGTCTGGACCGGGGTGAAGGCGACGGAGGTGAGCCTCGTCCCGAGGTAGCGCCCGTCAGTCCATCAGGCCGGCGGCCACCGTCGCCCCCAGTTCCCAGCACGCCTCGGTGTCGGCCCTGCCCGGCTCGCCGGTGACGGTCACGGCGCCGGCCGCACGGCGCCAGCCCAGGCCCGTGGTGATCGTCTCGATGCCCCGCACGGCGCCGGTGACGTCGTTGCCGCCGTGCACGTAGTAGCCGAAGGGCCGGCCTTTCGTCCCGTCCAGGCAGGGGTAGTAGACCTGGTCGAAGAAGTGCTTCAGGGCTCCGGACATGTATCCGAGGTTCGCCGGGGTGCCGAGCAGGTAGCCGTCGGCCTCGAGCACATCGGACGCCGTCGCGGAGAGCGCCGCCCGGCGCACGACCCGCACGCCGTCGATGTCCTCCGCCGTCGCGCCGGCGACCACTGCTTCGAACAGTGCCTGGCAGTTGGGCGACGGCGTGTGATGCACGATCAGCAGAGTGGCCACGGCACCGAACCTACCTGCCCGCCGGGCCCCGCGCCCTGCCGGGGCGCGGCGGGTCACGGGGCGCGGGCGGTGCCTCAGGCTGCGGCGCGGAAGCCGCGCAGGCGCAGGCTGTTGCCCACGACGAAGACGGACGAGAAGGCCATGGCCGCTCCGGCGATCATGGGACTGAGCAGACCGGCGGCGGCGAGGGGAAGAGCTGCCACGTTGTAGGCGAAGGCCCAGAACAGATTTGTGCGGATCGTGCCCAGCGTCCTGCGGGAGAGCCGGATCGCGTCGGCTGCCACGCGCAGGTCCCCGCGCACGAGGGTCAGGTCGCCGGCCTCGATCGCGGCGTCCGTGCCGGTCCCCATGGCCAGACCGAGGTCCGCCTGCGCGAGCGCCGCGGCGTCGTTAACGCCGTCACCGACCATGGCGACACTCCGGCCTTGCGCCTGGAGCTTCCTGACGACTTCGGCCTTGTCCTGCGGCATGACCTCCGCGATGACCTCGTCGATACCGACCTGGCCCGCGACGGACATGGCGACCGCCTGGTTGTCACCGGTCAGCAGGACGGGTGTCAGCCCGAGGGCGCGCAGCCTCCGGACCGCTTCGGCGCTGGTCTCCTTGACCGCGTCGGCGACCTCCAGGACCGCGCGCGCCTCGCCGTCCCAGGCCACCGCGATCGCGGTCCTGCCGCCCTTCTCCGCCGCGTCCATGGCGGTCCTGAGCTCTTCGGGGAGCCCGATGGCCCATGCGTCCAGCAGCTTCTCGCGGCCGACGAGCACGGCGTGGCCCTCCACGACACCCTGGACACCGAGGCCGGGCACGTTGACGAAGTCCTCGGGGACGGGCAGCGCTCCCCCCGCGGCTGCGGCCTCGGCGACGGCCCGGGCGACCGGGTGCTCGGAGGCGTGTTCCAGCGCGCCCGCCAGGCGGAGCACTTCGGCCTCGTCCGTGGACCGGGCGGCATGGACCTCGAGCAGCGTCATGCGGCCTGTGGTGACGGTGCCCGTCTTGTCGAGGAGGATCGTGTCGGCCTTGCGGGTGGTCTCCAGAACCTCGGGCCCTTTGATCAGGATGCCGAGCTGGGCGCCGCGTCCGGTGCCGACCAGCAGGGCGGTGGGTGTGGCCAGCCCGAGTGCGCAGGGACAGGCGATGATCAGTACGGCGACGGCCGCCGTGAAGGCCGCGGTGAGTCCGGCTCCCGAGCCGAGCCAGAAGCCGAGTGTCGCGAGCGACAGCCCGATGACGACCGGCACGAACACCGCGGAGACCCTGTCGGCCAGGCGCTGGGCGGCGGCCTTGCCGCTCTGCGCCTCCTCCACGAGTGCGGCCATCCTGGCCAGTCGGGTGTCGGCGCCGACACTGGTGGCCTCGACCACCAGGCGGCCGCCGGCGTTGAGGGTCGCGCCGGTGACGGAGTCGCCGGCCGAGACCTCGACGGGGACCGACTCACCGGTGAGCATCGAGACGTCGACGGCCGAGGAGCCCTGCACCACCGTCCCGTCCGTGGCGATCTTCTCGCCGGGGCGGACCAGGAAGTGGTCGCCGGTCCGGAGTCCGGCCGTCGGAAGGACGACCTCGCGGCCCTCACGCAGCACCGTGACCTCCTTGGCGCCCAGCTCCATGAGGGCCTTGAGCGCGGCGCCCGCCCTGCGCTTCGAGCGGACCTCGAAGTACCGGCCGGCCAGGATGAACGCCGTGACGCCGGCGGCGGCCTCCAGGTAGATGTTCCCCGCTCCGTCGCTGCGGCTGATCGTGAACTCGAAGGGATGCGTCATGCCCGGCATCCCCGCCGTCCCGAAGAACAGCGCCCACAGCGACCACAGGAACGCGGCCGACGTGCCGACGGAGATCAGGGTGTCCATGGTGGCCGCACCGTGTCTGGCGTTGGTCCACGCGGCCCGGTGGAAGGGCCAGGCCGCGTAGGTGACGACGGGCGCCGCCAGCGTGAGGGAGAGCCACTGCCAGTACTCGAACTGGAGGGCCGGGACCATCGCCATCGCGATGACCGGTGCGGCGAGCAGGGCCGCAGTGACGAGGCGCTGCCGCAGGGACCGCAGTCCGGCGTCGGCACGCTCGTCCTCCTCCCGGCCGCCCGCGGGGGTCCCGGCGTCATCGGGTCCGGTGCGGGGCGGGTCCGGCCGCTGAGCGGTGTAGCCGGTGGCCTCGACCGTGGCGATCAGGTCGTCGACCGAGACCCCTCCGGAGAAGGCCACCCTGGCCTTCTCCGTGGCGTAGTTGACCGTGGCTTCGACCCCGTCCAGGCGGTTGAGCTTCTTCTCGATCCGCGCCGCGCACGAAGCGCAGGTCATGCCGCCTATGGCGAGCTCCACCCGGGTGGCGCCGGAAGTCGTTGAGGCCATTTCCCGCTCCTCGTCGTACTGGTCAGTATACCCCTGGCGGGTACCTGTGTCCCGACCTCCAGGTATACCCCCCTCCCGTATCCGTGGCAAGTTTTCCGAGGGACTTGCGCATACCCCTGGCGGGTATACGCTCGGGAGCGTCGGACCATCGCGGGCACTCCGCGCAGAAGGCACAGGAGCAGTCATGAACCCCGCCGCAAAGATCACCGCGTTCGCCACCGCACTCGCGGCGTCCTTCAGCGCCGCCTACGGCATCGGGCTCACCGTCGGCCCGGAGACGGGCCCCGCCGGCCCCGCCCACACCGGGAGCGCCGCGCCGCACACCGGCGACGGCAGCACCGGCCCTTCCGTCGGTGGCCTGCAGACCTCGGAGAGCGGTTACACGCTCGACCTCCGGACCCCGCGGGTGGCGGCGGAGCAGCGGAGCGAGCTCCGTTTCGCCGTACTCGACCGGGCGGGGCGACAGGTCACGGCCTTCGAGCGCGAGCACGACAAGGAGCTCCACCTGATCCTCGCCTCGAGGGATCTGGGCACCTACCGCCACCTGCACCCGGTCCGGGCCGCCGACGGCACGTGGAGCACCCCGGTCCAGCTGCCCGCGGCGGGCGACTACCGGGTCCTCGCCGATTTCACCCCGTCGGGCACCGGCAACGCCGGGGTGACACTGGGCGCGGACCTGGCCGTGTCAGGCGCGTACAAGCCGGCGGAACTCCCGAAGCCCGCCCGGACGTCCACGGTCGACGACGGGTACACGGTCTCCCTGAACGGCGCTCTGCGCCCGGGAGTGCCCGAGCACGTCACCTTCACGGTGCGGAAGGACGGCCGGCCGGTCGCCGATCTGCAGCCCTACCTGGGGGCGTACGGACATCTCGTCGCCCTGCGCGCCGGCGACCTGGCGTATCTGCACGTCCACCCCGACGGCGCCACGAGGCCCGGACCGGACGTCTCGTTCACCGCGACCGCACCGGGCCCGGCCACCTACCGGCTGTTCCTGGAGTTCAAGCACAACGGCACGGTCCGGACGGCGGCCTTCACCGTGCCGTCCGCGGCGTCGGAGACCCCCCGTCCGGCCGCGCCGTCGGACGGACACGGAAACGGCGCCCCGGCCCGCCAGGAGAGCGAGGAACACGGGCACTGACGGCCCTTCGGACACCGGGGCGTCCCTCGGCCGTCGACACGCCCCGGCCACGCGTCCTCGCGCCGGTCGGTGGTCGCCGCAGGGCTGGGACGCCTGCCCTCGGTACCACCGGCGGGTACGGACCGGCGAACGGCGCGGCACGGCGCCTCGCCCCGGTCGCCTCGTGGCGGGGCTGCGCCCCTGGTTCAGCCTGCCGACGCGGCGGGCCGGACCTCGGCCGTTCCGTCCGGCGAGACCGTGCCGCCCTGCCTCCGTGCCTGTGCCCGGAACGACGCGACGGTGTGCCTGACGAAGCCCCGGATGCCCGGCGTCGTCCGGTCGCTCGGCCAGGTCAGCCGGAGGGGCACGGCCGGCCCGTCCTCCAGCCGGATGCTCACCGTCCCTGCGGGCGCGGCGACCCCGTCCGGCAGGCTGGGCGCGAGAGCGACCGCCTGCCCGAGTCCCACGACCGCCAGCATCTGCAGACCGTCGCTCACCCGGGGCCCCGGCGTGCCCGGCAGTCCGTCCGGCCAGAGGGCCGGGTCGTCGAGCTGGGCCCCGGGGCCGAGCCAGCCGAGCAGGGGCTGACCGGCGAGATCGGCGGTCTTCAGAGTCTCCCTGCCCGCCAGCGGGTGCCGGGCGCCCACCAGGACTCGGATCTCCTCCTGGCGCAGCACCACACTGTCCAGTCCGTGGCCTTGCGGGGAGCCGCGCCGGAGCGCGATGTCGGCCCGGCCCGAGCGGAGCCGGTCGAGCTGGTCGTCGATCGTGCCGACGGACATCCGGGCGGGGTGCGGCGGGGCCGTTTCGTTGTAGGACCGGACGATCGCGTCCAGCAGCGCCGCGTCACAGCCGGGGCCGGTGAGCGTCACCGAGGCCTGCTGCTCGGCCGCCCGGCGTACCCGCGAGGTCACGTTCCCCGCCTGGGCCAGCAGTGACCTGCCCTCTTCGAGCATCGCGTGCCCGGCGGCGGTGAGCGTGACGCCCTTCGGTGTGCGCAGCAGCAGGGTGGCACCCATGGTCCTCTCCAGGGCCAGGACGGCCCGGGAGAGCGCGGGTTGGGTCATCGCCAGCCGTCGCGCGGCACGGGTGAAGTTGCCCTCCTCCGCTACGGCGACGAAGTAGTGGACCTGGCGGATCTCCACATCACCCATGCGGGCATTGTCCCACCGGCGGTCATGCCGGCGCGGCATCGGGCCATGCCGGATCGGAACTTCCATGGCCGTCGTCCGGCCTGTCTGCTGGAGGTACGGCCGTTGGGCGACCGCCCACGGACGGAGCATCGAACGGGAGCACAGGATGACTGAGCACGCCCCGAGGGCAGTGGTGACAGCCGGCACCGGCGGCATAGGCCTGGAGACGGCCCTCGGACTGGCACGCCAGGGATGGGACCTCACCCTCGTCGCACGTGACCCGGGCCGGGGGGAGGCGGCGGTGGCGCGCGTCGACGAGGCCGCCGGACGCCGGGCCGGGCGTTTCGTCGGCGCGGACCTGTCCTCGCTCGCGGAGACCCGGCGGCTGGGCGAACGGCTCGCCGGTGACGGCGGCCTCGACCTGCTGGTGAACAACGTGGGCGGCATGTGGACCGGGCGCAGGGAGACTTCGGAGGGCGTCGAGGCGAGCATCGCCCTGAACCACCTCTCGCCCTACGTCCTCACCGAGGCGCTTCTCGACTCGCTCGCCGCGGCGGCCCCGAGCCGCGTCGTCACCGTCACGTCGAGCGCCATCGCCGCGGCTCAGACCGTGTTCGACGACGCCGAACCCCCGGGCCCCCACTACGGCCTGGCCGCCACGGGCCGGGCGAAGCTGGCCCATCTGGCGTACACCATGGAGCTCGCCGGGCGTCTCGGACCGCGAGGCGTCTCGGTACTCGCCGCGGATCCCGGCGCCGCCGCGACCGACAACGCCGCACAGATGACCATCGACATCCTGCCGCCCGCACTGCGTCCGCATTGGGACGCGATCCTCAAGGGCGTCTCGGCGCCCGTCGCGGACGCCGCGAGGGCTCCCCTGGCGGCTGCCACCGACCCGGCTCTGGAGGGACGCACCGGCCTGGTCGTCGGGCCCGACGGGACCGTGGACGACACGCTCCTGGCCTACGTCACGCCTGAACTGACGAAGGCCGTGAGCAGGTGGACCGCGGAGCTCCTGGCGACGGCGGCCCGGCCGTCCTGACAGGTCGCGACGCGCCTCGGGTGGACCTGACCCGCCCGCTCCCCGCGCCTCGCCCGTCCGGCGGACCGCGACGGTCCGCCGGACGGGCGCCGGTGGCCTCACCGGCCCCTCCGGGCGGCACTACCGGACCAGGCAGGGCCGTTTGGCGTCGAACGCCCAGCCGGGGACGAGGTACTGCATGGCCTCGGCGTCGTCCCGCGCCCCCAGCGCCTCCCTCCTGTAGAGCTCGTGGGCCGCGAGGAGGCGGTCCATGTCGAGTTCGACCCCCAGGCCGGGGACGTCCGGGACCTCGATCTCACCGCCGGAGATGCGGGGCGGGGTGACCGTCAGCCTCTCCAGGCCCTCCTGCCAGATCCAGTGCGTGTCCAGTGCGTTGTACTCCCCCGGGGCGGCGGCACCGCAGTGCGTGATCATGGCGAGCGAGATGTCGAAGTGGTTGTTCGAGTGACAGCCCCAGGTCAGACCCATCGCGTTGCACAGCTGGGCGACGCGCACCGATCCCCGCATGGTCCAGAAGTGCGGGTCCGCCAACGGGATGGACACCGACTGCAGGGCCAGGGCGTGGGTCAGTTGCCGCCAGTCGGTGGCGATCATGTTGGTCGCGGTCGGAAGGCCTGTCGCCCGGCGGAACTCGGCGAGGACCTCGCGCCCCGAGTAGCCGTCCTCCGCCCCGCAGGGGTCCTCGGCGTAGGCCAGGGTGCCCACCAGCGGGGAGCACAGTTCGACCGCCTCGCGCAGTGACCAGGCACCGTTCGGGTCCAGGGTGATGCGCGCCTCCGGGAAGCGGTTCTTGAGCGCCCGGACGGCCTCGACCTCCTCCGCGCCGGCGAGCACTCCGCCCTTGAGCTTGAAGTCCCGGAAGCCGTACAGCTCGTGGGCGGCCTCGGCCTGGCGGACGATCGCCCCGGACGTGAGGGCCTCCTCGTGCCGGACGCGGTACCAGTCGACGTCGGACGCGGGTTCGCGGGCGTAGTCCAGGTCGGTGCGGTCCGGGTCACCGACGTAGAAGAGATAGCCCAGGACCCGCACGGAGGCACGCTGCTGACCGTCGCCCAGCAGCGCCGCGACGGGTACGCCGAGGTGCTGGCCCAGCAGGTCGAGCAGTGCCGACTCGACAGCCGTGACGGCGTGCACGGTGGTCCGCAGGTCGAAGGTCTGAGCGCCTCGTCCGCCCGCGTCACGGTCCGCGAAGCGGCTCCCGATCTCGCGCAGGACACGCTGGTAGTCGCCCAGCTTCGCGCCCACGACCAGCGGTTCCGAGTCCCGCAGAGTGCGGGTGATCTTCTCTCCGCCGGGCACCTCCCCCAGCCCCGTACGGCCCTCGGAGTCCTTGAGGACGACGACGTTGCGGGTGAAGAAGGGGCCGTGGGCACCGGAGAGGTTCAGCTCCATGCAGTCGCGGCCGGCGACGGGGTAGACGGCGAAGTGGGTGATGGTGGGCTGGTTCATCTGGTCGTCTTCCTCGGGAGCGGGAGGGGGCCGGGGGCGGGGGTCAAAGGCCGAGGGCGGCGAGGGCCCGCCCGGTCGCGAGGACCCCGCCGAGGCCGAGCACCGCGAGCACCGCCGTGCAGCCGGCACGGGACCTTGACGGCCTGGGTGACCGAGGGGTCGAAGTACTCCGTGAACAGCCGTGATCCGGGGTCTTCGCCGTGGGAGAGGGCGATGGGGGACGGCGAGCACCATCATCTCGGGGTGGACGCCGCCGCCCGCCAGGAGTGGCGGCACCACGCCGGAGGCGGTGACCACGGCGACGTTCGCCGAACCGGGCGCGGTCCGGAGGACGGCGGCGACGAGCCGGGCCAGGATGATCGGCGAGACCGCCCAGTGCTCGGTGGCCTCCTTGGTGCAGCCGGATGTCCCGCCTTCGACGAGGACGTGTCCGAAGGCGCCGCCCGCGCCGATGACCAGGAGGGTCGTCGCCATCGCCTCAGCCGCCGACGCGCGGGAGGCGCTTCCGTGACCGCGTTGAACCGCTCCACCCACTCATCCTCATACGCAGATGGCGTACATGTATGAGAACAGAGGTTAGGCGTGTGAACGCAGCGGGGTCAATGGGTGGGACGACGCCGATCTAGGATGAGCGGATGCGGGGGAACAGCGGAGTCCGTGGGGTGAAGTCGGCGTCCCGAACCGTCGCGCTGCTCGAACTCCTCGCCGCCCGTGGCGACCGGCCGGCCCGCCTGGACGAACTCGCGGAGGAACTGGGCGTCCCGCGCAGCAGCATGTACCAGTTGCTGCGGACCCTCATCGACTGCGGCTGGGTGCGCACCGACACGACCGGGTCCCTCTACGGCATCGGCATCCGCGCCCTCCACACCGGGACGAGCTACCTGGACACCGATCCGCACGTGCGTGCCGCCCGCCCCTATCTCGACGAGGCCTCGGACGCACTCGGCGAGACCGTCCATCTCGCCCGGCTCGACGGCCCCAGCGTCGTCTATCTCGCGACCCGCGAATCGCATGAGTACCTGCGCACCATCAGCCGGGTGGGCCGTCGCGTCCCGGCCCATGCGGGAGCGCTCGGCAAGGCGCTGCTCGCCGAGCGCCCGGATGACGGACTACCGCTCGCCCCGGGGCCCCTGACGCCCTGGACGGAGAACACCCACACCGATCGCACCACCCTGCTGGCCGACCTCGCCGGTGTGCGCGAGCGCGGATACTCCATCGACCGCGAGGAGACCGTGACAGGCCTCGCGGGCTTCGGGTTCGCCCTGCGGTACGACACCCCGGCCGTCGACGCCATCAGTTGCTCGGTGCCGGTGGCGCGGCTCAGCGACGCGCACGAGGCCCGGGTCGTGACCGTCATGCGGGAGATCAGGACGAGGATCGAGAGCGCCCTCTCCCCCGCCTCCGGTGCGCCCGACTGGCGCTGATCGCCGCACCTCCCGGGGCGAGGGGGCGGGTCGCGCCCCCGAGCGGTGCGGCGTCTTCCCCGGCGGCTGCCGCCGCGTCACCGACGGGGCACGTCGAGCGCGTTCAGGAGCCGGTCGACGTCCTCGTCGCAGGTGTACGGTGCGAGCCCCACCCGTACGCCGCCCTCCTCGCCCAGTCCGAGCCGGTGGGAGGCCTCCCACGCGTAGAAGGATCCGGCCGGTGCGTCCACTCCGCGTCCGGCCAGATGCCGTGACACGTCCCCGGGGTCCCTGCCCGCCACCGTGAACAGGGTGGTGGGGGTGCGTCGCGCCGCGCGGGAGTGCACGGTGACACCGTCCAGCGTCGCCAGGCCCTCCTCGATACGGCCGCGCAGCCGGTCCTCGTGCGAGGCGAGCGCCGCGAACGCGCGGACCAGGCGCTCGCGCCGGCTGCCCTCGCCGGGGACGAGCCCGGCGAGGAAGTCCACCGCCGCAGTCGCGCCCGCCAGCAGTTCGTAGGGCAGCGTGCCCAGCTCGAAGCGCTCGGGGACGGCGTCGCTCGAGGGCAGCAGCTTGTCCGGCCGCAGGCTGTGGAGCAGTTCCCGCCGGCCGGTGAGCACACCGAGATGCGGTCCGAGGAATTTGTACGGCGAGCAGACGAGGGTGTCCGCGCCGAGGGCGGCCAGGTCGACCGTGACGTGCGAGGCGTAGTGCACCGCGTCCACGTGGAGGAGCGACCCCGCGCCGTGCACCAGGGCGGCGAGGGCCGGGATGTCGGGGCGGGTACCGATGAGGTTGGAGGCGGCGGTGACCGCGACGAGCCGGGTGCGGCCGGACAGCACGGCCGCGATGTGACCGGCGTCGAGCTCACCCGTCGCGGGGTCGAAGTCGGCCCACCGGACCGTGGCCCCCACCGCTTCGGCGGCCTGGACCCAGGGCCGTATGTTCGAGTCGTGGTCCAGTCGGCACACCACCACCTCGTCCCCCGGGCCCCAGTCCTTGGCCAGGGTGCGCGCAAGGTCGTAGACGAGCTGCGTGGCGCTGCGTCCGAACACGACCGTCCCGGCCTCCGACCCGAGCAGGTCGGCCAGGGCCCGGCGCGCGCCGGTCACGAGTGCCTCGGCGTTCCGGCCGCCCTCCGTGAGCGCCCCTCGGTTGGCCAGCGGGCGGGTGAGGGCCCGGGTGATCGCGTCGATGACCTGCTGGGGCGTCTGGGTGCCGCCCGGCGCGTCGAATCGGGCGGTACCCGCCTTCAGCGCCGGGAAGCAGGCACGGACGGCCTGGACGTCGAGGGTGTGGCCGGTGTCGGTGCTCAAGGGGACTCCATGAGGGGAAGTACGGGCAGCCGGGACGGTACGGGTCGGCCGTCGCGTTCCTTGACCCGGGCGGCAGGCGGCCGACCCGGCTCGGACGCACACCGCGCCGGACCGGGGACTGGCACTCATGATCGCAGCACCGGCCAGGCCGGCAAGGGGGACGGGGGACGCGCGCGGCGCCCGTGAGCGGCGGGCACCGTGCGAGGGGGCCCCGTCCCCCGCCCGCCCCGCCGGGCAGGCGTTCGCAGGCTTCCGCCACGGCCCGCCCCGCCCGGTTCCCGGCACACGGGAGCGGGGGCCGTCGCGTACGACGGCCCCCGCTCCCGGGCGGTCAGCGGCACGCCGGGGTCCCGGCGTGCCGCCTCACGCGTGTCCGGCGGCCCTGAGTGCCCCGGGGCCCACCAGGATCCCGGGCGGACGCCGGGACCGTGCCACTAGCCTGCGTACGTCTCGAACTCGGCGACCTTCGGCGCCCCGGTGGAGCCGGTGATCTCGAAGGTGATCTTCTTCAGCGAGGTCCGGGGAACCGTGATGACACCGGCCCCGCTGCCGGAGGCGAGGACGGCACCGGTGTCGCCGTTGAGGACCCTCCAGGTCCTGATGCTGCCGGCGGAGCCCGACGCCTCGCGGATGTTGACCTTGGAGACGGAGGTGGCGGTTCCCCACTTGACCGAGACCGAACCGGTCGAACCCGCCGGCGACCAGTAGGTGCTCATGTCACCGTCGCGCACGTTGCCGTAGCTGGAACCGCTGGCCTTGCTCGAGCCGTCGGCGCCCGCGCCGATGCTGAGGTTGGTCCCGGTGGGCGGCGTGGGGTCCGTCGGGTCCGGCGTCGGGTCCGTCGGGTCCGGCGTCGGGTCGGTGGGGTCGGGCGTGGGGTCCGGCGTCTGCGGCGAGCAGTTGCCGTCCGACACCTTCAGCCCCTTGTTGGCGCCCGCGGTCCCGGCCACGATCCCCGGCACGCAGCTCGCACCGTCGAGCTTGTAGGAGTAGGGGATGCTGACGGTGGTGTTGGACGTCGGGTTCGGCCCGGCGGGCTTGTTGTCGGTGCCCGGCGCCGACCAGGTCACGTTGTCGAAGGTGTTGCCGCTGACCTGCCAGTATCCGGCCGCGTCGGTGTAGAACGTGCCCAGGACGTCCTTGGAGTCCTCGAAGTAGTTGTTGTCCACCTTGGCGCGCGCGCCGGCCCGGGAGTTGATGCCCGACTCGTTGAGCTTCACGTAGTGGTTGTTGTAGATGTGCGCGATGCCGCCCCGCAGCAGGGGTGCGCGCGAGTCGAGGTTCTCGTACAGGTTGTGGTGGAAGGTGACGTAACCGTTCGAGACGTCGGACTCGCTGGATCCGATGAGGCCACCGCGGCCGGAGTTGCGCAGGGTGCTGTAGGACAGCGTGACGTACTGGGTGTTGTCCTTCATGTCGAAGAGGCCGTCGTACCCCTCCGACTCACCGCCCGACGCCTCGAGCGTGGTGTGGTCGACCCAGACGTTGCGGACGTCGCTCTCCATGCTGATCGCGTCACCGCCGTTGGAGGTGGGCGAGCCGGACTTCTTGACGTTCTTGACGGTCACGTTCTGGATGATGATGTTGCTGGACTGGCGGATGTGGATGCCCAGCTGGTCGAAGACCGCCCCGCTGCCGACGCCGACGAGCGTCACGTTGCTGATCTGCTTGAGCTCGATCACACCGGCGGCCGTGTTGCAGCTCTCGCCCGACACCTTCGCGGTGTTGCCGTGGTTGATCGTGCCCTCGACCTCGATGGTGATCGGGGTACTGCTGCTGGCCCGGCCGCACAGGGCCGCGTGGATCGCGGTACCCGTGGTGGCCCGCACCGTCGTCCCGCCGGCACCGCCGGTGGTCCCGCCGTTCTGGGTCGCGTAGCCGGTGGCACTGCCGGTGACCGCGGCCGACGCCTCGGGCATCGTCAGCACCACACCGGTCGCGGCAGCCACGGCCAACGTGGCCAGCGCGGCGTTGAGTCGCAGTGCGCCTGGTCGTCTCATCTTCGTGTCCCCATTCATCTTCACAAGCTGTGTTGCTGCTCCATGCCGCGGTCGCAACGGCGAAGCCACCGAGGCCGCCGGCCTGTCACCGGGCGGCCCTCGTGGGCCGGTTGTGCGTGTACTTCTCGATGCGATCGAGCCGGCGGTACCTGCCCGGCCCGGACGTGCGAGGTTGTCGGCCACAGCGGCGGACCGGTGTCGCGCACCTTCGTCCCGCTGTCGTCGACGTCCTTGATGAAGCCCTGGAGCGGCCCGGCGGCGGCTCATGCGCGCCCGGTCGCGATGGCCTTCGCGACGGACGCCTCCACCGGACTGAACCAGAAGGGGAAAGCGCTTTCTGTCCGCGACAATAGAGCGCACGCCGCCGAACTGACAAGGTTCATGACACTTGCGGAACAGGACTCCGCCGTGCTTTCCGCGGGACCGGCCCGACTGCCGGGAGCCGGAGATCCCGGGTGCCGGTCCCTTCGTCCGCCCGACGGGGGCCTCCGGGCAGGTGCCGGCGCGGCCGGGGACCCGCGCGACGGGCTCGATGCCCCTGCCGTCCCGCTCGCGTGCCTGGCCCTCAGACGGCGCCGCGGGCGCGCAACGCGTCGATCCGGGCAGGGGTGTGGCCCAGCTCGGCCAGGATGGCTTCGGTGTGTTCGCCGACGGAGGGGACGGCGCCCATGCGCGGGACGGCGCCGGCCAGGTCGACGGGCGGCAGCAGGGCCGTCATCGTCTCCCCGCCGGGCAGGAGCACGTCGCGCCAGCGGTCGCGTCCGGCCAGTACGGGGTGCTCCAGGAACTGCTGGACGTCGTTGACCGGTGCGTTGGCGATGCCGATGCTGTCGAGCAGCCTCATCACCTCGCCGCTGTCCGACGCGGCGATCCGCTCGGCCAGGAGCGCGTCGACCTCCTCGCGGTGGCGCACCCGGGCGGAACCGGTGGCGAAGCGCGGGTCACCGACGAGGTCCGGGGAGCCGAGGAAACGCTCGCAGAGGGCGGCCCACTCGCGCTCGTTCTGCACCGAGAGCAGGACGTCCCTGCCGTCCGCCGCGGTGTAGGTGCCGTAGGGGGCGATGGTGGCGTGCCGGGTGCCGACCCGGGGCGGCTGCGCGCCGCTGTACGCCGTGTAGTAGGCGGGCTGGCTCATCCATTCGGCCAGCGCTTCGAAGAGCGAGACCTCGACGGCGCGTACGGAGCCCCGGGTCGCCCGGGTGAACAGGGCGGTGAGGATGCCGCTGTACGCGTACATGCCTGCGGCGATGTCCGCGACCGACACCCCGACCCGGGCGGCCTCCTGGGCGCTGCCGGTCAGCGACACGAGGCCGGTCTGGCACTGCACCAGCAGGTCGTAGGCCTTGCGGTCCGCCCAGGGCCCGCTCGATCCGTAGCCGGTGACCGCACACGGGATCAGTGACGGGAACCGCTTCGCCAGGTCGTCCGCGCCCAGGCCCATCCGCGCGGCCGCGCCGGGAGCCAGGTTCTGCACGAACACGTCCGCCCGCGCCAGGAGTTCCTCCAGGATCCCCCGCCCCTCCTCCGACTTCAGGTCCAGGGTCAGCGATTCCTTGGAGCGGTTCAGCCACACGAAGTAGCTGGACTGGCCGTGCACGGTGGTGTCGTAACGGCGGGCGAAGTCACCGTCACCCGGGCGCTCCACCTTGATCACCCGCGCTCCGAGATCGGCGAGCTGACGGGTGGCGAGAGGGGCGGCCACCGCCTGTTCGACACTCACGACCGTGATGCCGGACAGCGGCAGGTCGTCGGCGGGCGCTGGGTTCCCGGCCATACGTCGTCCTCCGGAGGTGTCGGCGATCCGAGTGGGCTCCATCATGCGCACTCCTGCGGGGTCCGGGGAGACGGCAACCCCGGCGGGTTCCGCAGTATTGACATGAGCAGGACGACTTACGATGCTGTGAGAGCGCTCTTTGCATCGATGTACACGTCGGCGGGGAGGCGGGAGGGACGGTGGAGCCGTCTCCGCAGCCGCCGTCGGCGTGACCCACCAGCCCCTGCCCGCGCGCCGGCCGCACTCGCGGTGCCGGGCCGGCGCGGGGGCCGACCATGGAGCGGGACATGAAGCTCTCTCGTCACCTTTCCGGTATCGCCGCCTTCGCCCTGTCCGTCGTCATCGCCGCGGCGATGACGCTCTCCTCCGCCGGGACCGCACGGGCGGAGCGGACCGGGCTCCGGGCCGCGGATCCCAGCGTGCTCCGCGTCGGCGGCACCTACATCTCGGCGCAGTCGACCGGGGGCGGCATCGCCGTCCGGCAGGCTCCGTCGACGGCGGCCCTGGCCTCGGCGCCCGCCCGCCAGGTCTGGTCGGACGCCCGGGGCCTCGGCGAGGTCTGGGCCCCGGAGATCGTCAGGGACGGCGGCCGCTACTACATCTACTTCTCGGCCGGACGAGGGCCCGCCCACCGGATGTACGTCATCAGCTCGGCCGTACCCGACAGCGGTTACACCACCGAGACCGGACTCGCGCTGGCCGACGACAAGTGGGCCATCGACGGCACGCTGTTCACCTTCGGCGGACAGCGCTGGTTCGTCTGGTCCGGCTGGGCCGGGGACACGAACGTCGAGCAGAACCTCTACATCACCCGGATGAGCACCCCGACCACACCGACGGGCGCGCGGTACGTCATCTCACAGCCGAGGGAGAGCTGGGAGCGGGTGGTCGGCAACCCGTTCATCAACGAGGCACCCGAGGCGGTCAAGGATCCGAACGGGCAGCTGCACATCGTCTACTCGGCCAACGGCAGCTGGAGCGACCGGTACTGCCTGGCGGACCTGCGGCTCCGGGCCGGCGGCGACCCCACGTACGTATGGGACTGGTACAAGTCGAACGGCTGCCTGTTCGGCTCCGACCGAGCCACGATGATGACCGGCTGGGATCCCACCCTGCACGTCGACGGTCCGGGCCACCACAGTTTCGTCCTTCTCGACGGTGACATCGCGACCAGCCCGCCTGCCGGTCCGCGGTTCCCCCTCATGTTCCACGCGGTCGCGAAGGGGACGCCGTACTCCTGGGAGAACCGGTACTGGTACACGGGGACGTTCAGCTGGTGGGGCGGCACCACCTACAGGCGCGCGAACGTCCCGGGCTCCGGCGCCGATACGGGGTGGAGCCTGAAGTTCTTCGAGTGAGCCGTCGAAGCCGGTGCCGGGCACGCGCGTTCTGACACATGCGGGGGCGCCCGCCGGTCAGAGGGCCGCGAGCAGCCCGTCGAGCGGGGCGGGCACCTGGCCGGGGCCGAGGGCCTCGACGAGGACCCGGCCGTAGTGGATCTTGCGCCCCTTCTTGGTGCCGAAGAAGCGCCGCAACTGCTGCTGGGACGTGCGCCCCCGCTGCGCTGGCTGGTTCAGGAACGTCCGCAGGGCGCGCAGGTCGCCTTCCGCGCGGACGAGCTCCTCCACCCGGGCGGCGCCCAGGGCACGGATGAGTTCGTCCTCCAGATCCGCCGCACAGACGAAGAAGCCCCGTTGCGGTGCACCGGCCCGCTCCAGACCCCGGACGTAGAAGGGGTGCTCGGCCTCGTCGCACAGCCCCGCCAGACGGAGGCCGAGGCCGGGGGGCCCGAGGATGTGCGCGTAGCGTCCGACGCTCATCGCACCGCCCATCGACAGGACGCAGATCCCTTCGGCCGCCAGATCCCGGCCCCGGCGCGCAGCCAGGGCGCCGACCGCCGCGACGTCACTCGGCCCTTCGAGCAGGACGGCCGCCCGGACGGACAGCCGCGCGGCGATACCGCACGCCGGGTCACCGGGGCCACCCGCCGCCCACGCGGTGACCGCTTCCCTGAACGCCCCCATGTCAGCCATGGGACGAGTCTCCGCCACTCGACGTCCCGGCGACAGGCGTTTTCGGGGGCCTCCGGGCCGGTTCAGCATCCGTATCCGGCGAGCACCTGACCGCCCGTGGCCTCAAGGGGCCGACCGGCCCCACCGGTCCGCGCGGTCCCGATCCCGCGCGGTCCCGATCCCGCCCGGGCCGCGCCCGGGGCCGGGCGCGGACACGTGGCCACGCGGCGATCTCACGCGGAGGGGCGGGGATGATTCCGGTCGCGCCACTCCCGGGGCGAGATGCCGTACGTCTGCCTGAAGACCTTGCTGAAGTGGGCGGCGTTCACGAAGCCCCATCTCCGTCCGGTCGCCGCGATCGTCCGCAGCCGGCCGTACGGACCCGCCAGCTCTCGCCTGCACTCGGCCAGCCGGCGCGTGCGGATCCAGTCCCCGAGGCTGATCCCCGACCGTGACAGCACGGCGTAGAGGTGACGTACGGAGATGCCGTGCGCGGAGGCTATCCGTGCCGCCGACAGATCGGGATCAGCCAGATGCTCCCTGACGTACTGAGTGACCCGCAGGCCGAGTGTCGCCTCCAACGGCGCCCTGGCCAGGGCGGAGTCACCTCGCTGGGATGTCAGGACGGCACGGAGGAGGTCGACACTGGGTTCCACGACGGCTTCGGCGTGCGGGCCCTGGTGCAACTCGCCACTGGCGGCCAGCTGGGAGAAGTAGGTGAACGCGAGGCGCGCGACGGGGTTGTCCGGCCCCAGGGCGACTGCGCCGGTGTCCCGTAACAACCGGTCCGGGAGCGCGAGTGCCGCGCGGGGGAACCGCAGGAAGTGGTGGTCGACTCCCTCGTCGAAGAGAAGTGTGTACGGAGCGATCGATTCGTAGAGGGCGAACTCCCCCGGCCGCAGCACACATTCGCGACCGTTCTGCGCGACCAGGCTGGTGCCCGTCACCTGGAGGCCGAGGAAGACGGCCGGCTCCTCGTCCTGCCGGGCCAGCCGGTCCGTCCGGCGGATGGTGACGGCGGTCGCCCGCGCCGAGCAGATCCTGAGGGGCCCCACAGCACCCAGTCCTATGCGCACGGAGAGGTCCTCGGCGGGAGGGCCGTGATCGATGTCGACGGCCACCACGGACTCCCACACCGCGTTCCGGACCACTTCCTCCCGGTCCCGCGGCGCGATGAACGCGGTGTCCAGGACCGGACTCACGAGGCATCCCTCCGCCCGCGTCGGTAATGACGCCGGCCTGGCGGCGCCCCGGCCCGCTCCCCCACAGATCCCCCTCGCCCACGGACGGTTCCCGACCGCAGTCTGTCGGTCCTCCCCGGTGCCGCACAACAACGCCACCCCGGGCACGCGACGGTTCTTGACCGCTTGACAATACGGAGCACTGTTCCGGATAGTGATCCGGAGCAGCGTTCCACTTCGGGTCGGCCGAGGTGGCGACCGCCTGCTCGCCGTGCCCTCCACCGGTTGCACCGGAACGCCGGGCAGGGCCCACCGCAAGGGAGTCGACGCATCATGAGCACATCCACCGCCGGTATCTCCGGCCCGCCCGTCCCGGTCCTGTCCCTGGGCCCGGTGGAGCTGTCCGTACCCGGACGGCCCGTGGTCCTGCAGGTACGCGTCTCCGCGCCGGTGACCGGAACCGGCCTTCCCGTCATCCTCCTGTCCCACGGGCAGGGCCCCTCGAACAACCTCTCCTCCTCCCACGGCTACGCACCCCTCGCCGACTTCTGGGCCGCCCACGGATTCGTCGTCGTGCAGCCCACCCACCTCAGCTCCAGGACCCTCAGCCATCTGGTCGCCGACGCCCCCGGCGCGCCCTTCTTCTGGCGGTCACGCGCTGAGGACATGACACACGTCCTCGACCGGCTCGACGTGATCGAAGCAGCGGTGCCGCAACTCGCCGGGCGGATCGATCACAGCAGCATCGCCGTCGCCGGACACTCGTTCGGCGGCTTCACCGCCGGCCTCCTGCTCGGCGCGAGGCTCACCGATCCCGGCAACGGGAAGGTGGTGAACCTCCTCGAGCCCAGGATCAGTGCCGGCGTCCTGCTCGCCGCACCCGGCAGGGGCGACGTCCTCGACGGGCCGATGGCCGAACGGCTGCCGGTCCTGCGGACCGTCGACTTCTCGACGATGACCACGCCCGCCCTGGTGGTCGCCGGCGACGAGGACGACCCCCGTCACTTCACGGACGTGGGACCGTCCTGGCACGCCGACCCCTACACCCTCGCTCCGGGCCCCAAGGCCCTGCTCACTCTGTTCGGCGCGGGGCACTCACTCGGTGGGATATCCGGCTACGACGCCGCCGAGACCACGGACGAGAGCCCCGCGCGCGTCGCCGCCGTCGGGCGGCTCACCTCGGCCTACCTCCGCACCCGGCTCCACCCCGGCGACCACACCTGGCGGACCGCACGCGAGGATCTGGCGGCCTGCGACGAACCGGTCGGCGACATCCGGACCAAGTAGGTCCGGCGGCCCTGCCGCGACCGGCCCGGCGGGACACCCGCAGGACGCCTGCGTCGCGCCGAAGGTCTCAGTCCCGGCGGTCGCGCTCCTGTTCCAGCAGTGCGTCGAGATCCTTGAGCCGGTCGAGCCCCCGGACGGCCTGAGTCATCCGCGCGTTGTGCTCGAAACGGCCGCGGTGGCGGTGCAGCAAGTGCCAGTACCCGGCGGTGAAGGGGCACGCGTCCTCCCCGACCCGTACGGACGGCTTGTAGCGGCAGGGGCCGCACAGGTCGCTCATGCGGTCGATGTACGCGCCGCCGGACGTGTAGGGCTTGGTGGTCATGCGGCCCCCGTCCGCGTACTGCGACATGCCCACCACGTTGGGGACCATGACCCAGTCGTAGCCGTCGACGAAGCTGCGGTGGAACCAGTCGGTGACCGCGCCGGGGTCCCATCCCCGCTGCAGGGCGAAACTGCCGAGGATCATCAGGCGCGGGATGTGATGGGTCCAGCCCGTCGCCCGGACCTGCTCCAGGGCGTGCGAGAGGCAGTTCGCCCCGGTCCCGTCCGGGGACAGCTCCGTGAACCAGTCGGGCAGTGGCACGTGATGCCCCAGGGCGTTGCTCGTCCGGTATCGCTGGCCGAAGTACCAGTAGACGTGCCAGACGAACTCACGCCATCCGGCGATCTGCCGGACGAATCCCTCGGCGCTGTTGAGCGGCACGTCGCCGGCACGCCATCGCGCCTCCGCCTGTTCGACGCATTCCGCCGGGTCCAGCAGGCCGAGGTTGAGCGAGGAGGAGAGCAGACTGTGGCTCATGGTCGCGTCGCCGGCGAGTACCGCGTCCTCGTACGCCCCGAACGTGGCGAGCCGGTGCCCGGCGAAGCGGTGGAGCGCCGCGAGCGCCTCGCGGCGCGTGGCGGGGAACCCGCGCGGTGCGTCCTGACCGACGAACTGGACGTCCCCGTCACGTGCCCAGCGGTCGAGGTCCGACCGCACCTCGGCGTCGATGTCGCTCTCCCTGGGCCGGTAAGGGGCCGGGACGCCCAGGCCGGTGGCACCGCGTGGCGGTGGCCGCCGGTTGTCGTGGTCGAGGTTCCATCGCCCCCCAGCCGGGTGATCGCCCTCCATCAGAAGGTCGTGCGTCCGGCGGACCCACCGGTAGAAGTCCTCCTGGCGCAGGTGTCTCGTGCCACGGCCGTCCGCCCAGGCCCTGAACTCGTCATGCGTCACGAGGAAGCCGCGCGCCGGCAGAACGCGTACGGAGGGCTGGGCGCGCACGAATGCGAGTGCCGCCCGGGACGTGGGGTGGTGCACGGTCACCGGACCGTCCCCCACCGCCTCGCGCAAGCCCTGGCCATAGGTGTCCGCCTTGACGTACCGCACGCGGTCACCGAGCTCGGCGGCTCGATGGCGCATCGCCGAAAGGATCAGATGGGCCTTGGCGCGGTGGAATCGCCGGCGCCGGAACACACCGCGGGACTCGATCATCAGCAGGGGCGCGTCCCGGCGTGGACCGCCTCGCGCCGGATCGGTGAAATGGGGGCCGAGCTGATCGCCGAAAAGCCAGTGGGGCGTGCGGGACTCTTCATCGGTCATGGGCGAGCGCTCCGTTGACGAACTGTTGCGTGGCCGGCGCACCGCGACGCGACGCCGCTCTCCCTCACAGATCAAAGCGCACGAGGTGGTGGCCCGGGCCCCGCACACGCCGGTCACCTCGCTTCCCGCCGGTCCGTCCGCACCGCGTGGTGCGCGGCCCGCCCCCTCGGCACGCGCACCGCCCTCGGCACTCGCGCCCCGATATGCGCACTTTCTCCCGGCGCCTTAGCCTGCTCGTACTGCTGGGCGGTCGACGGCCGGTCCGGCCGGCGGAGGGCGAGCTTCCATGGCTGAACGACGTACGGGATCCGGCCTGCTGGGCGAGCTGTCGGCCGAGTTCGCGGGCACGATGATCCTCATCCTCTTCGGGTGCGGTGTGGTGGCCCAGGTGGCGGCGGGCGGTGCACTGACCGATCCGCCCGGCGGCCTCGGGGACCACGACAGCATCGCCTGGGCCTGGGGCCTGGGTGTCACTCTGGGCGTGTACGTGGCGGCGCGGCTGAGCGGCGCCCATCTCAATCCCGCGGTGACGCTCTCACTCGCCGCGTTCAAGGGGTTCCCCTGGAGCAAGGTGGCTCCGTACGCGCTCGCGCAGACGGCCGGGGCGTTCGTGGCGGCCCTTCTGGTGCGCTGGAACTACAGCGAGGCACTGGCGAAGGCCGACCCCGGACACACCGTCAAGACACAGACCGTGTTCTCCACGCTCCCGGCCAACGGCAACCCCGCCCTGCCGGTGCACGAATGGGGTGCCTTCCGCGACCAGGTCATCGGTACCGCCATCCTGCTGCTGCTGATCATGGCCATCACCGACATGCTGAACACCCCGCCCGGTGCGAACCTGGCTCCGTTCGTCATCGGCCTGGTCGTGGTCGCGATCGGAATGGCGTTCGGGACCAACGCGGGTTACGCGATCAACCCGGCCCGCGACTTCGGCCCCCGGCTGGCGAGCTTCATCACCGGCTACGGCGGAGCGTGGCGGGACCAGTACGGAAATCTCTACTTCTGGGTGCCCATCCTGGGCCCGCTGATCGGCGGCCTGCTCGGCGCGGGCCTGTACAAGGGCCTCGTCGGCCGGTTCCTGCCGACCGCGGAGCCCGAACCGCCGGGACGGGTCCCGGCGAGCGAGCACCGATAACACCGGCCGGAGAGGTGGCACACCATGGCGGACTTCATCGGCGCGGTGGATCAGGGAACCACCAGCACCCGATTCATGATCTTCGACCACGGCGGCAACGAGGTCGCCAAGCACCAGTTGGAGCACGCACAGATCCTCCCCCGTTCCGGCTGGGTGGAGCACGATCCGGTGGAGATCTGGGAGCGCACCAACTCGGTGATGCAGAACGCCCTGCGTTACGGCGGCCTGTCCCCCCAGGACCTCGCGGCGATCGGCATCACCAACCAGCGTGAGACCACGGTCGTCTGGGACCCGCGCAACGGGCGGCCCTACTACAACGCGATCGTCTGGCAGGACACCCGGACCGACACGATCGCGGCGAACCTCGAACGCACGGGCCGGGGCGAGGTGATCCGCCGCAAGGCCGGACTGCCGCCGGCCACCTACTTCTCCGCCGGGAAGGTCCAGTGGATCCTGGAGAACGTGGACGGCGTGCGGGCGGCGGCGGAGAAGGGCCACGCCCTCTTCGGCAACACGGACGCCTGGGTCCTGTGGAACCTGACCGGCGGTCCTGACGGCGGCATCCACGCCACCGACGTGACCAACGCGAGCCGCACCATGCTGATGGACCTGGAGACCCTCGACTGGGACGACGAGCTCCTCGGCTTCTTCGGCATCCCCCGGGCGATGCTGCCCGCCATCCACCCCTCGTCGCACCCGGAGGCCTTCGGCACGACACGCACCTCCCGGCCGTTGCGGGCCGCCGTCCCCATCGGCGGGGTCCTGGGCGACCAGCAGGCGGCCACGGTCGGGCAGGTCTGCTTCTCACCCGGCGAGGCCAAGAACACCTACGGCACGGGCAACTTCCTGCTCCTCAACACCGGCACGGAGCTGGTCCGCTCCCAGCACGGTCTGCTCACCACCGTGGCGTACCGGTTCGGTGACAGCCCTCCGGTCTACGCGCTGGAGGGATCCATCGCGGTGACCGGCTCCGCGGTGCAGTGGCTGCGCGACCAGATGAAGATCATCAAGACCGCGGCCGAGAGCGAGGACCTCGCCCGTACGGTCGACGACAACGGCGGGATGTACTTCGTCCCCGCCTTCTCGGGCCTGTTCGCACCCTACTGGCGGTCCGACGCCCGAGGCGCGATCGTCGGCCTGGCGAGGTACAACGACAACGCGCACCTGGCACGAGCCACCCTGGAGGCCATCTGCTACCAGAGCCGCGATGTCGTCGAGGCCATGGAGCAGGACTCCGGCGTCCACCTCGACGTCCTCAAGGTCGACGGCGGTGTCACCGCCAACGACCTCTGCATGCAGATCCAGGCCGACGTCCTGGGCGTCCCCGTCAGCCGCCCCGTCGTCGCGGAGACGACCGCGCTCGGCGCCGCCTACGCGGCGGGACTGGCGACGGGCTTCTGGGCGAACACCGACGAACTGCGCACCCACTGGCACGAATCCCGGCGGTGGTCGCCCCAGTGGTCCGACGAACAGCGCGCGGACGGGTACGCCGGCTGGAGAAGGGCCGTGGAACGCACACTGGACTGGGTGAACGTCCCCTGAGCGTCCGGCTGCCGACGTGGGTCCGCGACCGTTCGCGCCTGCCGCGGACACCGCAGCCGCCCCGCTCCTGTCCTGCCGCACGGGCATACGCTGACGCCCATGACGCCCCCCGATGCCGAGCTGGACAGCCTGGTGCGCAAACGGATCCGGGCCCTGCGTGTGGCGCAGGGCTGGTCCCTGGAAGAACTGGCCGCCCGCGCCCACGTGAGCCAGTCCACCCTGAGCCGCATCGAGAACGGTCAGCGCCGCCTCGCGCTGGACCAGCTGGTCACCCTGGCCCGCGCCCTGGACACGTCCCTGGACCAGCTCGTGGAGACCGCGCCGGACGACGTGGTCACGAGTCCGCAGATCGACAGCGCCCACGGATCGATGCGCTGGCACGTCAAGGCAGACCCCGGCATGACGGTCGTGCGCCGGCGCATCACCGAACCCCCTCCCGACAGCCCCTCGCGCATGCGCGCCCATCCGGGCCGGGAATGGCTCGTCGTCCTGTCCGGTACCGCGCTCCTCATGCTGGGACACCGCCGCTTCCGCGTCGAGACCGACCATGCCGCGGAGTTCCCCACCATGCTGCCGCACGCCATCGGAGCGGAGGGCGGCCCCTGCGAGATCCTCGGCATCTTCGACCGTGACGCCCGCCGCGGCCACCAGCGCGACGGCGCCGACGCAGACGCCACCGGGAACTCCGGGCCAGGGGTCCCCCGTACGTGACGTCTCCCCTCGCGGCGTCGCCGCTCGGGCGCGTGCGCGTACGGCACCGCCCACCACCGTTTTCTTGCGTATCCGGCAACTGATCATGCTTGTGCGGCAACCTCGTCCTACCGTGAACGCATGGCCCACACGCATCAGCACACCCCCCACCACGGGGCACACCACGCTCACCAGCCCTCCGCCGACTCCGGCACACAGGCGGAGATCCTCGACCTGGACGCGGAAGTCCTCGCCGAGCACACCGCCGCGATCACCGCGTGGCTGCCCGTCGAGCCGGCCCCCCACGAGATCGTGGACCTCGGCTGCGGGACCGGCACCGGCACCTTCGCCCTCCTCGACCGCTTCCCGGACGCACATGTCACCGCGGTGGACACCTCGGCCGAGTACCTGCACCGCCTGAGGGAGAAGGCGCGCTCGAAGGGGGTGCGGGAGCGCGTGCGCACCGTACAGGCCGACCTCGACGCCGCCGACTGGCCCGCACTGGGCAGGCCCGGCCTCGTATGGGCGTCCGCCTCCATGCACCACATGGCCGACCCCGGCCGCGCCCTGCGCCACGTCCATGACGTGCTCGCACCCGGCGGCCTGTTCGCCGTCGTGGAACTGGCCGGCTTCCCGCGCTTCCTGCCCGGGAGCGCACCGGAGGGCCGGCCCGGCCTGGAGGACCGCTGCCACGCGGCGACCGACCGCTTCCACACCGAGCACGTCCCGCACCGCGGCGCCGACTGGGGGCCGATGCTCACTGCCGCCGGCTTCACCGTGGAAGGGGAACGGACCATCACCGTGGACATCGAGGGCTCCCGCACCGATGCGATCGGCCGCTACGCCCTGAGCGTCCTGCGAGGCATCCGGGACACCGCCGCGCCCGCGCTGCCGCACGAGGACCTCACCGCCCTCGACCAACTCCTCGACACCGACAGCCCTCACAGCATCCTGCGCCGCACCGACCTTGCCGTACGCACCGAACGCACCGTCTGGGCCGCACGCCGCGGCAACTGATGCGCGGCACGTCCGGCCCGTTGGAGCAGGTGGAACGCCGCCGTGCCGGTGTCCGCCCTCCTGCGCATCCTTCCCGCGCCTCGCCGCGCATCGCCGTACGTCGGCGTTCGGGGTCGATTACCTCACCACCGCAGACACAGAAATCTATCGTGGGCAGAGTAGACATCCGGGGGCGGTGTGGTTATGGTTTCTCACGTAGCCAGAAGGACAGCAGGGCCCGGCAGAGACGAACTGCCGGGCAGCAGTACGGATTGCCGCAGTACGCAGGACGGTTCGGTGGTGGAGTTCCGAAGCCAGGGTTGTCGCGGGACGGCGACGGGGCTGACGACCGGACCGGGTGGCCCGCAGTGATCAGGGGCCGCCGCGAAGCAGTACCGGACGCAGTGCGAAGTACCCCGCAGCGAAGTCGGTGAGCAGTTCCCCGGTGAAGGCGTCGGCTGCGGACGCGCGCACCGGGAGTAGGGCAACAGGGCACGTGCGTGACCCCAGAGGGAAGAAACGGAGGAGCCAGGCGCCACGCCATCAGGATCGCCCGGGCGGACGTCATGAGCCCGGTACCGCAGGACATCGAAGTGAGGTGGTCTCCGGTCAGGCAACCGCGATCCCCGCACCCCCGGCAGCCTTCGGGCCGGGCACGCGGAAACAGAAGGCCGGCGCGTCACTGACAGGCCGGCAGATGGTGTAGCAGTTCCTTCGGGGCCCTGGTGCCAACGGCACCAGGGCCCCTCCACGCGCCCGGCGGAGAGGTGCACGTGACAGCGGAACACGGGCGCCCCGGCCTGCGGGCCGGCCCCGGATCGCAGTCGGCACCCCCGCCGGCCCCGCCCGGTACCGCACGGCCACCGGGCTCCCGCACGTACTTCGAAGCGGCCCGTCCAGCCCGTACCGCCACCGCCGGGGCGGCCGGACGACCAGCGAATATAATCTGCTCCATGTCGAAGCCTGACGAGCTGCTCGCTGACATCGCCACCTTGGTGGAATCCGGGCAGAGCAACCAGATGTCAATGACCGTGGTCACCGGTGGCGCTGTCATCACCGGTCGGCTGGCCCCTGAAGCCGTGTGGAGGCAGAGGGTGTCGGATGTCCTCACGGATTCGGCCCGCCTGGGCGAGTTCTCCGCCGTCTTCAAGGCACCCGCGAAGAAGGACGGGGTTCCCACACATCTGCACTTCCATGTCGCCCGGATCCTGCAGGGCACGGTGGGGATCCCGGAGACGGGCGGAATGTACCGTGTGGCGATCGAGGACGTCAGCGCCTGGACGGTGGGCGACTTCAGCTATTCGGACCTCTGAGCGGTTCCGGCGGTAGTCGCACGCAGAAGGGCCTGACCGGCATGCCGGTCAGGCCCTTCCCGGGTGTCCGGGATCCCGCTGTCCCCTGCGGCTCAGGCCGCGTCGGGAGTGCCCAGCATCGCGGAAGCCCGCTGGAGCGGACTGAGGGTGACCTCGGGGGCGGCCGTGGGAGAAGTCCGGCAGGTGAAGCCGAGCTTGCTCATGGCCCGGAGGACCTCTGCCGCACTGAAGTCGCGTCGGTCCTGGTGCGTGATGACCTGACCGACCTGCTTGACGGGGTAGTGGCGGCGGCCGATGATCACGGATTCACCCGCACCCGGCTCCGGTTTGACTCCCCTCATCGAGTCCAGCACGCCACTCCTGGTGAGATCGAACGGGAAGCGGGCGATGACACAGCGCATGTGACCTCACGGTGAGAAGTGGGGAACGGAACGGTCCGACCACGGGTGAGCGGGTCAGCGGGAAAGGCCAGGGGCGCCCGGGGCGCCGCCTCGCCCGGCGGCCACCGGACGGGAACCGAGCCGGAGGTGGCGCGTCGCCTGCCCGGCTCCTGCCCCGCCGGTCACGGGTGAGGTGAGCGATCGGTGGTCGACGAGAAGGTCGCGCAGGCGGACCCGGTCCGTGTAGGCGTGACCGTCCCGGACGGCGGCGAGTTCGGCCAGGGTGACCAGTCCGGTGCGTCGGCCGTCCTGGTCGCAGACGACCAGCCGGCCCGTGCGGGCGGCGGCCATGACAGCCAGAGCGACCTCGACGCTCATGTCGTCGCACACCTGCGGCCCGGCCGCGTCCATGGCCTCGGTCACCGGACGGTGTGCGGGGTCGGCGCCCGTCACGAGGAGCTGCGTCTGAACCGGCGTCAAAGGGTGCCTCCTGAGGTGGTGGGTCAGCTTCCTGATCACGTGCGTCCCTTGGGGCTGTCCCGTATCCCTGGCGCATCAGCGTCCGGCGTCAGATGCGGTGCGCCGCAGGGCGGAGGGACGTCCGCACACCGGATGTATGCGGGCGTTCCGACAGCACGGCGAGGTGCCGTAGCTGTCGTCGTGCGTCCGCCGGGGATGACGGGACAGCTTTCAGGCTGCCGCGCCGAGGCCGGACCCGCCTGCCGGCGTGCGCCGCGCTGCCGGAGCGGGGCGGCGCCGGCCTCGCGAGGAGGCGGCGCGCTTGGGGCGTTCGGACACCGGTGCGGTGATGACGACCGGGATCCCGGTGGGGGCCTGGGCGCCGGTGATCCGGCTCAGGGCCTCGCCGCCCGAGTGGATCTGGGTGGTCTGCGGCCGGATACCGGCGTCCGCCATGAGGCGGACCATGTCACGACGCTGGCGGGGCGTCACGAGGGTGACGACGCTGCCCGACTCGCCGGCGCGGGCGGTACGGCCGCCGCGGTGGAGGTAGTCCTTGTGGTCGGTCGGCGGATCGACGTTGACGACGAGGTCGAGGTGGTCGACGTGGATGCCGCGCGCCGCGACATTGGTCGCCACCAGCACGCCGACGTGCCCGGACTTGAACTGCGCCAGCGTGCGGGTGCGCTGCGGCTGCGACTTGCCGCCGTGCAGCGCTGCTGCCCGGACGCCGCTGTCGAGCAGGTCCTGGGTGAGCCGGTCCACGGCGTGCTTGGTGTCGAGGAACATGATCACCCGGCCGTCACGGGCGGCGATCTCGGTCGTGGCCGCGTGCTTGTCGGCCCCCTGGACGTGCAGGACGTGGTGCTCCATCGTCGTCACCGCGCCCGCCGACGGGTCGACCGAGTGCACGACGGGGTCGGTCAGATAGCGGCGCACCAGCAGGTCGACGTTGCGGTCCAGGGTGGCGGAGAACAGCATCCGCTGCCCCTCCGGACGCACCTGGTCGAGCAACGCGGTGACCTGCGGCATGAACCCCATGTCAGCCATCTGGTCGGCCTCGTCCAGGACGGTGACGCCCACCTGGTTCAGTCGGCAGTCGCCACGGTCGATGAGGTCCTTGAGCCGGCCAGGGGTCGCGACGACGATCTCCGTGCCGCTGCGAAGCGCGCCGGCCTGCCTCCCGATCGACATCCCGCCCACGACCGTGGACAGCCGCAGCTTGACGGACCGCGCGTACGGCGTCAGCGCGTCCGTCACCTGCTGCGCCAGTTCACGCGTGGGTACGAGGATCAGTCCCAGCGGCTGGCGGGGTTCGGCGCGCTGCCCTGCGGTGCGGGCGATGAGAGCGAGCCCGAAGGCGAGGGTCTTGCCGGAACCGGTGCGTCCACGGCCCAGGACGTCCCGGCCCGCCAGGGAGTTCGGCAGCGTCGCGCCCTGGATCGGGAACGGCACGGTCACACCCTGCCGGCCGAGCTCGGCCAGCAGTTGCTCGGGCATTCCGAGGTCGGCGAAACTCTCGACGGCGGGCAGGGCGGGAGTGACCGTCTCCGGGAGCGCGAACTCACCCTGTGTCGGCGCGGGCCTGCGGCCGTGACCGCCGGAGCGGGCCGGGCCGCCGGCCCGGCGCGGTGCCGACGAGCCGTAGCGGCTTCCAGCTTTTCCGGCATCGACACCGCTGTTCCGGGTGCGGGCGTTGCGGTCGTTCGTACGTGTGCGGTTCATGCGGAACCTTCCTCGATACGGCGCATATCAAGGAATTCCCGCAGCAAGAAGCAGCTCGGCGAATTTCGAGAATGGACCGAAGAGTGGAGAGAGCAGATCTGCCCGGCGGGAATACACGCCGGTGCAGGTGCCGAGTGGGTGAAGCGACGGGCGTGAGAACCGGGCGTCGAGCCGCGGTGTGCCGCCTCGGGAGGGGCCTGCGCCCTGAGGGGAAATCCGCGCGGGGCGCGATCGCGGTACCTCCGCGTCCGCCGGTGCGGCTTGTACGGGAAATGCGTACAGCTGGGGCCCGCACCCCGGAGGATGCGGGCCCCAGCTACACAAGGTGCGTCAGCGGTCAGGCCGGGACGATGTTCTCGGCCGTCGGGCCCTTCTGGCCCTGCGCGATCTCGAAGGTCACCTTCTGGCCTTCGAGCAGCTCGCGGAAGCCCTGCGCGGCGATGTTCGAGTAGTGGGCGAACACGTCGGGGCCGCCACCGTCCTGCTCGATGAAGCCGAAGCCCTTTTCCGCGTTGAACCACTTCACGGTACCAGCAGCCATGTCATATCTCCTTTGGGGCAGTACATCGGGATCCGCAATGTACGGATGCCGTGTCGCCGCGATGATTACCCCGACCGGAAATGACCGGAAATACAGAAGTGCTCCTCCGGCAGAAGCCGGTGGAGGCACTTGAAGTTTTGGGAACCACAACTGCAACTGAGATGACAGTAGCACGCAGGAACGGCCTGCACGCGCCGCGTAATTTCACCCTGCTCACCGCGGCAATAACTCTCACCACGGGGCCCGTGGAACCCTCATTTCACGGGCACAGATATTGATTCACCCGGAGCGCACAATCCGGACGGCCCACCCACGTCACCCCAGGGGGCGGCCGGCGGCTCCTCACGGTGCGGCGCCGGGCGTCGCGCCGCGGCCGGGGCGTCGAGGTGGCAGGACCGCGCGGCCGCCTGGGGCCCCACGCCGTCCGCGTCGTCCACGCCTGCGGGACCCGTCACGAGGACGGGGCCCGCAGGCGGTCGTCCGCCGGACAGTGGTCAGCCGCTGACCGTGATGGTGGAGCTCCCGCTGCTCTGGTAGCCCTCGGTGGCCATGATCATGTAGTACCTGAACTGGCCCATGTTCATGCCCGCGCGCGCCCAGGCGTCGAAGTGGTTGCCGGTGGTGATGGTGCCGGAGCCGCTGGTCACCTTCGACTGCCGGACGCTCCAGTACTGCTGGAAGGTCTTGGTGCCTTCCACGGAGGGGGCGTTGTACCGGGTCGTCTGATAGATGTCGTACGTGCCGCCGTCACTGTGGACGGTGCCCTTGTGGGTGCCGGTGGGCCGGTAGCTGCCCCAGTTGTCGACGATGTAGTACTCCACCAGCGGGTTCGAGGTCCAGCCGTAGAGGCAGCCGTAACCGTTGCCCGACGGGTTGAAGTAGCCGTTGTAGCGGACCGTCCTGCGTCCGCCGGTGCTCCAGCCCTTGCCGGCGACGAAGTTGCCGCAGTTGGTCCACCTGGTGCTGTAGCTGCCCCCGCCGTTGAGCGTCATGGAGACGGAGCCGCCGCCGTCGGTCCAGAACGAGTAGTACATGCCGTCGGTGCCGGTCTGGTTGGTCGTGATGGTGGTGGCGGCGTGGGCGGTGCCGGGCAGCAGCAGCCCGGACGCGGTGGCGAGCGCGACGGTGCCGGCGCCGCCGAGGAAGCCTCTTCGGCTCAGGCCGTTGAGGGGAGCGGGGTTCTGCCGGATCTGGTCCTGCTGCGTGCCGTCCTGCTGCATGCATCCTCCCGGTGAAGGCTGATGGGGACCGGGCGGCTTCTGCCGCCCGGCGGCCTTGCATGAAACACGGCGGGGGTGTCGGCCGCCCTCGTGCGGTGGTGACCGACCGCCGCTCCCGGCCACATGGCGCGACGGGGACGACGGACTCCTGCCGTTCGGTGGCCATAGTTTTCGTAGCACCTCATGAACCTGTCAACACTTTCGGCAATGTTTCGGAAATGAATCGAGTGCCGCGCGAAGCCTTGACGCGTACTGACGCGCTGGTCAAGCTGCCTGGTGAACGAGCCGACGCGAGAGGTCGAACGAGTTCCGGGAGGTACGCAACGTAAGCATGGGTACTGCTTTCGAAACTTTCGAGAGGTGTGAGGCCACCACGGCGGCGCGCCACTCGTAACGGCTTCGCGCGGACGGCCCCGGCCCGGCTCACCGTGTACGACCCGGCGGGGTCCGCGACCTTCGCCGACGTCCGGACGCGGTGGCGCGGGGAAATTCGCCCTGCCCCCCGGCCTGGACCCTCGACGTCGGCGAGCCCGCGGGTGGAGTCGGCCTCCTGCCATCGGTTGCCGCCGCCCCTCGGCAGCCGGTCCACGGCCTGACCGGCGGCCCGGCCTGCGTACGGTCCACTTCCGCGGCGAGCCCCTGACTCCCCGCGCACTCCACGTGGTGGTCATCGAGAAGCGGCCGGCCGCGCGAGTCACGAAGGGCCCTCGGATCAGGGTCCGTTGTGCGGCATAGCTCCGCGTACGTGCGCGAAGCGTCACGGCCGGCGTTCCCTCCCCCGTCCGCAATCGCGCTCGGCATGCGAGTCTTTGAGGACAGCACGTTCTTCCCGCACCATGGGAATGTGCTCAGGCCGTCGCAGCGGGGATGACGCCCCTCCGGCGCATGGCGGTATCCGGTCGGGGTAATCGACCTGATCGGAGTTCCAGCAGAGGAGGGACATGGACGACGTCGCCGATCCAGGCAGGGAGGGCTTTTCCCTGTCCGGGCACCAGGCGCGTGCCGACGCCCTGCTCGACGGAACGCTGGAAGACCTGCGGGCGTCCGCCCTCGCGGTCGATGACGACGGCCTCATCGTCGCGGTCAACAAGGCGGCCCGAGGCCTGCTGGGCAGGGAAGCCTCGGAGCTCGTCGGTCAGGACTTCCACGACCTGCTGCACCGGGACAGATACGGGCACTCGGTGCCGCGCACGCGCTGCCGGATCAGGAAGGCGCTCCTGGCGGGCGACACCGGTCAGGGCGACGGCGAGTGGTTCGCCCGCGGCGACGGCGCCCTGGTCCGGTTGTCCTGGCTGGTCACGCCCTACGCGTCCGGCCCGGGTGGGGCGGGTGCGCTGACGCTGCTGTACGAGCCGAAGCAGCCGGACGTGCGCCACAGCGACGCCGGGCACTCCGCTCCGTTGACGGATCTGGACCGCCTGGGCCTGCTGGCGGAGACGACGACGCAGCTCACGTCCACCCTGGATGTGGACGAGGCGCTGCACCGACTGGCGGCCCTGACCGTGCCCCGGCTCGCGGACTGGGCCGTGTTCGACCTGCTCACCGAGCGTGACGAGGTACGGCGTGTCCTCGTGATGGAGCACAAGGACGGCATCCTCGTCGAGCGGGACGACCTGCAGGGCCCGATGCCTCCCGTGCCGGAGGAGTCGCCGATGCCCCTCTCGCGGGCCCTGCGTGGAGCCGCCTCCTCCCTCGCCGGCCCCGCCACCTACCAGGGCCCCCCGGACTCCGGCATCGCGGTCGAGCAGCAGCGCCTGTTCACCGCCACAGGCATGCACTCCGCCGTCATCGCACCCATTCGCGGACTGCGCGACGTACTGGGCGCCCTGACCCTGGGCCGCGCCCGGCGTCATGACGCCTTCACCTCCGCCGATCTTCCGCTGCTGGAGGACCTCACCCGCCGGGCAGGCCTGGCGCTGGACAACGCGCGCCTGTACCAGCGCCAGCGCAAGGTCGCCGAGACCATGCAGCGCCACCTGCTGCCCCAGCTGCCCGTCCTGCCCGGGCTGGAGATGACCGCGCGCTACGTACCCGCTCCGGACGCCTCCTCCGTGGGCGGTGACTGGTACGACGCCTTCGCCCTGGCCGCCCACGTCCACGCGCTGGCCATCGGCGACGTCGTCGGACACGATCTCGACGCCGCAGCCGGCATGGCACAGGTACGCAACATGCTGCGCGCCTTCGCCTGGTCCCAGCCCGAGGCCGCACCCAGCGCCGTCGTCACCCGGCTCGACGAGGCGGTGATGCACGTGGCCGAGGTCCCCATGGCCACCATGATCCTCGCCAGACTCACCCTCGGCGACGACGCACTGTGGCACCTGCGCTGGACGAACGCCGGACACCCTCCGCCCCTGCTCATCACCCACGACGGTCAGGCCCGCTACCTCGACGAGGCGCACGGCATACTCCTCGGCACCGGGGTCACCCGGCCCCGCCCCGACGCCGTCACCGTCCTGCCACCCGAGGCCACGCTCCTGCTCTACACCGACGGACTGGTCGAATCCCCGCACCATTCCATCGATCACGGGCTCGACCGGTTGAGCCGGCACGCGGCCTCCCTCGCGCACCGCCCCCTCGACTCCTTCTGCGACCTGCTGCTGGACCAGGTCCGCCCCAGTGACAACGATGACGACGTCGCCATGATCGCGTTGCGCACACCCCCTGCCGTACGACCCGCCTGACCCGCGCGTGGGGAGGGCGAGCAGGGCGGCCTTCACCGGCCCGGTGGCCGGGCGCCCGACGCGCGAGGTGGTCGGCTTCGGGGTTCCCTGGAGCGCCCCGAGGCCGCGGGCCCGGGTGGGGCGGGCGCCGGCCCCGGCCCGTTCAGGCAGGGCGGCCACGGCGTTCGTCACCAGCTCGCGCGGTCCGCTGCCGGCAGGAGTACGGACGTGGCACATGGCCCTGCCGGGATTGTCACCGGGGCGGATTCGTCTCCTCAGCGACCCCGGTCACACACATCACGAGGAAGGGGGACGGGGTGACCGGGTCGGGAACGACACCGCGCCTCTGACCACCGATGCCAGAACTTCAGTTGATCCGCCCCGGCCACGCGTCGGCCCTGCTCGACTTCGAGCGGCAGAACCGCGCCTACTTCGCGGCGTCGGTGCCGGACCGGGGCGAGGAGTTCTTCGCCGAGTTCGACGCGCGGCTCGAGCAATTGCTCGAGTGGCAGGCCGCCGGGACGGATTACCTCCACGTGCTGGTGACCGAGGGTGGTGAGGTGGTGGGCCGGGTGAACCTGACCGAAGTGGCGGACGGATCGGCGGAGCTCGGTTACCGGATCGCGCGGAAGGCCGCCGGGCAGGGACTGGCCACCGCAGCGGTGCGTGAGGTGCGCGGGCTCGCTGCCGCACAGTACGGACTCACCGGGCTGCGCGCCAAGGCCACGCTGGACAATCCGGCCTCGCACAAGGTCCTTGAACGCAACGGGTTCGTCGTCGGCGGCGAACTGATGCTGACCGGCAGGCCGGCCCTGTCCTACATCTGCCAACTCTGCTGACGTGACGCGCTCGATGCATCCCACCGAGCCGGATGACGGTCGAGGACCGGGGAGCTGGACGAGGGGCGTGATGGTCAGGTTGGAGACGCCGGGGCCGAGTTGGGACAGACCGTGGGGACTCTGGCACGCGAGGAGGGCGTCGACATCGGCGTAGGTGGACACGCGCTTGTGGTTCAGTCCGGTGAAGGGCCCCGAGACGACGGATCCGATGCTGGTCACGACGAGTGCTGACTGGACCTGAGTGGTGGTGACGTCGACCAAGGCCTGCGAGACCTGGCCGGTGTTCCACTCGACGGACTGCTGCCGGTGTAGCCGGCGCGCCGACGCCGACACTCGCGTTCCCGGGCCGTGACCACGGCATACGCTGCGCCCCGCACGCTGCGGACTCCGCAGCGCGCCCAAGGGGCCTGAACGCCGCACCGGGAAGGTGTGGGCGCTGGGGAGGGGCCCTGTCGGTGTTCCGAGCGGGCTGGATCGGGGCGTGTACCGGGCGGTTACCGGCCCGGCGGGTCCACGCGGGGCGCGTGTCGGCGGGGACTATTCCGCGCCCCTCCCTGCTGACTATGGTGCGGCGCGCGGGTGCGGCGGACGGTAGGAACACGCAAGCCATCGGACAGGTGGTCCGGCCCGCGAGGCCGGCCCCGGCGCGCCTCGCCGCACGGACGTCCGTGCCTTCGCCGGCCGGGCTCTCGGCGCACCGTTCGCCCACGCGCTCCTCATGGCTGTGCGGACGGTTTCGGCGCGAACGGAGTCGGCGTTCGCGAGGAGGTGGTCGCAATGGACGAGAACCGTGTTCCCCGTGATGAGCTGTCGGCGCGCGCCGTTCTGACGACGACGCATTCCGTCCGTCGTCGCCTGGACCTGGACCGCCGGGTGGAACTCAAGGCCGTGGAGCGTGCTCTGACGGTCGCGTTACAGGCTCCCAACGGCTCCAACGAGCAGCCCTGGCACTGGGTGGTGGTCACGGCCAGGGAGCGCCGGGCGGCGCTCGCCGAGTGCTACCGCCTCGCGGCGGAGCCGTACCTCGAGACGATGCGGGCAGAAGCGGGCAGCGACGCGGCCCGCCGACGGCTGTACGAGGTCTCGCGGCACCTCGCCGACCACCTGCACCGGGTGCCGGTTCTGGTGGTGCCGTGCATGAAGACCGCGCCCGAGGCTTCCGAGGAGCGCTTCGCCGCGCTGGGCTTCCGCGAACCGGTCGGGCACGTCGCGCACTCGGTCTACTACGGGTCGATCTGGCCCGCGATGTGGAGCCTGATGCTCGCCCTGCGCCTGGAGGACCTGGCCTGCGCGGTCACGGCCCTGCACCTGGGTCGCGAAGCCGAGGCAGCCGAGGTCCTGGGCCTCCCCGACGGCGTCCGCCAGGCCGGGCTGCTGGCCGTCGCCCACTACCACGGAGACACGTTCCGGCCTGCGCCCCGGCGCCCCGTGGAGCAGGTGCTCCACCACGACACCTGGTGAACAGGCCGCACGACATGGGGCATCGCGCCCCCGAGCAGAAAGGCCGTCTTCCATGGTCGACCAGTCCAGCCACCCCGACCGCCCCCAGAAGGTCCCCGTCGGGGTCGACGGCGTCTTCGCCAGCGCCAGGCGCGTAGTGGTCCGCGAGGTCGAAGCGCTGCTCACGCAGGCCGACGAGGAGGAAGCCCGGGCACTGACGGAGGCCGTCCGTTCCGCCGACCGGGTCTTCGTCCTGGGCATGGGGCGCTCCAAGATGGCCGTCGACGCGTTCGCGATGCGGCTCATGCATCTCGGCTTCACCGCCCACATCGCCGCCGACGCGACGACACCGGCCATCGGCCCCCGTGACCTCCTCATCGCCTGCAGCGGCTCCGGCGAGACTCCCACCGTCGTACGGCTCGCCCGGGCCGCAGTCGATGCCGGAGCCCGTGTGGCGACGGTCACCGGCACCCGTGACAGCACCCTCGCCTCCCTCGCCGACCTGGTGGTGGGACTGCCCGAGTACAGCCAGGACCACCAGCCGGCCTCGTCCGCCCAGTTCGTGGGCACCCTCTTCGAACAGGGCGCCTTCCTCTTCTTCGACTGCCTGGTCCTGCTCATGCAGGAAGCCGGCGGCACGGACCCCGACGCCATGTTCGCCCGGCACGCCAACCTCGAGTAACCCCGCCCCGCCACCGACGAGGAGCCCTCGTGGACACCGCTGCGACACCACTGAGCTGCACCAGCACCAAGATGAATCTGGGGCTCGCCGACACGCTCCGCTGGCTCGACGACGTCCTTGTCCCCCACGCCCCGGCACTGGCCCGGCTGTCCTTCTTCGCCTGCCTCCCCCACCCGGTCCTGCCGGCCGCCCTCACGCATCTGTCCGGAACCGGCATCGCAGCCGGGGCACAGAACTGCTGGTACGAAGGCGGAGCGGTCACCGGCGAGGTCAGCCCCGGCCTTCTGGCCGAGGTCGGCTGCCGGCACGTGATGCTCGGCCACGCCGAACGCCGCCGCCTCTTCGCGGAGGACGACACCCTGATCGCCCGCAAAGTCCTCGCCGCCTCCGACGCCGGACTCGTGCCCCTGCTGTGCGTCGGGGAGGACACCCGCCTCAGCGCCCCGGACGCCGGGACCACGTCACCCGTCAGGCCGCCGTCCTCACCCGACTGCCCCGGGAGCGGCCCGCCCTCGTACTCTACGAACCCGCCTGGGCCATCGGCGGCGAACACCCCGCCACCCCCGGCCACGCCGCCCGCGTCCTCACCGGCCTGCACGAGACCCTGGGACCCGGCCACCACGTCCGCTTCCTCTACGGCGGCGCCGTCCTCCCGGGCACCTACACCGCGCTACGGCGGGAAGCAGCCTGGGACGGCGTCGCCATCGGCCGCGCCGCGCAGGACCCGGTCCTGCTCCGCGACGTCCTGCACGAACTCGAAGCCGGCTGACCCGGCCTGCCGGCCCTGCCCGGCCCCTTTCCCGGACCGGAGACGGGAGCGGCGGCCCCTCCGTGGACTCCAACCACGGCAGTCACAGCGGGCCCGTGCTGCCCGACGGCACCTCACAGCGAGCAGTCGGCCCGAGGAGCGACTCCGTCAGGAGTTCGGAGCGCGTGGTTCGCCACGGAAGAAGGACGGAGGTCGGAACAGCGTGACGGAAAGCTGTCCGCCCGCTCCTGCCGGCTGCTCGCCCACGGGCGCCGGCACACCGATCTCCTCGCCGGCCTGGCGGAGGAACTGCGGGGCGGAAACCTCTGCCTGCCCGCCGAGGACGCGCAACGGCACGGCGTGACGCGGGGCGATCTCGAGCAGGGCCGGGACACTCCTGGTGTCCGCGCACTGATCTCGGCGACTGCCGGCACCGCGCATGGGGTCCACGCTCGAAGGGGCCGACCGCGTCATCGGCGAAGTCGCGGGGCCTCATCGTCCGTCGGTGCGCTGCGTATCGCGTCTGCGCCACCAGCGGCTCCGGGCCATCACGTCGCGGGGGTGCCGGTGGCGTGCCCGCGTCTGCTGGTCCAGGAGCGGCGGTCCGCCGGGGAGCGGGCGTGATTCAGCGCCGCTCCTGTCGTTGATGATGCATGCGGATCAAATGCGTGATGGGGCACAGCGGGTGGCGTGGGCGGACACCGGTCGTACCGGGCGGGCCGAGCTGTCGGGTTCCGCTTGCCACGAGCCGGGCCGGTCAGCCTGTGACCCGGGTCGAAGGGGTGTGCCTGTGACATCGGCTGCCACCGTGATCCAGGAAGAAGTCGATCTGCCGGCGGTACGCGAGCGAGTCGATGCGGTACTGCGGGACTTTCTGGACGGCAAGATTCGCTCGGCCGGCAGGCGGGGCCTTCCGCCCGAGGTCGCGGACACGCTGCGGTCCTTCCTGACCGCCGGCGGCAAACGCATCCGCGCCCTGCTGTGTGTGGTGGGCTGGCATGCCGCCGGCGGCCGTGGGGACACGGAGACCGCCGTGCGGGTGGCCGCGTCGCTGGAACTGTTCGTGGCATTCGCCCTCATCCACGACGACATCATGGACGACTCGGTCAGCCGCCGTGGCCGTCCCGCCGTTCATCGCGCCCTGCGCACCCGCCTGGTTCCGTCGCAGCGCGCGGAGCGGCTCGGTGCGGGTGGCGCCCTGCTGGTGGGCAACCTCGCCCTGATCTGGGCGCAGGAGCTGCTGCACACCGCACAGCTGTCCCGCGAACGGCGGCAAGCGGTGCACGCGTTGTACGACGCGATGTTGGAGGAGGTGATGTACGGGCAGTACCTGGACGTGATGGGCACCGGCCGGGACGCGGACGATGTCGAGGCGGCGTTGCGGATCGTCCGCTACAAGACCGCTACCGCCACAGTTGAGCGGCCCCTGCAGCTGGGCGCTGCTGTCGCCGGGGCCGGTTCGGTGGTCCTGGACCGGTGCACGGACCTCGGTCTGCCGCTGGGTGAGGCCTTCCAGCTCCGGGACGATCTGCTGGACGTGTTCGGCAGCACGGACGGCGCGTGTGCTCCGGGACTGGGTGACCTGCGGGAGGGGAAGCGCACCGTGCTGCTTGCTCTGGGAATGCGGGCGGCCGGTCCCGGGCAGCGGCAGCGTCTCGGCGCCCTGGTGGGCCGGCCCGACCTGGACGAGCGCGGGGCGGACGAGGTGAGGACCATCCTGGAGTCGACGGGAGCGCGGGAACGAACCGAGGCCATGATCACTGCACGCTACGATCACGTCGTGCAGGTGCTTGAGGCGGCTGCGTTCCCGCCCGCCGCCGACCGCGCGTTGCACCGGCTGGCCGTTGCCGCCGTTTCCTACAGTTCCTGAGACGACCTCGGCCCTTCCCGGTCCCGTCGAGCCTCGGCCGGCCAGGCAGTGAGGCGCGCACCCGTGGTTCACTCCGCGCTGCGGTCGGCCGGCCCGCGCCTGTACCCAGTCCGTTCGATCAGGAGGTCTTCCCTGTGACTGATGCCGCTGTCCTGACCACCCGGATCCAGGCGCGCCTAGCCGGATACGAGAACCGGTTCAGCACGCTGTTCGAGGAGTACTTCCGCACTCTCGGCACCGAGCTGGAGGTGCCTTCGTTCAGCAGGTTCACGCCCGAGTGCCTGGACCTGCTGCGGGACCTGTCGTTGCGCGGGGGGAAGCGGATGCGCGTGGCGCTGGTACATGAGGCCGCCCGCCTGGTGACCACCGAGCCGGCCGAGGCGGTGGACGACGCCGCGTTGAGCGTCGAACTGCTGCAGACGCACGGGCTGATCCACGACGACATCATCGACGACAGCCCCACCCGCAGGAACGGTCCCTCCACCTACTACGCCTACCGGCAGAAGTTCCCCGGCCATCCGCAGGCCGCCATCGGACTCGCCGTCCTCGCGGGCGACCTCGCGCTCGCCCTGTCCCTGCGGGTCCTCCTGGAGTCGGACGCACCCCCCGCGATCCGGCAGGCCATGGTCGAAGCGCAGACCAGGGCAGCTTCGGACACCTTCGTGGGCCAGATCATCGACCTCGAGCGCGACTTCTCCCGGCACACGGACGAGGAGGCGCTGCACTGTGTGGCCGACTACAAGACCGCGCGCTACTCAGTGCTGGCCCCCATGCAGCTGGGGTTGCTCGCGGCGGGCGGGCAACCCGCTCCCTTCGAGGACGAACTGCGCAGTTACTCCCGGCTGGTGGGGATCGGCGGCCAGATGCGCGACGACTACCTCGACCTGTTCGGAGACGCACAGGTCATGGGCAAGCCCATGGGCACCGACATCCGGGGCGGGCGGCGCAACTACACCGTCCATGCCATCCTCGCGGCCGCCACGGATGCCGAGAAGACCGTGGTGGAGTCCGCGCTCGGTGACCCGGACTGCACCGAGTCCGCCATCGGGGCCGTCCGCGAGATCGCCGAACGGCGGGGGGTCCCCGCGCGGATGCGCTGCGACATGCAGCGCTACGCGGAACTGGCCTCGGCCGAGGCGGCCGGCTGGCGTTCGAGGTGGCGCCCTGAGGCGGTGGCGTTCTTCGAGTACCTGCCGCGGTGGGCCATGGAACGGATCCGGTAGCTCCCGCCGGACACCGACGGCGGTGCCCCGTGCACGCGGCAGCCCGGGAGCCCGAGGGGCATGTCAGGTCCCGGGCACGACGCGCATGGCGAGAAGTCCGGCGTGGCGGGCGGCCCCACGCGGTCCCCGGCGCTTGAGGGCCCGGGCACCTGGCCTCCGGGCACCGCGAGTGGACGGCAGAACTCACGGTGCCTGAACAGAGGCGGTGGCGCCCCTTGCGGTCTGCTGGCCGGCCGCCTGGCCGGCTGGCAGACGCTGTGTGCGGGTGCGTACGGCGAAGGCCGTCATGCCCAGGGCTGCCATGCCCAGAGCCCATCCCGCCCCCAGGAGCAAGGAGCTCCAGGGCACGGTGTCCAGGCCGCCGGCCGCGACGCAGGCTTGCACCGCGCCGTGAGCGGGGAGGTAGCGCACGACGGGGCTGTCGGCGTTCGGGTTGATCATCGGGTTCTGCAGGAGCAGATCGATGGAGCTGGTCATGATGGCCAGGAACATTCCGGCGAGCTCGCTGCGCAGCACGGCCGCGAGCACGATGCCGAACGCGCCGTAGACGAGGGCGCCGGTGAACATGCCCGCGGCGAACACCGTCGGCTGCGCCGGGTGCCACAGCAGATGGGTCCAGGCGGTGGCGTAGGCGGCGACCGCTGCGGCCACCAGGACCAGCGTGGCGCATTTCGCCGCCGCCAGGCAGGACCGCGGGTAGCCGGCCTGCACCAGACGCCGGTCGAACAGGGCGGAGCGGGCGGTGGCGAGGAACATCATGAAGGCGATGACCAGGGTCAGAGCCTGCAGCGCCCCGGTGATCTGGGTCAGGACGTTGGCGTCCATGACCAGCCAACGGTCCACCGGGCGCACGTGGAAGCGCAGCGGCGTCCGGGCCACCACCTCGAACGCCAGGGTCGTCCACAGCGGGACGAAGAGCAGCACGATGAGCAGTGCCAGCCGGTTGCGGGCCTGTTCGACGAGTGCGAACCGCAACGCGGAGCAGAGGCAGGACCACCACCGGTTCACGAGCCCCACCCGCCCGCGGCGGTCTGTTCCGCTTCGCACAGCACGCCCGCGTCCAGGCGGTACAGGGTGTCCAGGCGGGAGGCGTCGTAGGCGAGGTGGGAGACGACCAGCACCGCGCACCCCCGGTCGCACAGGGACCGGGCCAGGTCCCAGAAGCGCAGGTAGGTGTCCCAGTCGAAGCCCTGGTACGGCTCGTCCAGGAGCAGCACCTGGGGATCGTGCATCAAGGCCAGGACGAGGTTGAGTTTCTGCCGGGTCCCCCCGCTCAGCGTCTCCACGCGCTGGTCCCGGTAGCCGGTGCAGTTCAGCTGCTCCAGCAGTTCGAAGGCCCGGTCGAGCCGGTTCAGGCCGTAGGCCCTCCGGAAGAACCGCAGATGCTGCTCGACGGTGAACGCCCCGTGGAGCACCGCGTCCTGCGGGCAGCTGCCCACCGTCCCCCGGCACCACGCCACTCCGCTGTCCGCGGCCAGGTCACCGGTGAGGATCCGCAGCAGGGTGCTCTTCCCGGCGCCGTTCTCGCCCACCACACCCACCAGCTGCCCCGGGAACAAGTCCAGAGAGACCCCCCGCAGGACGGGGCGGCTCCGATAGCTCTTGCACACCCCCCTCATGCGCAGGCTCGGCGCGCCCTCGGCCGTGGCCGACGGATCCCGGTACGGCGCATGCGCCTGGTGACCGGTCGTTCGCATCACACGCGTCCCGTCTGCTCGATCGTCGTCACACCCTGGCGCGGCTCGCGCCGCGGCCGGCACGTCACAGTCCTCTGCGCTGTCGACGGCCCCGGTAGTCCTCCAACGCTTCCTCCAGGGCGGACGCGTCGAAGTCCGGCCACAGGACGGGTGAGAAGTACAGCTCGGAGTGCAGCGTCTGCCACGGCATGAAGCCCGACAGCCGGGTCTCCCCGGAGGTGCGGATCACCAGATCCGGGTCGGGCAGGCCGGCGGAGTCGAGGTGCCGGGCCAGTTCCGCAGCGCTCAACGGCCCCTGTCCCGGCCGGAGCTGACCGTCCGCCGCTGTCCGGCTGTCCAGGAGCCTGCGCACGGCACGAGTGATCTCGTCCTGTCCGCTGTAGGCGATGGCGAGGTTCACCAGCGGACCCCGCACGGTTCTGCTTCGGTGCGCGTGGTCGCGCAGTTCTGCCGCCATGGGGGCCGGCAGGAGGTCGAGATCACCGAGAAAGCCGATACGCCAGTGCCTCAGGGAGGCGACGTATCCCACGAACTCGGCGATGACGGGCAGTCCTCGGTCCACCTCCGCGCGGGACCGGCTGAGGTTCTCGACGGAGGTCGTCCACAGCGTGAGGACTTCGATCCCGGTGCCCGTGCGGCATCGGTCGAGTAGTTCCAGCGTCCGCTCACAGCCGCGTCGATGGCCCTCGATGCTCGGCAGACCCCTGTCCTCGGCCCAGCGCCGGTTGCCGTCGGGAATGACGGCCAAGTGACGAAGGGAGGGGAGGACGGGAGGCGGACCGGCGACATCGGCCGGGGGTGTGGCTGTGGCTGCGAGCGAAAGGGCGCTGTCGGCACCGGCCACGGAAGCGACGGGACTAGGCCCGCCCGGGGAACCCACGTTCGCCATGATCACTCCTCGTCGACAGTCGGTGTCCAGGCCCGTGGTGATTCCGTCTCACCAGGCGCCCACCCGTACAACGACCATCCCCACCCGACGCAACGCCCGCCGGAGACGGCGTGCGCCGCAGCGCCGCGACGTCGCGCCGGTGAAGAGCGCCGGGCGGGGCCCGCAGGCACCGGTCCGCCATGATGTGACCGGATTCGCCCGAGCACCATGTGGAGATCGTGCGAAGTGCGCTGGTAATTTGAGAGCCGCGATCCGTGAGGTCGGGGGGAAGTCAGGGTTTGCGACCGCCATAACGGCAACCGGGTCGAGCCCTCGTACATCTGTACTACCTGCCTGCGCGCGCGTAGGAAGTACGGAGAGAGGCCGAACGTGACCCAGGCAGGGCAGGGAGCACACGCTCAGGGCGGTGAGGGACGCCCCTCGGAGTCGAGTCCCTCGGCACGCAGACGTGCTCTCGGGCAGCGTCTCGTACCCGACGAGACGGTCCAGCTCCGCGTACCCGAGGGCGGCATACCCACCACCCGCGCCGAACAGCCGGCGATATCCGGCGAAGGGCGGCGTGAGATACCCGACGACACAGCCGGCATACCCTCCGACACCGAAGAAACCGGACGGACCGCACCGGCCGGAGACTCCCCGGCGGACGCCTCCGGATCCCGCGCGTCCCGCCGCGCGGACACCGAAGCCGCCGCATCCGGCCGGCCGGGTGCCCGGCGCCGGCGCAAGGCGCCCAAGTCGGCGCCCGCCGCCCGCCTCAACGCCGCGGTCGTCGCCGCCACCGCCGCGGTCGTCGCCGCCACCGCCGCGGTCGTCGCCGCCACCGCCGTCGTCGTAGCCGTCCTCGGCCCCTGGCTGCGCCGCGTGCGGCCGCACTACCCCCGGCCCGGACGGGCCGGCTGGAAGCGCTGGGTGCCCTCCTGGCGGCAGACCGGGGGCGCGGCCCTCGCCTCGTTCGGGCTGAGCGTCCTGACCCTGTCCGTCGCCTACGCCGTCACCGACATCCCGGACGACCTCAACTCCTTCGCCACCCAGCAGGACACCGTCTACTTCTGGGCCGACGGCACCCCCATGGCCCGCGCCGGCTGGGTGCAACGGCAGGAGATGGAGCTGGACGACGTGCCCGAGGACGTGCGCTGGGCGGTGCTCGCCGCCGAGAACGAGAGCTTCTACAGCGACCCCGGCATCTCGGCCAAGGGTCTCACCCGCGCCATCCTGCGCACCGTCGGGCAGGGCAGCACCCAGGGCGGCTCGACCATCACCCAGCAGTACGTCAAGAACGCCTACCTCAGCCAGGAACAGACCTACAGCCGCAAGTTCACCGAAGCCATGATGGCCCTCAAGCTCGACAACAGGATGAGCAAGGACGAGATCCTGGAGGGCTATCTCAACACCAGCTGGTTCGGCCGCGGCACCTACGGCATCCAGCGCGCCGCCCAGGCGTACTACGGCAAGGACGTGAGCGAGCTCAACGTCAGCGAGGGCGCCTTCCTCGCCACCCTCCTCAAGGGCGCCGGACTGTACGATCCGACGCTCAGTGCGGCCAACCGCGACCGCGCGCTGGAGCGGTGGCGGTGGACGCTCGACCGGATGGTGGAGATCGGCAAGCTGTCGCCGGAGGAGCGCGCCGGCTACCGGACCTTCCCGAAGGTGCTGGAGAGCAACCCGCTCTACAGCACCGGTGAGCAGAGCGACTACCTGGTGGAACTCGCCACCCAGTACGCCAAGAAGACGGCGCACATCTCCGACAAGGACTTCGACCGCGGCGGCTACCAGATCTACACGACGTTCGACAAGAAGCGCGTGGACCAGCTCACCCAGGCCGTCGGCACGGCCCGCGACAAGGCCCGCAAGAGCGACCCGGAGGCCGCGAAACACGTCCACTACGGCGCCGCCTCCGTCGCCGTCGACGGGCGGGTCCTGGCCGTCCACGGCGGCCCCGACCACCGCAAGCAGGGCTACAACGAGTCCAACGCGACCACCGTGCCCGCCGGCTCGGCGTTCCAGCCGTTCGTCTACGCCGCCGCTCTGGAGCACGGCGTGCGCAAGAGCCGGGACGGCGCCGCCGAGCCGCTGACGGGCGAGACCGTGTACCCCGGCGACGACGAGGTGCCCGTCACCACGCCGGAAGGGCCCTACTGGGACCGCAGCGGCCGCAAGGTCGCCGCGAAGAACGACGAAGGGCGGTCCTACGGGCAGATCTCCCTGCACCAGGCCCTCGCGTCCTCCGTCAACACCACCTTCATGCAGCTCGGCATGGACACCGGACTGGACAAGGTCCGCGCCACCGCCCAGGCCGCCGGTCTGCTGTCCTCCAGCCTCGGCGCCCAGGTGCCCGCACTGGCCACCGGCAACTCGACGCCCAGCGCCATCCGGATGGCCAGCGGCTACGCCACCTTCGCCGCCGAGGGCCGGCACACCGAGCCGTACACCGTCCTCAAGGTCACCCGCAACGGCCGCGAGGTCGCCACGGACACCCCGGCCCCGCGCCGGGCCATGGGCGCCGACACCGCCGCCGAGGTGCAGTCAGCCCTGACGGACGCCTTCCGTACCGCCTATCCGGAGACCGCCGCGAAGGCGAACGGCGAGGTCGCCGGAAAGAGGGGAACCACCGAGAACGACACCGCCGCCTGGTACGTCGGCACCGAGAAGAAGGTCTCCACCGCGGTCGTCGTCTACCGGATCGACCTGGCCAAGAGCCTCGAACCCCTGCCGCTGGAGGGACTGGGCGGCACGATCGCCGACAGCGTCCCGTACGGCATCTGGTCGCAAGCCCTGAAACCACTCGGCTGACCACCGGGGCGACCGACACCGTCCACTTCGACGCCTCCGACAGACTGAGGCCACCGAGAGATTGAGCCGCAGATGAACAAGCCGTCGGGCCGACGCCGCAAGGACCCCGCACCCCGCCGTCTCCCCGCCCGCCCCAGAACGCTCGCCCTGGCGGCGCTCCTCGTCGTCGCCTCCACCCTGGGCGGCTACCTGGTCCTGTCCGGCACCGACGACACCACTCCGACCGCGTCCGCGACGGACCGCTCGCCGCGCCAGCCGCTTTCCGGGGCCTCGAAGGAACCGGCCTGGGACGGCAAGGTCAAGGTGATCGGCGACGGCTCGACCTCCTACACCGGCCCGCAGAAGGGGCAGCTCAAGCCCCAGCCCCTCAAGCCCGGCGAGAAGCCGCCGCAGTTCGTGGTCTTCTCCTGGGACGGCGCCCTCCAGGGCGATGACGGACTGTTCGCGCACTACCGGGAGATGGCCGACAGGCACGACGCCCACATGACCTTCTTCCTCACGGGCATCTACCTGCTGCCCAAGGGCAAGAAGGACCTGTACGACCCGCCGCAGCACTCCCGGGGCAGCGCGGCCATCAGCTTCCCCACCGACGAGCACGTCTACACCACCCTGGAGCAGCTCAGCGGGGCCTGGAAGGACGGCAACGAGATCGGCACCCACTTCAACGGGCACTTCTGCGGCCCGAAGGGCGGCGGCGACTGGAGCGTGCCCGAGTGGAAGAGCGAGATCGACCAGTTCTACGGCTTCGTCGAGAAGTGGAAGACGAACACCGGCAGGACCGACCTCGACCCGCTGCCCTTCGACATACGCCGCGAGGTCGTCGGCGGCCGCGCTCCCTGCCTCGAAGGCCAGGCCAATCTCCTCCAGGCCGCCAAGGGCTACGACTGGCGCTACGACGCCAGCTCCGCCGGCGACTTCCAGATATGGCCGAAGAAGAAGAACGGCATATGGGACTTCCCGCTTCAGATGCTCCCGTACGAGGGCGGCAAGTACCAGGGCCTGTCCATGGACTTCAACTTCCTCTACAACCAGTCCGAGGGCAAGACCGACGGCGACCCGGCCATGCACCCGAAGTGGCAGCAGGAGACCCTGGACACCTACATGGCCGGGTTCGACCGCGTCTACTACGGCAGCCGCGCCCCGCTGTTCATCGGCAACCACTTCGAGGAGTGGAACGGCGGCATCTACATGAAGGCCGTCGACCGGATGATAGAGAACGTGTGCACCAAGAAGGACGTCAAGTGCGTGTCCTTCAAGGAGCTCGCCGACTGGATGGACGTCCAGAAGCCCGCCACCCTGGAGCGGCTCCGCAGCCTCGACCCCGCCCAGTCCCCGGACTGGTCCACCGTCGTGAAGTAGCCGGCCAACGGCCGTCGCCCTCCTCCGCGGTGACAGTCCGGAAACATCCGCGCATCAGTCGCCCCACCTCCTTCACACCAGCTGCACAAGGCATGCCAAGATGCCGCTTAGCTCGGCGGTCCCATGCCGGGAAAAGAGGGAAGAACGCAAGTGAAGTCAAGAAAACTGAAGCACACGCGACGCCGGGCGACCATAGTCGCCGCGGCCGCCGCGACAGCCGCCGCGGGGGCCGCACTGCTGCCCAACTGGAACGCGGGCGCCTCCACGACGGCCGAGCCCCAGGTCGACGCCAAGACCAGGGCCGCCTTCCAGCGGTTGGCCGACGCGGTCTTCACCGACCGCACCCACGCGCTGGTCGACCAGCCGCGCCACGGCGGCAAGAAGGCCCTCACCGAAGGCTTCTCCGGCAAGGTGGAGCTGTCCTCCGGCATCGGCCGCACCGAGAACGCCGCCCGGAAGCAGCTCGACGACCGCAAGGACCGGCTGGCGCGCAACGGCGAGAAGTACAGCGCCGGCAGCACCAAGGTCACCCTGGACAGCACCGACGTCAAGGGCCGCACCGCCGTCGTCGTGGTCACCGAGAACACCACCCTGACCTACGCGAAGGTCAGCGGCGGCGAGCCGGGCACCACCGGTTTCGAGGCCCGCCACGAACTGACCTTCAAGGCGGACAAGAAGGGTTCCTGGAAGGTCACGAGGATCCGCGAGACCGGCGACGGCTACCTCGCGGTCAACCAGCTCGCCCAGCCGAAGACCAGCACCGTGGCGGCCAAGACGACCACCACCACTCCGTCGGCGCCCCGCGCCGCCATCACGAAGCGCCCGGCGGCCGCCCCCAAGAACCTCACCGGCGGCGAGTACGACTACAAGGCCATGGCCGCGTACGCGGAGAAGCACTGGACGAACTACAACACGGCCTACCCCAACTTCAACGGGGCCGGTGCGGGCGGCGACTGCACCAACTTCGTCAGCCAGTCGCTCAAGGCCGGCGGCTGGAAGCACGTGCCCGGTTACGTCTACGACTACACGCGCTGGTTCGGCACCGCCGACATCCAGTCGCACTCCTTCATCGGCGTCAACGAGTGGTCCTGGTTCGCGCAGAACTCCAAGCGCACCACCAGCCTCGCCAACGTCTACCAGATGGACGTCGGCGACGTCCTCCAGGTCGACTTCGACAAGGACGGGTCCAAGGACCACACCATGATCGTCACGTCCCGTCGCGACGGCGTGCCGTACCTGACGTACCACTCCACGAACACCCTGCGCCGTTCGGTGACGAGCATCATCTCGTCCTACCCGAACGCCGCGTACTACGCCTACCGCACCTGACGGTCGGCCACCCCCTGAGCCACAGCGCCCCGCGTCCGTGACGACGCGGGGCGTTGTGGCGCGGCGCCCGGTGAGGCCGTCGGACCAGGTCACGCGGGTCCGGGCCGGGCCGACACGCATGTCCGCGATCCGGGAGAGGGAGCAGCCGGGAGCGGCGAGGCGCTCGGTTTGGAGGAGTCGGTGTGGTGCGCGAGCACCGGAGTCCCGCAGCCCCCAGCCCGAGAGGCCCGCAGGTCGGGGCCTTCCGCTTCGAGCGTCACGAGTTTCGGAGCGAGACCTTGATGACGTCACCGACGTGAGCACCTCTCTCGTGCATCAGCAGGTCGGGAAACTCGGGCTCCCGGAGCCTGGCCCTGCCGGTCAGGGCGGGCAACGGCATCCAGACCGGCGGGTCGAACCGCCACCAGCAGCCGGCAGAGCGCGGCGCCGTCCACACCACGCTGGTAGGGCTTGACGTGTTTGCGTCCGGTCCGCAGGACGAAAGCGTCCTGCCCATCGGCTCCCGCCGCTGGCTACCCGTCACCACCCGGGATGTTCTCTTCGGGCGGGCAGCGCACGTCGTCGCCTCTCAGCCCGTCGCGTGCCATGCGGTTCTGCCGGGGATGGTCGCCGGCTCCGGGGAGAGAGAGGGCGGTCCGGTATTCGTGCCGCGCCTCCGCGCGACGGCCGGCCGCCGCGTACGTGTTACCGAGACGGATGCGGACCTCCATCTCCAGCCATGTGCTCGCGCTCTGCGTGAGGGTGGACAGGGCTTCACGGTGGATGTCGACAGCAGAGTGCAGACTGCCCCGGACATGTTCCGCAGCGGCGAGACGGGACAGGCTCGCCGCGTGCAGTGGCAGGTCTTCGGCCTCGCGGGCCAGTTCGACCGCCCGCCGCAGCAGGTCGGTGGCCTCCGTGTGCCGGCCCAGAGCCAGGTTGGCATCGGCGGCGAAGCACAGGGCGTTGCTGATCGTTCTGGGTCGGCCGTTCCTTTGGGCGATGGCGACGGCGACGGTGTAGTACTCGAGCGCCTGCTCGTGCCGCTCCTGCTGGGATCGGATCGCGCCGAGATTGCAGAGCGCGATCCCGGTCAGCCAGCCGTCGCCGAGCCGGGCCGCCAGCTCCACCGCCTCACTCAGGTGAGCAACCGCGTCCTCGATGGCGCCCAGCATCCACTCCGCGGCCCCCATCCCGGCGACGGTCCGAGCCTGGTTCCGCAGATCGTCGTGGCCGCAGCCATGGCGCCGCGCCTCGGTGAACCAGGTGTGCGCCTGCCGGAACCGCCCCTGGTAGATGTCGACCATTCCCATGCAGTTACGCAGCGAGGAGGACATCCGCCGGTCGGCGGCCATGTCCGCGCACGGCAGCGCAAGCTCCAGCGCTGCACGGCACTCGTGGAACCGAGCCTCGCGGACCAGGTGGTCGACCAGGGCTTCGGCGATCCGGCAGGCGTGGTCGAACTGCCCGGCGGCGGCCGCGTAGGCCACCACGTCGACCAGTTCTCCGCCCGCCGCCTTCAGCCATGCCGATGCTTCCCGCCAAGTCGGGAACGGGGAACCGCCCGTGCCGTCGGAGCCGGTCGAGAAGCCTTCGGGGCCCCAGTCGCTGGCGATGCGGCCTGCGGCCGTATAGAGGTGCAGGACAGCGGCGCGGTCTGCGGCCGCCTCCTCGGGCGCTTCGGTGGCGAGTCGCCGCGCGTGGGCCCGTACGAGATCGTGCAGCCTGTAGCGGCCGGGATGCGGCTGCTGCAGCAAGCTGGCGTCGACCAGGTCTTCCAGGATGGTCTCGGCGTCCTCACGGGAGTTGCTCAGCATGGCGGCGAGGGTCAGCACGTCCAAGCGCGCGGTCGGGGCCAGGCCCAGTGCGCGGAATCCGCGCCGCTGTTCGGGCGTGAGCTGGTCGTACGACATCCTGAAGGCGGCTTCCACGCTGCGGTCCTCGGCACGCAGCTCGCCGAGGCTGCGTGCATCGTCGGACATCCGGCCGGCCAGGAAGGCCAGAGTCCAGGACGGGCGGTTCTGCAGCCGAGCGCTCGCGATGCGCAGCGCCAGGGGCAGTCCGCCGCAACGCCGGGCAAGCTCGAGTGCTGCCCGGGGCTCGTGGTCCGCGCGGAACTCCCCGATGAGCTCTCGGAGCAGGCCGACGGCCTCGTCCGTGCCGAGTGGCTCGAGGGTGAGCCGTAGACCGGCGTCGAGGCCGGCCAGGTGATGCCGGCCTGCGACCAGGACCCGGCTCCCCGGCCCGGCGGGGAGGAGCGGGCGCACCTGCTCGGCACTGCGGGCGTCGTCGACGACCAGCAGCAGGCGTAGTGCACTCGTGGCCGCACGCCAGGCCGTGACCAGGTCCGTCACGTCATCCAGGTCGTCCGGGATCTCGTCACCGCCGGCGCGGACCGCACGCAGCAGCCGCCGCAGGGCACGCTGCGGGCCGAGGCTCTCGTGGGCGGCGCCGTGCGTGTGCAGGTCCACGAACAGGCAGCCGTCGGGGTAGGCGTCGTCGAGCGCCCAGGCGGCGCGTACCACCAGGGCGGTCTTGCCGACGCCCGCCGTGCCGTCGACCGTCACCACGGACACACCCTCTGCGGACACCGGTGCGGTGAGCAGGGCGAGTTCCCGTTCGCGGCCGACCAGACAGGCGGTGTCACCGGGAAGGTCGTTCCGACGGGCGCGGGGGCCGCTCGGATGATCGGATGCGTCGGGGAGGCGCTGCCCGGGCGGGGATTCCTCGGGCCGCGTGTCATGGGGAGTCGGGGTGCCGGACGCGGGCGACCCCGCCGACGGGGTGGGCAGCAGCCGGTGGTCCCGGCGCAGGACTGCCTGGTGCACGCCGCGCAGTTCCTCTCCGGGCTCCGTACCCAGCTCGTCGAGGAGCCGACGCCGCATCTCCTGGTAGACGGCCAGTGCCTCGGCCTGCCGGCCGATGCCGTACAACGCGCGCATCCGCAGGGCGGCGAGCGGCTCGTCGTGCGGACGGGCCAGGGGCGCTGCCATGAGCGCGTCCAGGGCCTCCGGGTAGCGCCCGAGCAGCACCAGACACTCCGCCCGGTCCTGGTGCAGCGTGCGTCGCTGCCGTGCCAGCCGCTGCCGCTCCGCGTCGGCCAGCGGCCCGGGCAGACCCGGCAGCGGCTCGCTGTGGAGCAGGTCCAGGGCCCGGCCGCCGTGGTCGAGCGCCGCGTCGAAGTCACCGTCAGCTTTGGCGCCTCGGGTACGGGCGACCAGTTCGACGAGGTCTTCGAGGTCGGTCCGGGCTCCGCCGGGCACGAAGCGGTAGCCGCCGCGCCCACCGTGAATCACCGAGTGGACCGGCCCGGTGCTCGCCCCGTTCAGCGCCTTGCGAAGCGCATAGACATAGCTCGACAGGACCCGGTGGCCCGTCCCCGGGGGTTCGGTTCCCCACACGTCGTCGAGGAGTTGCCGGTATGTCACGAAGGCCGGTGCCCGCAGAATCAGGGCGGCGAGAACCGCCTGCCGTCGTACCGGTCCGAGCGCGAGCGGTGAGTCGCCGCGTCGGGCCCTGACCGGCCCGAGCAGGTCGATCCGCAGGTGCCCCCTCGCATCGACCGGACTCGCGCCCGAATCCGCTGCGTCCACGCCCACTTCGAAGTCCCCACGTCCCCGTGCGCCCCGTGCCGGGGCAGCTCTCAAGTCCCCGCATCAGCAGGATTTCACCGGCATTTCAGCGCGTCGCGAAAGAGTCTGCCAGGTTGCCTCGGTGCCGACGCCCGGACGGGGGTCGAGCTGCCCCATGGGTCACCGACCGGTCGGGCATCGACGGAAGGGGCAGCCGACAGGCCCTCTCACGGGCGAGGTTGCGGACGGCAACGCCCGGCCGGCACGACATCAAGAGAGAAAGAACACCATGTCGCACATCAATCGCACCCCCGGCACACAGCCCACCCGCCGCGGTGGGCGATGGGAACGCTACCGGGTCGCCCACCCCTTCTCCGCCCAGGACCAGGCGGGCCTGTGGGGCTTGATCCTGGGCGTCATAGCACTCGCCGTCCTGCTCGGCTGGGCACTCGACATGAAGGGCGGCGTGGTCATCGTCGCGGCGGTCCCCTTCATCATCACCTGGTTCGAAAAGCGACGCACCGCGTTCCAGTTCGACGCAGCCGGCGCCCGGTTCGGCCACGTCCTGCTGCCGTGGACGGACGTCACCCAGTTCGTCGTGGCCACTCCGCCGAACGACAGGTTCGCGCTGATCGGCGCACGCCTGCGTCCCGGCGCGACCTTGCCGGCGGGCGCCGTCGGCCCGTCGCGGAACCCGGCCATGCCCGCACCGATCCATGTCGCCGTTCCACGTGCCAAATTCGATCTGGCGAAGATGGTACGCAAGGCGCGCAAGTACGCCCCGTCGCACATCGAGATCGTGGTCGCCGATCCATCCGGTGAACGCGCGGCAGGCTAGGGCCGCCCCATACCCGCCAATCATGAACATGCCACTGTGCCATGAGGAGAGAAAGATCGTGACGTTCCGAGTGCGGCGGGGCGAGGACTGATGCCTCGCTCGCCACAGCCCTGGGACATGCCACCCCCGGAGCAGCGACCGGTGCCGGGCAACCCGTACGCCACGGAGGGCTACGGCCCTCCGGTGCCGCCGGGCCGCCGCAGGCGCTTCGGCACGACACCCGCGATCGCCGCGGCCGTCGTTCTTCTGCTCCTGGTGGCAGGTGGAGCGGTGTACGCCGTCTCCGGCGGCCGGTGGAGCGGCTCCACCGCGCCCGAGGCGGAGAAGGCGGCCCGTCCTTCCGGGACACCGACCGCTCCCCGAACCCCCGCGGTCCGTACACCGGAACCGAAGCGGATCCCGACGTCGAAGGAGATCAACGCCGCGCGCGAGCCGGGGGATGCCACAGCGTGGATCGTCGACGACCGGACCGATCTGCCCGGTCGGAACATTCATCTCAACGATCTGTGGATCGTCGGCGACACCGTCGTCCAGGCGGTGTACAGGAAGGTCACCGCCCACCGGCTCTCGGACGGTGCCGAGCTGTGGAGCGTGCCGTTGCCCGCTCCCGTCTGCGAGACACCGGTCAACCCGACCCCTGACGGCAAGGTCGTCCTGGTGTACAAGAACAGCCAGGCCCGGAACGGGAACCGGTGCAACCAGCTCCAGATGATCGACCTGCGGACCGGTAAGGCCGGGTGGCACAAGGAGCTCACCGAGACCGGCTCCGGGGACGACACGATCGTCGTGCACACCGCCATCAGCGGGGGCACCCTCGCGGTCGTGCAGGACATGAGTGCCGCCGCGTACGGGGTCGGCGACGGCGCCAAGCTCTACGACATCCCGATGGAAGACCCTGGGAAGTGCCACCCCGACGACGTGGCGGGCGGCTCCCGGCTCCTGGTGAGCTCCGACTGCGCGATCAGTTCCGACCGCAGCAGGACCTACAGCCAACTCCGTGAAATCGACCCGCGCACCGGCAAGGTCCCCTGGCGCTTCCGGACCCAGCCGGGCTGGAAGGTCGGCAAGGTCCTCTCCGTCGCCCCTGTCGTCTTCACCACGCTCCACGCCGAGGAACGCACCGACAACTGGCGGGTCGTCGCCCTGGGACCCGGCGGAAAGGTCCGCACCACCATCGACGCGAGGCAGAAGGGCTTCAAGCACTGCGCCGACATGGGGGACGCGGGCGAGGGCATCCAGAACTGCGACGGCACCGCCGTCGGCAAGGACACCGTCCACCTGGGGGGCATCGACCAGGTCGGCGCGTACGACCTCACCACCGGGAAGTTCGTCTGGGGCGTGAAGTCCGATGACAGCACCCTTCACCCCCTGCACGCGGAGGGCGGCACGTCCGCGCTCGTATACGAGGCGGCCTCGCTGCGCCGGCCGGGCGCAATCATCCGGTTCGGCCCAGGCGGCGTGGACACGGACAAACAGGTGCTCCAGCATCCCGCATCGGCCCGGGCCTCGGAGTACGGGATGCTCGCCGGGAACCTGGCCTACGCGAACGGCCGGATCGTCATCACGCCGTCGTTCGTGAACGGCGACGACGCACGGCCCGCAGCCCGCATGCTGTCCTTCGCCCCCGAGGTCCCGTGAACGGGCCTTACGAGCGCTGATGTCCGGCACCGGCACCGTGCCGCGTGCCGGACGCGGGCAGATGATCGACCACCCTGCCGACCCTCATCGACGCGGGACACGTGCGGATCCTCTCGGCGACGGTGTGTCCGGACCGGGGCCGCTGGTTCGTGTCGCTATGGGTCGAACAGAAACACCAGCTGGCGAAGGTCGCCCGGGGAACTGCCGGAAGTGAACGGCCCGCCGTCGTTCGGGGAGGCGGCCGCTGATCGCGCCGAGGAAGGGCTGAGGCTCGACTCGGTGATCAGCGCCTACCACCTGGGCGCGCAGGTGGTGCTCGACACTTTGTCGCCCATGGCGGGGCCGCAGGGCGGCCAGGACGTCCTCACGCTGAACCGGGTGCTCATGCAGTGCCCCCAGCGGGTCACGGTTGTGGGTGTGGGCGGCTACTTCCAGGAACGGCAGGCGGCGTTCGGCGTCGAGATCCTGGCCGGGGCCGTTACCAAAGCCGTGCAGAGCCAGCAGGTCGGCCGTCAGGGATGGCCCCTCGATCCACCGATCAAGGCGCCATCCCTGACGGCCGTTCATCTAATCGGTGGTGAATTGCGCGGGTTCGGGCCTTCGGCCGAGCGGGGGCGACGAGCAACGGTGCAGCCCTCGGGCCCACTCCTGATGCGGTGAGGCGCAAGGGGACGCCCATGCCGGCCCTCCCCCCGTGACGATGGTCCGGTCCGCATGGCCGCAGCCGGAGAGGTCCGGAGGGTTGAGACTTCCGATTGGAGCGTCATCCGACCGTCCTCCTCTGTCCGGATCATCCCCGAGTACTGCTTCACCGACGGGGGACAGTTCATCGCCCCTTACGACCACATCGACTATCTCGACAACGGACGCGAGGACATGCAGCTAGGCGGAAACCTACCGGTAGCGGTCGACCTGACCACCGGGTCCTGCCGCTTCATCGACTGGGAGGAGGCGGACGCCTTCATGGAACGCAACCTGCTCTGAACAGGAGCCGCCCCGAGCACGCACGGCGGGCCTCGCCGGAAGCACCCTGGCGAGGCCCGCTCTCGTGGGTTCAACATCAGGAATCAAGGCCCGCCGATGAAGTAGGGCCGGGATCCGCCGCCGCTGGGAAGTGCAGCGGCACCCCCCTACCGGAGTCCCTTGCCCTGTACCAGTGGCCCGGTCCGCACGGCCCAGCCGGAGAGGTCCGTGAGGTCGAGACTCCCGACCTGCCTGCTGAAATCGCAGGGCAAAGGGCTACGAGGGCCAAGTCGTGCGCTTGACCCGCCGCATAAAGGCAATCAGGTCGATCCACCCACCCGAACCACAAAGTGGCAGGTCAGGCACCCTTGTCCGCAGGCTCAAGGATCGCGACGCACTCCACATGGCGGGTCATCGAAAAGATGTCGGCCTGAGGTCGTGATGGAAAAGACCAGGTCAGAGACCATTTCTCAGCTCGTCGTCCTGCGTGTGGCTGCCTGGAGCGTCAAACGAGCGTCATGGCTGACAGCCGGCGAACAGGCCGCCGAAGCCATGCCACCCATCGGGTCCGCCCCCGCCTGCTCCGGACGCCAACTCACCTGTCGTGCCCCGCACCATCTGTCCGAACAACATCACGGGCCATGCCAGCCAGCCGACGACACCCCGCACCCGTACGGAGGAACTCCGCGGAGAGCAGGCGCCTGTGGGTAGCGGCCAGATGAGCCGATCCCGTCAGCACCCTGCCGTCGATGGTGATCCTCGGTGCGTCCGGCCCTGTCCTCGGCGGCCTCGCGCCGGCCCGCGGGGCAGTCACCGACCGCCCGGTCGAGGGCGTCATCAACGACAGTTGCCGGCACCCGGCCGATCATGGTCCGCGAAGCCACAGCGCCACTAGAAGCTCCACTCCCGCACGTCGACAACAAGCGAGGTCCGCGAACGAGGCGCACTTCCACTCCCTCACCAGTCGCCACAATCACGCCAGTCTCCGAACAGGAACCCAGGGTTGGCCGGCTGCTCTCCGGGTGTTCAACTACCGCCCCCAGGACAGGAAGGCGTGTTCACGCCAATCGCCCATCATGGGGCGGCTGGTTGACCCTGCGACCAGGGGACACTCCGGGCGCCGTTCGGTGCGACACGTCGGGATCCAGCCCTATCCACGGCCGTGCGTTAGTTCGATCCGCTTTTGGATCAAGCATCACCCCGACCATGTTCACGACTTACTCACGGGTGATGCACTGTGCGCACACAAGCGCGAGGACTCCTCACAACACTCCTGACTCTGGCTCTCCTGGCCGTGGCGGGGGTCATCCCCTCCTGGGCATCCCCCGGAGGCCAACAGACCTCCATCCCCCCATCGGCTGCCGTACGGACGGCCGCGGCGAGAACCGCTTCGGACCTCCCGAAGCCGCCCAAGGCCATGACGCTGGCCGAGAGACGCCAGCAGGTGAAGCGCGACCGGGGCGAGCTGTCGCCCATGCACAACTACATCGACCCGCGCGCAGAAAAGCCGACCGGCACACCGCACCCCCGTCCCACCGAACCCGCCGACCGGGGCCCGGCCGCCGGCAAGTCGGCCTCGCCCTTCGGCGCGCAGGCAACAGGCAATCCGACATGGGTCAGCGCGTACGCCACCGCCTACCCGGCGATGCTGTCGATCGGCGGGCAACTGCAGTTGCCCGCGGGTATGGCCGCGTCCAAGGTGTCCGGGATGTGGCTCTACGTCCGCGACGAGGCGGGGAACTACGTCCACCAGCAGGAGATCAAGCGCACCACCGGTGACCCTTCGGGCCGCTACCTCGACAACGGCGCCTGGTGCTACGGGTGGTGGCCGAGCAACGCCTACCCCGCCGACCAGTGCTTCTGGTGGAGCGGCAGCACGCTCGGGGGGCATCTCGAGGACGGCAAGAAGTACTACGCCTGGATCTTCCTCACCGGCACGGACGGGTCTTCGAGTCCGGGCGGAACCACCTCGCCGCTGGTGGAAGCGTTCTACACACCTGACATTCCCGGAGCGCAGGCGGGCATCTGCACCTGCTACGCGCAGGCTCACCGTGCAGACCCGGTCAACACGGCGACCGGCATGTTCTTCGAGCAGCTCACGGACGCGTCCCTGGTCGGCCCAGGTGTGCCACTGGCCCTGGAACGCACGTACCGATCCGACTCGACCACGGCGGGCCTGCTGGGCCGTGGCTGGGCGACACCGTTCGACTCGAAGCTCACCGTCGCAACGGGAAAGGTCACCTACCGAGCGGACGACGGGGCGTCGTTCGTGTTCATTCAGAACAGCGACGGAACGTACAAAGCTCCGGCCGGGTCTGCGGCCAAGCTGGTCAAGGGCACCAGTGACTACATCCTGACCACGCCCGACCACACCAAGCGGACCTTCACCAGCGGTGGTCAGCTCGTTTCAGTCGTGGACAAGGCAGGAAAGGGGCTGAACCTGACGTACGTGTCCGGCAAGCTCGCCTCCGTCAAGGACGCCGCCGGACGCACGACGACCTTCACGGTCGGCACGGACGGGCTCCTGACCAAGGTGGCCCTGCCGGACACGACGTCGGTGTCCTACGGCTACACCGGTGGTCTGCTGACCTCGGTGACCGACCCCGCCGGAAAGACCTCTTCCTACACGTATGACGCGAACAAGCGGCTGTCGTCCTACACCGACCCCGCAGGCGGCAAGGTCAGCAACACCTACGACACCGCGGGCCGGATCACTTCCCAGACCGACCAGAACACCAAGACGACCACCTTCACCTGGGACGGCCGTCGCGAGTCGCACACCACGGCGCCCGACGGCGGCGTGTGGACCGACGTGTACTCCGGCAACGTCCTCATGTCGACCATCGACCCGTACGGCAAGAGCATCACCTACGACTACGACCGCAATCTGCGGCCCGTGGGCATCACAGACCAGCGCGGCAACACCACGTCGATGACGTACGACAGCGCCGGCCGCATGCTCACGCGCAGTTCGCCGTCGGGGCTCGTCTACAAGGAGATCTGGACGTACGACTCCTCGGGCAACATCACCAGCCATACCGACGGCCGCGGCAACAAGACGGCCTACGCGTACAACACGTCCAACCAGCTGACGACCACCACCGACCCGCTCGGCGGCACCACCGTCTACACGTACACGACGCTCGGCGCCATCCAGACGGTGAAGACGCCGCGGGGCAAGGTCACCACGTACGGCTACGACACAGCCGGGAACCGCACGTCGGTGACCACGCCCCTGGGTGAGAAGGCGACGTTCACCTACGACGCGGCCGGGCGGATCCTGACGAAGACGGACCCGCGTGGCAACGCCACCAGCGCCGACCCCACCGCCTACACGACGACGTACGCCTACGACGGGCGAGGGCTGCTCAGCTCGGCCACCGACCCGCTGGACCGCACCACGACCTACACCTACAACGGTGCGGAACAGCTCCTCACCGCGAAGAACCCCGACGGCGACACCACTGCATTCGCCTACGACGACGCCGGGCACCTGACCCGAACGACAGACCCGGCGGGCAAGTTCATCACCCGCACCTACAGCGCCGCCGGACACCTCGCCTCCGAGACGGACGCCGCCGGCAACAAGACCACCTACACCTACGACAAGGTGGGACGCCTGCTCACCAGCGTCTCCCCGCGCGGCAACGTCACAGGAAACGACCCGGCCGCCCACACCACGAACTACGCCTACGACGCCGCAGGCAACAACACCAAGGTCACCGGCCCCACCGGCGCGTTCACCACCACGACCTACGACGCGATCAACAGGCCACTGGTGAACACCGACCAGCTGGGCCACACCACCGGCTACACGTACGACGCCAACGACAACGTCACCAAGGTCACCGACGCCGCGGGCAAGACGACCCTCTCCGTCTACGACAAGAACAACCAGCTGACCAGCAGCACCAACCAGCTGAGCAAGACCACCACCTACACCTACGACGCCGACGGGCACCTGCTCAGCAACACTTCGCCCCTGGGCAACAAAGAGAGCTGGACCTACGACGACGACGGCCGCCAGGCCACCGCCGTCGACCCACGGGGCAACGTCACCGGCGCCTCCCCCACCCAGTACACCACCACCTACGACTACGACCCGGCGGGCAATCCGACCGCCGTCACCGACCCGCTCGGCAACGTGACCAGAACCGAGTACGACGCCGTCGGCAACGTCACCCGGAGCACGGACGCCGACCAACGCGCCACCACCTACAGCTACAACAAGCTCGACCAGCTGACCACCGTCACCGCCCCCGGCGGCGCGGCCACCACCTACGACTACGACACGGTCGGCAACATGACCGGTCGCACCGACGCCAACAGCCACGTCACCACTTACGGTTACGACGCGGCGCACCGCCTGACGTCGGTCACCGACCCGCTGGACCGGGCGACGACGTACGCGTACGACGCGGACAGCAACCCGGTCAAGGTGACGACGCCCCGCGGCTCCACCACCCGAACGTACGACGCCCGCGGCCTGGCCACCAAGATCGACTACTCGGACTCCACGCCGGACGTCACCCTCGGCTACGACGACGCCGGACAGATGACCGCCCGCGCCAACGCGAAGATCTCCGAGGACTTCGTCTACAACGTGGTCGGCGACCTCACCAAGACCCGCGGCTTCGCCTACACCTACGACGCCGCCGGGCAGATGCTCACCCGCAAGTACTCCGACGGCAACACCATCGGCTACACCTACGACAACGACGGCCGCACCGCCACGATGACGGCCGACGGTGCCACCACCACCTACACCTCGGACGCTGCCGGCAACCTCACCAAGACAGCGCTGCCCAACACGGAGACAGAGGAGCGCACCTACGACCGGGCGGGCCGCGTCACCGCCGTCACCTCCGCCAAGGCGGGCACGACGGTCACCAGGACCGCACTGACCCTGTCGGCGGCCGGCCTGCCCACCCGCGTCGACGTCACCCGGGCCGGAGTCGGCACCGGCGGCTACGACCAGACCTACGACACCGCGGGCCGCCTCACCTCCGGCTGCTACCCCCAGCCCTGGATCACCGGCTGCGCCGCCACCCGCACCACGTCCTACACCTACGACAAGGTCGGCAACCGCCTGACCTCCACCCTCGGCGCGACGTCCACCAGTTACGCCTACGACGACGCCGACCAGCTCACCTCCACCACCGCCGGTGCCACCACCACCGCGTACGAGTACGACGCGGAAGGCAACCAGACAAAGGCCGGCGCCAACACCTTCACCTACGACCTGGCCGGACAGATCTCCGCCGCCACCGTGGCAGGTGCCACCTACGCCTACGACCACGACGCCAGTGGCAACCAGGTCGCGACGCTCAAGGACGGCGCGGTCACCAGCCGCACCCAGTGGGACCCCAACGCCCCCCTGCCGATCCTCGCCACCGAGTACGACAGCGCCTGGACCGTCAAGCAGTCGTACCGCTACGACCCCCTCGGCCAGCCCGCAGCCACCAAAACCGGCACGGGCGCGGTCTTCTACTACCACCACGACACCCAGGGCTCCCCGCTCGACGTCACCAGCAGCACAGGCACCCTCCACCAGCGCTGGGCCTACGACCCCTACGGCACCCGCGTCCTGGGCACCGTCACCGGAGGCGCACCCTCAAGCACCCCCACCTACACCGGCGCCCGCTACGAAACAACCACCGGCAACATCGACCTCCACGCCCGCCAATACACCCCGGCCACCGGCCGCTTCACCAGCACCGACCCGGCGCCCCGAGGCGCCTCAACCCCCTACATGTCCCCGTACGCCTACGCCGACAACCAGCCCACCCTGCTCACCGACCCCAGCGGTCTCACCCCCGAAGACCCCAACAGCCCAGGAGCGATCCTCGGCGACTTCGGCTCGGGCTTCCTCCAGGGGCTGAAGGCACCCTTCCAGTTCCTCGGAGACGCCTACGACGCCGTCACCGGCCAGAACGGCGGCGCCGGCGCCTTCCTCGACAAGTACCTCCCCGTCCGCCCCGCCTACCGCCTCTACCGCGCCGAGTACATGCTCCGCCAACAAGGCTGCGACGCACTCGCCGACCTCTACGCCGAAGCAGCCGACGAACTCACCCAACAGCTCGCCGTCACCGGACTCGGCGGACTGACCGGGTGGCGGCGAAGTGTGTACGAGACCGAGACGTCCATCATGAAATCTGGGGGTCTGGGGCCGAAGCGCGGCAAGCTCGACCTCAGTGCCAAGGCGTTCAACGACGCCGAAGGGCGCATCGCCGAACTCCTCGTGTCCGAGGGCAAGAACGTGAAGGCACTCAAGGAATCGACCGTGCCAGGAGTGAGGACCGCCGACTCCGAAGTGAACGGGGTGCCGACGGAGTTCAAGAGCTTGGTTCCGGGAGCCGCCGCAAACACGGTGAAGAACCAGTTGAACTCGGCGAAGGGCCAGGCCAGGCATGCCATCATCGACGCACGCGCGAGCGGACTGAGTGAGTCAGCGGCACAAGAGGGGCTGGGTAAGTTCCTGCGCAACAATCCGCCCGGACGGATGGACTTCATCCGCATAGTCGGCGACGGCTACGACATCACCTACCCCTGAGGGAGCTGAACTGTGACCTCCCACCACAGCATCTTCATCCACCCCGGTCACCCTGTGGAAGCCCTCGTCGCAGACGTAGCGCTGGCTTGTGGCGGGAGGCTGCGGCGCGCCGTGAACGTGCCCGCGGATTACGTCGCAAGCCTGAGCGACGCAACACTTGAACTAGAAATGGAGCATGAGTACGAGGAGGACAAAGGCATCCCGTTCGAGCGCTACCAAGTTGTTCTGACTGTGCGGGAATCCAACAGCTCGATGGAGCAGGAAGCAGTCATCTCCCGACAGATCTTCCACGAACTCGCGACTCTGCGGCGGTACTGGCTGGTTCTCGTCTTCGACCTCCAGACAGTCATCGGCACGGCTGCTCCGCCTGGCCAGAGCGCATTCCCGTCTGCCAGAAAAGAATAACGGGGGCGGGGATGGATGGCAGTGCACTGCCATCCATCCCCGCAGAGGGAAATCGTCATACTCACCAGCACCCGTCCTGCCGCTGTTACCAACCAGCGGCAGGTATCCCTGCCCACCCGGAGACCGCTCTTTGACCGACCTCAGCTGTCTGCACCGCGGGACCCGAAAGCCCCGAGACCGGCCCGGGAAGACCTCGGCAACGGCTCAGGACAAAGGCCCACGTGTAGCCCAGTGAACGGTCGTGGGCTGCAGGGACCCCTGGGTCTTTTCTGGGACTTTCGCCGGCATCAACGTGCACGCGCAGGAGACATCTGAAAGATAGTCGACGCAGGTCAACGCTCTACAACCGCGCATCGTCGCAGGTCATGGAAGTGCGCGGTGTCTTCCGGGACAACTGACCATCGAGAGCCGGCAGCTCTGCGCAGAGCGTCGCCCGCCCTCGGCGCCCCATCGATATACGCCACCCCCAGAGGGCCTGACCTGCCCAACAGGCCGCCTGACGCTCCATCAGAACGAGCGTCAAATGAGCGTCAAGATGCCTCGGAGAGCGTCATTTCAGCGTCAAGATATCGCCCGTAACGCCCACAGTGCACATAACGCACATCGCCTAAACCTGTAGGTCAGGCGCCCTTTGCGACGGGTTCCAGGATCGCCACGCACTCCACGTGGTGCGTCATCGGGAACAGGTCGAACGCCCGCAGCGTCCGCACCTTGTACCCCCCGTCCCGGAAGTAAGCGATGTCCCGAGCCAGCGCCGCCGGGTCGCAGGCCACGTACGCGATCCGGCGCGCGCCCAGCGCGACCAGTTGCTTGACCGTGGCCTTGCCCGCGCCCGCCCGCGGCGGGTCCAGGACGATCAGGTCGCACTCCGTGATGCCCGTGCGCGGCAGCACCTGGTCGACCTTGCCGTGTTCGATGCGGACCCGGTCCAGGTCCTTCAGGTTGTGCCGGGCGTCCTCGACGGCGCGCTTGCCGGACTCGATGCCCAGCACCGCGCCCTTCTCGCCGATGCGCTGGCCGATGGCGCCGGCGAAGAGGCCGACGCCGGAGTAGAGGTCGAGCGCCATGTCGTTCTTGCGGGGCAGCAGGCCCTGCATGACCGCGCGGACCAGGGTGTCGGCCGCCTGGGGGTGCACCTGCCAGAAGCCGCCCGAGCCGACGCGGTACGTGCGGTCGTCGGCGCGCTCGCGGACGAAGGCGCGGCCGTGGACGCGGTGGACGCCGCCGTCCTTCTCCTCGACGCGGAGGACGGAGACCGGCTTGTCCAGCTCCACGAGCGGCAGCCGGCCGCCCTCCCGCGGGGTCAGGATGACCTGGCGGTCGTGGGAACCGGTGGCGGCGATGGCCTCCACCGTGGCCATCTGCGGCCAGTCCTGCTTCTCGACGCCGAGCTCGGACACGCCGGGGGCGGCGATCATGCAGTGGTCGATCGGCTGGACCTCGTGCGAGCGGTGCTTGCGCAGTCCGGCCAGACCGTCCTGGTCGATCGCGTACTGGACGCGGGTGCGCCAGGCCGGGACCTGGCCCGGCGGGAGCTTGTCGCCCTCGGCCGGCATGACCGTGCCGTCCCAGCCGGCCTCCTCGGGCGTGAGGCCGGCGAGGCGCTGGAGCTGCTCGGTGATCACTTCGCCCTTGAGGCGGCGCTGGGCGCCGGGCTTGGCGTGCTGCCAGTCGCAGCCACCGCACTTGCCGGGGCCGGCGTAGGGGCAGGGGGCCTCGACCCGGTCCTTGGAGGCCTCGATGACCGTGACCGCGTCGGCGCGCAGGAAGCGTGAGTCGCTCTCGCCCTCGGTGACCCGGGCGACGACCTTCTCGCCGGGGAGGGTGTGGCGCACGAAGAGGACCTGGCCCTCGTCGGTGCGGGCGATGCAGTGGCCGCCGTGGGCGACGGGGCCGACCTCGACCTCGTACTCCCGGCCGACGAGCGACTCCGCGCCCTGCTGCTCCCCGGTCTGCGACGAGGTGGATTCGTTCTGCATGAGGGGGTGGCTCCAGAGATCAAGGGGAAGGACGAGCGGCGGACGGCGAAGCGGCCGGACAACAACCTACGAGTCTACGTGGGTGCCGGCCGACCGCTTACCACGAGCGGTACGCCCGCGTCAGCCCTTGTGGTTGGGCTCCTTGTGCTGCCGGCGTTCGACGGGGCCCCGGCGGACCGAACCCGGAGCGTTCCAGTCCGCACGCCTGCGGGCCCGCACCTTCGCGGCCTCGGAGGACTCCAGCTGGTAGGGCACCGACGTCACCATCACGCCCGGTGTGAACAGGAGCCTGCCCTTGAGCCGCAGCGCGCTCTGGTTGTGCAGCAGGTGCTCGTACCAGTGGCCGACGACGTACTCGGGGATGTAGACGCTGATCACATCGCGCGGACGGTCCTTGCGCAGGCTCTTGACGTACTCGATGACCGGCCGGGTCACTTCCCGGTAGGGCGAGTCGAGGATCTTCAGCGGGATGTCGATGCCCCGCCGTTCCCAGTCCTCCCTGAGCGCCTTGGTCTCCGCCGGGTCGACGCTGATCGACAGGGCTTCCAGCTGGTCCGAGCGCACCAGTTTGGCGTACGCGAGCGCACGGAGCGTGGGGCGGTGGATGCGGGAGACCAGGACGATCGAGTGGACGCGCGAGGGGCGGACGGTGTCGTCGGACGGGGTGTCGGACGCGGCGATCTCCTCGGCGACCCGGTCGTAGTGCTTGCGGATCGCGGTCATCGTGCCGAAGAAGATCACCATGCCGAGCAGGGCGACCCAGGCCCCGTGCGTGAACTTGGTGGCCAGGACGACGACCAGGACGAGGCCGGTGAAGAACGCGCCGAAGGTGTTGATCGCCCGCGAGCGGATCATGTGCCGGCGCTTAGCCGGGTCCTTCTCGGTGCGCAGGTGCCGGTTCCAGTGCCGCACCATGCCGGTCTGGCTGAGGGTGAAGGAGACGAACACGCCGACGATGTAGAGCTGGATGAGCCGCGTCGAGTCGGCCCCGTAGATCCACACGAGCAGGATCGCGGCCCCCGCGAGCAGCACGATGCCGTTGGAGAAGGCCAGCCGGTCGCCACGGGTGTGCAGCTGGCGGGGCAGGTAGCGGTCCTGGGCGAGGATCGAGCCGAGCAGCGGGAAGCCGTTGTAGGCGGTGTTCGCGGCCAGGAAGAGCACGAGGGCGGTGGCCGCCGCCAGGAAGACGAAGAGGAACGTGCCGTCCCCGAAGACCGCTGCGGCGACCTGGGAGATGACCGGGTCCTGGGTGAAGCCCGCGCCGACCGCGGCACCGTTGTGGAGGAGGTCCTTCGCCGGGTTCTCGGCCATCTTCACGTCGGTGGCCATGGCGAGGCCGATGATGCCGCAGAACATCGTGACGGCCAGCAGGCCCATCGCGGCGAGGGTCGTCGCGGCGTTCTTGCTCTTCGGCTTCCTGAAGGCCGGGACGCCGTTGCTGATCGCCTCGACGCCGGTCAGGGCCGCGCAGCCCGAGGAGAAGGCGCGCAGCAGCAGGAAGACGAGCGCGAAGCCGGCCAGCCCTTCGTGCTCGGGCTTGATCTCGTAGTCCGAGGTCGGGGCGTGCATGGTGTCGCCGAGTACCACTCCCCGGAAGGCACCCCAGAGGATCATGGCGAAGACGCCGGCCACGAACAGGTACGTCGGGATGGCGAAGAGCTTCCCGGACTCCTTGACCCCGCGCAGGTTCATCAGCGTCAGCAGGACGATGGCCCCTATGGCGCAGAACGTCTTGTGCTCGATGACGAAGGGGATCGCGGAGCCGAGGTTCTCGACGCCCGAGGAGATCGACACGGCGACGGTGAGGACGTAGTCGACGAGGAGGGCGCTGGCGACGGTGAGTCCGGCCTTGGGCCCGAGGTTGGTGTTGGCGACCTCGTAGTCGCCGCCGCCGCTCGGGTACGCGCGCACGTTCTGCCGGTACGAGGCGACGACGGTGAACATCAGGACCACGACCGCCACCGCGATCCACGGGCTGAAGTGGTACGCCGACACGCCCGCGATGGACAGCACGAGGAGGACTTCTCCGGGTGCGTACGCAACGGAGGACAGCGGGTCGGATGCGAAGACGGGGAGCGCGATGCGCTTGGGGAGGAGCGTTTCCCCCAGCTTGTCGCTGCGCAGCGCCCGGCCGATCAGGATCCGTTTGGGCACGTCGGTCAGTTTGGACACGGTGAGGATCGTAAGCGCTGCCGGGACACGCCGACGAAGCACCACCCCCTCGGCGCCCGGAAAACCTTCATAATTACCCGCCCTCACCGGAAAAGTCCATGGAATCCTTAACGGAATCCTTGCGGCGCGGACGGGCGGGGGCCCTCGGCTGCCGTCCCGTCCGCCGCCGGACGACCGTGGACGGTGCCCTGTCCGCCCGGCGGCGACCATCCCTGCACGCCGGCGGACCGCTCCCTCTTTTGCTCATCGGTCCGCCGGGTACGCACACTCGGATGAGGCGGTGCCCGCGCCGCCGCATAAGCTCATCCCCGGGCAACGCCGAAGGTGGTTGCCCCATTGTTTGCCCCGCAAGCGGAGAGAGAAGTGTGAGCAGGGTGTTTTCGCAGGTCATCCGGACGACCAGGACGGCGAGGTAGGGGCAAGGTGCACATCGTCATCATGGGCTGCGGGCGCGTCGGAGCGGCTCTCGCGCAGACCCTGGAGCAGCAGGGGCACACGGTCGCCGTGATCGACCAGGACCCCACCGCGTTCCGTCGGCTCGGTTCCGGATTCGGTGGCCGGCGGGTCAGCGGGGTCGGCTTCGACCAGGACACCCTGCGTGAGGCCGGTATCGAGGAGGCGGGGGCCTTCGCTGCCGTGAGCAGCGGGGACAACTCCAACATCATCGCCGCCCGGGTGGCCCGCGAGATGTTCGGCATCGAGAACGTCGCCGCGCGCATCTACGACCCGCGGCGTGCCGAGGTGTACCAGCGGCTGGGCATCCCCACGGTCGCCACGGTCCGCTGGACGGCGGACCAGATGCTGCGGCGGCTGCTGCCGTCGGGTGCGGAGCCGTTGTGGCGGGACCCGAGCGGTGGTGTGCAGCTCGCCGAGGTGCACACGACGCCGTCCTGGATCGGGCACAAGATCAGCACACTGCAGGAGGAGACGGGCGTCCGCGTCGCCTTCCTCACCCGGCTGGGTGAGGCCATACTGCCCACGTCGCAGACGGTTCTGCAGGAGGGCGACCTGGTCCACGTGATGATGCGTACGGACGAGATCGCGAAGGTCGAGGAGGCCTTTGCCGAAGGTCCTGAGGAGGGCGGTCACTGATGCGCGTCGCGATTGCCGGGGCCGGTGCGGTGGGCCGTTCCATCGCGGCCGAGCTCCTGGAGAACGGGCACGAGGTGCTGCTCGTCGACAAGGCGCCGACCGCCATCTCGGTGGAGCGGGTCCCGATGGCGGAGTGGCTCCTCGCGGACGCCTGCGAGATCACCTCGCTCGACGAGGCGGCGCTCCAGCGGTGCAACGTCGTGATCGCCGCGACGGGTGACGACAAGGTGAACCTGGTCGTCTCGCTGCTGGCGAAGACGGAGTACGGCGTGCCGAGGGTCGTCGCCCGGGTGAACAACCCGAAGAACGAGTGGCTGTTCAACGAGTCCTGGGGGGTCGATGTCGCGGTCTCCACTCCGCGTCTGATGTCCGCCCTGGTCGAGGAGGCGGTGAGCGTCGGTGATCTGGTCCGGCTGCTGCGCTTCAGCCACGGCGACGCCAACCTGGTCGAGCTGACGCTGCCCCCGGAGTCGGGGCTGGCCGGCACGCGGGTGAGCGACGTGGCCTGGCCCGAGGACACCTCGCTCGTCACGATCATCCGCGGTACGCGGGTGCTGACGCCGAGCCCCGAGGAGACCCTGGAGGCCGGCGACGAGTTGCTGTTCGTGGCCGCCCAGGCGCGTGAGGAACAGCTGGAGGACCTGCTGTCGGTGCGCCGCGAGTCCGCCGAGGACTGAGCCGGACATACCGGGGGGCCGGCCCCGGCCGGCATGAGCAAGGGGCCCGGGCGGTGCGTCGGTGACGCACCGCCCGGGCCCCTTGCCGTGTGCGGCGGAGCGAGCCCGGCCGGCCGGCTGTCAGTGAGCCGGGGCCGGCGGGGTCATGGGGTACGCCGGTCCCCGGAGGTCCCCGCGTCATGCTCCGTGCCGGCGAAGCCCGTGCTCAGGTCGTGTTCGACCGGTGCGAACCCGGGGACGGGACCGTCCTCGACACCCCTTCGGGCCTCGCGGTCCTTCTCGGCCTGCTCCTCGGCCTCCATCTCGGCGAAGACGTCGATGGGCGGCGGCGCCTTCGCGAGGAAGACCCAGGTCAGGTACACGGCGAGCAGGAACGGTGGGATCTTGAGCGAGACGAGCACCCAGCCGAGCTGCGTGGTGTCCGCCCACCAGTACAGCGGGAAGAGGATCGCGCACTTGGCGAGCAGGATCAGACCCCAGGCGTAACTGGCCTTGGCGTACGCCTTCTTACGGCCGGGGTTCCGGGTGCGCCAGGAGAGGTTCTCCTTGAAGACCGGGCCGAGGATCAGTCCGATCAGCGGCACTCCGGCGAGTGTCGTGACGAGGTACGCGAGGGCGAGTCCGAGCGTGTAGATCATGCCCGGCAGGTAGAAGGCCTTGGCCTCGCCGGTCATCTTCGCGAAGAGCACACCGAAGCCCACACCGAAGACACCGCTGAAGGCGTGCTTGACGGTGTCCTTGCGGATCAGCCGTACGACGACGAGGAGCAGCGACACCGCCAGGGCGCCGATGGCCGAGGCCTTCAGGTCCTTGTTGATGGTGAAGATCGTGACGAAGAGCAGCCCGGGCAGGACTGTCTCCACCATGCCGCGCACGCCGCCGAAGGCCTCGAAGAGCGCGGCTTCCGTGACCGCCTTCGCGTCGGCGTCCTGCTGGTCGGTGCGGTGGGGCTGGTCCGTGTCGGACGTCGGCTTGTCGAGAGACGTCACCGGCTACTCCTTGCCGAGCGGTCGGAGTTCGTATTTGGGGTTGAACAGCACCCGGCGTCCGTGGCTCATGGCCACGCGGCCCGACGCGATGAGCTTGCGGCCCGGTTCGATGCCGACGATGGAGCGCCTGCCGAGCCAGACCACGTCGAGCGGCGCGGTGCCGTCGAAGAGCTCCGCCTCCAGGGCGGGCACTCCGGCCCGCGGACGCAGGGTGACCGTCCGCAAGGTACCAGTGACCTTGACGATCTGGCGGTCCGAGCACTCGGAGATGCGCGTGCAGCCCGAAGCGTGCGTGTCCTCCTGCAGCTCCTCCGACTCGAGGTCCTCCTGGGAGCTGGACAGCCGGTCGAGCATGCGGCGGAAGCGGCCGGACGGCTTCTCCACCCTGCCGGACCTGTCTGATCGGGGAACAGCGCTCATACCCGAAGGGTACCGGTCTCCCGTGGTGGGGACCGGTCCGCGCAGCCGTCACCCGGACGAGTGACCGCGATCACTCCGGGACGGGGCGTCCCCGCTCGAAGCGATAGCCCATGCCCGGCTCGGTCACGAAGTGTCTGGGGTGCGAGGGATCCGCTTCCAGCTTGCGTCGCAGCTGCGCCATGTAGACGCGCAGGTAGTTGGTCTCGGTGCCGTACGAGGGGCCCCAGACCTCCTGGAGCAGCTGCTTCTGGCTGACGAGCCGCCCGGCGTTGCGGACGAGGACCTCCAGCAGGTGCCACTCCGTGGGCGTGAGCCGCACGTCCCGGCCCCCACGCTGGACCTTCTTCGCAGCCAGGTCGACCGTGAACCCCTCGGTCTCGACCACCACGAGGTCCTCCCCGCCGTCCTGGCCGACCGGCTCCGCCCGGCGCACGGCGGCGCGGAGCCGGGCCAGCAGTTCGTCCATGCCGAACGGCTTGGTGACGTAGTCGTCGGCCCCGGCGTCGAGGGCCTCGACCTTCTCGTCGGAGGTGTGGCGGGCGGAGAGCACGAGGATCGGCACCCGGGTCCATCCGCGCAGGCCCCGGATCACCTCGACACCGTCCATGTCGGGCAGCCCGAGGTCGAGGACGACGACGTCGGGATGACGCGCCGCCGCGAGCTGCAGGGCGGTCGCCCCGTCGGGTGCCGCGTCCACCTCGTACCTGCGCGCCTTCAGGTTGATCACGAGGGCGCGCACGATCTGCGGCTCGTCGTCGACCACGAGCACCCGGGTCATCGCGGACCTGCCTTTCCGGAATACGTGTACGGGGCGGGAGTGCGCCCCCGGGATCTCATGAGCTGACGGACGCGGGCGGTACGGGACCGGCCCGCACCTGGCCCGGGGCGGCCGTGAGGGTGAGGACCATGGTGAGCCCGCCCCCCGGGGTGTCCTCGGCGTCCAGCGTGCCGCCCATGGACTCCACGAAGCCACGCGCGACGGCGAGCCCGAGGCCGACTCCGGCGCCCCGTGGGGCGTCGCCGTACCGCTGGAACGGCTCGAAGATGCGGTCCTTGGCGTCGTCGGGGACTCCGCGGCCCCGGTCGGCCACGCGCAGCTCGACTCGTTCGCCCAGCGCGCTGGCGGCGACGGTGACGCGTTCCGGGCCGGGGCTGTACTTGACTGCGTTCTCGACGATGTTGGCGACGGCCCGCTCGAGCAGCCCCGGGTCCACGGCGACCATGGGCAGCGTCTCGGGGATGTCCAGGTCGACGCTGCCCTCCGGTACGCCGCCCAGTGCCATCGGGACGACCTCGTCGAGGTCGAGCTCGCGGATCAGCGGGGTGACCGTGCCTGTCTGCAGGCGCGACATGTCGAGCAGGTTGCCGACCAGATGGTCCAGGCGGTCGGCGCCGTCCTCGATGGCCGCGAGGAGTTCCGCCTCGTCCGCGTCGGACCAGGCGACGTCGTCGGACCGCAGGGAGCTCACCGCCGCCTTGATGGCGGCCAGCGGGGTACGGAGGTCGTGGCTGACGGCGGCGAGCAGCGCGGTCCTGATCCGGTTGCCCTCCGCGAGCCGCCTGGCCGCTTCCGCCTCCCCCACCAGGCGCTGCCGGTCGAGGACGACGACGGCCTGTGCGGCGAAGGCGCCGAGGACCCGGCGGTCCTCCGCGGGCAGTACGCGGCCGGAGAGAGCCAGCGCCATGTGGTCCCCTACGGGCATGTCCACGTCCGCGTCGTCGGGCCGGGTCACCGGTGCGGGGCCGACCGATCCGGCGCACGTCCAGGGCTCGACGTCGCTCTGGCGTTCCAGGAGGGCGACGGATTCCATGCCGAAGGTCTCACGGACCCGGTCCAGCAGGGCGTCCAGGGCCGTCTCACCGCGCAGGACGCTCCCGGCGAGGGTCGACAGGATCTCCGACTCGGCACGCAGCCGCGCCGCCTGATGGGTGCGCCGGGCCGCGAGGTCGACCACGGAGGCGACCGCGACCGCCACCGCGAAGAAGATCACGATGGCGACGAAGTTCTCGGGGTCCTGGACGGTCAGTGTGTGGGTCGGGGGCGTGAACCAGTAGTTCAGGAGCAGCGAGCCCACCGCGGCCGAGGCGAGGGCGGGTGCCAGGCCTCCGAGGAGGGCGGCGGCGACCGTCAGGAAGAGGAAGAGCAGGACGTCGTTGGCGAGTCCCGGCCCGTTCTCCAGGCTGTGCAGGAGGAGGGTCAGCAGGGCCGGCCCGCCGACACCGGCGACCCAGCCGGAGATGATCCGCGTGCGGCTGAGCCGGGCGCCGCGTGCGATGGGCAGTCCCCGTCCCTTCGCGACCTCTTCGTGGGTGACGATGTGCACGTCGAGGTCGGGGCCGGACTCGCGGGCGACGGTGGCGCCGACACCGGGGCCGTAGACGTACTGCCAGGCCTTGCGGCGGCTGGAGCCCAGGACGATCTGGGTGGCGTTGACTCCACGGGCGAAGGCGAGGAGGGCGGAGGGTATGTCGTCGCCGATGACGTGGTGGAAGGTTCCGCCGAGGTCCTCGACGAGGGTGCGCTGGACCGTGAGCTCCTTGGGCGAGGCAGAGGTCAGTCCGTCGCTGCGCGCGATGTACACCGCGAGGATCTCGCTGCCGGACCCCTTGGCGGCCATCCGTGAGGCCCGGCGGATGAGGGTGCGGCCCTCGGGTCCGCCGGTGAGCCCGACGACGATGCGCTCGCGGGCCTGCCACGGGGCGCTGATGTCGTGTTCGCCGCGGTACTGCTGGAGGTACTCGTCGACACGGTCGGCGACCCAGAGGAGGGCGAGTTCGCGCAGGGCGGTGAGGTTGCCGGGGCGGAAGTAGTTCGACAGGGCCGCGTCGACCTTGTCGGACTGGTAGATGTTGCCGTGCGCCATCCGGCGGCGCAGCGCCTGGGGCGACATGTCGACCAGTTCGATCTGGTCGGCACGGCGGGCGACCTCGTCGGGGACCGTCTCCTGCTGGCGCACTCCGGTTATCGACTCCACGACGTCGCCGAGGGACTCCAGGTGCTGGATGTTGACGGTGGACACCACGTCGATTCCGGCCTTGAGCAGTTCCTCGACGTCCTGCCAGCGCTTGGCGTTCCGTGACCCGGGGACGTTGGTGTGGGCGAGTTCGTCGACGAGGGCGACGGCGGGCGCCCGCTCCAGGACGGCGTCGACGTCCATCTCGGCGAAGACGGCCGAACGGTGTTCGATGTCGCGCCGCCGGATCTGCTCCAGGCCGTGCAGCAGTACCTCGGTGCGCGGCCGGCCGTGGTGCTCCACGAACGCGACGACGCAGTCCGTGCCCCGTTCCACCCGGCGGTGGGCCTCGGACAGCATCGCGTACGTCTTGCCGACGCCGGGTGCCGCACCCAGGTAGATCCGAAGCTTGCCGCGTGCCATGGCCCCATTGTCTTCTCTCAGCCGGCTGCCGTGGATACGGGAGCCGGTGTCGAAGCTACCCCGATAATTTCCGGCATATGGGGTCAGGGCCGGGCGCGGGGTCCGTATTGACGGGATTCTGATGCCGGCCGGGGCCACGGCCGGCAGGATCGCGGGCGGGGCCGTTGCCGGCCGCCGGACGGCCCCCGGCCCGGTCCGCCGTCAGGCGTGCTCGACGATGTGCCCGTCGCTGAGCTCCAGGACCCGGTCGGCGAAGCCGAGCAGCTGGGGGTCGTGGGTGGCGACGAGGACGGTGACGCCCTCGCTGCGCACGACGGCGCGCAGCAGGTGCATGACCGCGAGTCCGGTCTCCGCGTCGAGCTGCCCGGTGGGTTCGTCGGCGATCAGGAGGGCGGGGCGGTTGGCGAGCGCGCGGGCGATGGCGACACGCTGCTGCTGGCCGCCGGACAGCTCGCCGGGGCGTTGCTCGGCGTGGTCGCCGAGGCCAACCAGGGAGAGCAGCAGCGCGACCCGCTCCTCACGTTCGTGCGGGTCGGTCCTGCGCAGGCGCATCGGTACGCCGACGTTCTCCGCGGCGGTCAGGATCGGGATGAGACCGAAGGACTGGAAGATGAAGCCGATCCTGTCCCTGCGAAGCTCCAGCAGCCCGTCCTCGCCGAGCCCGGCGAGGTCGGTGCCGCCGACGGTGATCCGGCCGCTGTCCGGTGTGTCGAGGCCGCCCACGAGGTTGAGCAGGGTGGTCTTGCCCGACCCGGAGCGGCCCTTGAGGGCGACGAGCTCGCCGCGCGGTATCTCGAAGGAGACCCCCCGCAGGGCGTGCACGGCCGCCGCGCCGGACCCGTACGAGCGGTGCAGGTCCTCGATCCGCACCATGGGGCCGTCGGCCGGGCTTTCGGCCAGGGCCGTGCAGGCCCGTTCGTCGGTGCGCCGTGTCATCTGCTCTCCCCCGTGCGTACGCCCCCGCGCGTACCGCTCCCTAGGCAGCCGCCAGTATGTGCACGAGGCACCCGGTGAGGCAATGCAAAAGCCGGTGGGCCGCACCCCCTCCCCGGGGTGCGGCCCACCGGCCACTGCGGGCGGGGCGCGGTCAGCGCACCTCGGTGATCTCGGGTCCGCGCTGGAGCTGGCCCATGCCACCGGAGAACTTGGAGCTCTCCTGGTCCTCCTGCTGCACGCCCTCGGGCACCATCTGGGCGTCGTTGGGAAGCTTGAGGACGATCGGGTCGCGCGGGGCCATCGGGCCGTCACCCCGGACGACGACGGTGTCCCGGAAGATCGTCTCCAGCAGTCCTGCGGCCTCCGGCTGCACGGCGCCCTGGCCGGAGATCACTCCGCGCAGGAACCAGCGCGGTCCGTCGATACCGACGAAGCGCACCATCTGCACGCCGGTCTTCCCGTCGGGAAGCTGTACGGGGACCTGGGCGCGCAGTTCCCAGCCGAGGGGCCCCTCGACCTCGTCGATGACGCCGCCCTGCTGGGTGATGCCCGAGGCGATCTCCTCACGCACCTCACCCCAGATGCCCTCCTTCTTGGGCGCTGCGAAGGCCTGCAGCTGGACCGCGCTGTCGCGCAGGACGACGGTGGCGGCGACGATCGCGTCACCGGCGACCTCCACACGGAGTTCCATGCCCTCGACCCCGGGCACGAAGATGCCGCCCAGGTCCACCCGGCCCTCGCCGGGCTTGGAGACCTCGGAGATGTCCCACGGCCCGTCGGGGCGGGGGGCCGGCGGAAGGTTGGTCCGGCGCGAGCCGCCCTCGGCCCCGGCGTCGTCGAGCTCGTCGGCGACCTGCTCGGCCTCGCGCGCTTCGTCCGCCGTGTCCTTGGCGGAACCACTGTTCTTGCGACGTCCGAACACGTCAACGTCCTTCCCGGTCGGATACGACCGAAGCGTAGCTGTTCCCACCCTGGGTGTTACCGCCCGTGACGCCGTCCACGGCGGCGTGACCGCCGGTGGATCCGAAGCCCCCCTCGGCCCGTGCCGAGCCGGGGAGCTCCGTCACCTCGTGGAAGCGCACCTTCTCGACCTGCTGGACGACCAGTTGGGCAATCCGGTCGAACCGTTCGAACCTCACGGTCTCGCGTGGGTCGAGATTGACCACGATGACCTTGATCTCCCCACGGTACCCGGCATCGACCGTCCCTGGGGCGTTCACGAGAGCCACTCCGCAGCGGGCCGCGAGGCCCGAACGGGGGTGCACGAAGGCGGCGTACCCGTCGGGCAGCGCGATCGACACCCCGGTGGGGAGCACAGCCCTCTCGCCCGGTGCGAGTGCGGCGGCCTCCGTGGTGACGAGATCGGCGCCCGCGTCACCCGGGTGTCCGTAGCCGGGGATGGGCACGTCCGGGTCGACCCGGCGGATGAGCACGTCGACGGGGTGTCGCATCAGGGGTTCACCTCGAAGGCGCGGGCACGCCGCACCTGGTCCGGGTCGGACATGGCGGCCCGGATCTCCTCCGGCCGTCCGTTGTCGATGAAGTGGTCCACCTTGACCTCGATGAAGAGGGCTTCCGCACGGACCGCGACGGGCCCCTCGGGGCCCCCGGTCCTTCCCGTGGCCCGGCAGTAGATCTTCCGGCCGTGGACGGCGGTGACCTCGGCCTCGATGAAGAGCACCGTGTCGACCGGCACCGGCAGGACGTAGTCGGTCTCCAGCCTGCCGGTCACCGCGATGACCCGCAGCAGCCAGCTCAGCGCGCCGAGCGTCTCGTCCATCGCAGTGGCCAGGACCCCGCCGTGCGCCAGCCCGGGGGCGCCCTGGTGGGCGGGCTTCACCGTGAATTCGGCGGTGACGCTCACGCCCTCTCCGGCCGTCGCCCGGAGGTGCAGTCCGTGCGCCTGTCCGCCACCACAGCCGAAACAGTGTTCGTAGTGGGAGCCGAGGATCTCGCCGGGCGCGGGGGCGTCGGGATGCCGGACCGGCTTCACCGCGCCGGCCGGTGGTGTCAGACGTGCAGATGTTCCACTCACAGGCGCAGACCTTACCCGCGCCGCCGACCGGGGGGCGCTCCGTGCCAAGCTTGCTTGCATGCAGCCTTCCGCACCCCCCTTCGACGAACGTCTCACCGCGCCCCGTTCGTGGTGGCTCATCGCCTTCGGGATCGGCGTCGCCTGCGCGCTGATGCTCCTGCCGCTCGGCGCCCTGCCCATGCTCGGCGGCCTCGTCGCCGGCACGGCCGCGGCCTGCGCGGGCGTGAGCTCGTACGGCTCCGCGCGCATCCGGGTCGTGGCGGGCGCCCTCGTCGCGGGCGACGCGCGGATCCCCCTCGGCGCACTCGGTGACGCCGAGGTGCTGGACAGCGAGGAGGCGCGCGCCTGGCGCACCTACAAGGCCGATCCGCGCGCGTTCATGCTGCTGCGCAGCTATGTCCCGACGGCGGTGCGGGTGAAGGTCACGGACCCGGCCGATCCGACCCCGTACGTCTACCTGTCGACGCGGGAGCCGGAGGCGCTGGTGGCGGCCCTCGCACCCGTGCCCGCCTGAGGAATCAGCGGCCGGGGTCGTCCAGGCCGTCGGGGAGCTCCTGGGCGGGCTTCGCGGGCTGTTCCAGTGGGGGCAGCTCCGGCAGGCGGTCCCAGGGGACCTGCTGGCGCCGCAGGTCGCTCCTGACCCGGTCGGCGAGCTTGCGGGTGTCCCGTCGGTTCATCATGGCGCCCACGACGGCACCGACCATGAACGGGATGAGATTCGGCAGGTCGCGCACGGTGCGCTTCATGATCTGCTGACGCAGTTCGCGCTTCATCTGCCCGCCCAGCGCCGCGTTCAGCGTGGCGGGGCGCGAGACGTCGATGCCGCGCTCCTCGGTCCAGGACGTCAGGTACGCGGTGCTGCGCTGGCCCAGATTGCCCGGCGGGCGTCGGCCGTAGACCTCGTGGAGCTCGGCGACGAGTTTCATCTCGACGGCGGCCACTCCGGTGATCTCGGCCGCCAGCTCGGCGAGCATGGCGGGAGGTACGGGCATCATCGCCGCCGCCCCGATGCCCGCGCCGACGGTCGCGGTGGCGTTGCACGCGCCCGCGACGAGCTTGTCGGCGAGCTCTTCGGGGCCCAGCCCCGGGAACTGCCTGCGCAGGGTGGCGAGATCCCGCACAGGGATGCGGGGAGCCGCCTCGATGATGCGGTCGGCCACCAGGCCGACTGCGGCTGTGGCGCTCTCCCGGCTCTTGCGTACGCCTCGTTTCAGTGTGTGCAGGGGGCCGGAGCCCTCGGGGGGCGCGTCCGGTCCGTCCTGCCCGGGCACGGCCGGTGCGCTTCGCGCACTCACCGCATCGAGCGAGGCCCGGCGGCCCCGCTCGTCGTCAGGTGTGCTGCCGGGAGAGGCAGGCAGGGCGGCCTGGTGCTCGGCAGCGGGGCTCTCGCCCTCCGCCGGGCCTGCGCCGCCCTGATGTGCCTCCGACGACTTCGTGCGCCGCAAGCGCCGCTTCCGGAACGGTGTGTCGCCTGCCACGGCCGGCCTGCCTCAGTCGCAGTCGCGGCAGATGGGCTGGCCGTTCTTCTCCCGTGCCAGCTGGCTCCGGTGGTGCACGAGGAAGCAGCTCATGCAGGTGAACTCGTCGGCCTGCTTGGGCAGGACCCGCACGGCGAGCTCTTCGTTGGACAGGTCCGCGCCGGGCAGCTCCAGTCCTTCTGCCGCGTCGAACTCGTCGACGTCGACGGCGGATGCCGTCTTGTCGCTCCGACGAGCCTTGAGCTCTTCGAGGCTGTCCTGGTCCACGTCGTCGTCGGTCTTGCGTGGGGTGTCGTAATCCGTTGCCATGTTCGCTCTCCCCCTCATGGGTGTCTGCGGTGTCTCAGCGCACGTAACGCGTGAGAGGCCGGACTTGTGCCCGACCTGAGGCGGAGATTTTGCCTCACATCAAGGTCTGTTACTCAATCGACACCCAACCGGATCTCTCGCGAGCGATCAGCTTGGGTGGCGATGGGGACCGTACACGGTCCGATCGCTGCAGTTCACGGGCGCCACCCCGTCTACTTCCCGTGATATCGCCCCCCGGAAACCCGGACGTTTCCCGGCTTTCGGGCGGAGATGCGGTCACGGAGAGTGGAGAGACCGAAATTCGCTTCTGTGATCGATCACACAGGGACGGAAGGGGAACGCAGTTCGAAAATTCCGCCCAAAGCGAACAGATTGATCCAATGCGGCCTCACACCGTGAAGCTTCTCAGACCGGCAGGGTGACGCGCATCACGAGACCACCGCCCTCACGGGGCTCCGCGATGATACGGCCTCCGTGCGCCCGCGCGACCGATCGCGCGATCGACAGGCCGAGTCCGACCCCCTTGTCGCTGCCGGTGCGCTCGGTGCGCAGGCGCCTGAACGGTTCGAAGAGGTTGTCGATCTCGTAGGCGGGCACCACCGGCCCGGTGTTCGTGACCACGAGGAGTGCCTGCCCGTGCTGGAGCTCCGTGGTGACCTCCACCCACCCGTCCCGCGCCGCGTTGTAGCGCACGGCGTTCTGTACGAGGTTGAGCGCGATGCGCTCCAGCAGGACCCCGTTGCCCTGGACGACCGCGGGAGCGCGTTCGCCCCGGATCTCCACGCCCTTCTCCGCTGCCTCCGACCTGGTCTGCTCGATGGCGCGGCCGGCGACCTCGGAGAGGTCCACGGGTTTCCGTTCCACGATCTGGTTGTCGCTGCGGGCGAGCAGGAGCAGCCCCTCCACGAGCTGTTCACTGCGCTCGTTGGTGGCCAGCAGCGTCTTGCCGAGCTGCTGGAGCTCCACGGGGGCCTGCGGGTCGGAGAGATGGACCTCCAGCAGCGTGCGGTTGATGGCGAGCGGCGTGCGCAACTCGTGCGAGGCGTTCCCCACGAACCGCTGCTGGGCCGTGAAGGCCCGCTCCAGGCGGTCCAGCATCTCGTCGAAGGTGTCGGCGAGCTCCTTGAGCTCGTCGTCCGGGCCGTCCAGCTCGATGCGGCGGCTCAGGTCCGTCCCGGCCACCCTCCGGGCGGTGCGGGTGATCCGGCCCAGCGGGGAGAGGACACGGCCGGCCATGGCGTAGCCGAAGGCGAAGGCGATGATGCTGAGGCCCACCAGGGCGAGCAGCGCCCGGTTCAGCAGACTGTCGAGGGCCTGCTGCCGCTGCGCCGCGGTGCAGTCCTTGATCGCCTCGTTGAGCTGGCTGTTGTTCAGCGCGGCACCGAGCTGCGGACACATGTCACTGGAGATCTGCACGTTCGTGCCCTTGACCTGGAATTCCAGACCACCGGCGTCATGCAGGGCCTGGGCCGCCAGCATGTAGATGATCGAGAGCAGCAGGATGCCCGCGATCAGGAACATCCCGCCGTACAGCAGCGTGAGCCGTATCCGGATGGTCGGCCGCAGCCACGGGTAGGGGGCCTCCTGCTGCTTGGGCTCCCAGGTCGGTTTCGGGGGCGCCGCGACAGGACCGGGTGAAGCTGCCATCACGCCCTCAGATCCGGTATCCGGAGCCGGGGACGGTGACGATCACGGGAGGCTCACCGAGCTTCCGGCGCAGGGTCATGACCGTCACCCGCACCACGTTGGTGAACGGGTCGGTGTTCTCGTCCCACGCCTTCTCCAGCAGCTGCTCGGCCGAGACGACGGCGCCCTCGCTGCGCATCAGGACCTCCAGTACCGCGAACTCCTTCGGGGCGAGCTGGATCTCCTGCTCGTCCCGGAAGACCTCGCGGCGGTTGGGGTCGAGCTTGATGCCGGCCCGCTCCAGGACGGGGGGCAGCGCGACCGTGGTGCGGCGCCCCAGGGCGCGGACCCGTGCCGTCAGCTCGCTGAACGCGAAGGGCTTGGGCAGGTAGTCGTCCGCCCCGAGCTCCAGGCCTTCGACCCGGTCGCTGACGTCCCCCGACGCGGTGAGCATGAGCACCCGGGTGGGCATGCCGAGCTCGACGATCCTGCGGCAGACGTCGTCCCCGTGCACCACCGGGAGGTCCCGGTCCAGCACGACGACGTCGTAGTCGTTGACCCCGACGCGCTCGAGGGCCGCCGCTCCGTCGTAGACGACGTCGACGGCCATGGCCTCCCGGCGCAGCCCGGTGGCCACCGCATCGGCGAGCAGCTGCTCGTCCTCGACGACGAGTACGCGCACGGCGCAGTCCTTCCCTAGATCTCCGAAAAAACGGCGAGCGGCCCCTGTTCCGGCCGTTCGCCGCACGTCAGCGGCACCGACTGTGCGCGTCCATCCTGCCCGTAACGCGCATAAACCGGCGGTAAGACGACGCGGCACGGGACACCGCCGCAGGGAACCGATCGGATTTGCGGGCCAGTTGAGGTTTCTCCCGGGCGGGCGGCGGGGAGGACGCTCTCACACCCCGCGATCACGCCCTGCATGTGGCGTACCACAGCCCGTCCTGCATCCAGAGGGACTGCGTGATCACCCGCACTCCGGCCCGCGTGCCGGAGGACCACCGGGCACACCCCCGTGCCACCGACCCACGACGAGGGGGCGCTTCATGGACGCTTTCACCGCAGGTCTGCTGCAACGAATCAAGACCACAGAGTCCGACCTCACGAGGGCTCGCGAGACGGGCGACGACTTCCTCGCGGATGTCGAGCAGGGAGAGCTGGACGACCTGCACCGCCTCGCCGCCGAGCACGGTGTGGAAATCAGCGCGACAAGCGTCTGAGCCGCCACGAGAGGGCCCCGGGAGCCGCCATGGCCCTCCGGGGCCCTCTCGCGCGCCTTCGGCCTTCCTGCACGCCGCAGCGGGCGCGTGGAGGGGTTACGTCAGTCGTGCCAGGCGCCCAGCTCCTCCAGCAGCGTCTGCAGCGGCTCGAAGACCCCGGGGGTCGCCGCGATCGTCAGGTCCCCGTCCGCGGGACGTCCGGGCCGGCCCCCGGTGAGGGCGCCGGCCTCACGGGCGATGAGGTCGCCGGCCGCGACGTCCCACGGGTGCAGGCCGCGCTCGTAGTACCCGTCGAGCCGGCCGGCCGCCACGTCGCAGAGCTCGATGGCGGCGGACCCCCCGCGCCGGATGTCGCGCAGCCGGGGGATCAGCTGCTGGGCGACGGCCGCCTGGTGGGTGCGCACCTCGGTGACGTAGTTGAAGCCGGTCGACACCAGGGCCTGGTCGAGAGGGGCGGTGGCGCGGCAGCTCAGCACGTCGCCGTTGCCGTACGCGCCGCCGCCGAGCACGGCGTGGAACGTCTCGCGCCGCATCGGGGCCTCGACCACGCCGACGACCCGTTCGCCGTCGCGCTCCGCGGCGATGGACACGGACCAGGTCGGGAGGCCGTAGAGGTAGTTCACCGTGCCGTCGAGCGGGTCGATGACCCACCGGACACCACTGGTGCCCTCGGCACTGGCGCCCTCCTCGCCGAGGAAGCCGTCGCCGGGACGGTGCTCGGAGAGGTAGCCGGTGATCAGCTTCTCCGCCCGGATGTCCATCTCGGTGACGACGTCGATCGGGCTGGACTTCGTCGCCGCCACCCCGAGATCGGCGGGACGGCCGTCGCGGAGCAGCGCGCCGGCCCGGCGGGCCGCTTCCAGGGCGAGGTCGAGCAGTTCGGACAGGAGGGGGTCGGTCACAACTCTCCAGAGGTGGTCGCGGGCCGGCGCGGGCGGTGGACACCCGCACGCGGCGGGGAGGCGGGCGGGGTCCGTCAGAACGGGCTGTCGGCGCCGGCGGCGGCGGGCTTGGGGGCTCTGGCCGGGCAGCAGCCGACCGGACACAGGTCGTGCGAGGGGCCGAGCGTGCCCAGGGCGCAGGGCGTGACGGGACGGTCCTGTTCGGCGGCGGCGCGCTCCAGGAGGAGCTCGCGCACGGCTGCGGCGAAACGGGGGTCCGCGCCCACGGTCGCGGAGCGGCTCACGGGCAGCCCGAGCTCGGCGGCCTTCGCGGTGGCCTCCGTGTCGAGGTCGTACAGCACCTCCATGTGGTCGGAGACGAAGCCGATGGGGGCCATGACGACCGCCGGGACACCGTCGCCGTGGAGCGCCTCCAGGTGGTCGCAGATGTCGGGCTCCAGCCACGGGATGTGCGGGGCCCCGCTGCGCGACTGGTACACGAGCCGCCACGGGTGGTCGACTCCGGTCTCCTCGCGCACGGCCTCGCTGATCAGCCGGGCGACCTCCAGGTGCTCGGCCACGTAGGAACCGCCGTCGCCGTGGGTCCCCACCGGTCCGGAGGTGTCCGCCGCGGAGGTCGGGATGGAGTGCGTGGTGAACGCGATGTGCGCCCCGGCCCTGACCGCCTCGGGAAGGCGGGCCAGCGACGCCAGCACACCGTCCGTCATGGGCCGCACGAAGCCGGGGTGGTTGAAGTAGTGCCGCAGCTTGTCCACGCGGGGCAGCGGGAGCCCTTCCGCCTCCAGCACGGACAGCGACTCCGCCAGGTTCTCGCGGTACTGCCGGCAGCCGGAGTACGAGGCGTAGGCGCTGGTGGCGAGCACGGCGATCCGGCGGTGGCCGTCCCTGACCATGTCGCGGAGGGTGTCGGTGAGGTAGGGGGCCCAGTTCCGGTTGCCCCAGTACACCGGCAGCTCGAGGCCGTGATCGGCGAAGTCCTTCCGCAGGGCGCCGAGCAGTGCCCTGTTCTGCGCGTTGATCGGGCTCACCCCGCCGAAGAGGAAGTAGTGCTTGCCGACCTCTTTCAGTCGTTCTTCGGGGATGCCCCGGCCGCGCGTCACGTTCGCCAGGAACGGGACCACGTCGTCGGGGCCCTCGGGTCCGCCGAAGGAGAGCAGCAGGAGGGCGTCGTAGGGAGCGGGATCGCGCAGATCGGACATGTACCCGATCCTGCCACCCGCCGCCGACAGCGCGGCAACCGCCGTCGGACGATCCGCGGGTCCCCGTAAGCTGTGTCAGCCCCCGCACACCTGACACGCTCGCCGGAGTACCCCTTGCCCAGCCCCTACCGCGCCATCTTCGCCGCCCCCGGCAGCCGGGAGTTCTCGGCGGCCGGATTCTTCGGCCGGATGCCGCTGTCCATGATGGGGATCGGCGTGGTGACGATGGTCTCCCAGCTGACCGGCCGCTACGGGCTGGCCGGCGCGCTCTCCGCGACGCTCGCCATGGCGGCGGCCGTCATGGGACCACAGGTCTCGCGCATGGTCGACCGGTACGGGCAGCGCCGTGTGCTGCGCCCCGTCACGCTCTTCGCGGCCGCGTCGGTCGCCGGGCTGCTGGTCTGCGCCCAGCAGAGGCTGCCCGACTGGACCCTGTTCGTCTTCGCGGCGGGCGCCGGCTGCGTCCCCAGCGTGGGGTCGATGGTCCGGGCGCGCTGGGCGGAGATCTACCGGGGCTCCGGCCGGCAGCTGCACACCGCGTACGCGTGGGAGTCGATCATCGACGAGGTGTGCTTCATCTTCGGGCCCATCGTCTCCATCGGTCTGTCCACCGCGTGGTTCCCGGAAGCCGGGCCCCTGATCGCCGGTGTGTTCCTGGTGACCGGCGTCTTCTGGCTGACGGCCCAGCGGGCCACCGAGCCCAGGCCCCACCCGAAGGAGGACCGTTCGGGCGGCTCCGCCCTTCGCTCACCCGGACTCCAGGTGCTGGTGATCACCTTCGTCGCCACCGGGGCGATCTTCGGCGCGGTGGACGTGGTGACGGTGGCCTTCGCCGAGGAGCGCGGCCACAAGGCGGCGGCCAGTCTCGTACTCGCTGTCTACGCGCTGGGTTCCTGCCTGGCCGGGGCCGTCTTCGGTCTGCTGCACCTGCGGGGGAAGCCGTCCACCAGGTGGCTGTCGGGGGTGTGTGCGATGGCCGTGAGTATGATCCCCCTCCAACTGGCCGGGAGCCTGCCGTTCCTGGCCGTGGCGCTCTTTGTCGCGGGCCTCGCCATCGCACCGACGATGGTCACCACCATGGCCCTCGTCGAACAGCACGTACCGCGCACCCAGCTGACCGAGGGCATGACCTGGACCAGTACCGGACTCGCGGTCGGAGTGGCGCTCGGCTCCTCTGCCGCAGGCTGGGTGGTCGACGCCTCCGGGGCGGAGGCGGGGTACGCGGTGCCCGCCGTGGCGGGAGCGCTCGCGGCCGCGGTGGCGTTCCTGGGGTACCGCCGGCTCGCGGAGCCGGCGCCTACGGGAGGGCGCGGGGAAGATGACCGACACCGACGCACGGACGGCGAACACGTGGCGTAACTGGGCGGGCAATGTCACCGCACGGCCGGCCCGCGTGGAGTCGCCCGCCTCCGTCGACGAGCTCGCCGACGTGATCCGGAGGGCCTCCGAGGACGGTCTGACGGTCAAGCCCGTCGGCACCGGCCACTCGTTCACCGCGACGGCGGCCACCCACGGGGTGCTCATCCGACCGGACCTGCTCACCGGCATCCGTGACGTCGACCGCAGGGCCATGACGGTGACGGTCGAGGCCGGCACCCCGCTGAAACGCCTCAACGCCGCGCTCGCCCGCGAGGGGCTCTCCCTCACCAACATGGGCGACATCATGGAACAGACGGTCGCCGGGGCCATATCCACGGGTACCCACGGGACCGGCCGCGACTCGGCGTCCATATCCGCGCAGATACTCGCCCTGGAACTGGTCACCGCCGACGGCACGGTCATGCGCTGCTCCGCCGACGACCACCCGGAGGTCTTCGCCGCGGCCCGGATCGGGCTCGGGGCGCTCGGTGTGGTCACGGCGGTCACGTTCCGGGTGGAGCCGGTCTTCCTGCTGACGGCCCGCGAGGAACCCATGACCTTCGACCGGGTCACGTCCGACTTCGATCAGCTGGTCACGGAGAACGAGCACTTCGAGTTCTACTGGTTCCCGCACACCGGTAACTGCAACACCAAGCGCAACAACCGCAGCGCGGGCCCAGCCGCCCCTCCCGGCCGGGTGAGCGGCTGGATCGAGGACGAACTCCTGTCGAACGGCGTCTTCCAGGTCGCCTGTTCGCTCGGACGGGTGGTCCCGGCAGCCATCCCCTCCATCGCCCGGATCTCCAGCCGCGCCCTGTCGGCCCGCACGTACACCGACATCCCGTACAAGGTCTTCACCAGCCCCAGGCGGGTGCGTTTCGTGGAGATGGAGTACGCCCTCCCGCGCGGAGCGGCGGTCGAAGCCCTGCGCGAGCTGAAGGCCATGGTGGACCGCTCGCCGCTGCGGATCAGCTTCCCGGTGGAGGTCCGCACGGCACCCGCGGACGACATCGCGCTCTCCACGGCCTCGGGCCGGGAGAGCGCGTACATCGCGGTGCACCTGTACAGGGGCACGCCGTACCAGGCTTACTTCACGGCGGTCGAGCGGCTCATGACCGGGTACGAGGGGCGCCCGCACTGGGGCAAGATCCACACCCGGGACTCCGGCTACCTGTCCGGCGCCTACCCCCGGTTCGGCGAGTTCACCGCCGTACGGGACCGGCTCGACCCGGACCGGCTGTTCGGCAACGACTACCTGCGCCGGGTGCTCGGCGACTGACAGGCGGTTCCCCGGCGGACCGGCGGCCCGCTCACCGGCCGGCGTCCGCTCCGCCCTCACCGTCCTCCTGCCCGGGGACCCCGTCGGACGCGGCCGGCTCCGGTGCCTCCGAGGTGGCGTCGGGACCGGGCGTCGTGGGGCCGGTGCCCTCCGGGGCCGTGGACCCCGCGGACGGCGTGGGCGCGGGGGCGGGCCCGGACGTGGAGCCGTCGCCTTCGGTGGGTCCGGGCCGCGCGCCGGTTCCGTCCCCGGGATCCGCGGTGGGGGTGCTCGCGTCGCCGCCGGACCGGCGGCCGTCGTCGCCGTCCTCCTCCTGGCCGGTGCCGCCGGTGCTGTCCGAGGGCGTGGGGGAAGGCGCTCCGGCGTCGTTCTGCCCTCGTACGACGGAACCGACGGTCGTCCCGCCGTTGCCGCCGAGATCGTGCCCGGAGACCACTTCGTACACCGTGATGCCGCCCATGGCGAGGACGAAGACCCCGACAGCGGCCGGGACGGACCGCTTCCAGCCCCGGAGGCGGGTGCCGTGCGTACGGGCGTCGGAGAAGGCCTCGTCCTGATGGCCGTCGCCGGTGCCCTGGCCGCCGGGCCGGACCTGGCGCAGCATCGTCGTGCGGTCCGGGTCACCGGGCCGGACCTGGCGGAGAACGGTGGTGCGGTCGTGCGCCGGATCCGGATCCACGGTGCGCAGCACCCGCGTCGCGTCGTCCTGCCGCTGCGGCGCGGGGGACGTCTCCCGTGTGTGGACGGTCACCTGACGCCCCGCCGGATTCTTCACCTGGACGGTGACTTCGCGGATCTGCTCGCCGGTGCGCCGGAAGAAATGCTGGAAGACGGAACCCCCGCAGGTGGCCACGACGCTCATCACACCCGCGCCGGCGATGGTTCCGTACACGCCGAGCTGCGAGGCCATCACCGCCGCCGCGACCGCCGCGACGGCACTGCCGGCAACCTGCGGCAGGCTCAGATCTATGCGCCTTTCTCTGCCTTCCGCATCACTCTGCGGCTTCTGCACCATGATCAGCCCCTGCTCGACAACTACCCCACCTTGCACCAGGAAAGGACATATGAGCGAATCGGATAGTTCCGTTTCTGGAGCTTTTGTGAAGCAGGACACGCGTCGAGGGCATGTCGCGGACAACGGGGTACTTCAACTCCCGTGCCCGGCGAGAACTTCGACGGCGCGCCGGTCCACCCCGGTGGCCCGAATGGAGTACTGTGGCGAGCCCTGGGGCCGGACTCCCGCATGGCTGTCCGGAACCTACGGGAGGGGGCCGAAGACGGCACTCGAACCGGCGGCGCCGCGGCATCGCACGGGCGCCTGCTACATGGAGCGACCATTCGGTCGCTCCGCGTCGCGAACAGGTAACCGTGTCATCCCGGCGTTCCAGGGCCAAGGCCCGACACGCCGGGCAACTTGGCAAGGTTGTGGCAGGCTGAACCCGGGCAGGTCACACTCGACTAGCGGAAGCAGCGACGCACGTGACGTCGGCAGGCACCACCCGGGAGGTTCCCATGCCCGAACTGCGTGTCGTGGCCGTCTCGAACGACGGCACACGACTGGTGCTCAAGGCTGCGGACAGCACGGAGTACACGCTTCCGATCGATGAGCGGCTGCGTGCCGCCGTGCGCAACGACCGCGCCCGGCTCGGCCAGATCGAGATCGAGGTGGAGAGTCATCTCCGCCCGCGCGACATCCAGGCGCGTATACGAGCCGGCGCCTCCGCGGAGGAGGTCGCCCAGTTCGCCGGTATCCCGGTGGACCGGGTGCGACGCTTCGAGGGCCCTGTGCTCGCGGAGCGCGCTTTCATGGCCGAGCGCGCCCGGAAGACTCCTGTGCGGCGTCCCGGCGAGAACACCGGTCCCCAGCTCGGTGACGCGGTGCAGGAGCGTCTGCTGCTGCGTGGCGCCGACCGGGAGACCGTCCAGTGGGACTCCTGGCGCCGGGACGACGGCACCTGGGAGGTCCTCCTGGTGTACCGCGTCGCGGGCGAACCGCACTCCGCGAGCTGGACGTACGACCCGCCGCGGCGGCTGGTCCAGGCCGTGGACGAGGAGGCGCGCTCGCTGATCGGCGAGACCGACGACGTGGCGGCTCCCGAGCCGAGCTTCCCGTTCGTGCCCCGGATCGCACGGCTGCCGCGCGACCGGCCGCTGGACCGCGCGCTCGACCGCCAGATCGAGCGCCCCGCTCCCCCGGCGCCGGAGCCGGAGGAGCGCGTCGGCGGTGTGTCGGCCGGTGAACGCGACTCGCTGACCAGTCTCCTGGAGGCGGTGCCGAGCTTCCGGGGCGACATGGTCGTCCCGGAACGGCCCTCGCAGCCCGAACCGCCGGCCCTGGAGCCCGCTCCCCAGCAGGAGCCGGAGGCCGACGAGCCCCCGGCCGCGGCGGCGTCCGCCGGTGCCGGTTCCGCCTACGCCGACGTGCTGATGCCCCGCGCGGTGGCGGGTCACCGTGACCGGCTGACCGGGACGACGGACCGGCAGGCCGAGGCGGACGGCGTGCGTCCGGGTCGCCGGGCCGCGGTGCCGAGCTGGGACGAGATCGTCTTCGGTACGCGCCGGAAGAAGCAGGACTGAGGACCGGCCCCAGGCCAGTGGCGTGAGGAGGGCCCGTACGCGGTCGCGTGCGGGCCCTCGCTCCGTCGGACGCCGGCCGGGTCAGGACGGGTCGGGCCCCGTGGCGACGGGCCGGGACTCGTCCGAGGACCACTCCGACCAGGATCCGGCGTACAGGGCCGCGCGGTGCCCGGCCAGCTCGAGCGCAAGCACCTCGTGGGCACCCGAGACGCCGGAGCCGCAGTAGACACCGACCTCGGTGGCGTCGTCGGCGCCCAGCGCGGAGAACCGGGAAGCGAGCGAGCCGCCGGGCAGGAAGCGGCCGTCCTCAGCGACGTTCTGCGTGGTCGGCGCGGACACGGCACCCGGGATGTGGCCGCCGACGCGGTCGATCGGTTCCACGTCTCCCCGGTAGCGCTCCGCGGCCCGCGCGTCGAGCAGCAGACCGGAGCGGGCCAGCGCTGCGGCCCCGTCCGCGTCCAGCAGCCCGAGCGCCCCCGGTTCGGGGCGGAAGTCGCCTTCGGCGGGCCGGGGGACTTCGGTGGTGAGGTCTCCGGTCCATGCCGCGAGACCGCCGTCCAGCACACGGACGTCTCGATGCCCGGTCCAGCGCAGCAGCCACCACGCACGCGCCGCCGCCCAGCCCTGGCCGCCGTCGTAGACCACCACGGGGGTCTCCCGGCCGACTCCCGCCCGCCGCATGACGGCCCCGAAGGCTTCCGGGTCGGGCAGGGGGTGGCGTCCGCCGCTGCCCGCCGGGCCCGCGAGTTCGGAGTCGAGATCGACGTAGACGGCGCCGGGGAGGTGCCCTGCCTCGTAGTCGGCGCGGCCGTTCGGTCCGCCGAGCTGCCAGCGGATGTCCAGGAGCACCGGTGGGCGCGGGCCCGCCGCCTCGCTCAGGTATTCGGATACGGTGATGATGGGCTTCATGCGTGCCATCTTCGCGCAGAAGCCGCCCCGCCGAGGGCGCGCCGAATCGGCCGTACCACGCCAAAACGGACCACGCTGTGAGCCGAAGCCGGAGAACGCGGCGCGGCCGGCGTGTCTCTGGGCCCCAGTGGTGCGAGCATCTGCACGGAGCGTACGCGCCCGTATCCGTACCGCTGGACGCCGTGCGGGTTCCGTCCCCCGTACGGCCACCCCGATGGTACGAGGAGAGAGAAGAAGATGACCGAGGCTGTCACCCGGCGCACGCCCGGAGCACCGTGCTGGGTGAGTCTGATCGTGCACGGCCTGACCGCGACCCAGGAGTTCTACAGCCGGCTGTTCGGCTGGGAGTTCGAGCCCGGGCCCGCGCAGCTGGGGCCCTACGTCCGGGCCCTGCTGTGCGGCAAGGAGGTCGCCGGCATCGGGCAGTTGCCACCCGACCGGCACCTGCCGATCGCCTGGACGACCTATCTCGCCACCGAGGACGCGGACGCCACGGCGGAGACCATCCGGTCCTGCGGCGGGACGGTGGCCGTCGGCCCCCTCGACGCCGGGCACGCCGGACGTCTCCTGCTCGCGTCCGATCCCAGCGGCGCGGTCTTCGGCGTCTGGCAGGCCGCCGAGCACGTCGGAACCGCGCTCGCTGGCACACCGGGTACCCCGGTGTGGAACGAACTGGTGACACGGGAGACCGCCTCGGTCGCCAAGTTCTACCAGGCGGTGTTCGGCTACGGGACCGAGGCGGTCGTGTCGGCCGACTTCGACTACCAGACGCTGCACCTCCAGGGGCGCCCGGTGGCGGCCCTGCACGGTGTGGGGCACGCCCTGCCGCGCGACCGGGGCCCGCACTGGATGACGTACTTCCAGGTCGCCGACACCGACGAGTCGACGGCTCGTGTGGTGGAGCTCGGCGGACACGTACTGCAGCCGCCGCGGGAGGCCTCGAGCGGCAGGCTGGCCACCGTGTCGGACCCGGAGGGCGCGGTGTTCACGCTCGTCCGTCCGCCGGGCGGCTGACCCCGCGCGGTCGGCGGCCGTGACCGGCCCCGGGAGGTGCCGGGCAGCAGGTGGTCAGCCGTGGTTGACCGGCAGCACGTCGGGCGACAGCGCGCCCGCGTGCGCCGCGGCGCTCGTCATGCGGCGGCGGTGGTGCCGACGGCAGAGGACCTCGTAGCCGATGTCCGCGGCGGGCCGGTCGACGTCGCCGACGACGACCTGCTCCCCTTCGACCACCATCACGCCGCCGGCCGTCCGCGCGTTGTGCGTGGCACGGGCCCCGCACCAGCACATGGCCTCGACCTGGAGCGTCTCTATCCGGTCCGCCAGCTCGATCAGCCGTTGCGAGCCGGGGAAGAGCTTGGTGCGGAAGTCCGTGGTGATACCGAAGGCGAACACGTCGAGCCCCAGGTCGTCGACGACGCGGGCCAGCTGGTCGATCTGTTCCGGGGCCAGGAACTGCGCCTCGTCGACGATCACGTGGTCGACCTTGTCCCCCTTCGACATCCGGTCCACGAGATAGCCGTACAGGTCCATGCCGGGAGTGGCCTCCACCGCCGCCGTCACCAGGCCCAGCCGGGACGACAGCTTCCCCTCCCCCGCCCGGTCGTCCCGGGTGAAGATCACGCCGCGGAGACCACGGGCCGACCTGTTGTGTCCGATCTGGAGGGCCAGGGTGCTCTTTCCGCAATCCATCGTTCCGGAGAAGAACACGAGCTCGGGCATGAGAGGGTGCGCGCCTTTCGGGGTGCCGTGCAGGGGGGAAGGGGGGTCACGAGCGTACTTCGAGCAGCGGGACGAGTTGCTCCACGGGGGTCAGCGACCCGTGCATGCCCACCATCGCGGACTCGTTGGGCTCATTGACCGAAGCCGTGATCACCACGTCGTCGTGGGCTGCCGCCACCACGTCGCCGATCCTGCCGTACACCCGCTCGTCGATCCTCGGGCCGAACCAGCCCGCCGCGACGGCCTCGTCCCGGCTCGCGACCCAGAACTGCTCGCCGAGCACCTCACGCCAGACGGTGAGCACGTCGGCCTCGGCCCCGGGGACCGCGTAGACGTGCCGGGCGCGTCCCTCGCCGCCCAGCAGGGCGACGCCGGCGCTCAGCTCCCAGTCCTCGTCGAAGTCGATCCGGGACTGCTCGTCGAACGGGATGTCGATCATGCCGTGGTCGGCGGTGACATACAGCGCCGACCGGGGCGGGAGCTGCTCGGCGAGGCGCCGTGCGAGGCCGTCGACGTACATCAGCTGGCCCCGCCAGGCGTCGGAGTCGACACCGAAACGGTGTCCCTGGCCGTCGACCTCGCTGTAGTACGTGTAGACGAGTGACCGGTCGCCGGCGGCGAGCCGCTCGGCGGCGAGGTCCATCCGGTCCTCGCCCGTGAGCCGGCCCAGGAAGGAGCCGCCGCTGAGCGCGACCTTGGTCAGGGGGGTCTGCTCGAAGTCCGGGGCGGAGACCTGAGCCGTGCGTACACCGGCGGCGTCGGCGAGCCCGAAGACCGTGGGGTACGGCTGCCAGGCCTTCAGCGCGGTCCACGGCTTCCAGCGGAGCTGGTTCATCAGCGCGCCCGTCTCCGGGTTGCGCACCGTGTAGCCGGGGAGGCCGTGCTCGCCGGGGGGCAGACCCGTACCGACCGAGGCGAGTGAGGTCGCCGTGGTCGACGGGAATCCCGAGGTGATCGGGCGGCCGGTGCCACCGCGGGAGGTCGGGAGCAGCGAGTGCAGGAAGGGCGCCTCGTCCGGGTGGGCCTTGATCTGCTCCCAGCCCAGGCCGTCGATCAGGAAGACGCAGTTCCGGTCGGCGGGGGTGAGCTCCGGGATCGTCGCCTCGAAGCCGGGCACTCCCTGCCCCGCGACGAGGGTCGGCAGCAGATCGGCGAGGGAGCCGGTGCCGTACTCCGGTACGGGTGCGGCCCCGGGAGTGAGCAGGACGGGTTCCTGCCAGGCGGGCTGGACCATCAGCGGGAGGCCGCCGCGGTGGCGGCCGTGGCCTCGGAGAGGGACTGGGCGAAGGCGAGTGTCTGACGCACCGTGTCCGGGCCGTCCCCGGCCTCGCTGACGCGCAGGCTCAGGTCGTCGGCGGTGGAGCTGCCGGTGTATCCGTGGTCGGCCTCGCAGTCGGGGTCGCCACAGGCCGCGGGCTCGAGGTCGATACGGGAGACGGCACCCCAGCCGATGGTGAGGACGACCTCGCGGGGCAGCGTGCCGGGCACGTACTTCTCGGGGTTGGCGACCACGCGGCTGACCACGACCGACGAGATCCGGTCGAGCTTCACCGACTCGGTGGACGTCGTGGCGTAGGGCGTCGGGGAACTGGTGTCGGCTGCCTGCTCGTCGGTGTGACTCACGATGAAGCGGGTGTCCGTCAGGACGAGGACCGTGACATGGCGGCGGACCTCGTTGGAGTCGAAGGTGGTCTCCTGGTGCACCAGGTACGAAGCGACCGGCTCCCCGCCGACAGCGGCCTCCACCGCCTCGGCCACGAGGGCCGGGTAGTAGCCGCTGCGCTCGATCGCCGCGCGCAGCCCCTGGGTCGTCGTACCGGTCTTTGCCATGAGGACCATCCTACGGGGGGCCGGTGCCTGCCGGGGACGCCGTGCGCCTGTCCCCGGGCGGGTCAGTAGGCGGGGAGCCGGCGGGGCCCGAGATCGCTGCGGGCGGGCGGCGGTGCGAGGCGGACGCTCGCTCCGAGGACCGAGAGGCCGTGCGTGGCCACGACGACGGGTTCCAGCGCGACCGAGACCACCTCGGGATGGTCGTCGACCAGCCGCGACACCCGCAGGAGGAGCTCCTCGAGCGCCGCGGTGTCCGCCGGGGCGGAGCCGCGCCAGCCGAACAGCACCGGAGCCGCCCTGATGGAGCGGATCAGCTCGGCGGCGTCACGGTCGGTGGCGGGCACGAGGCGGTGGGCCGTGTCGCCCAGCAGCTCGGAGGGAGCGCCGGCCAGGCCGAAGGAGAGGACGGCGCCGGCTGCGGCGTCGATGGAAGCCCTGACGACGGTGTCGACGCCCCTGGGGGCCATGGCCTGGACGACGGGCCGGAGCTCGGCCGGCGTGCCGAGCAGATCGGTCAGTTCGTCGTACGACCGGCGCAGAGCGTTCTCGTTGGCGAGATCGAGCCGGACGCCACCCAGGTCCGCGCGGTGCCGGAGGTGGGGCGCGGTGGTCTTGAGGGCCACCGGGTAGCCGAGTTCCGCCGCGGCGGCGACGGCTGCCTCCGGGCCGGGGGCGGGGAGCGCCGGCCGTACGGTGACCCCGTAACCGGCGAGCAGCTCCCGGGCCTCCTCGGCAGTGAGCGGGCGGCCACGCGGGTCGGGGTCCGGGCCGAGCAGCGTCCCGATCAGCTTGGCGGTCCCGGGCTCGTCGATGGTGTCGTCCAGGAATTCGGGCACCTTGCCGGGGGCGGCCGCCTGGCGCCGCCACTGGGCGTACTTCACCGCTTCGGCGAGTGCCCGTACGGCTCGCTCGGCGGCGGGGTAGGCGGGGATCCGCCCGGTGGCGGGCCCCGGGCGGGCGGTCGCGCCCGCCTCCCCGCCCCGGGCGGCGGTGGCCGCCGGCGTGCCGGGCGGCGGCGGTGAGGGGGGCGCCGCCGGTCCGGGCGGCACCGCTCCGGGCGGGGACGGGAGAGCCGGCCGCGCCGAGGGGGCAGCCGCGTGGGCGGTGGCCGGGCGGGCCGTGCTCGTGGCGGCGGCGAGTGCCTGCGCCAGGCCGCCCATCTCCACGTGCACCACCGAGACCGGCTTGGCCGGACCGGCGGCCGCCGCCTCACGCAGCGCGGCGGCCAGTACCTCGCCGTCGCCTGTCTCCGCCTCGCCGTTCTCCCCGACCCAGGGGATGGCGGTCACGATCACGGCGTCGCACGTCCGGTCGGCGAGGGCCTCCGCCAGCGCGTACCGGAAGTCCTGGGGACTCGCCGCCGTGGTGAGGTCACGCGGCGGGCGCGGACGCAGCCCTTCCGCCAGACAGGCGTCGTACGTGAGCAGGCCGAGCGACTCCGAGTTGCCGAGGATCGCCACCCGGGGGCCGTCCGGCAGCGGCTGCCCGGCGAGGAGCAGGCCGACGTCCACCATCTCCGTCACGGTGTCGACACGGATCACGCCCGCCTGGCGCATCAGCGCGGAGACCGTGGCGTCGGGGATACGGCTGACCGGTACGGCGTGGCCCGGCGGGTTGGTCCCGCTGTGCCGGGCGCCCTTGACCACCACCACGGGCTTCACGGCGGCGGTACGGCGGGCGAGCCGGGTGAACTTGCGCGGATTGCCGAGTGATTCGAGGTACAGCAGGGCGACGTCGGTGCCCTGGTCCTCGAACCAGTACTGCAGGAAGTCGTTGCCGGAGACATCGGCCCGGTTGCCCGCCGAGATGAAGGCCGACAGCCCGGCTCCCCTGCGGTGGAGACCGGAGAGGAGCGCGATCCCGATGGCGCCGGACTGGGTGAAGAGCCCGATGCGCCCGGGCTCCGGCGACTCGGGGGCGAGGGAGGCGTTGAGGCGGACCGCGCCGGAGGTGTTGATGATGCCGAAGGCGTTCGGGCCGATGATCCGCATGCCGTACGAGCGGGCCTGCCTGACCAGCTCCCGCTGCCGCTCCCGGCCTTCGGCCCCGCGCTCGGCGTAACCGGCTGAGAGGACGACGAGGCCCTGGACCCCGTGTTCACCGCAGTCCGCCACGACTTCGGGCACCCGGTCTGCGGGGACGGCGACGACCGCGAGGTCGACCCGCTCCCCGATCTCGCCCACCGAGCGGTGCGCCGGCACTCCGTCGACCGTGTCCGTGCCGGGTGCGAAGGACGTGTTCACCGCGTAGGCGCGTCCGGTGAAGCCGGAGCCGAGGAGGTTGCGCAGCACCGTCCGGCCCACACCGCCGGGCACGCGGCCGACGCCGACGACCGCGACGGATCCGGGGGCCAGCAGCCGCTGCACGGAGCGAGCTTCGGCCCGCTGCTCCCGAGCCCGCTGGACGGCGAGGGACTCGGCCGTGGGTTCCAGGTCGAGGGTGAGGTGGACGGAGCCGTCCTCGAAACTTCGCTGCTGGGTGAACCCGGCGTCCCGGAACACCTTGATCATCTTGTTGTTGGCGGGCAGCACCTCGGCTGCGAACCGGCGGATGCCCCGCTCTCTCGCCACCGCCGCGATGTGCTCGAGGAGGGCCGACGCGACTCCGCGCCCCTGATGGGCGTCCTGTACGAGGAAGGCGACCTCGGCCTCGTCCGCGGGAGCCGAGGCGGGCCGGCCCTGCTCGTTGATCCGGTCGAAGCGGACGGTGGCGATGAAGTCACCGCCGATCGTGACGGCCAGTCCCACCCGGTCGACGTAGTCGTGATGGGTGAAGCGGTGCACGTCCCGGGCGGAGAGACGCGGATACGGGGCGAAGAAGCGGTAGTACTTCGACTCGTCGGACACCTGCTCGTAGAAGCTGACCAGCCGCTCGGCGTCTTCCGTGGTGATGGGCCTGATGCGCGCGGTGCCACCGTCACGGAGCACCACGTCCGCCTCCCAGTGGTCGGGGTACGCGTGATGCGGACTCTGCTCCGGAGTGGGCTCCATGGGCAAAGCCTACGGCTCGTCGCACCGGTCGCGGCGGGATCCCGGGAAGGGCACGCTGAGGGAGCCGGCGGACGGTGGGCGGCCTGCGGCGGTGCCGGGCACAGCAGTGCGCACTGCATGAGAGACTGGTCTAGACAACCCATTGATACGTGAAGGGCAGAACCATGGCTGAGCGCCGCGTCAACGTCGGTTGGGCCGAGGGCCTGCACGCCCGCCCCGCTTCCATCTTCGTCCGTGCCGCCACGGCCTCCGGTGTCCCGGTGACCATCGCCAAGGCGGACGGCAACCCGGTGAACGCGGCTTCCATGCTCGCGGTGCTCGGTCTGGGCGCCCAGGGCGGCGAGGAGATCGTGCTCGCGTCCGAGGCGGACAACGCCGAGGTGGCTCTGGACCGCCTGGCGAAGCTGGTCGCCGAGGGGCTCGAGGAGCTTCCGGAGACCGTCTGATCCCGGCCGCTGCGAGCCGGGACACTCTCTGCGGAAAAGCCGCGGCATCCCCACCGGGAGCCGCGGCTTTTTCTGTTTTCCCTGACCGGTCCGCACCTATCGGCCGCACCTTCGGAAAACACGAGAAGGGCAGCGAAAAGAAAGCCCTCCGCTAAACACCCTCTTTGTATACGGCGCAATTGTTAATGGCGCACTCCCGCGATGTTTACGGGGTGTTGCGAAGACCTCACCCGCGCCGCTCCCGCGGTGTGCCCGGGCCGGTCCGCGCGCCGGAGCCGGTGGGCGGCACCGGCCCTCTCGGCGTGCTGGGCGGCGAGCGCCCTGGCCCGCTCGGGGTCGCGGCGCGCCACCGCGTCGACGAGGGCACCGTGCTCGGCCCAGGAGTCCGCGGGGAGGGCCGGCTGCTCCACCGCGTACATCCAGGCGATCTTGTGCCGGAGCTGGGTGAGCAGGGCGATGAGCGCGGGGCTCCCCGAGGCCTGCGCCAGCGTCTCGTGGAACCAGCCGCCCAGGGAGCGCAGGTCCTCCCCCTCACCTCGCCGTACGCGCTCCTGCCCCAGTCTGACCAGGCCGCGGAGCACCTTGAGGTGCGCCTCCGTACGGCGCTGCGCCGCGCGGGCCGCACCGAGGGGTTCAAGCAGCATCCGGATCTCCAGGAGATCGGCGGCCTCCTGCTCCGTGGGTTCGGCCACGCAGGCGCCGGCGTGCCGGCGGGTGACGACGAAACCCTCGGACTCCAGGGTGCGCAGCGCTTCGCGCACGGGGACCCGGGACACACCGTAGCGGCGTGCGAGCACCTCCTCGGTGAGGCGGCTGCCGCGCGCGAAGACACCGGAGACGATGTCGTCACGGATTGCCGTGCATACCGAATGCGCGGGAATGCGCATGTCCGAACCTCCGCCTTAATCCCCGCGGAACGCGGCCGATCGACGCCTGTTCCGTGACTCTATTGCAACCGGCCCGAATTTCCGATGGCGGGGTGGAATCCATGGATATCTTTTGGCCAGGGAGCACTTCCGTGACGGCTTCGGCCACTTCTTCGCGGAAGACGGCGAAGGCCCCGGCGGGAGCCGGGGCCTACGTCGGAACGGTCTCGTGCGGCGTGTGTCAGACCTGGACGCCGTGGGCGCGGAGGTAGGAGACGGGGTCCATGTCCGAGCCGTACTCGGCGGTGGTCCGGGCCTCGAAGTGCAGGTGCGGTCCCGTGGAGTTGCCGGTCGAGCCGGAGAGACCGATCTGCTCACCCGAGCCGACGCTCTGGCCGACGGAGACGCCGATCGAGGAGAGGTGGCCGTACTGGGTGTACGTGCCGTCCTTCATCCGGAGCACGATGTTGTTGCCGTACGCGCCGCCCCAGCCCGCCTCGACGACCGTGCCGGCACCGACCGCGACGACGGAGGTGCCGGACGCCGCCTGGAAGTCCACACCGGAGTGGCTGCCGGACGACCAGAGCGCGCCGCCCGACCGGTAGCCGGTGGTCACGTGCGAGCCGGCGACCGGGAGGTGGAAGGCGTTCAGGCGGGCGCGCTCGGCGGCGCGGGCGGCACGCGCCTTCTCCTCGCGCGCTTCCTCGGCACGGGCCTCGGCCTTGCGCTTCGCCTCGGCCTTCGCCTTCGCCTTCGCCTTCGCCTCCGCTTCGGCCTTCGCCTTCGCGGCGATCTCGGCCTGGCGCTGCTGCGCCTCGGCCTGGGCGTCGATCTGGGCGGCGAGGGTGGTGTCGAGGGCGACGGTCTGCGTCAGACCGGTCCCGGCGGCGGCGACCGCCTCGGAGTCGGCGGCGAGGGCCGGGGAGGCCGTGGCGCCGAGGACGCCGGTGGTGGCCAGGGCCGCGATACCGGCGGCCTTGGCGCTCTTACGCGTCAGGCGGCTCGGGGCACGGTGCTTCCCGGTGGCACGGATGAACGCCATGGAGGGGCTGGTTTCCTTTCCTTCCTTCTCGCCTACCGGGTTAGCTGACGGGTTCGGAGCAGGAAGGTCTCCTACGGGCCGCTGCGCCTCTGGCGAGGTACAGCGATCCGATTCACCCCAGGGACTTCATGGGTCCCCGGCTCCCCAGGCTCGCGCCTGACGGGGACTCGGCGATGGCTGTCCGTGCGCCGCGGGCGCGGCAGTCGTCCGGCGGACAGCCGGGCCGACGCTAGGACGGGCCGCTTTCCCTCGCCAAACAGAAAGGGCCTTTTGTCGCACATCCCACAGGACGAACGGCACCGTTCTCAGCAAATCGGACACACGGCGGGACCCCGGCACGTGTCCGCGCCGGGGTCCCGCCGTGTCCCGTCCGGTCAGCCGCTGACGACCGACACCTCGCCGATACCGAGCGCCCTCACGGGCTCCGCGATCTGCGCGGCGTCCCCGACCAGGACGGTGACCAGACGGTCCACCGGGAACGCGTTGACCACGGCGGCGGTCGCCTCGACCGTGCCGGTCGCGGCCAGGCGGGCGTACAGCTGGGCCTGGTAGTCGTCCGGGAGGTGCTGCTCCACCTGATCGGCCAGGGTGCCGGCGACGGAGGCCGCCGTCTCGTACTTCAGCGGGGCGACGCCCACGAGGTTCTGCACGGCGGTCTCGCGCTCGGCGTCGGTGAGGCCCTCGGCCGCCAGGGTGCGCAGGACCTTCCAGAGGTCGTCGAGCGCGGGACCGGTGGACTCGGTGTCCACGGAGCCGCTGATGGCGAGCATCGCGGCGCCTGTGGCTCCGGATGCCGAACCGGGAGCGGTCGAGCGCAGCACCTGGCCGAACGCCCGCACGCCGTAGGTGTAGCCCTTCTCCTCACGGAGCACGCGGTCGAGCCGGGAGGTGAGGGTGCCTCCGAGGCAGTACGTGCCGAGTACCTGGGCGGGCCACACGCTGTCGTGCCGGTCCGCGCCGATCCGGCCGATCAGCAGCTGCGTCTGCACGGCCCCGGGGCGGTCCACGATGACCACGCGGCCGGTGTCGTCCGCGGTGATCGGGGGCACGGGCCGGGCCTGTCCGGCGTTGCCCGACCAGTCCCCGAGGGTCTCCGCGAGCAGTGCGTCGAGGTCCACCTCGGTGAGGTCGCCCACGACGACCGCCGTCGCGGTGGAGGGACGGACGTGGGCGTCGTAGAAGGCGCGTACGGCCGCGGCGTCGATCCGCCGGACCGTCTCCTCGGTGCCCTGGCGCGGACGTGACATCCGCGCGGTGGCGGGGAAGAGCTCCTTGGAGAGCTGCTTCGCCGCCCGCCTCGCCGGGTTGGCCTGCTCGTGCGGGATCTCGTCGAGGCGGTTGCCCACCAGGCGCTCGATCTCGCTCTCGGAGAAGGCCGGGGCCCGCAGGGCTTCGGCGACCAGGCCGAGGGCCTTGGCCAGCCGGGAGACCGGGACCTCCAGCGAGACACGGAGTCCCGGGTGGTCCGCGTGGGCGTCCAGTGTGGCGCCGCATCGCTCCAGCTCCGCGGCGAACTCCTCCGCGGAGCGCTTGTCCGTACCCTCGGACAGCGCGCGCGCCATGATCGTGGCCACCCCGTCCAGGCCCTCGGGCTCGGCGTCCAGCGGGGCGTCGAGGAAGATCTCCACGGCGACGACCTGCTGGCCCGGGCGGTGGCAGCGCAGCACGGTGAGCCCGTTGGACAGAGCGCCGCGCTCGGGCGCGGGGAAGGCCCATGGCCTGGCCTCGCCGGCGGTCGGCTGCGGGTGGTACTGCATCGCTACTCCAGTCACGGCGGCGTCGGTCACTTGTCGGCCCCCTCGTGCGCGTCGGTGCCGTCCGTCTCGTCGGCCGGTTCGACCGGTTCGTAGACCAGGACCGCACGGTTGTCGGGGCGCAGGTGCGCCCGGGCGGCGGCCTTGACCTCGTCGGCCGTCACGTCGAGGACGCGGCCCACCGCGGTCAGGGCGAGCTGCGGGTCACCGAACAGGACCGCGTAGCGGCAGAGTTCGTCCGCGCGGCCGGCGACCGTGCCGAGCCGGTCGAGCCACTCGCGCTCCAACTGCGCCTGGGCGCGTTCCATCTCCTCCGGGGTGGGGCCCTCCTCGGCGAACCGGGCCAGCTCCTCGTCGACGGCGGCCTCGATCTGCGGCACCTCGACGCCACCGGACGTCTTGACGTCCAGCCATCCCAGCGAGGGCGCGCCGGCCAGCCTGAGCAGCCCGAATCCCGCGGCCACCGCCGTACGGTCACGGCGGACCAGGCGGTTGTGCAGGCGGGACGACTCGCCACCGCCGAGCACGGTCAGCGCCAGGTCGGCGGCGTCGCACTCGCGCGTGCCGTCGTGCGGCAGGCGGTAGGCGGCCATGAGCGCACGCGCGGGGACCTCCTCCTGGACCACTTCGCGTAGCTGCTCGCCGATGATGCCGGGCAGCGAGCCGTCGCGCGGGGGCTGCTTGCCGTCGTGGGAGGGGATGGAGCCGAAGTACTTCTCGATCCAGGCGAGCGTCTTCTCCGGGTCGATGTCGCCGACCACGGAGAGCACCGCGTTGTTCGGCGCGTAGTAGGTCCGGAAGAACGCCTGCGCGTCCTCCAGGGTCGCCGCGTCGAGGTCGGCCATCGAGCCGATCGGCGTGTGGTGGTACGGGTGGCCCTCCGGGTAGGCGAGGGCGGTGAGCTTCTCGAAGGCCGTGCCGTACGGGACGTTGTCGTAGCGCTGGCGGCGCTCGTTCTTCACGACGTCCCGCTGGTTCTCCATGGACTCCTCGTCGAGCGCGGCGAGCAGCGAGCCCATCCGGTCGGCCTCGAGCCACAGGGCCAGTTCGAGCTGGTGGGTGGGCATCGTCTCGAAGTAGTTGGTGCGTTCGAAGCTGGTCGTGCCGTTCAGGGAGCCGCCGGCCCCCTGCACCAGCTCGAAGTGCCCGTTCCCCTTGACCTGCCCGGAGCCCTGGAACATCAGGTGCTCGAAGAGGTGGGCCAGACCCGTGCGCCCCTCGACCTCGTGGCGGGAGCCGACGTCGTACCAGAGGCAGACCGCGGCGACGGGGGTCAGATGGTCCTCGGAGAGCACCACGCGCAGGCCGTTGGCCAGACGGTGCTCGGTCGCCGTCAAGCCGCCGGAGCCGGCCTGGGCTGTGGCCGTGTGACCCATGGGCATGTACGTCCCTTCGATCGGTACAGGATTCCTGCCGGACCTGCCACTCTAGGCAAGCGCACGGGCACCTGGCGAAGTTCCCGCCGGGTGAATGTCGTCGTGGACGGTGCCGTGGACAGGGCCCCCGGGGAGGGCCCGGGGACCGCTTCGGACGGGTCGAGGTCGGCGTTGTCAGTACGGCGGTCCACAATGGTCGGCGTCAGTACCTGAGGTTGCCCGACAGAATCTGTGAAGGAGTCGCAGCCGCGATGGCCCGCCGCAGCACGAAAACCCCGCCGCCGGACGACTTCGAGGAGAAGATCCTCGACATCGACGTCGTCGACGAAATGCAGGGCTCCTTCCTCGAGTACGCGTACTCGGTGATCTACTCCAGGGCTCTGCCCGACGCCCGCGACGGCATGAAGCCCGTGCACCGCCGCATCGTGTCCCAGATGAACGAGATGGGGCTGCGCCCCGACCGCGGTTACGTGAAGTGCGCACGTGTCGTCGGCGAAGTCATGGGAAAACTGCACCCGCACGGTGACGCGTCGATCTATGACGCACTGGTGCGCATGGCACAGCCGTTCTCGATGCGCCTGCCCCTCGTCGACGGGCACGGCAACTTCGGCTCACTGGGCAACGACGACCCGCCGGCCGCCATGCGGTACACCGAGTGCCGGATGGCCGACGCCACCTCACTCATGACGGAGTCGATCGACGAGGACACGGTCGACTTCCAGTCGAACTACGACGGCCAGGAGCAGGAGCCGGTCGTCCTCCCGGCGGCGTACCCGAACCTCCTGGTCAACGGCGCCTCCGGGATCGCGGTCGGCATGGCGACCAACATGCCCCCGCACAATCTCGGAGAGGTCATCGCCGCCGCCCGGCACCTCATCCGGCACCCGGGCGCCGACCTCGAGACGCTGATGCGCTTCGTCCCGGGCCCCGACCTGCCCACCGGCGGCCGGATCGTCGGCCTCGGCGGCATCAAGGACGCCTACGCCGCGGGGCGCGGCACGTTCAGGATCCGCGCCACGGTCGCCATAGAGAACGTCACGGCCCGCCGCAAGGGTCTCGTCGTCACCGAGCTGCCCTTCACGGTCGGCCCCGAAAAGGTGATCGCCAAGATCAAGGACCTCGTCGGTGCGAAGAAGCTCCAGGGCATCGCGGACGTCAAGGACCTGACCGACCGGGCGCACGGTCTGCGTCTGGTGATCGAGGTCAAGAACGGCTTCGTGCCGGAGGCCGTGCTGGAGCAGCTCTACAAGCTGACGCCGATGGAGGAGTCCTTCGGCATCAACAACGTGGCACTGGTCGACGGCCAGCCGCTCACCCTGGGGCTCAAGGAGCTCCTGGAGGTCTACCTCGACCACCGCTTCGAGGTGGTGCGGCGGCGCAGCGAGTTCCGCAGGACCAAGCGCCGTAACCGGCTGCACCTGGTCGAGGGCCTCCTCGTGGCGCTGCTCGACATCGACGAGGTCATCCGTCTCATCCGGGACAGCGACAACTCCGCGCAGGCGAAGGAGCGCCTGATGGAGCGCTTCTCGCTGAGCGAGATCCAGACCCAGTACATCCTGGACACCCCGCTGCGCAGGCTCACGCGCTTCGACAGGATCGAGCTGGAGACCGAGCGCGACAAGCTGACCGAGGAGATCGCGCAGCTGACCGCGATCCTGGAGTCGGACGCCGAGCTGCGCAAGCTGGTCTCGTCCGAACTGGCCGCCGTGGCGAAGAAGTTCGGTACCGATCGGCGTACGGTGCTGCTGGAGTCCGCGGGTTCGCAGGTCGCCTCGGTGCCGCTCGAGGTCGCCGACGACCCGTGCCAGGTGCTCCTCTCCTCGACCGGCCTGCTGGCGCGTACGGCCAACGCCGAGCCTGTCAGCCAGGCGGAGGACGCCAGGCGGACGAAGCACGACGCGATCGTCTCGGCGGTGGCGGCCACGGCACGCGGGGACGTGGGGGCGGTGACGTCCACCGGACGGTTGCTCCGGCTCTCGGTGATCGACCTGCCGCAGCTGCCGGACACCCATGCCTCTCCGAACCTGTCGGGCGGCGCCCAGATCTCGGAGTTCCTGACGCTGGAGGCGGACGAGGAGCTGATCTGCCTCACCACCCTCGACGAGGAGTCACCGGGCCTGGCCATCGGCACCCTGCAGGGGGTGGTGAAGCGCGTGGTGCCCGACTACCCGCCCAACAAGGACGAGTTGGAGGTCATCTCGCTGAAGGACGGTGACCGGATCGTCGGGGCGACGCAGTTGCGTACGGGCGAGGAGGACCTGGTCTTCATCACGTCCGACGCGCAGTTGCTGCGCTACCCGGCCGCGTCGGTGCGTCCGCAGGGACGCGCGGCGGGCGGCATGGCGGGGGTCAAGCTGGGGGCGGGTGCCGCCGTCCTCTCGTTCACCGCGGTCGACCCCTCGGCCGACGCGGCGGTGTTCACGGTCGCCGGGTCGCACGGCACGCTGGACGACTCCGAGCGGACCTGGAAGCTCACCCCGTTCGATCAGTATCCGCGCAAGGGCCGGGCCACCGGCGGGGTGCGCTGCCAGCGCTTCCTCAAGGGGGAGGACGTCCTGGTGTTCGCCTGGGCGGGAGAGATCCCGGCGCGGGCCGCGCAGAAGAACGGCGCACCGGCCGAGCTGCCGGCCCCTGATCCGCGCCGCGACGGTTCGGGGACGCCGGCGACCAGCCCGGTCGCTGTGATCGCCGGTCCCCTGTAGGACGCCTGCCGGACGGCGAGGGGCTTCAGGCCTCGTCGTCGTCCGGCTGCCGCACGTACCGCAGGACGCCCCACATGCTGCGCTCCAGCTCCTCCGTGGCGTCCTGTCCCGGGTCCTGGCAGTCCTCGAGCTGCTTGTACAACGCCTCGGCGTCGATGCCGGAGCCGATCAGCACCAGCTGCGTCCGACGCGGTTCGTCGCCGGCCCAGGGCTGCGGGACGAAGCGCAGGAACCTGCCGACGGTGTGCAGGGCGTACCGGTTGCCGGGGTCGCCCGCGCCGAAGTCGGCGAATCCCTTGATCCGGTAGAGACCGGCGGGCCTGGAGTCGAGGAAGGCCATGAAGCGGCGGGGGTCCAGCGGCACGTCGGCGGTGAAGGAGACGCTCTCGTACGCCGTGTGCGGATGGCTCTCACGCGTGCGTTCGTCCTCGGGGAGCAGGTCCTCGAACGTCAGTTGGCGGAAGGAGTCGTCCTCCTGCGGCCGGAGCACGGGGTCGAAGAGCAGCTCCGGGTCGATCCGTCCGTACGCGGCGCGGATGACCGCCGCCCTGCTGCCCGCGGCGTCGACCGCCTCCCGCACCGCCCGCAGCTCCGCGTCCGTGACGCGGTCGGTCTTGTTCAGGACGATCAGGTCGGCGACCGCGAGGTGGCGGTCGATCTCGGGGTGGCGCTCCCGCGTGGCGGGGAACTCGGCGGTGTCGACCACCTCGACCAGTCCCCCGTAACGGATGCGCGGATTGTCGCTGGCGAGCAGCATCCGTACGAGTTCCTGGGGCTCGGCGAGACCGCTCGCCTCGATGACGATCACGTCGAGCCTGGCCGCGGGCCGGGTCAGCGTCTCCAGGTAGGTGTCGAGCTCGCTCGCGTCCACGGCGCAGCACAGGCAGCCGTTGCCCAGGGAGACCGTCGAACCGACCTGTCCCGCGACGGTCATGGCGTCGATCTCGATGGCTCCGAAGTCGTTGACGATGACGCCGATCCGGTTGCCAGCCCGGTTGCGGAGCAGATGGTTGAGCAGCGTGGTCTTGCCGGAACCGAGGAACCCCGCCAGGACGACGACCGGGATCTGCGGGGCGTGGGGCGGGGTCAACGGGGCCTTCCTCGGGTCGGTCAGCTTGCTGGCACGGGGTGCGGAGGCGGGCTGCCGACATAGCGGGCCGCCGGGCGGATGATCTTCGAGTCCTCCGCCTGCTCCAGGATATTGGCGCTCCAGCCGACCATGCGCGCGGCACAGAAGGTGGGGGTGAACATCGCTCGGGGCAGTCCGCAGAGCTCCATGACGACGCCGGCGTAGAACTCGACGTTCGTGTGCAGTTCGCGCCCCGGTTTGAGCTCCGCGAGGATCGCCTCCACCTGGCGTTCGACCTCGACGGCGAAGTCGACGAGCGGGCCGCCGAAGCTCTGCGCGACCGAGCGGAGCATGCGTGAGCGCGGGTCCTCGGTGCGGTAGACGGGGTGGCCGAATCCCATGATCCGCTCCCCCGCGAGCACCCGCTCACGGATCCAGCCGTCGATCCGGTCCGGTGTACCGATGGCGTCCAGGGTGTCCAGCGCCCGGCTGGGAGCACCGCCGTGCAGCGGCCCGGAGAGCGCGCCCACGGCTCCCACGAGGCAGGCGGCGACGTCGGCGCCGGTGGAGGCGATCACCCGGGCGGTGAAGGTGGAGGCGTTGAACCCGTGGTCGACGGTGGAGACGAGATACCGCTCGACGGCCGCCGCCCGTGCGGCGTCCGGCTCCTCACCGGTGAGCATGTACAGATAGTTCGCGGCGAACGGCAGGTCGTCACGCGGTTCGACCGGTTCCAGCCCCTCGCCGAGGCGGTACAGGGCGGTCAGCACGGTGGGGACCGCGGCGCACACGGCGAGCGCGTCCTCGCGGCGGCGGTCGGCGCCGATGTCGTACACGGGGCGGAAGCCGGAGGAGGCACCGAGCAGCGAGAGCGCGGTACGCAGTCCGGAGAGCGGGCCGGAGACCACGCCCGCCCGGGCGATGGCGGGCAGCGCCTGCCGTATCCCGTCGGGCAGCCGACGGAGTCGGGCGGTGCGGGCGGCGAAGCCGGCGCTCGCCGCCCGGTCGGGCAGCTCGCCGTGGAACATCAGGTACCAGACGTCCTCGAAGCGGCGGTTCAGCGCCAGGTCGATCGCCGAGTACTGCCGGTAGTGGTAGAAGCCCTCGCGTCCGCGCACGTCCCCGAGCGCGGTGTCGGTGACGATCACGCCCGCGAGCCCGCGGGGCACGTCGAGCGGGGTGGTTTCCGTGTGCGGGACGGACATGACGGGTCTCTCCTCCACCGATGAACGGACTATGCATTCGATGTTCTTGGTTGACCACACCTCTGTCAACGTTGATTCAATCAATACAAGAAGGCGTGAAGAGTGATCGGCGTCCATGGATGCGGATACGGTTGCGTCATGACGCATGACTCGGCGCAGGGAGACCGAACGCAGGGCGCGGCAGCCGGAAGCGGGACGGCCGCCCCCCGGCTCACGACCGCGGAGGTGGCCGAGCGGCTCGGGGTGAAGCCCGAGACCGTCTACGCGTACGTGAGCCGGGGGCAGCTGGCCAGCCGACGCGCTCCCGGCGGGCGCGGCAGTACGTTCGACGCCGCCGAGGTCGACGCCCTGGCCCGCCGGACCGCACGCAGGGAGCCTTCACCGTCCGCCCCCGGCGACCTGGTCTTCCGTACCGGCATCACGCTCATCACCCCGGACCGCTACTTCTTCCGCGGCGTCGACGCGACCGAGATCGCCCGCCGTCACACCTACGAGGAGGTCGCCGAGTGGCTCTGGACCGGTGAGCTCCGCCCGGGCATCCGCTTCGTCGCGGCACCCGAGCCGCTCGCGGCAGCACGGCGGACCGCCGCGACCCTGCCGCCGCACAGCAGCTCGACGGACCGGCTCCGGGCAGCGGTCGCCGCAGCCGCGTCGGCCGATCCCCTGCGGTTCGACCTCTCACCCGCGGGAGTGCTCACGAGCGCACGCAGTCTGATCCCCACCCTGGTGGGAGCCCTGCCGGCCGTCGGGGAGCCGGATGACACGGAGGTGGCCTCCCTCGCCGCCGCGCTCTGGCCGAAGCTCTCCGCGCGGCCCGCGGACTCGGCCTCGCTGGCGGTGCTGGACGCGGCGCTCGTCCTGCTGGCCGACCACGACCTGGCGGCCTCGACCCTGGCGGCACGTGTCGCCGCGTCGACCCACGCGCATCCCTACGCCGTGGTCTCCGCAGGCCTGGGCGTGCTGGAGGGCCCTCTCCACGGCGCGGCCAGCGGGCAGGCGCACCGCATGCTGCGAGAAGTCGTGGACCGGGGCAGCGCGGCTCCGGTGGTCGCGGATCACCTGCGCACGGGCAGGCGGGTTCCCGGGCTCGGCCATCGCCTCTACACGGGCGAGGACCCACGGGCGGGCGTGCTGTTCGCACTGCTGGCGGAGATGCCGGAGGCGGCCCCGGTCATCTCGGCGGCCCGCGACGTGGTCGCGACCACCGCACGCCACTCGGCCCTGCACGCCAACGTCGACCTGGCTCTGGCCGTCCTCTCGGTCGCGTGCGGTATGCCCGCCGAGACGGGCGAGACGGTCTTCGCCGTCTCACGCACGGCGGGCTGGATCGCGCACGCCATGGAGGAGTACGCGGAACAGCCGCTGCGCATGCGGCCCAGCGGGCAGTACACGGGCCCGCGCCCGCCGCAGCCGCTGCCCGCGCCGGAAACCCCTGTCCCTGGGACGTGACGTCCCAGGGAGCTCGGGCCTGCAAATTAGCTACAGCCCGGAGAAATGCGCGCCGGGCCCCCTACCGGGGAGGCCGGGCCGTCGAACCACGGACGACCAGCTCCGGCTCGAAGAGGAGTTCGTCGGACGGCACCGCACGCCCCCCGATCTGCACCGAGAGCAGTTCGACCGCGGCCCTGCCCATGGCTTCGATCGGCTGGCGCACCGTGGTCAGCGGAGGTTCGGTGCAGTTCATGAACGCCGAGTCGTCGTAACCGACGACGGAGACGTCACCGGGCACCGACAGTCCTCGGCGGCGCGCCGCCCGTACCGCGCCCAGGGCCAGCGGGTCGCTGGCACAGATGAACCCGGTGACCCCCTGGTCGAGCAGTCGCGTGGCGGCGGCCTGGCCGCCCTCCAGCGAGAACATGGCCCTGGCCACCCACTCGTCCGGCACGGTGGCACCCGACTGGGCGGCCAGCGCGCGGACGGCGGCCAGCTTGCGCTGCGAGGGAACGTGATCGGCCGGCCCCAGGACGAAGCCGATGCGTTCGTGGCCGAGAGAGACAAGATGCCGCCAGGCCTGCTCGACGGCTACCGAGTCGTCGCACGAGACGCCGGGGAACCCGAGGTGGGCGATGGCGGCGTTGATCAGGACCACCGGGATCTTCCGGTCGGCAAGCACCTTGTAGTGATCGTGGGGGGCGTCGGCCTGGGCGTAGAGCCCGCCCGCGAACACGACTCCGGACACCTGCTGCTGCAGGAGGAGCTCGACGTAGTCGGCCTCGGACACCCCGCCCTTGGTCTGCGTGCAGAGCACCGGGGTCAGCCCCTGCTGGGCCAGCGCGCCCCCGACCACTTCGGCGAAGGCCGGGAAGATCGGGTTCTGCAGCTCGGGCAGGACCAGCCCCACCAGCCGGGCGCGCTCGCCGCGGAGCTGCGTCGGACGCTCGTAGCCGAGCACGTCCAGGGCGGAGAGGACAGCTTGCCGTGTGGCGTCGGAGACGCCCGGCTTGCCGTTCAGCACGCGGCTGACCGTGGCCTCGCTGACTCCTACCTTCTGGGCAACCTGAGCAAGTCGTCGCGTCATGAACGCAAGATTAGCGCAAAAAACGCAAAAAGATTGCGTCGGGGCGAATCCTCGTTGAACGCTCACAGATGCAGGGCGGGGAGGCAAGGTCCCTGTTCCCCCGGCCCCTCCTCCGCGACCGACCGCCGGCTCTCCGCGCCGCCCCGGCCCGCCGCTGCCTACGGCCGGAGCACGGGTGGCCGCCGGCCGGCTGCGGGCCACGGGGGCGCGGAAATTTCGGGGAGCGCGCTTCGCCGTCTACCGTTCGTACGATGAGCGCCCCTCCGACCATCCCACGGGGCCCGCGCCGGTTCGGCTGGCCGAAGCGGGTCTTCTCGCAGGTCCTGCTGATGCAGCTGGCCATCGTCACCGGAGTCACGGTCCTCGTCACGGGCCTCTTCCTGGCGCCCCTGAGTGCCCAGCTCGACGACCAGGCCATGCGCCGCGCCCTGGCGATCGCGCAGAGCACGGCCGCGCAGCCGCAGATAGCCGCCTCGCTGCTCACCACCGAGCCGCGCCCGGACGGGGCCGTCCAGGCAGCAGCGGAGCGGATCAGGCGCTCGACCGGTGCCGAGTACGTCGTGATCATGGACAGGCAGGGCGTGCGCTGGTCGCACACGGACTCCTCGCGCATCGGCGACGTCGTCTCCACCGATCCCAGCACGGCACTCGCCGGCCGGTCCGTGATGGAGATCGACAGCGGCACGCTCGGGCGTTCGGCCCGCGGCAAGGTGCCGCTGCTCGACGGATCGGACCGGGTCGTCGGTGCCGTGTCGGTCGGTATCGCCTACGACAGCGTCCGTGCCCGGCTGCTCGGCGCGATCCCGGGGCTGCTCGCCTACGCGGGCGGAGCCCTCGCCGTGGGAGCGCTGGCCGCCTATCTGATCTCCCGCCGCCTCCAGCGGCAGACCCACGACCTGGCGTTCTCCGACATCTCGGCGCTGCTGACCGAGCGCGAGGCCATGCTGCACAGCATCCGCGAGGGAGTCGTCGCGCTCGACCGCACCGGACGCATCAGGCTCATGAACGACGAGGCCCAGCGGCTGCTCGGACTCGGCCCGGACGCCGCGGGCCGTCACCTGGACGAGGCACTGGGAGAGGGCCGGACCACGGACGTCCTCGCCGGGCGGGTGGCCGGTGAGGACCTGGTGACGGTCCGTGGCAGCCGGGTGCTGCTCGCCAACCGGATGCCGACCGACGACGGCGGAGCGGTGGCCACGCTGCGCGACCGCACGGAGCTGGAGTATCTCGGCCGCGAACTGGATTCCACGCGCGGTCTGATCGACGCGCTCCGCGCTCAGGACCACGAGCACGCCAACCGGCTGCACACCCTGCTCGGGCTGCTGGAACTGGAGATGCACGAGGAAGCGGTGGAGTTCGTCACGGAGGTCGTGGGTGTCCACCGCGCGACCGCGGAGCAGGTCACCGAGAAGGTCCACGACCCCCTGCTGGCCTCGCTCCTGGTCGGCAAGGCGACCGTGGCCGCCGAGCGCGGTGTGGCTCTGCGCATGGCCCCGGAAACGCTGCTGCCGGACCGGGTCGTGGACCCGCGAGGACTCGTCACGGTCCTGGGCAATCTGGTCGACAACGCGCTGGACGCGGCCGCGGGATCGGCCGACGCGCGGATCGAGGTCGGGCTCCGGGCCGAGGGCCGTGCGGTGGTACTGCGGGTGCGCGACAGCGGTCCCGGTGTACCGGCCGATGACCACGAATCCATCTTCATGGAGGGCTGGTCGACCAAGGAGCTCCCGGCCCACGGGAAGCGCGGCCTGGGCCTGCCGCTCGTGAGACGCCTCGCCGAGCGGCAGGGCGGCAGTGTGGCCGTGGCGGGTTCGCCGGAGGGCGGGGCGGTCTTCACCGTCGTCCTTCCGGAGGCCCTCGACGAAGCGGGACCTCTCGGCGCCCACACCCCCGGCACCCCTGGTCCCCGCGACCCGGAGCGACCGGGGCCGTCCGCCCCGGATTGCCGGACGGCTTCCGTAGGGCCCACCACATCGGGAGACGCCCCGTGATCGAGGTTCTCGTCGTGGACGACGACGTACGGGTCGCCCGGATCAACGCGGCTTATGTCTCCAAGGTGCCCGGGTTCAGGGTGGCGGCCTTGGCCCACTCGGCGGCCGGGGCACTCGCCAGGATCGGCGAGCTGCCCATCGATCTGGTCCTGCTCGACCACTACCTGCCGGACCGCAACGGGCTGGCCGTCGTACGGGAGCTGCGCGGACTCGGCCACCACACCGACGTGATCATGGTGACGGCCGCCCGCGACGTCGCCACCGTTCAGGCGGCGATGCGCCACGGAGCGCTTCAGTACCTGGTGAAGCCGTTCACCTACGCGGGGCTACGCACCAGACTGGAGGCGTACGCGGCACTGCGCCGCGGCTTCGAGAGCGGCGGCGAGGCCGAACAGACGGAGGTGGACCGGTTGTTCGGGGCCCTGTGGGCCACGGGCGGGTCCGACCTCCCCAAGGGGCACTCGACGACGACCGCCGAACTGGTCCGCCAGGCCCTGCGTGCGGCCGACGGGCCGCTCTCCGCGCAGGAGGTCGCGGAGAGCGCCGGAATGAGCCGGCAGACGGCGCAGCGTTATCTGAAGCTGCTGGAACGCACGGGCCGCGTACGCCTGTCCCTCAGGTACGGCGAGACGGGCCGCCCCGAGCACCGGTACACCTGGGCCACCGGCCCGTGACGCTGCCGGTCCGCCTCCACGCCTACGCCGCTCCCGCCCCGGTGAGCGAGCGGACCTCCGTCTCGGCGTGCTTGGCCGGGTCGGGCCGCTCCGGCGAGGTGACCGTGCCGATCCAGCCGGCCAGGAAGCCGGCCGGGATCGACACCAGCCCAGGGTTCTCCAGGGGGAAGACCGCGAGATCCACGCCGGGGAAGAGCGAAGTGGGGCTCCCCGAGACGACCGGCGAGAGCAGGACGAGCACGACGGCGGGTACCAGGCCGCCGTACACGGCCCAGACCGCTCCTCGCGTGGTGAAGTTCCGCCAGAACAGCGAGTAGAGCAGCGCCGGGAGGTTGGCGGAGGCGGCGACCGCGAAGGCCAGCCCCACGAGGAACGCCACGTTCAGATCCTGCGCGAGCAGGCCGAGTGCGATGGCGACCACCCCGATGCCCGCCGCGGCGACCCGGGCGACACCTACCTCGCTCCGCGGCTCGGCGCCCGGCCGCCGGAAAGACGCGTAGAGGTCGTGCGCCACGGAGGCGGAGGAGGCCAGAGTGATCCCGGCGACGACGGCGAGGATCGTGGCGAAGGCGATGGCGGCCACGACGGCGAAGAGCACCGTGCCGCCCGTGGAGCCCTCGCCCCCTCCCAGCACCAGCGCCAGGAGCGGAACCGCCGTGTTCCCCGAGGCGTTGGATGCCCGGACGTCGGCGGAGCCGACGAGCGCGGCCGCTCCGAACCCCAGCACGATGGTCATCAGGTAGAAGCTGCCGATCAGCCCGATGGACCAGACGACGGAGCGGCGGGCGGCGCGGGCCGTCGGGACGGTGTAGAAGCGCGACAGGATGTGCGGAAGGCCGGCGGTGCCGAGGACGAGCGCCAGGCCCAGGCTGATGAAGTCGAAACGGGCCGTCCAGCTCCCGCCGTACCTCAGTCCCGGTGACAGGAAGTCCTTGCCCTGACCGCTGCGCTCGGCGGCGGAGGTGAGCAGGGCACCGAAGTCGCCGTGGAACCGGACGAGGACGAGCACGGTGAGCGCGACGGCACCGGCCATCAGCAGGACCGCCTTGACGATCTGGATCCACGTCGTGGCGCGCATCCCGCCGAGCGACACGTAGATCACCATCAGCGCTCCGACCCCGACCACGGTCCATGACCTGGCGGTGTCGCTCGTCCCGCCGAGCAGCAGTGCGACCAGGCTCCCCGCGCCCACCATCTGGGCCACCAGGTACAGCACCGAGACGGTGACGGACGAGGTGCCGACCGCTGTGCGCACCGGGCGCTCGGCCATGCGGGCGGCGACCACGTCGGCCAGCGTGAACCGCCCGCAGTTGCGCACGAGTTCGGCGACGAGAAGCAGGACGACGAGCCAGGCCACGAGGAATCCGACGGAGTAGAGCATGCCGTCGTAGCCGAAGAGCGCGATCAGCCCCGAGATGCCGAGGAAGGACGCCGCGGACATGTAGTCGCCGGCGATGGCGAATCCGTTCTCCATGGGCGAGAACAGCCGTCCGCCCGCGTAGAACTCCTCGGCGGACCCCTGTCTGTTGCGGCCGGCCCAGGTGGTGATGCCGAGTGTCACGGCGATGAACACGCTGAACAGCAGCAACGCCAGCGTCTGGTGGTCCCCCCTCACCGGCCGGCCCCTCTTGTCATCTCCTGGGTCTCCCAGCGCAGTTCGAGCGCGTCACGGTCCCGGTGCAGACGCGCGTGCCGTGCGTAGGCCCAGGTGAGCAGGAAGGTGGTGAGGAACTGTCCGAGTCCTGCCAGCATGGCCACGTTGAGCACACCGATGACGGGGCGCGCCATCAGGTCGTGCGCGGTGGTGGCCGCGATGACGTAGGCGAGGTACCAGAGCAGGAAGGCGGCCGCGGCGGGACCCACGAACCGCCGGTAGCGACGGCGCACTTCGCGGAACGCGGGGCTCCTCTGCACCTCCAGGTAGATCTCGGCCGCGCTGTGGCTGTGCCGCTCCGTCGAACCGGACGGTTCCTCGGCCGGGCCGGCCCCCGCACCACCCGGCACGTCCCACCCGACGGCCGGTGTCCCGCACCACGGGTCGTCGGACCGCGCCGCTGCCGCGTCCGGCCCTGCTTCCTTCTCCACCGACAACTCCCTTGTCCACGAACCTTTTCGGCCGCGTAGCCAAGAATGGGCAGACCGGGAAGATCCCGGGCACTTCATTCGCCGTGCTTCACCATTTCAGGTGACGGAAGTGCCGGGTGGGCGCGCGAGCCGGGCCCTTTCGCCTAGTGCACGGGCGCGGCTCCGGGCCGGACCCGCTGGCAGAAGGCGCACTGCCGGAGGCCGGTTCCCGGCATCCGCGGCTTGGGTGCCACCGCGTCCCGTCGGCTCTCCGGCAGTCCCGGGACGCCTGTCCGCACGGCATGCTTCCGGCAGCGGCCGGTACCTGCGCGCCGCCCTTCCGCACGGTGTGTGACGCTTCCGCACTCAGCCGTCCAGCGCCCTGCCCCCAACACCCGGGCCGGGCTCACAGGCCGCGAGGCGGCACAGGAAGCCGCCGCGTGGGAATCACCTCCCCGCGCGGCGTGAAGAGCGCCTGACGCGCCCCACAGGGCCTGTGCGCGCCACCGCACGCGCCGCGCCGCCCTCCTGGAGGCACCGTGTCACGGCGGGAGACGCACCGGCCGCGGGACCGGGCGCACGGGGGGCCGGCCGCGGGACCGGGCCCCCGGACGGGCGGAGAGGCTCTCCGCCCTCGGAGGGCGGGCGCGGGACTGCCTCAGACGTCGATACGCGACCGGTCCAGGGTGGCGGCGGAACTGGTGATGAACTCCTTGCGGGGAGCCACCTCGTTACCCATCAGCAGGTCGAAGACCTGCTCGGAGGATTCGAGGTCCCCGATGTTGATCCGGCGCAGCGTGCGGTGGCGCGGGTCCATCGTGGTCTCCGCCAGCTGGTCCGCGTCCATCTCGCCGAGGCCCTTGTACCGCTGGATCGAGTCCTTGAACCGGACGTTCTTCCGCTGCAGCTCCAGGAGCGTCTGCCGGAGCTCGTTGTCGGAGTAGGTGTAGATGTACTTGTCCTGGCCCTTCTTGGGCTGGACGAGCTCGATCCGGTGCAGCGGCGGCACCGCGGCGAAGACCCGGCCCGCCTCGACCATCGGCCGCATGTAGCGCTGGAAGAGCGTGAGCAGCAGGGTGCGGATGTGCGAGCCGTCGACGTCGGCGTCGGTCATCATGATGACCTTGCCGTACCGCGCCGCGTCGATGTCGAAGGTGCGCCCGGACCCTGCTCCTATGACCTGGATGATGGCCCCGCACTCAGCGTTCTTGAGCATGTCCGAGACAGAGGACTTCTGGACGTTGAGGATCTTCCCACGGATGGGGAGCAGGGCCTGGAACTCACTGTTGCGCGCGAGCTTCGCGGTGCCGAGGGCCGAGTCACCCTCCACGATGAAGAGCTCGCTGCGCTCCACGTCGTCGCTCCGGCAGTCCGCGAGCTTCGCGGGCAGCGAGGAGGACTCGAGCGCGGTCTTGCGCCGCTGCGCGTCCTTGTGCTGCCGGGCCGCGATGCGGGTGCGGGCGGCTGCCACGGCCTTGTCCAGCACTGCCCTGGCCTGCGCCTTGGCATCACGCTTCGTGGACGTCAGGAACGCCTTGAGTTCCTTGGCGACCACATTGGCCACGATCCGGTTGGCCGCCGAGGTACCCAGCACCTCCTTGGTCTGCCCCTCGAACTGCGGCTCCGCGAGCCGCACGGTGACGACCGCGGTCAGGCCCTCCAGTGCGTCGTCCTTGACGATGTCGTCCTCCGCCACCCGCAGCAGCTTGGAGGAGCGCAGGACCTCGTTCACCGTCTTCGTGAGCGAGCGCTCGAAGCCGCTGACGTGGGTGCCGCCCTTGGGGGTGGCGATGATGTTGACGAAGGACCTGACGGTGGTGTCGTAGCCGGTCCCCCAGCGCAGTGCGATGTCGACACCCAGCTCTCGGGTGACCTCGGTCGCCGTCATGTGCCCGCGGTCGTCCAGGACCGGCACGGTCTCCTTGAAGGTTCCCGTTCCGGTCAGGCGCTGGACGTCGCAGACGGCCTTGTCCTGCGCCAGGTACTCGCAGAACTCACTGATGCCGCCGTCGTAGTGGAACGTCTCCTCCGTCTTGCCCTCGCCGTCGATGCCCCGCTCGTCGCGTACGACGAGGGTGAGGCCGGGCACGAGGAACGCGGTCTGGCGGGCCCGCTGGTACAGCGTCTCCAGGTCGAGCTTCGCGTCCTTGAGGAAGATCTGGCGGTCCGCCCAGTACCGCGTACGGGTACCCGTACGCGTCTTGGGGACGCGCTTGCCCTTGCGGAGGCCGTTGGCGGGGTCGAAGGGGCTGTCCGGCCCCTGCTCGGTGAAGATGCCAGGGACGCCGCGCCGGAAGCTGATGGAGTGGGTGGCGCTGTTGCGGTCGACCTCGATGTCCAGCCTGGCGGAGAGCGCGTTCACCACCGAGGCGCCGACCCCGTGCAGGCCTCCCGACGCCGAGTAGGACCCGCCGCCGAACTTTCCGCCGGCGTGCAGCTTGGTCATGACGACCTCGACGCCGGAGAGCCCGGTCTTGGGCTCCACGTCGACCGGGATGCCCCGGCCGTTGTCGCGGACCTCCACGGAGGAGTCGTCGTGGAGGATGACCTCGATGCTGTCGCAGTAACCGCCGAGGGCCTCGTCGACCGAGTTGTCGATGATCTCCCAGAGGCAGTGCATCAGTCCGCGGCTGTCCGTGGACCCGATGTACATACCGGGGCGCTTGCGGACCGCTTCGAGTCCCTCGAGGACGAGAAGGTGCCGCGCGGTGTAGTTGGAGCTGTCCCTGTCTGAGCCGCCTGCTCCGGTCAGCAGCGCAGTGGACGGCACGGAATCGGCGGTCACGCGGTTCGCTCCTCGCTGAATTTCATTGGGGGCCCAGTGGGTAGCGGGCTCGGCCTCGGTAGCCGCTGAGAGCCTACCGAGGCCTGGTAGAGCGGTTGTAACGCCACCCAGGGGGAATCCTTATGCTAGTCCAGCCTCGCATACGCGTTCGATCATTCGTTAGGGTGACGTGCACATCACGTTCCCTTCGAGGCATGAACCATTTAGGCTCCGGGCACGTCCTCATGAACAACCGGCAAGCCAGCCGGCGGACCGGCCCCCGCAAGCAACGCGAAACCGTAGCGCTACGCAATACGGCACATTCGCCGCCAACCGGCAACAGACAGCCATCCCGACAAGAAGTTTCGAAGAAATGCCACGAGCGGGAACGTTTTCGGCCTGGTTGGATGTTGACCCTGGTACGACAGCTCGTCGAGCTAGAGAAGAGGCGACGTGACTACTGTTCTGACCCCCGCGAGCCCGCTGACCGCAGCAGACCGCTGTGACCGTTGCGGCGCCCAGGCCTACCTGCGCGTCGTCCTCATCAGCGGCGGTGAACTGCTCTTCTGCGCCCACCACGGGCGCAAGTTCGAGCCGGAACTCAAGAAGATCGCCGCGGAAATACAGGATGAGACAGATCGGCTCACTGCCGTGCAGGCCAGTGCCGCCGACGAGGAACAACACTGACACCTCGCATCCACGACGAGCCATGGGTTCGGTCCAGGACCGGCCGACGGGCGGCCTCCCTCAGGGGAAAGCCGCCCGTTCTCACGTGTGGACCGAACGCGTGTTCCAGTGAACCGCCGTGGTCAGCGCCGGTCGGCCATCCACCCGATCGCCGCTGATATGCGGGTGTACACCCCGGGGCTGCCAGGGCTCCCGCAGCCACTGCCCCACGAGACGAGCCCTATGAGGCGCCCACCGGCGACCAGCGGGCCCCCGCTGTCGCCCTGACACGCGTCCCGCCCACCCGCGGTGTCACCGGCGCACAGCATCGATGAGGCGTCGTAGCCGCCCTGCGCGCCGCCCGGGTAGGCCCGGACGCACTCGCTGTCCGGCAGCACCCGCACCGGGGCGGCCCGCAGCCCCGACGCGTACGCGCCGTATCCGGTGGTGTCCCCCCAGCCGTACACCGTGGCGGCGGCCCCCGGCTCGTATGCCGCGCTCCCGGCTCCGGCCATCGGTATGACGCTGCCCTTCGGCAGGGCCCGGTCCAGAGTGAGGACCGCGAGGTCGCCCGCGTTGGTGCCCGGGTCGTACCCTGGATTGACCCAGGCGGAACGCACCGGGATCTCCTGGCCGCCCGGGCCGCTCAGCTCGTCCCTCCCGGCGATGATCCGCAGATCCCGGACCTCCGGGACCGCTGCCCCCAGGACGTCCTCCTGCAGGCAGTGGGCCGCCGTGAGCACCTGGGTGGGCGCGATCGCCACTCCGCCGCAGAACTGACCCGCACGGGTTCCCCCGAACCGGTCACGGCTCGACAGCGCTACGGTCCACGGGCTGTCCGCAACGGCCACCGGCCGCCCGCCGACGATGATGCTGTCCGCCGCCGCTGGCGCCGGAGACCCGAGCGGTATCACCGCAGCAGCGGCCGCCAGGGTGAAGGCGGTGGGAAGGGCACGGACGGGAACGCGAGGCATGGAGGCTCCTGACGCCGAGGTGGACAGTGCCCACTCAGCGTCATCCGCCACGGTGCCGACCGCACGCGGACATGGGCCGGGCCCGGAACCTGATCAGGTTCCGGGCCCGGCCCATGTCCGCGTGCGGTCGTGCGGTCTAGTCGAGGTAGTCGCGCAGCACCTGCGAACGCGACGGGTGCCGCAGCTTCGACATCGTCTTCGACTCGATCTGACGGATGCGCTCGCGCGTCACTCCGTAGACCTTCCCGATCTCGTCCAGCGTCTTCGGCTGGCCGTCGGTGAGACCGAAGCGCATCGAGACGACGCCCGCCTCGCGCTCGGAGAGCGTGTCGAGCACGGAGTGCAGCTGCTCCTGGAGCAGCGTGAAGCTCACCGCGTCCGCCGGCACGACGGCCTCGGAGTCCTCGATCAGGTCTCCGAACTCGCTGTCCCCGTCTTCACCCAGCGGGGTGTGCAGAGAGATCGGCTCGCGGCCGTACTTCTGGACCTCGATGACCTTTTCGGGGGTCATGTCGAGCTCCTTGGCCAGCTCCTCCGGAGTGGGCTCACGGCCCAGGTCCTGGAGCATCTGACGCTGCACGCGCGCGAGCTTGTTGATGACCTCGACCATGTGCACCGGGATACGGATGGTGCGGGCCTGGTCGGCCATGGCGCGGGTGATCGCCTGCCGGATCCACCAGGTGGCATAGGTGGAGAACTTGTAACCCTTGGTGTAGTCGAACTTCTCGACCGCACGGATCAGACCGAGGTTGCCCTCCTGGATGAGGTCCAGGAAGAGCATGCCGCGCCCGGTGTAACGCTTGGCCAGCGAGACCACGAGACGGAGGTTGGCCTCCAGCAGGTGGTTCTTGGCCCGGCGGCCGTCCTCGGCGATGATCTCCAGCTCGCGCTTGAGCTTCGGGGCGAGCTTGTCGGAGTTGGCGAGCTTGTCCTCGGCGAAGAGCCCCGCCTCGATGCGCTTGGCGAGCTCGACCTCCTGCTCGGCGTTGAGGAGGGGGACCTTGCCGATCTGCTTCAGGTAGTCCTTGACCGGGTCGGCCGTGGCGCCGGCGACGGCTACCTGCTGGGCAGGCGCGTCGTCCTCGTCGTCGTCGGAGAGGACGAAGCCCTTGTTCTCGCCCTCGCCCTCCTCTTCCTCACCCTTGCCGGCCTTGACTTCCTCGACCGCCTCGTCGCCGTCGAGCAGTTCGTCGTCCTGCTTGCCGGACTTCTTCGCGGCGGTCTTCTTGACCGCGGTCTTCTTCGCCGCGGCCTTCTTGGCAACCGTCTTCTTGGCTGCCGCCTTCTTCGCAGGAGCGGCGACGGCGGCGTCGTCACCCGCCACGTCCGCGCTCTCGGCCGCCGGGGCGGCAGATGCCGCGACGGTCCGCGTCACGGTCGTCTTGGCCGCGACGGTCTTGGTGGCGGTGCGCTTGACCGGGCTCTTCGCTGCGACGCTCTTGCGGGCGCGCTTAGGCGACTCCGCGGCACTGACCATCAGCGTCACACCCTCTTCCTCGAGGATCTGGTTGAGGCTGCGCAGAACATTCTTCCACTGGGTTGGCGGAATCTGGTCAGCCTCGAAGGCCCGACGCACGTCATCGCCGGCGATCTGCCCATCAGCCTTTCCCCGCTCGATGAGCGCCATCACAGACTCGGACTCGGCGATCTCCGGCGGGAGCGTACGGGATGTGCTGGCCGACACGAACAACCTCTCGGAACGATGGAAACGGCTTCCGGCCCGGCCCTGGAGAGGGCTGGAACCGACGACCGTCGGCTGGGGATGTCGCCGACGGCGCGGGCTTGGCCTCAGAACTGCACAGCGCACTGTGTGGCTGCTGTATTCCTTCCGCGGCGGTCACCTCTTAAGTCATCGCACTGTTTCGAGGAGTGTTACGCCCAATTCGCGTGGCCCCAGTCACACCTCATTCGCGACAAACAGAACCGAAGATCACATCACCGTACATACATGCCGCCGAACCGCGCGGGCCCGGCGGCACCCGGTCCATGTGCCCCGATCGTGGATGCTCAGTGCTCGCGAGGCGCGGGAACCACCCGTTCGCCGTCGGCGTGGCCGACCAGCAGCTGCCGCATGGCGCTCTCGGCGCCGGCTGCGTCACCCGACGCGAGAGCCTCCACGATCCGCGCGTGGTGACCGAGGGACGCCTCGGCGGGCCGGTCACATCCCGTGACAGGGCCGCCGGAGACATGCAGGGCCGCGTACACGATCCCGGAAAGGTGTTCGAGCATGCGATTGCCCGCCGCCTGGATCAGGAGGGCGTGGAACTCCGCGTCGGCCCGGGAGAACGTGATGGCGTCCCCCTGCCCCATCGCGTGCCCCATGATCTCGATCATGTCGCCGAGACGCTGCTGAACGTCCTCGCGTCCGTGTCCGGCGGCCAGCCGCGCGGCCAGCGGCTCGATGGTCCACCGAAGGTCCTCCAGCTCGCGGCGCTGATCGTCACGCTGGGGGCCGAAGGCGCGCCATTCGATGATGTCGGCGTCCAGCAGATTCCAGTCGCTCACCGGCCTCACCCGCGTGCCCACGTTGGGCCGCGCGCTGACCAGGCCCTTGGCCTCGAGAACGCGCAGGGATTCCCTGACAACGGTGCGGGAGACCTCGAAGCGCTGGCCGATCTCCTCCGGCACGAGCGGCCGGTCGGCACCCAGGTCCCCGGAAACGATCATCTGGCCGAGCTGCTGAACCAGTTGGCCGTGAAGCCCACGGCCGCGACTGGCCGCGCCTCGCCGGCTCGCCGCCCGCCCCAGATCGGATTCGGTACCGCCCCATGAACGGAGGGCGGCCCGCTCGCCGGCCGGCGCCTCCGTGTAGGGGTAGCTGTCGAGTTCGCCCGGACCGGCGAGGCCGGAGTCGGCGGAGCGGGCGGCGGTCATCATGGTGTGCGCAAGGGTACTCACGCATCCTTTGTCGGCGTGGCTCACCCGCCCCTTGAGGTCTTTGCTGAAAAGCACACGAAAGGGTGATCGGCAACCGCCTTTCAATTGACGCCCTATCGGCAGGAATCACACCTTTTCTTGCCAGTTGTCGGAAACGAGAGTGATGCGGCCGGGGCTCAGGTCACCAACGAGCTCTTCCGCGAAGGCTGGTGAACACGTACGCACAGACCAGGGCGGACAGCGACAAGGACAGGGCCAGCCCCACGGGTTGGGCCACGACCCGCACGGCTGCCATCGCCCAGCGGTCCGCCTCGTACGGCCACTGCAGCCAGCCGAGTTCACGCAGCCGGCCCGGCAGTCCCGCGATCGAACGGGCGGACGGCCCCGCGAGGAGCTTCTGCACCAACGGCACGACGAGGACCGGCACCGCGAGCACTGCGGCGACTCCGGCACCGGCCATCCGGAACACTCCGGCGCCCAGAAGCCCCGCCCAGGCACATCCGACCGACAGTCCGGCGTAACTGGCCGCGAGCCGGGGCGCGTTCGCAGGTACGGCCATCAAGTCGCCGCCGTACAGGAGACGGAGGGCTTGGGCGTCCGCCAGTACGGAGAGCAGTGCGAGCAGCAGCGCGACACCCGCAGAGACGACCAGTTTGGCCAGCAGGAGACCGAGACGGCGCGGCACCGTTCCCCGTCCCGCCGCGAGCGCCGGATACCGGAACTCGTCGCCGAAGGACAGAGCTCCCAGCAGGCCGGCGGCGAACGCCGCGGGCGGCAGCGGCAGCAGGTCCGGCCAGGCGGCGAGGAGATACGGGAGATCCGCCGTCCCGGCGCGGGCCAGGAGGACGGAGACGACCACCGAGACGACGGGGACGGCCGCCATGATCAGAACGGTCGTCCTCACCCCGAAGAGACGGCGCAGTTCGTACCGGACGGGCCGGAGCGGACCACGGGCCGGGCGCACGGGGATCGGCGGGGGCAACTCCGAGAGGGGCACGGTCGAGGCCGGCCCGGACGCGGCGGCCTTCCCCCGGTCCCGGCCCTCGCCCACCGTCCGCGCAGGAGCAGCCGCAGGGCCCGCGTCGCCGGTCTCGTCGGCGAGTTGGTGGACGGGGAGGCCGTGCCGGTACGCCGTGTCCCCGATCTCCGCGCACGTCGCTCCGTACACCGACAGTCGGCTGCCGTCCTCGGCGACCACTTCGACCGAGCGCTGAGCCGCGCGGGCCTCACGGCTCACCACAGCGGCCAGCCTGGCCGCGTGCGGGGTACGCACGGCCACCCGGGGACGCAGGCGGGTGCGCGAGAAGTCGGCGACGTCCTGGTCCGCGACGAGACGGCCCTCGTCGACGGTGACCACGCGGTCGGCCACGCGAACGGCCTCCTTGGGGTCACCGGTCGTGTGCAGGACCGTGCCGCCTTCGGCCGCGTGTGCGCGGAGCAGGCCGTGGAGCCAGCTCCTCTCCCGCGGCGACAGCCCTGCGGTGGGCTCGTCGAGTACGAGCGTATGGGGGTCACCGAGCAGCGCGGAGGCGAGGCCGAGCCGCCGGTCCATACCCGCCGAGAGGGTTCCGATGCGCTGGTCCCCCAGCCCGGCGAGACCCACGACCTCCAGCAGTTCGTCGGCTCGCGAGGCGGGCACTCCCGCTGCGGCACAGAGCATGCGGAGCTGACCGCGCGCGGTGCGCGCCGGATGCCCCGGCACGTCTCCGAGCAACACCCCTACCTCCCTGGCGGGGTGGCCGATGCGGTGCAGCGGGCGGCCCCTGAAGTAGGTGACGCCCCGCCCCGCCTCGAGCTCGAGCATCAGGCGCAGGGCTGTGGACTTGCCGGAGCCGGGGGCTCCGAGCAGGGTGGTGACGCTGCCGGACGGGGCTTCGAAGGTCAGGTCGTCCACGACGGGGGGACCGTCGCGGCGGGGGGCGCTGGTGAGTCCGATGGCCTGGAGCATCGCTTCTCTCGCAGAGGGTGTGACCGCTCGGCGGCAGGGTGGAGTACCCCAGCAAGATAACGCGACATTTCGGACTTTCGGCGCACCGGTGCTTCTGTGGGCGTTCCGCGGGCCCGCGCGATGTGAGATCGCGGGCCGGGCCGCTCAGACCTCCGGCCGCAGCATCGGAGGGTTGAGAACGGTCGCCGTGCCGGCCCGGAAGAGCTGCGCGGGGCGGCCTCCCTGCCGCGTGGTCGTACCGCCGGACGGGACCAGGAAGCCGGGCGTGCCGGTGACCTTGCGATGGAAGTTCCGGGGGTCGAGGACCACCCCCACACCGCCTCGTACACCCTGCGCAGCTCACCGACCGTGAACTCGGGCGGACAGAACGCCGTGGCGAGCGAGGAATACTCGATCTTGGAACGGGCTCGCTCCACCCCGTCGCCGAGGATCCGCGCGTGGTCGAAGGCCAGCGGCGCGGACTGTTCGTCGTCGCGGCCGAAGTCGCCCCCCGCCCCCAGCAGGTCATCCACCGCGGCCCACCGCGCGCTGTTCGCGTCGCCTCCGGCCCGCGGGGCGGGAAGGTCGGGCGCCAGTGCGAGGTGCGCGACACTGACGACCCTCATCCGGGGATCGCGGCCGGGGTCGCCGTAGGTGGCCAGCTGTTCGAGGTGGGCGCCGTTTCCGACGGCGGGGGCAGCGGCGTCGTGCGCGCAGAGCCCCGTCTCCTCGACGAGCTCACGCGCTGCCGCCGCGGCGAGATCCTCGTCGGTTCTGACGAATCCGCCCGGCAGCGCCCACCGCCCCTTGAACGGCGGTTCACCACGGCGCACCACCAACGCACAGAGCGCGTGACGGCGCACCGTGAGGACAACCAGGTCGACGGTGACAGCGAAGGGCGGGAAGGTCGACGGGTCGTAGGGCGGCATGCCGAAATCATAGTCGTCTTCCTGACGATAAACACGCCCTTCGCCACACCTGCTTCCGCTGGTCGCGGTACGGCGTCCGCTCGTGCCCGGCCGGGCGGGGCTCCCGACCGGGCCCCGAGGAGTGGAGGCCCGTCAGTCGCGGCTCCTGGCGCCACGGGGCCCCAGCCGCCGGGGGTCACGGCCACGGTCCCGGCCCACGGCGCCCGGTCGTGAGGCGGCTCCGGGTGCCGGCCTGCCCGGTGCCTTCCCTTTGCGCCTGCCGGACGGGCTGGCGGTCCGTGGCTCGGTCCGCCGGACCACGGACCGCCCACGGTGATCCAGGGACGTGCCGACGTCTCCCTGGCCGTCGCGCCGGGTGCGCTCCCCCCGGAGGCAGCGCCGCAGTGTTTCCGGATCGAGGCCCTGGTTGCACGCCTGGTGCAGGAGTTGGGCGAACGTGTAGTGCGGGTCGGCGCGCAGGGCGAGCCCCAGCGCCACCCTGGCGCCCGCCTCGTCGCCGGTGGACCACGAGACCCAGCCGGCCAGCGCGAGAGGGGCCGCCGCGTGCTCCACGTAGGGCCCGACACAGCGACGTGCGAGCACGTGCCACAAGCGCAGCGCCGTCTCCGCCTCCCTGCCCTCCATCCACTCCGCGGCCCGGTCCCTCGTCTCACGGTCCTGCAGACCGAGAATCACAGCAGCCGCCTCGTCCGGAGCGATCAGACCGTCGTCCCCGCCGTCCGTACCGGCGGTGCCCACGGCCGGCGCTCGCCCGAGGCGTCCCATGAGGTCCCGCGCGAGTGCCAGGGTCTCGCCCGCCACTTCACCTCGCCCCTCGGCGTCGAGGATCCGCGACACCAGCACGGCGCCCGCCGAATCCAGGGCGCGCTCCTGCTCCCGCGCCACCGTGGACTCCCCCGGCATGAGGCGGGCCTCCATCTCCCGCAGCGATCCGCGCACCTGCACACCGGCGTACGCGGCCGCGGCCGCCATCACCGTGGTGCCGGGCAGCGCCAGCGGATTGCCCTCGGGCGGGCAGCAGCGGTCATCGGGGCAGCAGTAGGACCAGTAACGGCCGTCGGAGATGCAGAGGGCTTCGAGCACGGGAACGTCGAGCGCTCCGCAGGCCGTACGCAGAAGCTGCGCGAGTGGCCTCAGCCTCTCCATGGCCTGGGGGGCACGCTCCCCCTCGGCCGGGTCCTGGCAGAGGAAGACGACAACCGCGTCAGGGCGGGATTCCCGCTTCTCGCTGCCCGTGATCAGGCATTCGGCCAGTTGGCCGGCGACCGGCGCCCACTCCTGCGGATCGTGCGGGATGCCCATCCTCAGTCTGCCGCCGAAGCGGCCCCGCCCACCGTGCAGGGCCACCATGACCACGCTGTCGTCCGGATGGAAGCCCAGGAGGTAGGGCAGGGCGTCGGCAAGCTCGGCCGGACCTCGCAGGGTGATCTGCTGCGCGTCGGACGGCCCGGTGGTTTCGTCGTGCTGGTTCATGGCATGACCGTCCCTCGGGGCGCCGATTTCCGCGACCCCTGTGGATAACTCTGTCCACAGGCGCCGGCCACCGTTCGCGGTTTGTCGTAGGCATCGGGTTGCATGGGGGCATGACCAACGAAGACCGCGCAGCGCTCAGGGCCTCGGCCGACTCCGTACTCGCCCGCCTGGTCGGGGACACCACCGGCGCCGCCCGGCTGCGCGAGGACCAGTGGCGCGCGATCGAGGCCCTCGTCGCCGACAAACGCAGAGCCCTGGTCGTCCAGCGGACGGGGTGGGGCAAGTCCGCGGTGTACTTCGTGGCCACGTCGCTGCTGCGCGCGGGAGGCAGCGGGCCCACAGTGATCGTCTCGCCTCTGCTCGCGCTCATGCGCAACCAGGTGGCGGCGGCGGCGAGGGCCGGTATCAGCGCCCGCACGATCAACTCCTCCAACACCGAGGAGTGGGACACCGTCCAGGCCGAGGTGGCGGCGGGCGAGGTGGACGTCCTGCTGGTCAGCCCCGAGCGGCTCAACAACCCTGACTTCCGCGACCAGGTACTGCCGCGCCTTGCCGCCGCGACGGGGCTGCTGGTGGTCGACGAGGCCCACTGCATCTCCGACTGGGGGCACGATTTCCGGCCTGACTACCGGAGACTGCGCACCATGCTCGCCGATCTGCCCACGGGAGTCCCCGTGCTCGCCACGACCGCCACCGCCAACGCCCGTGTCACCGCGGACGTCGCGGAGCAGCTCGGCACGGGGGCGGGCACGGACGCGCTGGTGCTGCGCGGTCCCCTGGACCGGGAGAGTCTCAGTCTCGGGGTGCTGCAACTGCCCAACGCCGCACACCGTCTGGCCTGGCTGGGCGACCACCTCGGGGAGTTGCCCGGCTCCGGCATCATCTACACCCTCACGGTCGCGGCGGCCGAGGAGATCACGGCCTACCTGCGCCAGTGCGGGCACCCGGTCGCGTCGTACACGGGCCGTACGGAGAACGCCGACCGGCAGCAGGCGGAGGACGACCTCCTGGCCAACCGGGTCAAGGCCCTGGTGGCCACATCCGCGCTCGGCATGGGGTTCGACAAGCCGGACCTCGGTTTCGTCGTGCATGTGGGATCGCCGTCCTCACCCATCGCCTACTACCAGCAGGTCGGCCGGGCGGGCCGCGGAGTCGAGCACGCCGAGGTCCTGCTGCTCCCGGGCAAGGAGGACGAAGCCATCTGGCAGTACTTCGCCTCGGTCGCCTTCCCCCCGGAGGAGCAGGTCCGCCGTACGCTGGACGTCCTCGCCCAGGCCGGCCGGCCCCTGTCTCTGCCCGCCATGGAACCTCTGGTCGATCTGCGGCGCACCCGCCTCGAGACCATGCTCAAGGTGCTGGACGTCGACGGCGCGGTGAAGCGGGTGAAGGGCGGCTGGATCTCCACGGGCGAGCCGTGGGTGTACGACTCCGAGCGCTACGCGTGGGTCGCACGGCAGCGGGCGACGGAACAGCAGGCCATGCGCGACTACGTCTCCTCCACCGGGTGCCGCATGGAGTTCCTCAGGCGCCAGCTGGACGACGAGGAGGCCGAAGCGTGCGGACGCTGTGACAACTGCGCGGGCGCACGCTTCGACGACAAGGTCTCCACGGCTGCCCTCGACGGCGCACGCGGGGAGCTCGGAAGGCCGGGGGTGGAGGTGGAGCCGCGCAAGATGTGGCCCACGGGGCTCTCCGCGGTGGGCGTCGATCTCAAGGGCCGCATCCCGGCGGGCGAACTGGCCTTCCCGGGGCGGGCGCTCGGCAGGCTCTCGGACATCGGCTGGGGCAACAGACTGCGGCCCCTGCTCGCGGAGCAGGCGCAGGACGCCCCGGTCCCCGACGACGTGTCGAGCGCCGTGGTCACAGTCGTCACCGACTGGGCGAAGGGACCCGGCGGGTGGGCCTCGGGAGCCCCGGACGCGTCTCCCCGGCCGGTCGGTGTCGTCACGGTCGCCTCACGCCGCAGGCCGCAGCTGGTCCACTCGCTCGGCAGCGGTATCGCCGAGGTCGGCCGGATGCCCCTGCTGGGCACGGTCACCTACGCCCCGGGCAGCGAGGAGCTCCGGATCTCCCAGACCAACAGCGCGCAGCGGGTGAAGGCGCTGCACGAGGCCCTCGTCGTGGAGCCCGCGCTGGCGGAGGCACTCGCCTCCGCGGGAGGGCCCGTCCTGCTCGTGGACGATCTCTCCGACACCGGGTGGACCCTGGCCGTGGCGGCGCGCCTCCTCCGGCGTGCGGGAGCGGAGGGCGTGTTTCCGCTGGTCCTCGCAGTCCAGGCGTGACAGCTGGCTTCGTTCGTCACCGAACGGGCAGGGATATAGGAGTCATTCCGTCAGATACCCGTCAGTCCAGCCAATTGCTCGTTGCCGCCTGCCGGTAGGCCAGGAAGAATTGGAGTCGCTCCCCGCACGGTCTTCCAGCGGGCCCGGAAGGGCTGTGCCGCGGCGCGCCCTCACTCGACCCTGCCCGCTTCGTGGGCGCGTAGCGAAGGGAGGACCGTGACCTTCGGATTCGCTCCGTCCGCAGCCACTTCACTGTCGGCATCCGCGGGCTCCGCCAACCATGTCGCCAGGATGCTCGAACCGGCCGAGTGGGCTTCGGCGGGCATACCCCTGCTACGCAGTCCGCGCGAGGTCGTCAGCGGCCTCCACGCGCGACACCGGCCGACTCCGGCCACCGCGGTCGTCGCCGTTCTCGATCACGAGGAACGGCTCACGGCCAGCGCCTCGTTCACCCGGCGGTCGACCATGGCCGCGGACGGCTGGGAGCTCAGGAACGCCCTGCTGGCACACCTGCGACGGGTGATCCCGCACGATCTGCGCCGCCGCACCCCGGTGCGTACCGCGGTTCTGCTCTACTGCCGCGAGGGGGACGAGCGTTGGACGGAGGAGGACGGGGCGTGGATGTGGGGGCTGAGGGACGCCTGCACACTGCACGGCCTCAGATGCGGGGCCTACATCACCCTGACGGGTGGCGGATGGCAGGTCCTCGGCGAGGGCAGGGGCGGTCGCAGACCGACACTGATGTCGAGACCTTCGGCTCTGGCGGACACCTCCGCCGACCTCGACCCCGTTCCGCTGCGTAGCGGCGGCGGGGCGGCCGAGGCATTGCGGCGAAGCGCGGCCAGGTAGAACGGGCCGTGGGTCCCGGCCGCCCCTCACGGACGGCCGGGACCCACGGCGTACGGCTCAGACTCCCGCGCCGAGCGCGGAATTGATCTTCTGCGGGTCTCCGCACACGATGAGCAGCGCACCGGCGCGCCCCCGCACGTCGGAAAGCACTCGGGCAGCCGTGTCGTCGAGGTCGCCGTCGACCGCGACCACGACCACGGAACGGGAGTTCCAGCGATCGGCGTCCGCCGTACGGGCGAAGAAGACGTCGTCACCCGCGTCGTGCTGGGCCCAGTAGGCGGCTTCTCCGAAGGAGAGTTCGTGAGCGGCCCAGGGGTGTGGTTCGCAGGTGGTGAGGACCAGGATGTCGCCAGGTGCCCGGCCGGAGTCGAGCAGCAGGTCGACGGTTTCATCGGCAGCGGCGACCGCGCCGTTCGCCGACGCCGGGATCAGCTGGAACTTGGGTCCGGCGGGTCCTTCCGGCGGCTGCTGCCCGGCAGAAACCGGAGCAGCGGGGGTGAGGGATGTGGGACGCGGGCGCTGCGCCGGGGGCGCGGGACGCGCGGGGCCGCGGCCCGGGCTTCCGGGACGCGGGGTGGCCGCGGAACGCGGGCCGGGTACGGGGCGGGGGGTCGGCGCGGTACGGCCGGCGGCCGGAGTGACGCGGGGACCCTGGGCGCTCTCGGGAATCTGAGGCTCCTCGGGGATGAGAGGCGTGAATGGTTGTCTGTTGCGGTCGGCGCGGCGCGCGCCGACGGGCGAATGCGCCTGTGCGATCAGAAGTCGAAGCCGAGCTGGCCCCCGCTTTCCAGTGCTGCCGCCTCGGCGGAGAACCGGACCTTCTTCAGATGCTGCCACTTGGGCAGCGCGTCGAGGTAGGCCCAGCTGAGGCGATGGTGAGGAGTAGGACCCCGTTCCTCCAGCGCCGCCCGGTGCACAGGTGACGGATAGCCGGCGTTCGCACCGAACGCGAAGTCCTCGTAAAGCCCTGCCTCCGCTCCCAGTTCGGCCATCATCGTGTCCCGGTGGACCTTGGCGATCACCGAGGCCGCCGCGACGGCGATGCAGGACTGGTCGCCCTTGATCACGGTACGGACGTTCCAGGGCGGTCCGAGGTAGTCGTGCTTGCCGTCGAGGATCACGGCGTCCGGCCGCACTGGCAGCGACTCGAGCGCCCTGACGGCCGCGAGACGGAGCGCGGCCGTCATGCCGAGCTCATCGATCTCCAGGGGTGACGCGTGCCCCAGCCCGTAGGCAGTGACCCACTTCTCGAGCATCGGGGCGAGTTCGGCCCGGCGCTTGGGACTGATCAGCTTGGAGTCGGTAAGACCCTCGGGCGGCCGGCGGAGTCCGGTGACGGCGGCGCACACGGTGACGGGGCCGGCCCACGCTCCGCGTCCGACCTCGTCGACGCCGGCGACGGTCCTGGCACCGGAGGTAGCGCGCAGTGAGCGCTCGACGGTGTGCGTGGGTGGTTCGTACGGCATGGCGCCTGCCAGGTTACGCCGATGGGCACGGCGACAACACCCCGGGGCACCGCCCAGCGGATCGGCACGTGTGCGGCCATGTCCGGAACGCCGCATTCCAGCACGCGACAGGTGTGGGCGGGGCCAAGGGAGGTGCGGTGCGGCCCCCGGAACCCGGCGGTCACCCGAAGGGCAGTCTCCGCTCACGCATTGGCACGAGCACACATTGCACCAGTGCATTCTCGACGCCGGGACACCGCGCAGAACCCTGACGCAGCACCGCGCCGAGGACGGTCCCGCCCTTCGTCCTCCTCAGTTGGAGGCCGTCACCCATACGGACACGACCACAGCGATGCACCGACCGCTCGTCGCGTCCTTCCGTAGCTCGCCCGCTCCACCCACATCGCGAACGCGAAGATCGATTGGCCCATCGTCCCGTACCACTCCGAAGCGGCTTCGACCGGGGCGCCGGACGAACGCCTGCGGATCGAACCCGGAGGCAGGGCTGAGACGGCCGTCGTCCGGCCGGCCCCGTCCGTGCGATCACCCCGAACGCGCCCGCCTCACGCGGGCGTTCGGGAGCCGGGAGTGCTCCCGTACGCGCGGTAGGTCAGCAACTGCTCCGAGGCGCGGGACCGACCGGCAGGAGGGCCGGACCGCACCGACGGCGCAGCACCGGACCGACGACCCCGGCCGACCGGACCGACCGGACCGCCCATGACCTACGCTGCCGGACCGGACAAAGGCCTGACCGGACGGAGCCGGACCGGGGCCGGGCAGGGGCAAGCGCAGTCGGACGCGCCCGCACGAGGCGCGCGCACGCCGGGTCCGTCGGCCCGCCCGCTGGATCACCGGCCCGCTTCGGCGAGGAATCCCGCTCAGTACGGGTCGTAGGAGCCCTCCTCGAGGCCCTCCCGCTCGTCGGCCTCCTGGCCGAGGCTGTAGCACTCGGTCCCGTGGTCCTGCACGGCGTGCCGCTCGAGCAGGTCCCGGGCCCTGACCTCGCCCCAGCTGGAGGAATACCACGGGCCGTCCGACAGGGCGAGGTCACGCCGGAAGCCCTCCAGGGCGCAGGACCTCAGCGGCTCCGGCAGCGTGTCCAGTGCCGGCACGGCGTCGGCGGAGAGGTCCTTGAGGTAGTCGATGTCGATCGTCTTGTCGCTGCGGTACCGCTGGACGTTCTGTTCGGCGATCAGTCCGTCGGGCGAGACCAGCCCGAACACGAGCACACCAGCGGCCGTGCTCACGGCGATCGCACGCGGCAGGAGCCGGGCGCCCAGGACGCCGGCCGCGAGGATCAGGATCAGCACCACGCCGAGCCAGAGCTCCACAGCGGCCACGGAGATGCGCAGCCGGGTCAGTCCGAAGGCGTCCACGTAGAGGTCCATGCGGCGCAGCGCCGAGGCCACGACCACGAGTGTGAGCACGCACAGGGAACCGAGGACGCTCCGGACCAGGGGCAGGTCGCCCGGTCCGCCTCGCGGCGCCCAGCGCAGGGCGAGCGCGATGACCACCAGGGTCAGCACGGTGGCCCAGAGGAGCTGCCAGAAGCCCTGCCTGGCGTATTCGGCGGGCAGCAGACCCGTCTCCTCCAGCACCTTGTCGTACCCGCCGAGGAGGACGACCAGCTGGAGCACGATGAAGGCCGCGAAGAGAAGGTTGAGCACGATCAGCGGAAGGGCCCACTCCGCCCTGCTCCTGGGCCTGCCGGGCTTGATGGTGATGCCGTCCCAGCGCACCGGCGCCGCAGCGCTGTACGCGGCGGCGAGCGCTCCGAGGAGTCCGAGTGCGAAGAGGAAGAGGCGCCAGGGGCTGTCCCCGACCGACACGTCGGGTGTGAGACTGCCCAGCAGCTCGGCGAAGGCGGCGTCCGCGGAGGCGAAGAGCGTGCCGAACACGATGAGCAGCACGACGGCGACCGCCGTGGTGCGGACGGCGGAGCGCACCCGGCCACGGGAGTCGTCCGCGCGGGCGCGCACGCCGCGCCATCCCCAGCGCGCGCCGGCCGCGACCGAGGGGAACAGACCCAGCGACCCGAACAGCACGCCCGGCCAGCTCCGGCTTCCGTGCAGGGCGAGGGAGCCCAGGGCGAGGGCCGACACAACGGCGAGGAAGACCGGCCACCCCGCGTCCCGAAGCGCCGGAATCGCCAGGAGCGCCAGGCCGCCGGCCGCCCACACGGCCGTCCAGGGGCGCAGCCTGCGCCCTGCCGAGCGGGCGGCGAAGAAGGCGCCCGTGGCGGCGGGCACGGCCACGATCAGCAGGTTGATCCCCACACCGTCGCCGAGCAGCAGCGCGCAGAGCAGGGCCGTGGCGAACGCCGACCAGAGTGTCGCCGGCCCGATGGCGGGCGGGGGCGGAGGCCTGAGCCGGGACAGTACGCCGGGCTGCGGCTGCCGGCCACCACGCAGCCAGACGTCCGGCCGTGGCTGGGTCTGGAGGTAGGCGGGCACCTTCGGCACGTCCGGGCCGGCGTCCTGCGACGGTACCGGCGTGCCGGCGGCCCGCGAAGGCTTCTCGACCGCTGTCTTCGCCGGACGGTGACTTCCGGACGTCACCTCGCTCTCCGGCGCGGTCACGGCCCCGGGCGCGGAGCGCACCGCTTCACGGGACTCCGGTGACCTCTCGGGCACGGACGCGTCGGACGGCTGATCGGACATGGGACCCCTCCCCCACCGAGGTCCGCTCGCACGGCCACATCGCGGCACGAGGACCCCGGCTTCTCTAGGCGCACGCCACCAAGATCGAATGAGGGCGGCATGGCCGAAAGAGTAAGTCCCGCCCGGCCCGTCCGGCCTTCCGGGTCCCCCGCTGTGGCAGGACCGTGACAGTGGAACCGCCCGTGCCCGTCCGCCCCGTCCGGCAGACGGTCAGCACCGCTCCGGAGCGAGGGGGAGCCAGTCGGGCAGCTCTTCCGTACGGGCCAGCCACTCGGCCGGAGGGGCACCCACCGGCTCGGCGGCGACGATGCCGCCGACGATGGCACAGGTGGTGTCCACGTCGCCGCCCGCCTGCGCCGTCACCCAGAACGCCTGCTCGAAGTCACCGAGGCTCCGTGCCGCCGACCAGAGAGCGAACGGCACCGTGTCGTGCGCGCTCGTGCGACGGCCGTTGCCGAGCACCGCCGCGACCGTGCCCGCGTCCCGGTAGTCCAGCATGTCGCGGGCCCTGCGCAGTCCGGCACCGACCGCGCTGCGCGGGACGAGGGCGACGACACCGTCGAGCAGGCCCTCCGGCGTCGGGGGCCCTCCGGGCGCGGCGACGAGGGCAGCGGCCGCCGCGACAGCCATGGCCCCGACGACGGCTTCGCGGTGCTGGTGGGTGGTGTACGAGGAGATCTCGGCCTGATGGGTGGCCTGTTCCGGGTCGTGCGCGTACCAGGCGCCCAGCGGAGCGATACGCATCGCTGAACCGTTCCCCCAGGAGCCCTGGCCCTGGAAGAGGGCGGAGGCCAGCTCCCGCCAGTCCCCGCCCTCCCTCACCAGCCTGAGCAGCCGGTTGACCGCGGGCCCGTAGCCCCGGTCGAAGTCGTGGTGCCGGGCGAAGGAGTGGGCGAGCGCGTCCTGGTCGATACGGTCGTGGCCGGCCAGTACGGCCAGTACGGAGCAGGCCATCTCCGTGTCGTCGGTCCACTGCCAGTCGGCGGGCGGCAGCTCCCGGTTCTTGAGCAGGGGGAAATGGGCCGGGACGAAGAACTGGGAACCGAGGGCGTCTCCCACGGACAGTCCACGCAGGCTGGCCAGAGCGCGTTCGAAACGGTCGGAAGCGGAGTCAGCGGTCATCGCTCTGCCACTCTATCCGGTGATGCCGTACGGCTCAGGGGTACGCCACCGCTCGAAGGGCCGGTCGAGCGTATAGCGGCCGTCCTCACCGAGCAGCAGCGTTCTCGATTCACCGTTCCCCGGGTTGGAGAGCGACTCGAACTCGGCCACCGACCAGTGGAACCAGCGCATGCAGAAGAGCCTCATGGTCAGCCCATGGGTGACCAGCAGGACGTTCGGCGGGTGGTCGGGCGCCTCGAAACTGCGGTGGAGGCTCTCCAGGAAGGCGTCGACCCGGTCGTACACGTCGGCCCCGGACTCACCCTGCGCGAAGCGGTAGAAGAAGTGCCCGTAGGCGTCCCGGTAGGCCTTCTGCAGCCTGACGTCCTCACGGTCCTGCCAGTTGCCCCAGTCCTGCTCGCGCAGACGGGGCTCTTCTCTGACACGCACCCGCTCCGGTGCGAGCCCGAACGCCCTGAACGTCTCGTGAGTGCGCCGGTAGGGCGAGACGTAGACACTGACCCTCTCGTCGCCGAAGGCCTCACGGAGACGGGAGCCCGTCGCCTCCGCCTGCCTCCGGCCGTTGGCCGTGAGCCTGAGAGCGTGGTCGGGCTCGCGTTCGTAGACCGAGTCGTCGGCGTTCCCCTCGGACTCACCGTGCCGGACGAGAACGATGCGTTGCGGTCGCGCCATGTTCCGACCCTAGATGCCGTCCGGCGCGATCGAGCTGTCCCGGCGTCCTCCGGCGGGCATGTGTGACCAAGGGAACGCGGGCGGGCCGGGTCAGACCGTCCACGACGGTTCGAGCCGCACCACGTCCCCCGTGAGCGATTCGACGTCCTTGTCGGTTTCCGCCCGTGCCGTGAGCCGGGCGATGCTCTCGGGCCGGTACTTGCCGCGTTCGGCGCTCGACTGCCACATCGAGAGCACGAGGAACTCACACCCCGGGGCCTCGCCGAAGACTCCTCGCAGCATTCCGGGGGATCCCGCCATGGCGGGGTTCCACACCCGTCGCTGCATGAGCGCGAAGTGCTCGGCGCGGTCCTCGCGCACCCTGCTGTGCGCCACCCTCACCACGTCCGTGTCGGTGAAATCCGGCTGAAAACCGGTCTTCACATCGAAGCGGTACTCGAAGAGCTTGACCCGTATGTCCTTGTACGTGCCCGACTGTGCGGCGGCCGGCCGGTCGTGCCCGCGGGCCATGAAGGAGTCGTAGAAGACACGATTCTCCCAGAAGGCGAACACATGGGCGACATCCGGCTGCCGTCGGCTCCACCCGCCGCCCTGCCCCCGGAAGCCCGGCTCATCGAGCAGCCCCGCCCACTTCCGCTGCCCCCGCTCGAAACCGCGGCGGTCCACCACGGTGCAGCGAATCCACTTGACCAGCACCGCGCCATCGTACGGGGCCCGGCGTGGCGCGCGTCACGCTCCGGACGGCCCCGGGCGGCCCGCCTCCCGGAGATCACACGACCCCGGGCACGTGAGTGGCCCGAATACGACGTCCGGAACCAACGCGGTTGGATCCGCGCACGGTTGCGTAGATGATCTGGGGATGCAAGAGGTCCGTCGGTCCAGCAGCGAGGAGGCACGTCCGATGAGCACTCCCAACAAGGACATCGAGAAGGTCGAAGTGAGGGTCAAGTGGGACCCCAGCGCCGCCGGTGAGCCCGCCAACGACCTGGACATCATCGCGGCCACGTACGGGACGGACGCGCCCTACGGCACTCCCGCCTACCTCGTGCACTTCGACAGCCGGTCACCCGACGGGACGATCACGCTGAACCGGGACAGCCGGACCGGGCAGGGCTTCGGTTTCGACGAGGTGATGACGCTCGAACTGGACCGGTTGTCGGACGCCTACGCCAGGGTCGTGGTCGGTGTGGCCATCCAGCAGCGCGAGGGTCACAAGACCTTCGGCCAGATAGAGCACACGGCCGTGCAGATCCGTGAGGGCTACACGAATATGTCGGAGGACGACTTCTCAGCGGTGGCCACCGCCACCGCCGCGGTCGTGGCCGAGTTCGTCCGGGATCCCTCGGGGGCCTGGGTCTTCCACGGAACCGTCCGCGGTTTCGAGGGTGATCCCGACTCGTTCACCGCGGTGATGGGGAGCCGCTAGGCCCGGCGAGCGCCGGACCACGGCCCCTGCGCCTCCAGGGGACGCACCAGGAGGCTCGCGATGCCGGTGTCCTCGACGGACCCTCCAGGCGCCGGACCGGTATCCCGGCCGCCACCCAGTCGGCGTGGAGGATCACCGTCATCCCGGCGGGGAATCCTCGACCCGCCGGAACCGCACCGTCGGCCCCCGCTGCGGCGCTGCTCCCGCGCCGCCGCCCCACGACGGCTCCCGAGGACCCCACGCGTACACCGCGACGCCCCGTACGCACGAGGGGGACCGGCCGTCGGCCGGTCCCCCTCGTGCGCTGCTGGTCAGCTGCGCACGCGGACCGCGCCGGACGTCCGCCCGACGCGTCCCCGCGTCATTCCCGCCGGCGGAGACCACTTGTTCCTGGCGTGCGCTGTTCCTCGGCATCTCCACGATCGGGAAACGCACGCAGCCTCAACTGGGGCGCCCGGTGATCGGCGAGCCATCGCATCCGGTTGTCATCCGTCGCGAGCCCGGAGCGTGCGGCCTGGGTCCACTCTGCCCGGTCGAGCACCTCAAGGTAGGTCGCCCGGAGCGCTTCCTGCTGGGCCGCAGTGCAGCCCGCATCCTCGGGAGGCTCTGTGGTCAGGTGCTGGGCAAGCAACGCGATCGTGAAATAGCGCTCGATCGTCGGGCTGAGCAGACCCACGTGGCGAGCATGAGCTTCCAGGACCGCTCCCGAATGAGGGTAGTGAGCGAGGGTGAGCCCCATCCCCCCGCAGTCACTCATCTGATGGAGTAGGCGGCCGACGTGGTCGACCATCTCGCTGTCGGTGTCGAGGTCTGCCAGTGCCTCATGGAGTTCGGCGACTGTGGCGACGTCGCCGGCGAAGTACCCATTAAGGAAATCGCCGTCACAGGCTCTGCGAAGCAGCCAAGGCCGGGCAGTCGGGTCGTCGAGTCTGCAGAGCGCCTCGACGACATAGACGCGTCCCCAGCCGGTGACGCGCTCGGCCAGCCAGAGCAGGGCCTCAACTCCCCGTGCCTGACGCTCCAATGCGTGCGCCGCGAGTGCCCCGAAGCGGTTGGAAAGCAGCCCGATCGTCTGGATCAGCGGGATGTCGTCGGCTGTGCCCACGGCAGCCAGCAGGGCAAGTCCAACGGTGACCGCGCATCGATCGGTCCCGTACCGGACCAACCAGCGGCCCGTTTGGCGAACGCGTTCTCTGCCCGAGCGCTCAGCCGCGGCGGCGATGTGCCCGTTCCGGTGAATCGGGACGTAGACGTCGTGGAAGGCATCGGCCAATTCGCTGGGCAGGGCGGAAGCCCTGGCGAAATGCGTGCCCAGGACGAGGGCAACGTCCTTGCCGGCCGAGTGCCGGTCCTCAGGCGCCTTCGGGCCTCGCCGACGACGGTGCGACTCGTCGTCGGGAAATGGTTCCCCGTCGCGCGGAAGTGGCTCCCCTGGAGCCGACTGATGTAGCTGGAGTGCGTGATCGAACAGCGATGTCGGTGACCCGGGCAGCCCTGTCCCGGAGGTCTCGGTCATCGGCGGACGGAGGACTCGATTCTCTTGATCATGGCTCGGAGCATGCCACGACAGCAATCGCCGCGACAAGCCCTCGACTCGGGGGCGGGTTGCGTCAGACTCAACAGCCAGGCGTCACGCGCGTCAGGGCGGTGAAGCCGCGAGATCGCCTCCAAAGCCCTGACCGGCTGCTTCACGCCCCCAAGGCGCTCGGTGTACTGGCGGAGACCACTTATTGCCGGCGTGTCGTATTCCTCGCCTCAGCCGCTCTTCATGCTCGACGTCGGGGGCCTGGCCAGGGGTAGCCGAGCTGATCGGCAAACTCCTGCGTGCCGCCGCAAACCTCGGCGATCTCGCGGGGGTCTTCGGCCGTGAGACGAGCCTCGAGGCGCTCTGCTTGGTCACCCGGGTCGTCTTTGGAGACCGGAAGGGTCATCTTGAACTGGAGCCACGGACGGTCTTCTCTGATCGCGGAGCGGCCGGGATGGAACAGGAAGACGCTGATCTGGTCTGGTTCCCAGTGCCAAGCTGAGACGGCTCCCAGTTCGCATTCCCAGGTCGTCAGCCAGCCGACACGCTTCCGGAGCCGTTCTTCCAGAAGCCGGGCGACTGTTCGGGCCGGCCACTCCCAGCTGTGGTCGGTCGAGGCCCGGCGGACTTCCGCGTCGTACTGACCGACGTCGAATCGAAGCTCCGGGAGGTCGACATCATCGCCATCCGGGTTGCGCCAGCCGCTCCAGACCACGTGCTGCCCTTCGCGCCTGATGGTCACGTAGACAGCGCCGCAGCATCCTTCTGTGCACTCGGCCTCGGCAAGCCGGACCTCGCGGGGCGTGTCTGTCGCGTGAAGCGGCGCATGCTGCCCCAACAGATACCGAGGGTCATCTGCCGGCCCCTCGTCGAACACGTCGGCCAGGATGTCTCGTCCATTGATGACCGGTCGGCATTCCACGGCGCCGTGTCGGCTTCCCATCGGGGGCACGACGATACGAAGGGACAACAGGTGCGGTTCTGTGGTCATTGGCTGATGGTCCAGGAGTCAGTGGCAGTTGTCCTGCGTGTTTCTGCTTGTTGCCTGGAGCTGGCGGCCCCGGAACGATCTTGTTGCGCGTGTCCAGCGCGGTGCGTGTTCTCCGACCGCGGCTGCGAGGCGGCAGACACGCCAGGGAGGGGCGCCGGCCAAAGGCCGGCGCCCCTCCCTCTCAGAGATCACGCTTCGGTTCAGCTACGTCGGCTGTCGCGTCCGACGCAAGTCCGCCCGGTATCAGCTGCATCCGCTGGTCGAACCGCAACCCTCGCAGATGTAGCAGGACCCGGCGCGCTGCATCTTCGTTCCGCACGAGAAGCACAGCGGCGCGTCCGCGCTGATGCCGAGCTGCATCTCGACGAGCTCCGCCGAGGTGTGCGCCGTCCTGGGCGCCGGCTTCTCGGCTGCGCCCTCCTCGGGTGAGGCGACCGCCTTCAGCGGCTGGGTCTGCACCGGGGCGGACTGCGCCAGGCTCTCGGCGTCGAGCTCGTCGTCACCGAAGGCGGGCTCGTACGAACCGGTGTCCAGGTGGCGCTGGCGCTCCTCGGCCGAGTGGATGCCGAGTGCGGAGCGCGTCTCGAACGGCAGGAAGTCGAGCGCCAGGCGGCGGAAGATGTAGTCGACGATCGACTGGGCCATCCGCACGTCCGGGTCGTCCGTCATACCGGCCGGCTCGAAGCGCATGTTGGTGAACTTGGAGACGTAGGTCTCCAGGGGCACGCCGTACTGGAGACCGACCGACACCGCGATCGAGAAGGCGTCCATCATGCCCGCGAGGGTGGAACCCTGCTTGGACATCTTCAGGAAGACCTCACCGAGACCGTCGTCCGGATAGGAGTTGGCGGTCATGTAACCCTCGGCGCCGCCCACCGTGAAGGACGTGGTGATGCCGGGACGGCCCTTGGGGAGGCGCTTGCGGACCGGGCGGTACTCGACGACCTTCTCGACCGCGGCACGGATGGTGTCCTCGGTCTTCGCGGTCACCTCGTCCTTCTTCTCCTCCCACTTCTTGGTGGAGAGGGGCTGGCCGACCTTGCAGTTGTCGCGGTAGATCGCGAGCGCCTTGACGCCCATCTTCCACGCCTCGAAGTAGACCTCCTCGACGTCCTCGACGGTGGCCGTCTCCGGCAGGTTCACCGTCTTGGACAGCGCGCCGGAGATCCACGGCTGGATCGCCGCCATCATCCGGACGTGGCCCATGGCCGAGATCGAACGCTCGCCCATGGCGCAGTCGAAGACCTCGTAGTGCTCGTCCTTGAGGCCCGGGGCACCGATCACGTTGCCGTTCTCGGCGATGTGGGCGACGACCGCCTCGATCTGCTCCGGCTGGTAGCCGAGGCGGCGCAGGGCCTGCGGGACCGTGCCGTTGACGATCTGCATCGAGCCGCCGCCGACGAGCTTCTTGAACTTGACCAGGGCGAGGTCGGGCTCGAGGCCGGTGGTGTCGCAGGACATCGCGAGACCGATGGTGCCGGTCGGGGCGATGACCGACGCCTGGGCGTTGCGGAAGCCGTTCTTCTCGCCGAGGCGGAGCACGTCCTGCCAGGCCTCCGTGGCGGCTGCCCAGATCGGCGAGTCCAGGTCGTCGACGTGGACGGCCACGGCGTTGGCGTCCGAGTGCTGCTTCATGACGCGCTGGTGCGGCTCCGCGTTGCGGGCGTAGCCGTCGTACGGGCCGACGACCGCGGCGAGCTCGGCGGAGCGACGGTAGGAGGTGCCCGTCATCAGCGAGGTGATGGCGCCGGCGAGCGCACGGCCGCCGTCGCTGTCGTAGGCGTGCCCGGTCGCCATCAGCAGCGCGCCCAGGTTGGCGTAGCCGATGCCCAGCTGACGGTAGGCGCGGGTGTTCTCGCCGATCTTCTGCGTCGGGAAGTCCGCGAAGCAGATCGAGATGTCCATCGCGGTGATGACCAACTCGACGACCTTGGCGAAGCGCTCGGCCTGGAAGGACTGGTTCCCCTCACCGTCGTCCTTGAGGAACTTCATCAGGTTCAGCGAGGCCAGGTTGCACGAGGTGTTGTCCAGGTGCATGTACTCGCTGCAGGGGTTCGAGCCGTTGATGCGGCCGGACTCCGGGCAGGTGTGCCAGTGGTTGATGGTGTCGTCGTACTGGATGCCGGGGTCGGCACAGGCCCAGGCGGCCTCCGCCATCTTGCGGAAGAGGGACTTGGCCTCCACCTCCTCGATGACGTCGCCGGTCATACGGGCGCGCAGGCCGAACTTCCCGCCGGACTCGACGGCCTTCATGAACTCGTCGTTCACGCGGACGGAGTTGTTGGCGTTCTGGTACTGGACGGACGTGATGTCGTCGCCGCCCAGGTCCATGTCGAAGCCCGCGTCGCGCAGGGCGCGGATCTTCTCCTCCTCCTTCACCTTGGTCTCGATGAAGTTCTCGATGTCGGGGTGGTCGACGTCGAGGATGACCATCTTGGCCGCCCGGCGGGTGGCGCCACCCGACTTGATCGTTCCTGCGGAGGCGTCGGCCCCACGCATGAAGGAGACCGGGCCGGAGGCGTTGCCACCGGAGGAGAGCAGCTCCTTCGAGGAGCGGATGCGGGACAGGTTCAGGCCGGCGCCGGAGCCGCCCTTGAAGATCATGCCCTCTTCCTTGTACCAGTCGAGGATCGACTCCATGGAGTCGTCGACGGCCAGGATGAAGCAGGCAGAGACCTGCTGCGGCTGGGGCGTCCCGACGTTGAACCAGACCGGCGAGTTGAAACTGAAGATCTGGTGCAGGAGGGCGTACGCCAGCTCGTGCTCGAAGATCTCGGCGTCGGCGGGGGAAGCGAAGTAGTTGTAGTCCTCGCCGGCCTTCCGGTAGGTCTTCACGATCCGGTCGATCAGCTGTCGCAGACCGGTCTCGCGCTGCGGCGTACCGACAGCGCCCCGGAAGTACTTGCTGGTGACGATGTTGACCGCGTTCACCGACCAGAAGTCGGGGAACTCGACGCCACGCTGCTCGAAGTTGATCGAGCCGTCGCGCCAGTTGGTCATGACGACGTCACGGCGCTCCCACGCGACCTCGTCGTACGGGTGCACGCCGGGGTTCGTGTGGATGCGCTCGATGCGCAGGCCCTGCTTGGTCGCAGTCGACTTGGCTCCCTTGGTGCGGGAACCTCGTGCCGGGCCGCTCGCCGTCTCTGTCATGCCGCCTCCCATATGTGGGCAAAAACGCCCTGAAGTGCCCAGTTCTTCCCAGGGCACAGTGTGTGTCTGATGCTCCGGACGCCGCGCACAGCGTCCCGGAACAGGTCTGGTGCCGCCTGCCGCCGGATCGGCCACCCCTGCCGGTCCGGCTCGGTGGTCAATCAGCGGCGACCGCGGCGGGGGCAGGGACCTCAGGGGTCCCGCCGCTCCCGCGTTGCTCCGCGCGAGGCCGCTGTTCGCGCAGTTCGGCGATAGCCGTCTCGAAGTCGTCGAGCGAGTTGAACGCCCGGTACACCGATGCGAAACGCAGGTACGCGACGAGGTCGAGTTCCTGCAACGGGCCGAGTATGGCCAGTCCCACGTCGTGTGTCGTCAGTTCCGCACTCCCCGTCGCCCGCACGGCCTCCTCGACCCGCTGGCCGAGCTTCGCCAGGGCGTCCTCGGTGACGGGCCGGCCCTGGCAGGCCTTGCGGACCCCCGAGATGACCTTGGTGCGGCTGAAGGGCTCGGTCACGCCACTGCGCTTGACCACCATCAGCGAGCAGGTCTCCACGGTCGTGAAGCGACGGGAGCAGTCGGGGCACTGACGGCGCCGTCGGATCGACGTCCCGTCGTCCGTGGTGCGACTGTCCACGACCCGGCTGTCGGGGTGCCTGCAGAAGGGGCAGTGCATGTCTCCGAACCCTCCTCACACAGCACGACTGAATAGCCCTCCGGCCCTGTTCAGGGCCCCTGAGGACAGCCCCAAGCATAGGCGATGAACTCTGCCTCGATGGACCGGGGACCACTACTTATGGGCGGAGACAGCAAGGCAACCACTACATCTAGGGTTTTGCGCTAGCCCGGCCCTCCGCGCGTGTCGCGGGCCCCCGCGGGCCGGGAGGCAGCCTACGGCCCGGCACGAGAGTACGGGAAACGCGCGTCGGCCGAGGCCCGGGGGCCACCCCCGCCTGAGGCCCGGGGGCCACCCGGAGGGCCTCCCCCAAGTGGGTCCGGAGGCTCCTGGAAGGCCCGTCGCGGCACACCGGGACGCACCCCCGCACAGGGGCGGAAGCGGCGGAAGGCTAGCGTGGCCCTCGGCGGCCGGCGCTCGGGCGGTGGCCCGTCGCACAGCTCATACACCTCCAGGTAGGCCTGCGGCAGCCCTTTATTTGTTTTTCACTCGAACGTGTGTTTGGCGCAACCTTTCGAAAGCTACTACCGTTGCCTAACCAGGGAGACCATTCGAGAGGGGCCGACGTGACCACCACCGCAGACAGCGCCACCATCACTGCCCAGGACCACCGCTCCCAGGGCCGACTTGAGCCGGTGCATGCCATGAATGACACAGTCATGAACGCGGAGGGTCCGGAGCCCACGCGACCCGCACGCTCCTTGCCCGGCCGCCCACCAGGAATCCGGGCGGACAGCTCCGGGCTCACGGACCGGCAGCGGCGCGTGATCGAGGTGATCCGGGATTCCGTGCAACGGCGAGGGTATCCCCCCTCGATGCGCGAGATCGGCCAGGCGGTGGGGCTGTCCAGCACCTCGTCCGTCGCCCATCAGCTGATGGCTCTCGAGCGTAAGGGCTTCCTCCGGCGTGACCCTCACCGGCCGCGTGCGTACGAGGTGCGGGGCTCGGACCAGCCCAGCACCCAGCAGACCGACACCACGGGAAAGCCGGCAGCCTCCTACGTGCCGCTGGTCGGCCGGATCGCGGCAGGCGGGCCGATCCTCGCCGAGGAGTCCGTCGAGGACGTCTTCCCCCTGCCCCGCCAGCTCGTCGGTGACGGCGAGCTCTTCGTGCTGAAGGTCGTGGGCGACTCCATGATCGAGGCAGCGATCATGGACGGGGACTGGGTCACCGTGCGGCGTCAGCCCGTCGCGGAGAACGGCGACATCGTGGCGGCCATGCTGGACGGCGAGGCCACGGTCAAGCGGTTCAAGCGGGAGGACGGCCACGTGTGGCTGCTCCCGCACAACTCCGCCTACCAGCCGATTCCCGGTGACGAGGCGACCATCCTGGGCAAGGTCGTGGCGGTGCTGCGGCGGGTCTGAGCCCCGCCGGTTCGGACCGGCCCCGGGATCCCTGCGCCGGTCCCGGGGCCCTGACATGTCCGCAGTCCTTCCTCAGGGCCGCTTCCTCACGGCCGGGGAGGTGCTCCAAGGGCCGCCCGGAAACCCTGACGGCCCGCTCCGGTCACCCCGAGGCCTTGGCCGCCGCGTCGATGGCCGCCAGCGACCGCCGCACCTGATTCCGGTCCGTCGTGTACCAGAAGTCGGGCATCGAGGCACGGAGGTAGCTGCCGTACCGGGCGTTGGCCAGCCGGGGGTCGAGCACGGCGACCACACCCTTGTCGCCCATCGCCCGGACGAGCCTGCCCGCGCCCTGAGCCATCAGCAGTGCCGCGTGGGTCGCCGCCACTGCCATGAACCCGTTCCCGCCGGCTTCCTCGACGGCCTTCTGGCGGGCGCTCATCAGGGGGTCGTCAGGCCGGGGGAAGGGGATGCGGTCCATGACCACGAGCTGGCAGCTCGGGCCGGGGACGTCGACGCCTTGCCAGAGGGACAGCGTCCCGAACAGACAGGTCTCGGGGTCCGCCGCGAAGTTCTTGATGAGCTCCCCGAGGGTTTCCTCTCCCTGCAGCAGGACCGGCTTGTCCTGCCGGCCACGCAGCTCCTCGGCGGCCGCCTGGGCCGCCCGCATGGAGGAGAAGAGACCCAGGGTGCGGCCGCCCGCGGCCTCCACCAGCTCGGAGAGCTCGTCGAGCATGTCCGTGCGGGAACCTTCCCTGCCGGGCGTGGACAGGTGCCGGGCGACGTACAGGATGCCCTGCTTCGGGTAGTCGAACGGCGAGCCCACGTCGAGGCCCTTCCACTGCGGGATGTCGTCGCCCGCCGTGCCCTCGGGAGCGAGTCCCAGCGATGCGCCCACCCCGTTGAAGTCACCGCCGAGCTTGAGGGTGGCCGAGGTCAGGACCACCGAGCGGTCGGCGAACAGCTTCTCGCGCAGCAGCCCCGAGACGGACAGCGGCGCCACCCGGACCGAAGCCCCGAAACGGTCGTGACGCTCGTACCAGACGACGTCGTACTCGGAACCCTGTGTGAGGCGCTCCGCGACGCTGTGGATCGACTCGACGGACGCCATGGCCTGCTTGCGCACCGCGTCCTCGTCCTGGACGGACTTGTCCCGGGTGCCGCCGAGCGCGGAGATCACCGTACGCGACGCGTCACGCAGAGCCATCAAGGCGTAACCGAGATCCTCCGGCACCTCTTCGAGACGCCCCGGAAGCGCGAGCTCCATGACCCGCTCGAAACCCTCCGACGCGGTCAGCAGGGCGTCGGCCGCCTTCTCGTTGACCAGCTTCGCCGCGCGGCGCACCGCGCGGTTCACCTGGCCGGGGGTGAGCTCTCCCGTGGCCACCCCGGTGACCCGGGAGACCAGCTCGTGGGCCTCGTCGACGATGAGCACCTCGTGCTTGGGCAGCACGGGGGCGCCCTCGATCGCGTCGATCGCGAGGAGGGCGTGGTTGGTCACGACGACGTCGGCGAGCTTGGCCCGCTCACGGGCCGCCTCCGCGAAGCACTCGGCACCGTACGCGCACTTCGTGGCTCCGAGGCACTCACGGGAGGAGACGGAGATCTGGCCCCACGCCCGGTCCGAGACACCAGGCGTCAGGTCGTCCCTGTCACCGGTCTCCGTCTCGTCGGACCAGTCGCGCAGGCGCAACAGGTCCTGCCCCAGCTTGCTGGACGGCGCCGCCGCTTCGAACTGGTCGAAGAGCCCTTCCTCCTCGTCCTGCGGCGCACCCTCGTGGAGCCGGTGCAGGCAGAGGTAGTTCGACCGGCCCTTGAGCATGGCGAACTGCGGGCGGCGGCGCAGCAGCGGGTGCAGCGCGTCGACCGTGCGCGGAAGGTCCCGCTCCACCAGCTGTCGCTGGAGGGCCAGCGTCGCCGTCGCCACCACGACCCGCTCACCGTGGGCCAGCGCCGGCACCAGGTAGCCGAGGGACTTGCCCGTGCCGGTACCGGCCTGGACGAGCAGATGGGCGTTGTCGTCGACGGCCTCGGCGACGGCCTCGGCCATGGAGACCTGGCCGGGCCGTTCCGTACCGCCGACAGCGGTGACGGCGGCGTGGAGGAGCTCGGGGAGAGATGGCTTCGTCATAGCGCGTCCACCCTACGGCGCCCCGCTGACAACATCGATCGCTCCCGGACTCACGCGGAGGGGTGCAGCGGGTTGGGGACGCTGCCGTGGACGGCGGCGTGCGGGCGCTGCGGCCGGTCCCGGTAGCCGTCCAGATGCAGTCGGTTGCGGTTGAGACACAGGCGCTCGATCGTCGGCGTCAGCATGTCGAAGATCTCGAACCGCTCCTTGAGGTCGGGGAAGCGGGCGTGGTGCCGCAGGATCTCGGCACGGACGAGTGACCAGAACGTGTCCTCCGGGACGTCCAGCTGTTCCTCGCAGAGCGGGGACAGATAGCGGAAGACACCGACGAAGAGCCCCGAGTGGATGAACTGGGTGAGGAAGGAGGGCTCCTCCGTGAGCAGGATCGCGCGGACGTCCGCGGGCATCGCGTCGTGCTCGGGCAGGTGCCGGGCGCTGACGTTGACGTCGTCGACGAAGTCCTTGATCGCGAGGCGGACCGGTACGTCGTTCTCGTCGAACACGACGATGGCGTTCTCGCCGTGCGGGGAGAACACCGTGCCGTAGCGGTAGAGGAAGTGCAGCAGCGGGGGCAGCAGCGCGGAGAAGAGCCGGGCCAGCCAGGCGGCGGGGGTCAGTCCCGAGCGGGCGACGAGTTCGGCGGTGAAGGAACGGCCCTCGGGATCCGTGTGCAGCAGTGAGGCCAGCGTACGGGCGCGTTCACCGGGCGCGAGGCGCGGCTGCAGGGGTTCACGCCAGATCGCCCCGAGGATCTCCTTGAACTGGTACGGAGCCTCCGGGAGGTGGTCGTAGAGCGGGTGCTCGACGGCGACCGAGGCGACCTCTCCCAGCAGGATGACGCCGCAGGTGTCCCGGAGGAACGGATCGCCGTCGCACAGCCCCTGGACCCACGCCGTGACGGCCGGGGCGGCGAGAGTGCGCTCGGTCGGCAGTCCTCGCCAGACCAAGGTGTTGAGGATCGACAGGGGCAGCTTGACCGTGTGCCGGTCGGGGCGGCCCACGTTGGTGAAGGTGCGGATGGACTGCTGGGGGAGCCGGAGGTCGTCGTCCGCGTGCAGGGGCACGATGTCGCCGTCCGCGATGGCGGGGGCGAAGAGCGGCACGATCCATTCGTCCCACTGCCACGGATGCACGGGAAGGAACAGGTAGTCGGCCGGGTCGAGTCCCCGCACGCGCAGGATCTCGGCGAAGGATTCCCGGACGCGTGGGTCCAGTTCCTGGTCGTAGAGGTCTCCGGAGGCGGCGACGCGGCCCACACCCCGGTAGCCCGCTATGCGGGTGCTGACGGCGATCCAGGGGAGTGCGGTGGCCGACCGGGCCTCCGGCGTGAAGCGCGCGGCGTCGGCGGCCGAGAACCCGAGACGGCCCTTGTTCGCGACGAGCCAGGGGTGGCCGGTCTGGTGGCCCTCGAGTTCGGCGTACGGCAGTTCGGCGAGCTCCGCCGCCCGGAGCGCGGTGTGGTCCAGCCGGGCGTCGGCGGTGAGCGTGGCGGTGAGCTCACGGATGAGGTGGCCGAGCGTGGCGCCGTCGAGGCCGAGGAGCCGGCTGCCGCGGGCCAGGAACCGCAGCGGGTCGCGGAAGGGCGTGCCGGCGCTTGTGTGCCCGGTGTCCTCGGCGGGGATCTCACGAATCGTGGCGGGGTCGACGCGCCAGCTGCCGTAGACACCGCGCCGGGCCCGGAAGATCAGCAGCGCGCCGTCGTCCAGCGGGACGGTGTAGTCGCCGGTCCGCCCCGCGCCTCGGTCCGTCCTGGGTGCGGGCTCGATGACTTCCTCGTAGGCGAACTCACCGAGCATCTTGGCGAGGAGCCTGGCCGCCGCCCGGTCCCATACGGTCCGGTCGAGCACCGGGATGTCGAACGGCGTATGCGGCTCCGCCGGATGAGGGCTCGCAGGATATGTCGGCACGGGGACTCCTCCGGGTGGGACCGATGGGGTTCGAGCGGGCAGTGCGGTGAGGTGAGTTGTTCACAGGTGTTCGCGGTGTGCTCGGTCACGGACCATCAGGGCTGCTTGCTTGTCGGGCAGATCCACTTCCGCGCAGAAGCGGAAACCGGCGCTCAGGAACGCGGACACGGACGGGGTGTTGCGCAGGTCGGGCTCCGCGACCACCCGTCCGCAGAGCGGGCGGTGGTCGAGCACGAGGTCGGAGACGGCCCTCAGCAGGGCGCTGCCGATACCCCGTCCACGGCTGCCCACACCGCCGATGAGGAGGTGGACCCCCATGTCGTGGGGCCGTGCCGGGTAGTGGCGGGCGACGGGGTCCAGGTCCGCACGGTAGATCTCCCAGTAGCTCATGGGCGTGCCGTCCAGGACGCCGAGGCAGGGGACGCTGCGGCCGTCCCCCGCGAGCTGTGGGCGGAGGTGGGCGGCGGTGACCGTGTCGGGGCCGGCGAGTTCCCAGAAGGCGGCGACCGCCGGGTCGTTCATCCAGCGGGTGATCACCGCCAGGTCGCGTGCGAGTTCCACCGCGACGAGCCGGAACACCCCTGTGGAGGTGGTGACCGGACCCCACCCGCCGGGATCGCCGACGAGAGCGGAAGCGTCGGCCTCTGCGCGGGCCGCGGGGGCGTCACCGAGCAGGGCGAGGAGTTCCTCGGTGAGCCGGAGCTCCAGGGTGTCCTCGGATCCGGTGGTGTCGGGCGGGACGGCACCGGTCCCGGTGCGGGCATCGGCTTGATGCACCGTGACGCTCTCCTCTCGTGGGGTCAGACGGTCATGCCTGGTCGCCGCGGAGCGGATTGGCGATGGCTACGTACACGGACTGTGTGTCCACCGGGCCTACGAGTTCGTCGAGGCCGTGCATCCGGGTCAGCAGGTTGGCCTTGCAGCGGAGCCGGCCCGTCTCCAGCAGGTAGGAGGGCAGTGAGGAGCCCAGCGTGACCGCGCCTTCGAGGAAGCGGCGGAACGCGGCGAGGAGCAGCCGTTCGTCGGCCAGTCGCTGGGCGCCGAACGCACCGATCAGCCCGAACACGTTGTTGATGCCGAGGTAGTAGGCGAGGCGCTCGTCGGTGACGGCGTCGGAGACGAAGGTGTCGCTGACGGCGCCGATGCCGGGCAGCCTGCGCTCCAGCGCGGCCCGGTTGGACTCGCGGAAGTAGTAGCCCTGGTTGTCGCGGTACCGTCCGCCGACGGGCCAGCCGTCCGGGTCGAGAAGGACCAGCGTGTTCTGCTGGTGGGCCTCCAGGGCTACGCCCGCGTGGGCGTCGAGCCAGAGGACCGGCAGGACGACCCGGTCGAGGTAGCGCAGGAACCACTCGGCGCACACGGCCCCGGTCGTCCTGCCCGTGCGCGCAGCCAGCGCGGAGACCGTGTCGGCGAGGCGCGAGTGCGTGCCCGGGCGGCCGGGCCACGGGCGGGGGGAGGTGAGTGCCGCGATGCACACCGCGTCGTCGGCCGGGCCGAAGGGGTTGTGGCGGAGCATCACGTCGAGGCCGGGGACGGGGCTGCCGTCCGGGTGGTCGACGGCCAGCCATGCGGGGTCGCGGACGATGTCGAAGCCCGGGTGTGCCTGCCGCCACCGGTCGGCCAGGCCCGTGCGCAGCAGCCGGTGGACCTCGGCGCCCCGGTGGAGTTCCTTGCGGAGGTTCTCCCGCCGGGAGTTGGTGATCCGTACGCCCAGGGAGAGCTTCAGCATGAGGTCGGAACCGGGGCGGTGCACGGTGCGGACGGAGGACGTGGGGTGCCAGCGTTCCCCGTGCGGGCCGAGGTCGTGGAGGAGTCCCTTCTCGCACAGCGCCACCACCTCGGGGCGGCGCAGGACCTCCGCGGCCTGCCAGGGGTGGAGCGGGAGGGCCGTGGTCCCTTCGGGCAGGCTCAGGCCTTCGGCGTGGGGCGCGAGGAGCGCTTCCGCCGGGACGGTCCTGCCGGCCTTGGTCCATGACGATTCCGTCGCCAGTACCGACCGGTCGACGGCCATCCAGTGGAGCGGGAAGGAGCCTCGCAACTCCGGCGAGTAGAGCAGCGTCTCGGTTTCGGAGAGGCCTTCACGGCTCTTGGGCGTGGGGTGCAGGGGGTGACCGAGGACGAGTGACTGCTCGGCGGCGAGGAAGAGGTCGGCCTCGGACGGCGCGGTGGGTGTGCGGCGGCGGTCCGCGATGAAGGCGGCCGTGTGCCGTACGGAGTCGGCGACCCTGGCCACCAGATCGACTCCGGCGTACCGCTCGCTCTCACGGCTCAGCAGCGCGGCCACGGTGACGGCGTCGACGCCCGGTGCCCCGGCGGGGGCGTTCTCCAGCACCGGCGTCCCGAAGCGGTGCCACCCCGTCGCGGACCAGTGGGTGACCGGGACGACGAGGGCGGTGCCGCTCGCCGGCAGCGGGATCCGCAGGGTGCCCCCCTGCGGACGGGTCAGGTCGTTCTCCCTGGTCCAGCAGCGCAGAAGATTCTCCGTACCGGCCGAGTCCGCGGCCCGGAGGGGGTCCGGATGATCGAGGGGGTCCGGGCCCGCGGGGCCGGGAAGGTCCGGGAGGGCGCCTGCGACGGGCCGCGGGGTTCCGTGCGGACCGGCCTTCTGGCGCGGCACGGTCGTCGACTCGACGGCGAGGGGGCCCTCAGGCAGGTCATGTCCTCGCTGCTGGCTGGTGAACGGGCCGTCGGCCTCGGGCGCGGGGGTGGGGTTCACGGCGGTCTTCCTTGTGAGGGGTCCGGGGTCAGCGGGTCGGCCCGGCAACGGCCCGGCGGTACGGAGAGCGCTCGGCCGCTCCCAGCGCGTCGGCGAGGCGGTCGACGACCGCCGTCGCCTGTTCGTCGGTGAGGGTGAGGGGAGGGAGCAGTCGGACCACGGCGTCGTGGCGTCCGCCGAGTTCGACGATGAGGCCGCGGCGCAGGCACTCCTGCTGCACCGCTGCGGCGAGTGCCGGATCCGGCGGCGGTGCGGAGCCGTGGCCGGCGGTGACGGTCAGCGGCGCGGCCTCGGGGTCGACGAGCTCGATGCCGATCATCAGGCCGCGGCCCCGGACGTCACCGATGCTCGGATGGTGCGCGCTGAGCGCCTGGAGTGCGGCGGTCATGCGCGCGCCCAGCGTCCCCGCGCGTTCGGCGAGCCGGTTCTCCCGTACGTACGCGAGGGTGGCGGCGCCTGCCGCCATCGCGAGCTGGTTGCCCCGGAAGGTGCCGGCGTGGGCGCCCGGCTGCCAGAGGTCGAGTTCGGCGTGGTAGACGATCACCGCGAGCGGCAGCGAGCCGCCGATGGCTTTCGAGAGCACCATCACGTCGGGCACGATACCGCTGTGCTCGACCGCCCAGAAGGTGCCGGTCCTGCCGACTCCGGTCTGCACCTCGTCCGCGATCAGGGCGATGGAGCGCTCCCGGGTGATCTGCCGCATCCGGCGCATCCAGCCGTCCGGGGCGGGGTTCACCCCGCCCTCGCCCTGGACGGGTTCCACGATCATGGCTGCCGGTGCGGCCACACCGCCCTTCGGATCGTCCAGGAGGTACTGCGTCCAGTGGGCGGCGATGTCCGCTCCCCGCTCCCCGCCGGCTCCGAAGGGGCAGCGGTAGTCCTGCGGGAAGGGAAGCCTCGTCACCCGTACGTCCGGGGCTCCGCCCGAGGCGGCCAGCGCGCCCGCGGTCATCCCGTGGTACGCGCCGGTGAAGGCGAGGAGTCCGCTGCGTCCGCTCGCTGCCCGGACCAGCTTGAACGCCGCCTCGACGGCGTCCGTGCCCGCCGGACCGCAGAACTGGATCCGGGCGTTGTCGGCCAGTTCCCGGGGCAGGGTCGCGAACAGCTCGGTCGTGAAGGCGTCCTTGACCGGGGTGGCGAGATCGAGCACATGCAACGGTGCACCGGAGTCGATCACTTTCCTGATGGCCTCGAGCACCACGGGGTGGTTGTGGCCGAGGGCTAGTGTGCCCGCCCCTGACAGGCAGTCGAGATAGCGGCGGCCGTCGGCACCCTCGATGGTCATACCCCGTGCGCGCACCGGCACGATCGGCAGGGAGCGCGCGTAGGTGCGGGCCGCGGATTCGCGGAGCGCCTGCCGCCGCAGGATCCCCTCGTGCGCGGACGGAGGCGCCACCGGAGCTGGTTCGGTCACGGCCACGGCTCTTCGGTCCTCCTGCTGTCACAGTTGCGTCGCGCATCGGTGCGGCTCTCCGAAGATGACTGCGCCGATGAACGCGGTCCGGGGCTCCCCCGTACGTACCAACGACGCGGGGCGCGGGGGATCACGGGTAAATCGGAAGATCCTCGTGCGGGCGGAACCGTGGCCCTGCCGCACGCCGTCCCCATCGGCACCGGCATAGTAGGGGCCGCACTCGGGACGGAGCCGCCGCTCCGCGGGGTGTGCACGGCCCCGCAGGACCGGGCCGCGCACCCCGAGTCCGCAGTGCGGTACCGAAGTCAGTGACGAAGTCCCAGGGGGATCACCAGATGCGACCCATGCGCCCGATCGATACCGCACACCGCGGGGGGAGCGGCCGGCGCACCCCTCGGGTGTTCGCCGCAGCCGCCCTCGCCGCTGTCCTGACGCTCACCGCCACCGCCTGCGGACCGGAGGAGGACGGCGCGATCAGCGAGCCGAGCAGTTCCACCGGGTCGTCCGACGGAAAGGTCACGATCCCGGACGACCTCAAGGACCGGCTCAAGGAGCACGGGATCGACCTCGACCAGTGGAGGGGCGGCGAGTGGAAGAACTGGGACAAGGACAAGTGGCTGCGTGAGGCCAAGGACTACGTCAACCCGATCATCGAGGACCTCTGGGACCCGGACCGCATGCGGGAGGCGGACAAGCCCCCGGAGAACCCCGTCGACAACGACATCTCCGGCGACGAGGGAGTGACGGATCCGACCCCCGCGCCGGTCGAGGCGGCGAACGTGCAGACGCCGTACCACGACAGCGCGCCGGAGTCCGGAAAGCTCCTCTTCGACGGCCCGGACGGTTCGATGGTCTGCTCGGCGACCGTGGTGAAGGACCCGGCCCACCCCGGCAAGTCCAACATGGTGTGGACCGCCGGGCATTGCGTGCACGCGGGTAAGAACGGCGGCTGGTACCGCAACATCGCCTTCGTGCCCTCCTACAACGACAGCGGTATGTCGACGGCCGAGCTGGAGAACGCGTCCATCGAGGAGGTGGCTCCGTACGGCGTGTGGTGGGGTCAGTGGGCGCAGACCTCGGAGCAGTGGATCGACCAGGGCGCCTCGACCGGTGGCCAGGGCGCCCCGTACGACTTCGCGGTGCTGCAGGTCGCTCCGGAGAAGGGCTCGACGGGCAAGTCCCTCGAGGAGACCGTCGGTTCGGCACTGCCGGTCGAATTCGACGCCCCCGCCGTCCCGGAGATCGAGAGCATGACTGCGACCGGCTATCCGGCGGCCCCGCCGTTCGACGGCCAGAAGGCGCTCCGGTGCACCGACGAGCCGGGCCGGCTCGCCGTCTTCGAACAGCAGCCCACGATGTACCGCATCGGATGCACGATGACCGGCGGGTCCTCCGGTGGCGGCTGGGTCGCGGACGGTCAGGACGGCAAGCCCGCGCTGGTCTCCAACACCTCGATCGGGCCGGTGACGGCTGGCTGGCTGGCCGGTCCCCGTCTGGGTGCGGAGGCGAAGGGCATCTACGAGGCCGTCAGCAAGAAGTACGCGGGACGGTGACCCCGGGGCGCGTTCCCCGGCAGAGCACGGGCCGGCCGGGGAACGCGGTGGCGTAAGGCCTCCGGAGCTCGCCGGGCGGCCCCGCCGCCACACCGCTGCCGGGCGTGCCCACGGCGTGCGGGCGTCTCCACGGGGACGCGTGGGAACTTCGCCGGGCCAGGCAGCACGCGCATGAGGCCGGGCTCCCCGCGTGCGGGGAGCCCGGCCTCATGCGCGACGCCGGCGCGCGACTCGCGCGTGCCGGCGTCGCGAGGTTCGGCACGCGGTCGACGCGTGCCGGTCAACGCGTCAGTGTGTCACCGGCGCGAAGGCGGCCAGTTCGGCTCCGAGCCGCTCGTGGACCCGCGCCTTGAGCAGCGTGCCCTCCGGCGTGTGCTCCTCGGAGATCACCTCGCCCTCGGCGTGTACCCGCGAGACGATCCCGCCCTGGGTGTAGGGCACGAGCACCTCGACCTCCACCGACGGGCGCGGCAGCTCGGCGTCGATGAGCGCGAGCAGCTCGTCGATGCCCGCGCCGGTCCGCGCCGACACCGCGATCGCGTGCTTCTCGGTCCGCAGCAGACGCTGCAGGACCAGCGGGTCGGCCGCGTCCGCCTTGTTGATCACGACGATCTCGGGCACGTCGACCGCGCCGACCTCCCGGATCACCTGGCGTACGGCGGCGAGCTGCTCCTCCGGCACCGGGTGGGAGCCGTCCACGACATGCAGGATCAGGTCGGAGTCGCCGACCTCCTCCATCGTGGAGCGGAACGCCTCGACCAGGTGGTGGGGAAGGTGCCGCACGAAGCCGACGGTGTCGGCCAGGGTGTACGTCCGGCCGCTCGGGGTCTCGGCCCGGCGCACGGTCGGGTCGAGGGTCGCGAACAGGGCGTTCTCCACCAGGACACCCGCGCCCGTGAGCCGGTTGAGCAGCGAGGACTTCCCCGCGTTCGTGTATCCGGCGATGGCCACCGAGGGGACCTGGTTGCGCCGGCGTTCCTGGCGCTTGATCTCGCGGCCGGTCTTCATCTCCGCGATCTCTCGGCGCATCTTCGCCATCTTCTCGCGGATCCGTCGCCGGTCCGTCTCGATCTTGGTCTCACCGGGACCACGGGTGGCCATGCCGCCACCGCCGCTGGAACCGCCACCGCCCATCTGCCGGGAGAGCGACTGGCCCCAGCCGCGCAGGCGCGGCAGCATGTACTGCATCTGCGCCAGCGAGACCTGCGCCTTGCCCTCACGGGACTTGGCGTGCTGGGCGAAGATGTCGAGGATCAGGGCGGTCCTGTCGACCACCTTGACCTTGACGACGTCTTCCAGGTGGATGAGCTGGCCGGGGCTGAGTTCTCCGTCGCACACGACGGTGTCCGCCCCCGACTCGAGAACGATGTCGCGCAGCTCCAGCGCCTTGCCCGAACCGATGTAGGTGGCCGGGTCGGGCTTGTCGCGCCGCTGGAACACGGCGTCGAGAACCTGCGCGCCCGCCGTCTCGGCGAGTGCGGCGAGCTCCGCGAGCGAGATCTCCGCGTCGTGGACGGTCCCCGATGTCCAGACGCCGACGAGTACCACGCGCTCCAGACGCAGCTGCCGGTACTCGACCTCGGTGACGTCCTCGAGCTCCGTGGAGAGTCCGGCCACGCGGCGCAGTGCCGCACGGTCGGAGCGGTCGAGCTGGTCGCCGTCGCGCTCTCCGTCGATCTCATGGCTCCAGGCGACGTCCTCTTCCATCAGGGCGTCGGCCCGAAGGCTCTCGGTGAGGCTCTCGGAGTCGGCTTCCGTGGCGCTCTGCGCGTCCTGCGCGTCCTGGGGAAGGGAAGAAGAGGAGGTCATTGGATCCTTACGTCGATAGAAGTCCGTTACGTCAGTCACAACGCGTGATCCCGCCGGAAGATTCCCCGAAGGGGACACACCGGCCGGCTGCCGTGCCGACGCGTCGATAGTGGCATGTCCCCGCTCGGCTCGTCACTCGGGTTTCGGTGCCCGCGTGGGGCTCTGCGCGGATGCGGCGTTCCGGGGCGCCTCGGTGCGCCAGTCGGGGTGCCCGGGCATCGGCGGTGTCTTCTTCCCGTACAGCCACCCGTCGAAGAACGCCGTCAGGTCACGTCCCGCGATGCCCGAGGCCAGGGCCGTGAACTGCTCCGTGGTCGCCGAGCGGTTCCGGTGGACCCGCACCCAGGTCCGCTCCAGACGGTCGAACGCCGCCTCACCGATCTCCTCGCGCAGGGCGTACAGGATGAGTGCGCTCCCGTCGTACACGACCGGCCTGAACAGGCTGATCTTGTGGTCGGGGGTGGGGACGTCGGGGTGGGCGGGTGGGCCGCCCGCGGCGCGCCAGGTGTCGGAGCGGGCGTAGGCCTCACGCATCCGGCGTTCCAGTGACTTCTGTGCGTGCTCCTCGGCGTAGCGGGCCTCGTACCAGGTCGCGTGTCCCTCGTTGAGCCAGAGATCGGACCAGGACCGGGGCGAGACGCTGTTGCCGAACCACTGGTGGGCGAGCTCGTGCACCATGACCGAGTCGACGTACCACTCCGGGTATCCGGTCCCGGTGAAGAGGGAGCGTTCGAAGAGCGAGAGCGTCTGGGTCTCCAGCTCGAAGCCCGTCTCGGTGTCCGCGACGAGGAGCCCGTACGTCTCGAACGGGTACGGGCCGACCTGTTCCTCCATCCAGGCCAGCTGCGACGGGGTCTTCTCCAGCCAGGGCTCCAGCTCGTCGCGGTCGGCCGCGGGCACCACGTCGCGTACCGGCAGCCCGTGCGGGCCGGTGCGGTGCAGGACGGCGGAGCGGCCGATGGACACCTGGGCCAGTTCCGTGGCCATCGGGTGCTCGGTGCGGTAGGTCCACGTGGTGGCGCCGGCGTGGTCACGCTTCCCTGCGGGGAGGCCGCCCGCCACGACGGTGAGTGCCCTCGGCGCGGTGACCCGGAAGGTGAAGTACGCCTTGTCGGCTGGGTGGTCGTTGCCGGGGAACACCCGGTGTGCGGCGTCCGCCTGGTTGGCCATCGCCAGACCGTCGGCGGTCCGGACCCATCCGCCGTTGGCCTGGTCACCCGAGGGATCGCTGGTGTGCCGGACGGTGATCCGCACGGGCGCCCCGGCCGGGAGCGGAGAGGGGGCGTCGACGACGAGGTCCTCGCCCGCCGCGGCGAACTCCGAGCCGGTCCCGTTGACCTCGACGGACCGGACGGTGCCCCGGGCGAAGTCGAGGTTGATCCTTTCCAGGGGGCCGGTGGTCCGTGCGTCGATCGTGGTGACGGCGTCCAGCGGCTCGGTGTTGCCGCCCTTGTAGGTGAGCGAGATGTCGTACGCGAGGACGTCGTAGCCCGGGTTGCCGAGGTGGGGGAACAGGCGGTCGCCGATGCCGAGCGGTTCCGGTGCGGGCAGGGTGGCGGCGACGAGGGTGACCGACGCGGTGGCCAGCAGGGCGGCACGCAGTCGGCGGGAGGTGAGCGGCATGGACTACCGCTACCAGCGCGCACCGTCCGCACGGAGGTGCCGCGCGCCGCACCACCCGAACGGGGTCTGCGTGGAGCGGCAGGAGAAGCCCGGCGGAGGCGCGGTCAGCCGGTGGCGGCCGGCTGCTGGGCGCGGCTCACGTCGTAGACGCCGGGTACGTCGCGCATCGCCCGCATCAGACCCGGCAGTCCCGCCGCGTCCGGCAGCTGCAACGTGTAGGTGTGCCGGACACGCTGTTCGCTGGGCGGCTCGACGGTCGCCGAGACGACGGCCGCGTCCGCGGTCGCGATGGCCTCCGTGAGGTCGGCGAGGAGCCGGGGGCGTCCGAACGACTCGGCGACGAGGGTGACCCGGTAGTCGGCCGTGCCGTTCCAGTCGCCCGGGTCGCTCCAGCGTGCCCCGACGGCCGCCCGGCCGGCCGCCCGCATGCGGGTCACCGCCGGGCACTCCTCGCGGTGCACGGTGACGGCTCCGCCACGCACCGTGAAACCGAGGATGGCGTCGGGAGGGACCGGGGTGCAGCAGCCGGCCAGCCTGACCGGGGCCCCCGGCGTGTCGACGACCACGCTCGGGGTCCGGTCCGCCGCCCTCCCCCGGCCGGCGGAGGCGTCCTCGGCGGGCTGGAGCTGCGGCCTCGGCGCCTCGGGCCCGCCTCTGTGCGGTCCCTGCGCGGCGTCCGGATGGGCCTCGAGCCAGGCTGTGATCGCGATCCGGGCGGTGGGGGTACGCGCGTGGTCGAGCCACTCCGGGGAGGGCCCCGACGAGGCGTCCTGGGCGAGCAGCAACTGCACGGTGTCACCGTCGTTCAGTACGGTGCTGAGCGTGGCCAGCCGGCCGTTGACACGGGCCCCGATACAGCCGTGGGCGTCGTCGCCGTACTGCGCGTAGGCGGCGTCGACGCAACTGGCACCCGCCGGCAGCCCGAGTGTCCCGCCGTCGGTGCGGAACACCGTGATCTCCCGGTCCTGTGCGAGGTCGGCGCGCAGCGTGGCCCAGAACGTGTCCGAGTCGGTCGCTGCCTCCTGCCAGTCCAGCAGGCGGGAGAGCCAGCCGGGCCTGGTCGGGTCGGCGCGCTCGTCGGCGGGTTCGGCCTGCTGCGCCGCGGTGGGGCCGTCCTGGGTGTAGGGGTTGCCGAGCGCGACGACGCCCGCTTCGGCGACCTTGTGCATCTTGTGCGTGCGGATGAGGACTTCGGCGACCGCGCCCTCCGGGCCGACGACCGCCGTGTGCAGCGACTGGTAGAGGTTGAACTTGGGGGCCGCGATGAAGTCCTTGAACTCGGAGATCACCGGCGTGAAGCAGGTGTGCAGTTCGCCCAGGACCGCATAGCAGTCGGCGTCCTCCCCGACCAGCACCAGCAGCCGTCCGAAGTCGGTGCCCCGCATCTCGCCGCGTTTGATCCTCACCCGGTGCACGGACACGAAGTGCCGTGGCCTGATGAGCACTTCGGCGCTGATGCCGGCTTCCCGCAGAGTGACCCTGACGCTGTCGGCGATCTCCGTGAGCGGGTCCTGCGCGCCGCCCCAGGCGGAGATCAGGGCCTGGGTGCTCGCGTACTCCTCGGGATGCAGGATCGCGAAGACGAGGTCCTCGAGCTCCGTCTTGAGGGCCTGTACGCCGAGGCGTTCGGCGAGCGGGATGAGTACGTCCCGCGTGACCTTGGCGATCCTGGCCTGCTTCTCGGGCCGCATGACACCGAGGGTCCGCATGTTGTGCAGCCGGTCGGCCAGTTTGATCGACATGACCCGGACGTCGTTCCCCGTGGCGACGAGCATCTTGCGGAACGTCTCGGGCTCGGCCGCGGCTCCGTAGTCGACCTTCTCCAGCTTGGTCACGCCGTCGACCAGGTAGCAGACCTCGTCGCCGAACTCCTCCCTCACCTGGTCGAGGGTCACGTCGGTGTCCTCGACGGTGTCGTGGAGGAGCGAGGCCGTCAGGGTCGTCGTCTCAGCGCCCAGTTCGGCGAGGATCAGGGTGACGGCCAGCGGATGGGTGATGTACGGCTCGCCGCTCTTGCGCATCTGGCCGCGGTGGGAGGACTCGGCCAGGACGTAGGCCTCGCGCAGAATGCCGAGGTCGGCGTCCGGGTAGTGCGCGCGGTGGGCCTCCGCGACATGCCCGATGGCGTCGGGCAGCCGGTCACGGGAGACCGGCCCGAGCAGGGCGACACGGCCCAGTCTGCGCAGGTCGATCCGTGGACGACCGCGCTTGCGAAGGGGAGCACCTGGATTGGTGGCCTCTGCGCTCATGGGGCACCTCCGGCAACGTCGACCGGCGGTGGAGAGGTGCGGATACACCCCCGGGCCGGTGCTTGATGCTATCGACCCCACCACGTGGCGCAGTCCAGCTCTCGCTCAGCGTGAAACGGATCACCCATTCGAGCGAAGCTCTAACCGATCACCGTTTCGAGCCAGTCGCGGTCGATGAAGCCCTCCGCGACGATCACGGCGGGTCCTGTCATGTCGATCCCGCCGTCCGGATACTCGGTGATCACCAGGGTGCCGCCGGGCAGGTCCACCGTGTACGTGGCGGGGGCGCCGGTCCGCGCCGGGTCCACACCGTCCCTGCGGGCGGCGGCGACCGCCACCGCGCAGGCACCGGTGCCGCAGGAGCGGGTCTCGCCCGAACCGCGCTCGTGGACGCGCATCGCGACGTGCCGGGGCCCGCGGTCGGCGACGAACTCGATGTTGACCCCGTCGGGGTAGACGGACTGCGGGCCGAACGGCGGTACGGAGCGGAGCTCTCCGGCGTGGGCCAGGTCCTCGACGAACGCGACGGCGTGCGGGTTGCCCATGTTCACGTTGCGGGCCTCCCAGCTGCGGCCGTCCACGGTGACCGTGACACCGTCGTCCGGCAGTACGGCCCGCCCCATGGAGACGGTGACGTCGCCGTCCTTGGCGATGTGCACGAGCTTGACCCCGCCCCGGGTCGCGACGGACAGGTCGCCTTCCGTGACGAACCCGGCGCGCTGCAGGAAGCGAGCGAAGACCCGTACCCCGTTGCCGCACATCTCGGCGACCGAACCGTCCGCGTTGCGGTAGTCCATGAACCACTCGGCCTGCTCGGCCATGCCGCGCGCCTCGGGATGCGCCGCGGACCGCACGACGTGCAGCAGCCCGTCGCCACCGATGCCCGCCCGGCGGTCGCAGAGCCGGGCGACGACGGAGACCGGCAGGTCGAGTGCGTTGTCAGGGTCGGGAACGATCACGAAGTCGTTCTCGGTGCCGTGGCCCTTGAGGAAGGGGATCTGCGAAGTGCTCACGAAGCAACTGTACGAGGCTCCGCCCGTGGACGGCGGAGCCGGGCCCACTCGCTGACGGCAGGGAGCGGGACGGTCAGCGGAGCCGTGCCACGCGCCAGACGGCCAGGGCCACCAGTACGGCGCAGACGGCGACGTAGAGCGTGATCACCCGCCAGTCGGGGCTCTCCTTCGATCCCCTGGCCGGCAGACCGGGCCAGGTGTGCCCGACGCGGCGCGCGGCCATCATGCCCCAGCCCGCGGCGCAGCAGCTGATCAGCAGTCCCAGCATCGCCACGACGGCACCGCCGCCGCCGAACTCGAAGGCGAGCGGGAAGGCGAACATCAGGGAGCCGACCGCGGCCAGCGCCACGATCGGCGCGAGCTGCCAGATGCGCATACGGCGGGCGGGACGGAGCTCGACCTCGACCTCGGGGGTCACGTCGTGCTCGTCGGGCCCGTCAGGGCTCAGACGCCCGGCCTCGTGCCGCGCGTCCGGTGCTTCTCGGTCTGTGTCGCGAGGGCCGGCCTCCATCGCCACGCGCCCTCCCAACTCGGACTCCACTGGTCGATCGATGCTCGATGATGGCACGGCCCCGGCTGCCGAAATGACGGGCGGAGCGTCCCGATGCCATCACGTGATCAGGCTGTAACCGCTCGTTCGACCAACGCCAGCGCCCGGTGCGGGAGTTCTTCCCGGTGTTCCTCGGCACCGCTCAGCCACCGGACGCGCGGGTCGCGCCTGAACCACGAGTCCTGGCGACGCGCGAAGCGTTTGGTGGCGCGCACGGTCTCCGCGCGCGCCTGTTCCTCGGTGCACTCCCCCGCGAGCGCCGCGAGCACCTGCTGGTAGCCGAGCGCCCGTGACGCGGTGAGGCCCTCGCGCAGCCCTCGGGCCTCCAGGTCGCGCACCTCGTCCACGAGCCCGGCGTCCCACATCCGGTCCACTCGGGTACGGATCCGTTCGTCGAGTTCGGGGCGCTCGACGTCCACACCGATCTGGAGGGCGTCGTAGACGGCTTCGTCGCCCGGGAGGTTGGCCGTGAAGGGCTTGCCGGTGATCTCGATGACCTCCAGGGCGCGGACGATACGGCGGCCGTTGCTGGCCAGGATGGCGCGGGCGGCCTCGGGGTCCGCGTCCGCGAGCCTGGCGTGCAGGGAGGCGGAGCCGTGCTGGGCCAGTTCCTGTTCGAGTCCGGCGCGCACGTCCGGGTCCGTCCCCGGGAACTCCAGGGCGTCGATCGCGCCCTTCACGTAGAGCCCCGAGCCCCCCACCAGGACGGGAGTGCGCCCTTCGGCGAGCAGCCGGTCGATCTCGGCGCGGGCGAGCCGCTGGTACTCCGCGACGCTCGCCGCCTCGGTCACGTCCCAGATGTCCAGCAGGTGGTGCGGGACACCGGCGCGCTCGGCGGGCGTCAGCTTGGCGGTGCCGATGTCCATGCCCCGGTAGAGCTGCATGGAGTCGGCGTTGACCACCTCACCACCGAGCTGCTGGGCGAGGAACACTCCCAGATCGGACTTGCCGGCCGCCGTGGGACCGACGACGGTGATGACTCGGGGGGTGGGAGCTGGTGATCTCACCGGGACAGTGTCCCAAACATCCGGACCCGTCCCGACCGGGAGGCGCTGATCCCGTCCGCCGCCGCCTGCGCGGGCGCCCACTCATCCGTCCCGGACGGGCACGGTGAGTCACGCGGGTTTGCCCCTGGACGGGTAAAATGTGACCACAGTCCCCCAGCACGGAAGGTGACCCATGGGTTTCCTGGACAACCTGAAGGCCAAGCTGGCCCCGGCCAAGGAGAAGGTCGGCGACCTCGCGCAGCAGCACGGGGGCAAGATCGACCAGGGCCTCGACAGGGCGGCCCGCACGGTCGACCAAAGGACCAAGGGCAAGTACAGCGACAAGATCGTGTCCGGTACGCAGAAGGCAAAGGACGCGGTCGACCGCCTGGGCAACAAGAACGAGGGCGGTACACCGCCGCCACCGCCCGCACCCTGACCCGGGGATCGGCGGAACCGAGGGCCGTGGAGCGAGGTCGCCCCACGGCCCTCATCCGTGCCGGTGCGAGGCCGGGGCGGCTCAGGACCACGCCGCGACGGCGTAGCCCACGCCGTACGGGGCGTCCTCGTACAACAGCCGGCCGCCGAGGCCGGCGTCCTGGGCGGCGCCCGCGAGCACCTGCCAGGGCGCCCGGCCCCCGGCCTTCAGGTCGTACGCGAGCGACTCGTCCAGGGCGCTCAGCGCGGCCACGTCCGCAAGGTCCAGCGCGCGGGCCACCGCCGCGTCGAAGTCCGCCGCACGCTCGTCCAGGTAGCCGGGGGCCTTGACCGTGCGGCAGGCACTGCCGTCCCCCATGACCAGCAGGGCGACCCGTTCCGCCCTGGCAGCCAGATCCGCGCCGGCCCGCAGGCAGCGGTCGGTCGGGAGCTGTTCCCCCACACCCAGGCCTTCGACCGGGGCGCCGTCCCAGCGGGCACGTCCCAGCAGCCAGGCGCCGACGGTGAGGGAGGCCGGGAGCGGGCGTCGCGGTGCCACGGATCCGGCGGGCACCTCCCCCAGCCGCACGGTCAGACCGACGCCGAATCCGGCCATGGAGCCGGCCGAACCCGGGGGGAAGGGTCCGTGGCCGTCCGGCCCGGCGGGCCCGGTCACGATCAGCAGATCCGGCTCCGCGGCGGCGAGGACGTCGAGCGCGTCGAGACACGCCTTCCTCGCGGTGTCGAGCTCGGGCCCGGCTCCCGCGGCCACCTCGGGGACCAGGAGCGGCGGGCAGGGGCATACGGCGGCGGCGACAAGCATGCCGGTCAGCGTACTCAGTCGAGGCCGCACCCCGGGGTGGCGGCCACGGGCAGCGGGGCGGGGGCGCCGATGCCGGGCAGGCCGAGCATGACCCCGGCGGGCCGCTCGGCGGGAGCCGCGTTGCGCTTCTCCCAGGCATCACCGGAACGGGTGCGCCGGACGCCCAGGGGCGCTCCTTCGGCGAGCAGGTGGTGCGGGGCCGCGTAGGTGATGTCCACCGTCACCACGTCCCCGGGCCGTACGTCCTCGGAGGGCTTGGTGAAGTGAACCAGGCGGTTGTCGGGGGCACGGCCGGAGAGCCGGTGCGTGGCCCCGTCCTTGCGGCCCTCACCCTCCGCGACCATGACCTCCAGGGTGCGGCCGACCTGCTTCTTGTTCTCCTCCCAGGAGATCTCCTCCTGGAGGGCGGACAGACGCATGTAGCGCTCCTGGACGACGTGCTTGGGGACCTGTCCCTCCATGTCGGCCGCGGGGGTCCCGGGACGCTTGGAGTACTGGAAGGTGAAGGCGTTCGCGAAGCGGGCCTCACGCACGGCGTGCAGGGTCTGCTCGAAGTCCTCCTCGGTCTCACCGGGGAAGCCGACGATGATGTCGGTGGAGATGGCGGCGTCCGGCATGGCGGCGCGCACCTTCTCGATGATTCCGAGGAAACGCTCCTGGCGGTACGAGCGGCGCATGGCCTTGAGGATCGTGTCCGAGCCCGACTGCATCGGCATGTGGAGCTGGGGCATCACGTTCGGCGTCTCGGCCATCGCCGCGATCACGTCGTCGGTGAAGTCGCGCGGGTGCGGTGAGGTGAAGCGGACGCGCTCCAGACCGTCGATCGTGCCGCAGGCCCTCAGGAGCTTGGAGAAGGCCTCACGGTCGCCGATGTCGGAGCCGTAGGCGTTCACGTTCTGTCCGAGCAGCGTGATCTCGCTGACTCCCTCGGCCACGAGCGCCTCGATCTCGGCCAGGATGTCACCGGTCCGGCGGTCCTTCTCCTTGCCCCGCAGTGCGGGGACGATGCAGAAGGTGCAGGTGTTGTTGCAGCCCACGGAGATCGACACCCACGCGGCGTACGCGGACTCACGGCGGGTGGGCAGCGTCGAGGGGAAGGCCTCCAGGGACTCGGCGATCTCGACCTGCGCCTCCTCCTGGACCCGGGCGCGCTCCAGGAGCACCGGCAGCTTGCCGATGTTGTGCGTGCCGAAGACCACGTCCACCCAGGGGGCGCGCCGCACGATGGTGTCGCGGTCCTTCTGTGCCAGACAGCCCCCGACGGCGATCTGCATCCCCGGGCGCTTCGTCTTCATCGGGGCGAGGCGGCCGAGGTTGCCGTAGAGCTTGTTGTCGGCGTTCTCGCGCACCGCGCACGTGTTGAAGACGACGACGTCGGCGTCGCCGTCGGAGCCCTCAGGGGCGCGCACGTATCCGGCGCCCTCCAGGAGCCCCGACAGGCGTTCGGAGTCGTGGACGTTCATCTGGCACCCGTAGGTGCGTACCTCGTAGCTCTTCTGGACGTCCACTGCTTCGCTCCGGTTGCCGCTGGTCATGGGACAAGGGTAGGCGCTGGCGGCGCGTCTCCCGCCGCCGGAGCCCGTCCCCCGGGTCCGCCCTGGCCAGGACGGGGCACGGCCTGGCAGGATCGCGCCATGCAGCACGCACTGTCCCGGTTCGGCCGGCGCCGCACCCTTCAGGGGGGCGCCGCCGCGGTGGTCGTGCTCGGGCTGCTGCTGTGGTGGGTGCTGCCCATCGGCAAGGAGGAGCCGAGCGGGTCGCTCACGTTCTCCACCGGTGTGCGGAGCGGGGTCTACCAGCGCTACGGGCAACGCCTGGAGGGTGCGCTGGCCAAGGGGATGCCCAAGGTGTCGATACGGCTCCGGACCAGCGAGGGCTCCCAGCAGAACATCGAGCGGGTCGCGACGGGGAAGGCGGACTTCACCATCGCCACCGCCGACGCCGTCGCCACCTACCTGCACAGCGGCAAGCCGGGCGCCGGGCGACTGCGCGGCTGCGTCCGGCTGTACGACGACTACGTCCAGCTGATCGTGCCCAGGGACTCCGGAATCCGCGAGGTCGCCGATCTGCGGGGCAAGCGCGTGGGGGTGGGGCAGCCGGGGTCCGGGGTGCTCCTCGTCGCGGACCGGCTGATGAAGGCGGCGGGCCTCGACCCGGCCGCGGACATCACTCCCGTCCAGGCGGGGATCGACACGATGCCCGCCCGGCTGGTGGACGACCGGCTGGACGCCTTCTTCTGGTCCGGCGGGCTGCCGACCGGCGCGGTGCAGGATCTCTCCGAGAAGTTCGCGATCCGGCTGGTGCCGCTGGAGGAACCACTGGTCACCGAGCTCCAGGCGGCCGGCGGGTCCACGCGCTACTACCGCTCGGCCGTGATGCCGGCGGACGCCTATCCGAACGCTCAGCAGGGTCAGGCCCTGCCGACGGTCGCGGTCTCCAATCTGCTGATCACCACGGACCGCACGGACCCGCTGATGACCGAGGCGTTCACCCGGGCGGTGATCGACAGCCGGGACCGGATCGGCCGCGAGGTGCACTCGGCGCAGCTCGTGGACCTGCGGACGGCGATCTACACCGATCCGCTGCCGCTGCACGAGGGCGCCAGGCGCTACTACCGCTCGGCCAAGCCCTGACGGCACGGAGCGGGGCTCACGCGTGCGGAGGGTGGCGCGGCACGGTGACCGTCACCCGCAGGCCGTGGGGCTCGTTCCTGTCGTAGCGGATCGATCCGCCGCCCGCGGCGAGCAGGGCGTGCGAGATGGAGAGTCCGAGACCGGATCCCTTGACGTTCTGGTGCCGCCCGCTTCGCCAGAAGCGGTCGCCGACGCGCTCCAGCTCCTGCTCGGTCAGGCCGGGTCCGTGGTCCGCGACGACGACCGTGGCGCCCTCACCGTCCGATCCCGCCGTGACCCGGACCTCCTCGCCCTGGGGGGTGAACTTCAGCGCGTTGTCGATGACGGCGTCCAGCGCGCTGGAGAGGGCGATGGGGTCGGCCCAGCCGGTCACCGCGGGCGCCCCGTCGAGGGTGAGCCGTACGCCCTTGTCCTCGGCCAGCGGACGCCACGACGCGATCCGCTCTCCGGTGAGCGCGGCGATGTCCGTGAGCTGGAGATCCGCCGCCGTGTGCTCGGCCAGGGCCAGGCCGAGCAGGTCGTCGAGCACCTGGGCGAGCCGTTTGCCCTCCGTGCGGACCGAGGCGATCTCCTCGTTGCCCTCGGGGAGTTCCAGCGCCAGGAGCTCGATCCGGAGCAGCAGAGCGGCCAGCGGGTTGCGCAGCTGGTGCGAGGCGTCGGCGACGAAGGCGCGCTGCTGCTCCAGCACGTCCTCGACGTTGTCGGCCATCTCGTTGAACGAGCGGGCCAGGCGCCGGAGCTCGGGGGGCCCGCCGGACGTGACGACCCGCGACCTCATCCTGCCGCTCGCGATGTCGTGGGCGGCCCCGTCCAGCACCCGTACGGGCAGCAGCACCCATCCGGTGAGGCGGAAGGCGGCACCGACCGCCACCAGCATGGCCGCGGCCTCCCCGAGGGCGATGAGCAGCCAGCCGCGCAGTGTCCGGGAACGCATGTCACCGGTGGGCGAGTCGGTCACGACGACGGCGACCACGTCTCCGTCGCGCACGACCGGGGAGGCGACGACGATCCGGTTGTCCTGCCACGGCCAGACCTGCGGCGGGTCGTGGGAGCGGCGGCCGAGGAGAGCCTCCTTGAAGGCCTCCCGGCCTTCGCCCTCGGCCGGCAGTGCCCAGGAGGAGGGAGCCTTGGCGAGAGCCCTGTCGTCCCGGTAGAAGACCCCGGCCCGGATCCCGTACACGGAGTCGTACGCCTCGAGCTCGGTCTGCAGGATCCGCTGACGTTCCCCGGCGCCGCCGACGGGTTCGCTGACGAACTGGGCCAGCGCGCCGAAGCGCGCGGTGTCGTCGATCCGGTCGATGACGACCCGCTGCTGTTCGGCGGCGGCCACCCGCACGGCGAGCGGGAAGCCGAGGGCGAGCAGCACGGCGGCCATCAGGATGATGAGCAGGGGGAGCAGGCGGGTGCGCAGCGTACGTCCTCAGGCCGACGGTGGGACGAGCCGGTAACCGACGCCTCGTACGGTCTCGATCAGTGCGGGAAGCCGCAGCTTGGAGCGCAGCGACGCGACGTGCACCTCCAGGGTGCGTCCCGTCCCCTCCCAGCTCGTCCGCCACACCTCGCTGATGATCTGCTCCCGGCGGAAGACCACTCCGGGGCGCTGGGCGAGCAGTGCGAGCAGGTCGAACTCCTTGCGGGTGAGCTGGACCTCCTGGCCGTCGACGCTGACCCTGCGGGTGGGAAGCTCGATGCGGACCGGCCCCATCCGCAGGGCGGCGAGCGGGGTCGGGCCGGTGTCCTCCCCGGACGTCCTGCGCCGGGCCACGGCGTGGATCCGCGCGAGGAGCTCACCCGTGTCGTACGGCTTCACGACGTAGTCGTCGGCACCGAGGTTGAGGCCGTGGATGCGGGAGCGGACGTCGGAGCGCGCGGTCACCATGATCACCGGGATCGCGGAGCGCTTGCGGATCTTTCCGCACACCTCGTAGCCGTCCTGGTCGGGCAGCCCGAGGTCGAGGAGCACGACCCCGAAGGGTTCCTTCTCCGCCGGCAGCAGCGCCTGCAGCGCCTCCTCACCGCTGCGGGCGTGCACGACCTGGAAGCCGTGCCGCGCGAGCACCGCGGACAGGGCGGCCGCGACATGGTCGTCGTCCTCGACGAGCAGCAGTCTCATGACCCCCCTCTCCGTCTCATCTCTTGTCTCATGGTCCTTCACGATGGCCGGGAACCGTGGGTGACGTCCACCGGTGTTCCGGCCGGCGAACCTCTCCGTACGGCAGCGATTCACGTCGTCCGCGTATCAGGGCATCCACGCTGATGACGGGTGTGCCAGTCAAGTCCCCGCCCGTTGCCACCGGGTTTCCGTTACCCACCCGGTACGCCCCCGAGCACGCCGTGTCGTCCCGTTCACACGGTGTGTCCGGTTGCGGCCGGATCGTTATGCTCAATTTCCGCTCAGATGTAATGACGCTGGTAGCACTGCGTCACTAGGGTCCTTGCCTAACCGAGGAGGACGGAGCAAGAAGCCGATGAGCGGAGTTTCAGTGACCAAGGCCGCCGAGGATGCCGCACCTGCGGGAGACGACCTTGTCGTACTGAGCAACGTCAACAAGCACTTCGGCGCGCTGCATGTGCTCCAGGACATCGATCTGACCATCGCCCGTGGCGAGGTCGTCGTAGTCATCGGGCCCTCCGGGTCCGGGAAGTCCACGCTGTGCCGCACGATCAACCGCTTGGAGACGATCGACTCGGGCGCGATCACGATCGACGGCAAGCCTCTGCCCCAGGAGGGCAAGGAGCTGGCCAGGCTGCGTGCCGATGTCGGCATGGTCTTCCAGTCGTTCAATCTCTTCGCGCACAAGACGGTGCTCGAGAACGTGATGCTGGGCCAGGTCAAGGTCCGGAAGATGGACAAGTCCGCCGCGGAGAACAAGGCGCGTTCGCTGCTCGACCGGGTGGGCGTGGGCACGCAGGCCGACAAGTACCCGTCGCAGCTGTCCGGCGGCCAGCAGCAACGTGTCGCTATCGCACGCGCGTTGGCGATGGACCCCAAGGTCATGCTGTTCGACGAGCCGACGTCCGCGCTCGACCCGGAAATGATCAACGAGGTGCTGGAGGTCATGCAGCAGCTCGCCCGGGACGGGATGACGATGGTCGTCGTCACACACGAGATGGGCTTCGCCAGGTCGGCGGCCAACCGGGTCGTCTTCATGGCGGACGGCAAGATCGTCGAAGAGGCGACGCCCGACCAGTTCTTCAGCAACCCGCGCAGCGACCGGGCCAAGGACTTCCTCTCGAAGATCCTTCACCACTGATCCCGGACAGCTGTCCGCAGGACCAGCTGATCACCCACATCGCGTCAACCCCAGGGAATTCCACCATGCAGCTTCGTAAGGTCACCGCCGCCTCGGCCGCCGTGCTCGCCCTCGCCCTCACCGCCACCGCCTGCGGGTCCGGAGACAAGGACGACGACGCCGGCTCGGGCGGCGGTAAGAAGATCACGATCGGCATCAAGATCGACCAGCCCGGTCTCGGCCTGAAGACGCCCGACGGCAAGTTCACCGGCTTCGACGTCGACGTCGCCACGTACGTCGCCAAGGAGCTCGGTTACGACGCCAAGAACATCGAGTTCGTCGAGACGAAGAGCGCCGACCGCGAGACGGCCATCGAGCGCGGCGACGTGAAGTTCATCGCGGCGACGTACTCCATCAACGACGAGCGTCTGCAGAAGGTCGACTTCGCGGGCCCGTACCTGCTGGCCCACCAGGACGTCCTCATCCGGGCCGACGAAAAGACCATCAAGTCGCCCGAGGACCTCAACAACAAGAAGCTCTGCTCCGTCACCGGCTCGACCTCCGCGAAGAACGTCAAGGAGAAGCTGGCGCCCAAGGCTCAGCTGCAGAACTACGGCGGTTACTCCGAGTGCCTCACCGGCCTGGAGAACAAGGCTGTCGACGCGCTGACCACGGACGACTCCATCCTGGCCGGGTACGCGGCGCAGGACGCCCACAAGGGCAAGTTCAAGCTGGCCGGCTTCAAGATGACCAACGAGAACTACGGCATCGGTCTCAAGAAGGGCGACGCCGACCTCAAGAAGAAGATCGACGCCGCGCTGACCAAGATGGTCTCGGACGGTTCCTGGGACAAGGCGGTCGAGGCCAACTTCGGCCCCGCCGACTACAAGAACGAGAAGGCGCCGGAGATCGGCAACATCGTCAAGTAGGACTCCCATCGCCGGGCGGTCCGAAGCCGGGCTGATGAGGTACGCCGCCGGCGAGGCGGCGTACCGAGCCCTCCCCACACGTGGAAGCACGGGAGATCGTGTTCGACTTTCTTGAAGGTTACGACCTACTGGGGGCCTTCTGGGTGACGGTGAAACTCACCGTCTACTCCGCCCTCGGTTCCCTCATATGGGGAACACTGCTGGCCGGTATGCGGGTCGGCCCGGTCCCCCTGATGCGCGGGTTCGGCACCGCTTACGTGAATATTGTCCGCAACATCCCTCTGACCGTCATCATCGTCTTCGCGTCCCTGGGCCTTTTCCAGACCCTGCAGGTCACCCTCGGGGGCGGGGACGACTTCGAGGTCATCAACTTCCGGCTCGCGGTACTGGCGCTCAGCCTCTACACGGCCGCCTTCGTCTGCGAGGCGCTGCGCTCCGGCATCAACACGGTGCCCGCGGGCCAGGCAGAGGCGGCCCGAGCGCTCGGGCTGAGCTTCACCCAGGTACTGCGGCTGATCATCCTCCCGCAGGCCTTCCGCTCGGTCGTGAACCCCCTGGCCAACGTGTTGATCGCCCTGACCAAGAACACCACCGTCGCCGCGGCGATCGGCGTGGTCGAGGCGGCGTACCTGATGAAGGACATGATCGAGGCCGAGGCACAACTGATCCTGATCTCCGCCATCTTCGCGTTCGGATTCATCTGCCTCACCCTTCCGACCGGGCTCCTCCTCGGCTGGGTGAGCAAGAAGGTGGCGGTGAAGCGATGACGACGTCCGTTCTCTTCGATGCGCAGGGACCCCGCGCCAAGCGGCGCAACGTCCTGTACACCGTCATCTTCGTAGCGGCTCTCGCGGTCGTGGGGTGGTGGCTCTACACCAGTCTCGACGAGAAGCACCAGCTCGACTGGGTCAAGTGGGAGCCCTTCTTCACGAGCTCCCAGCCCTGGGAGACGTACCTCTGGCCGGGGCTCCAGAACACGCTCAAGGCCGCGTTCTTCGCCCTCCTGATCGCGCTGCCGCTCGGAGCGCTCTTCGGTATCGGGCGGTTGTCCGACCACCGTTGGGTGCGCATGCCCTCCGGTGTCGTCGTGGAGTTCTTCCGCGCCATCCCCGTCCTGATCCTCATGATCACGGCGAACGCCGCGTACTCCGAGTTCACCGACATCGCCAGCGACGTGCGCCCGCTGTACGCGGTCGTCACGGGTCTGGTGCTGTACAACGCCTCGGTCCTCGCCGAGATCGTGCGGGCCGGAATCCTGTCCCTCCCGCAGGGACAGACCGACGCCGCGAAGGCGATCGGCATGCGCAAGGGCCAGACGATGCGGTTCGTCCTGCTGCCGCAGTCCGTGACCGCCATGCTGCCCGCGATCGTCAGTCAGATCGTGGTCATCGTGAAGGACACCGCGCTCGGCGGTGCGGTCCTCACCTTCCCCGAGCTGCTCGCTTCGGTCCGTCCGATGAGTGCGAACTACGGGGCGAACACCATCGCGTGCTTCACCATCATCGCTCTGATCTTCATCGCGCTGAACTTCGCCATCACCTCGTTCGCGAGCTGGCTCGAAGGCAGGCTGCGGCGCGGCAAGAAGAGCACGGGCGTGGTGGTGGGCGGCGGCCCCGACGGGGGTCTCAAGACCATCGGCACACCGAAGCTCGTGACCGACGACGGGCGCGCCACCTGACGGGCCGTCGACGATTGCACCTACGGGGGGCGCCGGCGTTTCCGCGGCGCCCCCCGCCACGTTCCCGGGTCACTTGACGCACGCATCGCCAGTCGGTTGCATACGTTCTGTGATCCCGTCCCGAACCACCCCCGCCTCCTCCTCTCCCCCTCCCTCTCCCACGACCTCGACGATCGGCGCCGGAAGGATCACACCGTGGACCCGGTGATCGTCGTCGGCGCCGGGCCGGTCGGGCTGGCGCTGTCGCTCGCCCTCGCCGCGCAGGGCGTCCCTTCCGTCCTGCTCGACGAAGGGCCCGGCAAGGACGAACCGCGTCCCGCGCGCACCGTCGTGCTGCGCGAGGACACCGCGGACCTGGTGGAACGGCTCGGCTGCCCGACGCTCCGTCAGGAGGGACTGCGGTGGGCGGGCTGGCGGTCGGTGCGGCGCAAGCAACTGGTACGGGCCGTACCGCTGGGCGAGGAGCAGGGCACCGTCCCGCTGCCCTCGCCCGTCCATCTCCCGCAGCACGCGCTCGCGGGAGGGTTGCGGACCGCGGTCGCCGCGCGGGACCTGGTCACCATGGTCCCGTTCAGCAGGATCGACACCCTGGAGCAGGACGCGCACGGCGTCACGGTGCACACCCGGGAGCCGGAACCGACCTGGTGGCGCGGCAGTTACCTGGTGGGCTGCGACGGTGCGCGGTCCACCGTGCGCAAGCTGCTGGACATCGGGTTCCCGGGCCGTACGGCGGTCGAGCGGCACGCGGTAGCGGCGCTCCGGGCCGAACTGCCCTGGCCGGGCGAGGCCGTGCTGCACCGGGCTCCGCCCTGGCGCACCGGCGGTTCCGAGGTCACCGCGCGGCCCCTCCCCGACGGCGTCTGGCGGCTGGACTGGCTCCTTCCGCCGCGTGGTGAACTCGTCACCCCGGACGCCCTGATCACCCGCATCCGCGACACCCTCGAGGGCTGGTGCGGTGAGACGCCGGCCTACGACCTGCTGGACACGGGCGTGTACACGCTGCATCACCGACTGGCCAGGCGCTGGCGCGTCAAGCGCGCCTTCCTCGCCGGGGACGCGGCGCACCTGCTGGGCGCGCTCGGCACCCAGGGCCTCGACGAAGGGCTGCGGGACGCCGAGAACCTGGCCTGGAAGCTGGCCCAGGCCTGGCACCGAAGCGCCTCCGAGCTCCTGCTGGACAGCTACCAGGCCGAGCGCAGGGCCGCCGTCGCCTCCCGGTTGCGGGCCGCCGACCAGTCACTGCCGATACTGCGGGGCGGCGCGGGCCTCCGGACGCTCGTGCCCGGGACCTCGCGCGGGCACGACACCTTGCTCGCCGACGGCCATCTCGGGTGCGGGCCTCTGGGCGCGCCCCCCTCGTACGCGCACTCCCCCCTTTCGCCTCAGCACTCCGAGGCGCACGCCCCCGTGGGAACGGCCCCCGGCGCGCCGGCAGCCGACGTGCGGGTGACCGCGCCCGACGGGAGGACGGTACGGCTGCGCGAGCGGCTGGGCCTCGGCCACCTGCTGGTGATCCTGGTCGCACCGGGCACCGGGGTGTGGGACAGACGGCACTGGCTGACAGCGGGCGTCATGCCCCGGCTCGTCGACGCGGTGGACGCACTTCCCCTGAAGGCCGAACTCCTGGTGACCGAGGGCTACCCGGGGGCGACGGCCCATACGGTGCTGCTGGTCAGGCCGGACGGACACCTCGTCGCGGCCTTCAACGGGGTGCGGCCCGCAGAGCTCTTCGCGGCGGCCGACGCGGCACGCGGGGGCGGCGCGGACACGGCGCGCGAGGACGACGCGCACACTCCGTCGGGTTCCGGCCGGACCGCCGACGTCAATTGACCGCCACGGGCGCACATGGTGTACTCCAGACCATGACCGACACCGACGTGCGCCTGTGGCGGAGGGTCCATATGGACCTCGTCCGCTACGCGGGCTGCGTGTGTCGCCCGTCCTGCTGAATCGCACCCATCCGGCGAGCCGCGCTGTGTCGCGCGCGGCCGTGCCTCCACGCGACTTCTTCTCAGGACGGTCTCTGTGTCTGCATCCTCTTCCTCCACGCCCACGTCCGTGTCCACCGTCGACACGGACCCGCCGGTCCCGGCCGCCGTCGGCCCGGAGGCCGCTCCGGCCGTGAGCGCGGGCGGTCCGCCCCCGACCGCCACGGAGCTGCTCGACTTCGTCCGCCGGACCGCGAAGGACGAGGCGCTCGTCGCCTCGCTTCCGCTCGATCCCGAAGGGCGCACCTGGCTCCGGCTCGACGGCCCCGGCGGCAGCGAGGCCTGGCTGATCAGCTGGCCTCCGGGTACCGGCACCGGCTGGCACGACCACGCCGAGTCGACGGGCGCCTTCACCGTCGCCGCGGGCGCCCTCAGGGAGCACTCGCTGGCCGCCCGCCTGCCCACCGACGGCTGGAGGACACTCGAACTGAGCGAGGGCATCGACCGGGACCGGCTCCTGGCCGCCGGCCAGGGCAGGGCGTTCGGCCGTCATCATGTCCACGAGGTGCTCAACGAGTCCGGCGAGGAGCACGCCGTGTCGGTGCACGCCTACTATCCGCCCCTGCCACGGATCCGCCGCTACAGCCGCACAGGAGCGGTCCTGCGCCTGGAGCAGACCGAGCGCCCGGAGGACTGGCAGTGAGCAGCGGCAGCCAGGGCCGCCGGGAGCAGGCGGGAATCGACGAACTGCTCGAGCGGGTGCGGTCGGCCTACGAGCGGATCGGCCCCGAGGAGGCCGCGGCTGCCGAAGGCGCACTGCTGGTCGACATCCGGTACGCGGCGCTGCGCGAGAAGGACGGCCTCATCCCCGGGGCCCTGGTCGTCGAGCGCAACGAGCTGGAGTGGCGGCTCGATCCGCAGGGGAGCCACCGCCTGCCGCAGGCGGTGAGCCACGATCTACGGATCGTGGTGATCTGCAACGAGGGCTACGCGTCGAGTCTCGCGGTCGCCTCCCTGCGTCAGCTGGGACTGCACCGGGCCACCGATCTGACCGGCGGCTTCCAGGCGTGGCGCGCGGCCGGGCTCCCGGTCGCCCTCTGACCTGGAGCACCCGGCTCACCCTTCCTCCGTGACCGGCTTCTCCTCCCCACGGCACACCTCCCGGACGGGGAGCCGAAACGGCCGGTGACCCTGTCACCGGCCGTTTCGGCTGCGGACAGGCCCGAATGAGCCGCGGGCCACTCGAACGCCGCTCCCCGGTGGAGCAATCGCCGCACGCGACGGACATTCACCTCATCACCGAGGACCGGAATGTACGGAGATGTCGTGCCGATGGAGATCGCTCAGCTCACCCCGGACCAGCTCGACGCACAGGCCTCCCGGCTCCATGACACGGACGCCTGGCAGCGCATCGTCAGGGACTGGGAACGCACCGCGCCGGAGCACCCGGCCGCGGAGCTCTCAGCCGCAGAGCCCTCAGCCTCGGAGCCTTCGGTCCCGGCAGGCACCGCCTCGGAGCACCCGGCCCCGGGGGGCACCGCCCCGGAGCCCGCGTCTCCCGCGTGCGTACGGGTCGACGAGGCACCGCCCGTACACCCGGCCGACTGGCGGGACCTGCTGTCCGTTCCCGTCGACCGGCTGATCGAGGACTCGCTGCGGACCATGCCCGCGCGACGCCCCCGTGAGCGGCCGCTCCCCGGACGCCTGGGCGCCGTGCTGCCCGAGCGCGTGCACGCGTGGCGTCGCATCGGGCAGCCCGATGTGCGTCCGTCGGCCCATCTCGGCTACGCCCGGCAGATCCTGACCGAATGGGGCTGGCAGAACACGCCTTACCGCCTGCGCAACGCCCGCGGCGCCCGCTGTCTCTGCGGGGCCATGCTGACCGCCCACCGGCTCGGCTACGGATCACTGGAGACCGTCGACCACGCCGGCGCCTGGCTCGTCACCGAGCTGCGCTCGCAGGGCTGGACGGGCCTGATCGGCCCCTGGAACCGGCAGCCCGGCCGCACGGCCGCCGAGGCTCTGGCGTTGCTCGACGCCACGATCGAGCGGGCGTCCCTGGCGGGCCACTGAGCACGGCCGTGCCGGCGTCCGTCCGGCCCGGACGCGGGCGGCCGACCAGCACTCCCGTCCACGAGCGCCTCGGTCTCCTCACGGACCCGCAGATCGGCCGAAGCACCCATCGCCTTCCCCATGGCCCCGGGCGCGGCCCGGCGGCGGTGGCCCCCTCCGCCACCGCCGCCGGACGACCCCCTCGGGGCCTGTGCGCTGCTCCCTGAGTCCTGCTCCACGCCGAGTGCGGAGCTGTTCCCCCGTGCGCACCCGGCCGACGCGCCTCAGCGCCTGCCGCTCGGCTGCCACGCCCCCCGGTCCCGTCCACAGGAGCCGGCAGGTGCTCCTGGCGGCGCCTGGGCCCCGGCCGACCCGTCCCGACCCGTTCGCGTCGGCCGGCGCATCCCCCGGGCTCGCCGGCCGAAGCCTCCCCCGCTCCCCCGCGGGTGCCGGCACCCCTCAGAAAGGCTCGTCCAGCCCTTCCGTGTCTTCCCCCTCCGCCTCGAGCGCCTGGCGCACCACGCGCAGAGCCATGCCTTCCCCGTAGCCCTTGCGCGCCAGCATGCCCGCGAGCCGGCGCAGGCGCTTGTCCCGGTCCAGTCCCCGGGTCGAGCGGAGCTTGCGCGCGACGAGCTCCCTGGCGGTCTCCTCTTCCTGTTCGTGGTCGAGCTGGCCGACCGCCTCGTCGATCACCGCCGGGTCCACCCCCTTGGTGCGCAGCTCCCGCACGAGGGCGCGGCGGGCAAGCCCCCTGCCGTGGTGCCGGGACTCCACCCAGGCGTCCGCGAACGCCGCGTCGTCGATCAGTCCCACGTCTTCGAACCGCGAGAGCACTTCCTCCGCCGCCTCGTCGGGGATCTCCCGCTTGCGCAGGGCGTCGGCCAGCTGTTTACGGGTGCGCGGGGTTCCTGTCAGCAGCCTGAGACAGATGTTGCGCGCCTGCTCGAGCGGATCTCGCGGTTCCCCCTGCTCGGCCCTCGACGAGGAGGGGGAACCGCTGCTTCTGGAGCGGGAACGACGGCCCGTCCCCTCGCCGGACCCGGCCCCCCGGCCGGGCTCCGGGGGGCCTTCGGACGGCCCTGCGGCGTACTCGTGGCCAGGGCCGGTATCGGCGGCGCCGGTGCCCGGCCACTCCGTGCGACGCGTCATGGCCTAGCTCTTGGCCGCCGCGGTCTTGGCAGGCTTGGCCTTCGTCGCGGGAGCCGGCACCGACTTGGCCGCCGCTCCGTCGGCCGGGGCGCCCGCGGTGACCGCCGCATCGGCTGCGGGCTCCGCCGCGGCGTCGTCCGGACGGACGCCGACACCGAGCTTGTCGAGGATCTTCTTCTCGATCTCGTTGGCCAGGTCGGGGTTGTCCTTGAGGAAGTTGCGGGAGTTCTCCTTGCCCTGGCCCAGCTGGTCGCCCTCGTACGTGTACCAGGCGCCGGCCTTGCGGACGAAGCCGTGCTCGACGCCCATGTCGATCAGACCGCCCTCGCGGCTGATGCCCTGGCCGTAGAGGATGTCGAACTCCGCCTGCTTGAACGGAGGCGCCACCTTGTTCTTGACGACCTTGACGCGGGTGCGGTTGCCCACGGCGTCGGTACCGTCCTTCAGCGTCTCGATCCGGCGGATGTCCAGACGCACCGAGGCGTAGAACTTCAGCGCCCGGCCACCGGTCGTGGTCTCCGGGGAGCCGAACATCACGCCGATCTTCTCGCGCAGCTGGTTGATGAAGATCGCGGTCGTCTTCGACTGGTTGAGCGCGCTGGTGATCTTACGGAGCGCCTGGCTCATCAGGCGGGCCTGCAGTCCCACGTGGGAGTCGCCCATCTCGCCCTCGATCTCCGCACGGGGCACCAGGGCCGCGACGGAGTCGATGACGATCAGGTCGAGCGCGCCGGAGCGGACGAGCATGTCGACGATCTCCAGCGCCTGCTCGCCGTTGTCCGGCTGCGAGAGGATGAGGCTGTCGATGTCGACACCGAGCTTCTTCGCGTACTCCGGGTCCAGAGCGTGCTCCGCGTCGATGAACGCCACCGAGCCGCCGAGCTTCTGGGCGTTCGCCACGGCGTGCAGCGTCAGCGTCGTCTTGCCGGAGGACTCCGGGCCGTACACCTCGACCACGCGGCCGCGCGGGAGGCCGCCGACGCCGAGCGCGACGTCGAGTGCGGTGGACCCGGTGGGGATCACCTCGATCGGCTCGTTCGGCCGCTCACCGAGGCGCATCACCGCGCCCTTGCCGAATTGCCGTTCAATCTGTGCGAGTGCGGCGTCCAGCGCCTTCTCGCGGTCGGTTCCTGCCATGGGTTCCACCCGATTTGCTTGAGTCGATCGCTTCACGTCACAGACGCTAACCCCTGCCACTGACAATGGGCCTCGACGTCCTCCCGGCCTGTGGACAACTCCATGGCCGGGTCCGGCAAAACCCGGCCGGAATCCCATGAGAATGGATGTTCGATTTAGGTGTCAAGCGCACACGCCGACCGCGCACGGCTGAGCGCGGCGGCCGGCGACAACGTGTATCCGGCACGTCGGTGGAACGAGCAGTGACGTGCCCGTTCCGGGTTCGGTCGACAGGGCGACAGGGCGACATCTCATCCAAGCCTGTCGTGAAAAGCCGCTCATGTCGCCGTGGAGCCCGCAGTGCCGGCCGAGGAATCGCCGTCCGGTCGGGCGCGGCGGGAGCAGTCGGGCGGCCACGGCGTCCCGTCCGGCCCGGCCGTCGCGTCCCGTCACGAGGCAGTGCCTGCTCGCCCGTACCAGGGGCGGGAGGGCAGGGGTCGCTCCCCTCCTGGTCGACGACATGCGGGCCACCAGGGTCCACCGGGGCGGACCGGCGTGACGCCGTCACCCACCCGCCCCACTCCCCCGCCCCGGGGCACCGGCGTACGCCGGCCGCGCCGCAGCCGCGCTCGTGGGCGGTCCGCCGTGGGCCGGCGGACCGGTGCCGGGCGGACAGCTCACGAAGGTCTACGGCTTGACCGGTCCCTACGACCGGGCCCCGACGCCCGGCGACGCCTCGTGGAGGTCCAGGACCCGAGCCCGCCCGCCGATGTCACCGGCTGCCGCCGGCCGGGCCCGGGCCGTCCCGCCCGTGCCGCACCGCGCGGCGGATCCTCGAGAGCGCCGGCTCGCCCCGGCGCCAGCGGTGGCCGCCCTGCACCCGCGGGTCGTCCGTCACGTCGTAGCGCTTCACGTACGCGCCCAGGAAGGCCTGCAGCGTCGCGATGGCGGGAATGGCGATCAGGGCCCCGACGGCGCCCATCAGCGCGGTGCCCGCGACCACGGAGCCGAAGGCCACCGCGGGGTGGATGTCGACCGTCTTGGACGTGAGTTTCGGCTGCAGCACGTAGTTCTCGAACTGCTGGTAGACCACGACGAACCCGAGCACCCACAGCGCGTACCACGGGTCGACGGTGAAGGCGATCAGCATGGGCAGCGCGCCGGCGAGGTACGTGCCGATCGTGGGGATGAACTGCGAGACGAGGCCGACCCACACCGCGAGCGCAGGCGCGTAGGGCACGCCGAGGGCCAGGAGCAGGATGTAGTGCGCCGCCCCGGAGATCAGTGCCATCAGTCCGCGGGAGTAGATGTATCCACCGGTCTTGTCGACCGCGATCTCCCAGGCGCGCAGCACCTCGGTCTGGCGGGAGGGGGGCAGCACCGAGCACAGCGCGCGCCGCAGACGGGGGCCGTCGGCGGCGAAGTAGAACGAGAACAGGAAGATCATCAGCAGCCGGAACAGTCCGCCCAGCACCGTGGTGGACACGTCGAGCACGCCGGTCGCGCTGTTCTGGACGTACCGCTGGAGCCAGTCGGAGTGCAGCAGGCTGTCCTGCACCTCGACCCGGGAGAGTTCCGTGCGGAAGGTCTGGTTGACCCAGTTGATCACCGAGTCGAGGTACTTGGGGAACTCCTCCACCATGTCGACGATCTGGCCCGCGAGCATCGAGCCGAGCAGGACGACGAAGCCGAGCCCTGCGACCAGCACGCCGAGGAACACCAGGAACGTGGCGAGTCCCCGGCGCATCCCCCGGCCGGCCATCCTGCTGACGGCCGGCTCGATGGCCAGCGCCAGGAAGAAGGCGATGAGGATGTTGGTCAGCAGCCCGATGAGCTGGTGGAAGGCCCAGCTGCCCAGCTGGAAGCACCCGTAGAGCGCCAGCGCCATGACCATCGCGCGCGGCAGCCAGCCGGGCATACGGACGGGGCCCGTGCCGGGCGGCGGTTGCGGTGGTGCGGCCGGAGGAACGGGCGGCGAGGCGGGCGGCGGGGTCTGGGCGGTCTCGTCTGTCGGTGCCACGGCACAAGTCTCGCTCACCGCGGTGACAGCCGGTCCCGCGACCCGGTGGCGACGGGGCGCGGGAGACGTGGTGACGCGGCCCGGCCCAAGGCGGTACTTCGCTCAGCGCTTGTCCGGGGGCACGCCGACCGCGGCGCAGACCGCCCGCCAGACGTCCTTGGCCTCCCAGCCCGCGGCCAGGGCCTCGTGCACGGTACGGCCGCCGAGTTCCGCCATCACGTGATCGCGGGCGAAGGAGTCGGCGTACGTCTCGCCGAAGTGATCTGCCATCCGTTCCCAGAAAATCGTCAACCGCATGCCCCCAGTATCCCGCTCCTGAGAGTGCAGCCGGGCCGGGAGGGCCCTGCGGGCCGCCTCTCGCCGTCTACGGTCGGACCATGGCTGGAACCGGAGCAAACGCCCTCGCCCGCGCCGAGCAGTTCGTCTGGCTCACCGCACGCGTCCTCGAACAGCGGCGGTTCGCCCATCTCTTCCTGGGGGGAAGCGCGGACACCGTCGAAACCGCGCTGGACGCCTACCGGAACGAGGACGGTGGCTACGGCCACGCGCTCGAACCCGATCTTCGCGGGCCCGTCAGTCAGCCGCTGCACACCGCTCACGCACTGAGCGTCCTCGATTCGATCGGCCGGTGCGGCGGCATGCGCGTGGAGCGGATCTGCCGGTACCTGACGGACGTGTCGACCAAGGAGGGCGCGCTGCCCGCGCTCCACCCCTCCCAGCGCGGGTACCCCGCGGCGCCCTTCGTCCCCGTCGTCGACGACCCGCCCGCCGAGCTCCTGGCGACGGGCCCTGTGGTCGGACTGCTGCACCGCAATCAGGTGTGGCACGCGTGGCTGTTCCGGGCCACCGACTTCTGCTGGGCGGCCGTCGACGCTCTGGAGCGGTCCCACCCGTACGAGATCGAGGCGGCCGTAGCCTTCCTGGACGGTGTACCCGACCGTGCGCGCGCCGAGTCGGCCGCCGACAGGCTCGGACGGCTCGTGCGCGACCAGCGGTTGGTGGTGCTCGATCCGCGGCGCCACGCGGAGTACCCGGTGGCACCCGGTTACGCCCCGGGGGAACACCACTTCCCCTACGACTACGCCCGCACGCCCGCGTCGCTCGCCCGCCGCTGGTTCAGCGACAGCGAACTGGAGCGTTCCCTCGATCATCTGGAGGCCCTGCAGCAGGAGGACGGCGGCTGGCCGGTCAACTGGCGGCAGTGGGCCCCCGGAACGGCCCTGGAGGGCCGTCCGATCGTCACACTCAGAGCTCTGGGGACCCTCAGGGCGTACGGTCGCGGTCCGCGCTGATCCGTCCGGTCCTCAGAGCACGGCGCGCACCACGGCGGTGACCGCGACGGCGGCTCCGACGACGACCAGGAACGGGGCGCGCAGGACGAGTGCCAGCGCCGCCGCGGCGAGTCCCGCGGCCCGGGCGTCCGGTACCAGGTGCTGTCCGTCGGCGAAGGTCTGCTGGGCGGTGAGAGCGGCGAGCAGTGCCACCGGCAGGAGCGCTGCGAGTCGTTGCACGAGGGGGCGTTCCAGCACACCGGCGGGGACCAGGAGCCCCACGAGCTTGGCGAGATAGCAGCCGACTGCGGTCAGGGCGATGGCGGTCCAGATGTTCATCGGCCCTCCCCGGGCGTGGTCTTCCCGGTGGTGGTCGCGTCCGGGGTTCTCCTGCCACGGCCCTTCAGGAAGAGGACGACCGGCGCCGCCAGAGCCGACACGAGGACGGGCGCACCCGCCGGCAGCACCGGCAGGAGGCCGAGGACCAGGAGGACGGCGACTCCCGCTGTGACACGCTCCGTGGTGCTCTTCAGCATCGGCGCGAGCAGGGCGAGGAACACGGCGGGGCTTGCCGCGTCCAGTCCCCAGGCGTCGGTGTCACCGAGGGCCTCCGCCCCGAGGGCGCCGATCAGCGTGGTCAGGTTCCACAGGACGTAGAGGGTGAGCCCGGTGACGGTGAATCCGATGCGCGCGGCACGCCTGGTGGGCTGGGGCAGGGTGACGGCGGTCGTCTCGTCGATGACCCACTGGGCGGCGAGGGGGCGCAGTGCGCGCGGCAGGGCCAGGAGCTGTGACAGCCGCAGCCCGTAGAAGGCGTTGCGGATGCCCAGGAAGAACGCTCCCGCCGCGGCGGTGTAGGGGTTGCCCCCTGCCGCCAGGGCGCCCACGAGGGCGAACTGGGAGGCGCCGGTGAAGACGAGGAGGCTCAACGCGCAGGTCTGGAGGAGGGTCAGTCCGGAGCCTGCCGAGGTCACGCCGAAGGCGAATCCGGAGAGGCCCACGGCTATGCCGACGCCGAGTGCGTCCCGGACGACCGCGGAGTCCGGTCGGTGCGGACCCGCGTCCCGCACGGCGGGGTCGCAGGGGTTCTGAGGGGGTGCTGTCTGTTCTGCCACGCCCGGGACGCTACGGGGAGAGCCCCGTACCGGTCTTGTACGTTCTTGCGCGCTCGCGCCGGTAGGCCCCCGGAGGCACTCCGACGATCCGGGTGAAGTGGCGGTTGAGATGGGGCTGGTCGGTGAATCCGACGGCGACGGCCGCTTCGGCGGGTGCGGTCCCCCCGTCGAGCATGCGCCGGGCCCGCCGCACCCGGGCATCGGTGAGCCATGTGTGCGGCGGCATCCCGTACTGCTTCCTGAAGGCCCGCAGCAGCGCGAAGGGGCTGGTCCCCAGCTCGGCGGCGAGCGCCTCCAGGGTGGGCGGCCGCCGCATCCGCTCCTCCAGTGCCGCCCGCGCGCGGGCGGCGTCGCGGGCACCGGCGGAATGCGGCACCCTGGCCGGCAGCACGCTGCCGTGGCGGTCGAGCAGCCGGGCGACGAGGACGCGAAGGACGCTGTCGGCGGCCAGGGCGTTACCCTCCTCGGCCGCACGGTGGACGTCGGTGATCAGCCGGGCGGCGTAAGGGTCCCCCACTCCGGTCTCGGTGAACCCGACGGTGCCGCGCGGCCGTGTCAGGTCGGCCGCTACGTCGTCGATCACCCGGGTGGACGGGTAGAGGGTGGCGTAGGCCCAGCCCTCGGGCACTCCGGCGCGGGCGGTGTGCGGGACCTCCGGGTTGATCATGACGACGGTGCCCGGCCCGGCCCGCACACTGCCCCCGGGAAGACCTACCTGCTCGACGCCGCCGGTGATCGTGGCGAGGACGTATCCCTCGTGACTGTGGCGCGGAAAGGTGTGGCGGACGTACCGGGCACGCAGCAGATCGAGGTCGGGCAGCTCGGCGTACTGCCAGTGCCTCGCCCACTCCCGTGCCGGGTCCACCTCCGCCATACCGGAATTGTCGCAGGTCCGGGCGGGTGGCCGGGGTCCTGGGATCCGGACGGCGGCCACGTCCACCGGCCGTTGTCAGTGGCGGGGTGCACGATGGAGGGCATGGCCGGTTCAGCACTCGATTCGTTCGCGCCCGCGACCCGCGGCTGGTTCGCGGGCGCGTTCGACGCGCCCACCGCGGCGCAGGAGGGTGCCTGGCGTGCCATCGGCGAGGGCTCGGACGTACTGGTCGTCGCGCCGACCGGATCGGGTAAGACGCTCGCCGCGTTCCTCGCTTCCCTGGACCGGCTGGCGGCCGTCCCGCCGCCGGCCGAGGCGAAGAAGCGCTGCCGGGTGCTGTACGTGTCACCGATGAAGGCGCTCGCCGTCGACGTGGAGCGGAATCTGCGTTCGCCGTTGACGGGGATCCGCCAGGAGTCGGTGCGCCTCGGCCTGCCGGAACCGGAGGTGCGGGTGGGGATCCGCTCCGGCGACACTCCCGCGGCCGAGCGCCGTTCGATGGCGACGAAGCCTCCGGACATCCTGATCACCACTCCCGAATCGCTGTTCCTGATGCTCACCTCGTCGGCCCGGGACGCACTGGCCGGGGTGGAGACGGTGATCGTGGACGAGGTGCACGCCGTCGCGGGCACCAAGCGCGGCGCCCACCTCGCCGTGTCCCTGGAGCGTCTGGACGAGCTGTTGCCCGCCCCCGCGCGGCGTATCGGGCTGTCGGCGACGGTCCGTCCGGTGGACGAGGTCGCGCGGTTCCTCTCGCCCCGGCGGAGGGTGGAGATCGTCCAGCCCCCGTCCACCAAGGAGTTCGACCTGTCCGTGGTGGTACCGGTGGAGGATCTCGGCGAGCTGAGCGGCTCCCCCGCCACCGGGGACGAGGGCGGCCAGGCGGAGAAGCCGTCGATCTGGCCCCATGTCGAGGAGCGGATCGCCGATCTCGTGCAGTCCCACCGTTCCACGATCGTCTTCGCCAACTCCCGGCGGCTGGCGGAGCGCCTGTGCAACCGGCTGAACGAGATCGCCCACGAGCGCGCGACCGGCACCGCTTCCGACGAGGGGCGGGAGGCCGGGGTCCCCCTGCCCGAGGCCCACTCCCCCGCCGAGATCATGGCCCAGTCGGGAGCCGCGAAGGGAGCACCGGCCGTCCTCGCCCGCGCGCATCACGGCTCGGTGTCGAAGGAGCAGCGCTCCCAGGTCGAGGAGGACCTCAAGGCGGGCAGGCTGCCCGCCGTCGTCGCCACCTCCAGCCTTGAGCTGGGGATCGACATGGGCGCGGTCGACCTGGTGATCCAGGTCGAGTCACCTCCGTCCGTGGCCTCCGGGCTGCAGCGTGTGGGGCGTGCCGGTCACCAGGTCGGCGCGGTGTCCACAGGCGTGGTCTTCCCGAAGTACCGCGGCGACCTGGTGCAGGCGGCCGTCGTCACCGAGCGGATGCGCGAGGGCGCCATCGAGGCGCTGCGGATCCCGTCCAACCCGCTGGACGTGCTCGCCCAGCAGATCGTCGCCATGGTGGCGCTCGACAGCTGGCAGGCCGACGACCTGCTCGCCCTCGCCCGCCGGGCGGCCCCCTTCGCCTCGCTCCCCGAATCCGCGTTCACCGCCGTGCTCGACATGCTCGCCGGGCGTTACCCGTCCGACGCCTTCGCGGAGTTGCGGCCACGCGTGGTGTGGGACCGCGTCACCGGCACGGTCACGGGACGCCCCGGTGCCCAGCGGCTCGCGGTCACCTCGGGCGGCACCATTCCCGACCGCGGGCTGTTCGGCGTCTTCCTGGCCGGCGCCGATCCGAAGAAGGGCGGCGGGCGCGTCGGCGAGCTGGACGAGGAGATGGTCTACGAGTCGCGGGTCGGTGACGTCTTCACACTGGGCACCACGTCCTGGCGGATCGAGGACATCACCAGGGACAGGGTCCTGGTCTCGCCCGCCCCCGGGGTCCCGGGCCGGCTGCCGTTCTGGAAGGGCGACCAGCTGGGGCGCCCGCTGGAACTGGGCCGTGCGCTGGGCGCGTTCCTCCGGGAGATCGGGGGCCTGTCCGGGGAGGACGCCAGGCTCCGGCTGCTCTCCGCCGGACTCGACGCCTGGGCTGCGGAGAACCTCCTGTCCTACCTCGACGAGCAGCGCCGCGCCTGCGGTCACGTGCCGGACGACCGGACCGTCCTCGTCGAGAGGTTCCGGGACGAGCTGGGTGACTGGCGGGTCGTGGTGCATTCGCCGTTCGGTGCCCAGGTGCACGCACCGTGGGCTCTCGCTCTGTCCGCCAGGCTCGGTGAGCGGTACGGGATGGACGCACAGGTCATGCACGCCGACGACGGCATCGTGCTGCGGCTGCCCGACGCCGATCTGATGGGTCTCGACCTCCTCGACTTCGATCCGGCCCAGGACGATGCCGGCGGCGGTCCCGGACGCGCCGGTGCCGGTCCGGGCTTCCCCGCCGCCGGGTACGACAGCGAGCAGCCCCCGGTCGGAGCCACCGACGTGGTGTTCGACAAGGGTGAGATCAGCCAGGTCGTCACCGACCAGGTCGGGGGATCGGCCCTGTTCGCCTCCCGGTTCCGCGAATGTGCCGCACGCGCCCTGTTGCTGCCCCGGCGCACCCCGGGTAAGCGCACCCCCCTGTGGCAGCAGCGTCAACGCGCGTCCCAGCTGCTCCAGGTCGCCTCCGAGTTCGGCTCGTTCCCCATCGTCCTGGAGGCGGTCCGTGAGTGCCTCCAGGACGTGTTCGACGTCCCGGGCCTCACCGAACTGATGGGTGACCTCGAGGCGCGCCGCATCCGTCTGGTCGAGGTCACCACGCCCGAGCCGTCGCCGTTCGCCCGCTCGCTCCTCTTCGGCTACGTCGCGCAGTTCCTCTACGAGGGTGATTCGCCTCTCGCCGAGCGCCGGGCGGCGGCCCTCTCGCTCGACTCCCATCTCCTGGCCGAGCTGCTCGGCCAGGCGGAGCTGCGCGAGCTGCTCGACGCCGACGTCCTCGGCGAGCTGGAGCGGGAACTGCAGTGGCTGACCGACGACAGGAAGATCAAGGACGTCGAGGGGGCCGCCGATCTCCTCCGCGTCCTCGGCCCCCTCACCGACGCCGAACTGGCGGAGCGCGGCGCGGAACCGGCCTGGGCACCGGAGCTGGCGACGTCCCGGCGTGCCATCCAGGTCCGTATCGGCGGAACCCCCCACTGGGCAGCCGTCGAGGACGCCGGCCGGCTGCGGGACGCACTCGGGACGGCCCTTCCCGTGGGCGTTCCCGAGGCGTTCACCGAGCCGGTCAAGGATCCGCTCGGCGACCTCCTCGCGCGGTACGCCCGTACGCACGGCCCGTTCACCACCACTCAGGCGGCCGGCCGTTTCGGTCTCGGTCCAGCGGTCACGGACGGGGCCCTGCAGCGGCTGGCCGCGTCGGGCCGTGTCGTCCAGGGTGAGTTCCACCCGGCGGGCATCGGCCAGGAGTGGTGCGACGCGACCGTCCTGCGGCGGCTGCGCCGCCGCTCGCTCGCCGCGCTCCGCCAGGAGCTGGAGCCGGTTCCGCCCGCCGCCCTGGCCGGCTTCCTCCCCCAGTGGCAGCACATCGGCGACAACAGCCTGCGCGGCATCGACGGGCTGGCCCGCGCCATCGAGCAGCTGCAGGGCTCCCCGGTGCCCGCATCCGCCCTGGAGAAGCTCGTCCTCCCGAGCCGCGTCGCGGGCTACACCCCCGCGATGCTCGACGAACTCACCACCACCGGCGAGGTCGTCTGGGCAGGCGCGGGCGCACTCCCCGGAAAGGACGGCTGGCTCTCCGTCTATCTGGCGGACAGCGCGCCCCTGCTCCTCCCCGCACCCCACCCGCTGGAGGAGACCGCGCTGCACGAGTCGGTTCTCACTGTCCTGTCCGGCGGGTACGGGCTCTTCTTCCGGCAGATCGCCGACCAGGTCCGGGCCACCACCCACCCGGACTGCGCCGATCCCCAGCTGGCCGACGTGCTCTGGGACCTGGTCTGGTCCGGGCGTCTCACCAATGACACCCTCGCTCCTCTGCGTTCGCTCCTGGGCTCGGGGCGCACGGCGGGCTCCACCGCGCACCGTGCGAAGCGCAACGTGCCCCGCGGCCGTTACGGGTCCCTGACCGCGGCCGCCCGCCCCGCGTCCCGAACGGGTCCGCCGACCGTTTCGGGGCGCTGGTCTCTGCTGCCCCCGGCCGAGCCCGAACCGACCCATCGCGCGCACGCCCTGGCCCGTACGCTCCTCGACCGCCACGGTGTGGTGACCCGGGGCGCGGTGCAGGCCGAGGGCGTCGAGGGCGGTTTCTCGGCGGTCTACCGCATCCTTGCCGCGTTCGAGGACAGCGGGCAGGCCCGACGCGGTTATGTAGTGGAGGGTCTGGGGGCGGCCCAGTTCGCCATGGACGGCGCCGTCGACCGGCTCAGGGCGGCCTCCACCGCACGCGACCGCGCGGACCCGGGCTCGGCTCCCCGGGCGCTGGTCCTCGCGGCGGCGGATCCTGCCAACGCGTACGGCGCCGCTCTGCCCTGGCCGGAGTCGCCGGACGGTGCGGGGCACAAACCGGGGCGCAAGGCGGGTGCCCTGGTGGTCCTCGTGGACGGCGAGCTCACGCTCTACATGGAACGCGGCGGCAAGTCCCTCCTGGCGTGGCCCACGGACCCCGCCGACCCCGCCCTCCGTGCCGCGGCCGAGGCGCTCGCGTCAGCTGCCCGCGCGGGGAGCCTGGGCACGGTCACGGTGGAGCGCACGAACGGCGCCTCCTCCTTGACGTCTCCGCTGGGCCGCACCCTGGAGGCCGCCGGTTTCCTCGCCACACCGCGCGGTCTGCGACTGCGCGCGTGAGGCCGGGCACGGCGGGGACCGGCACCACGGACGCGCATGTGAGCGCATCATGGACGCATGCCCGAAGGTGACACCGTCCTGCAGACCGCCCGCCGTCTCGACGCGGCACTCGCCGGCCAGGTACTGACGGTCTCGGACCTGCGGGTGCCCCGGTTCGCCACGGCCGACCTGACCGGTCGCAGGGTTCTGGGTGCCACGGCGCGCGGCAAGCACCTGCTCACCCGCTTCCAGGACGGCCTCACCCTGCACAGTCATCTGCGCATGGAAGGCGCCTGGCGTGTGTACGCCCCGGACGAGCGCTGGCGGGGCGGCCCCTCCCACGAGGTCCGCGCGGTGCTCGCCACGGCGGAGCACACTGCCGTCGGCTACCGGCTGCCCGTCCTCGAACTGCTCCGCACGGAGGACGAGGAGAAGGTCGTCGGCCACCTAGGGCCCGACCTGCTGGGACCCGGCTGGGACCCGGACACCGCACTGCGCAATCTGCTCGCCGATCCCGGGCGCCGTGTCGGGGACGCCTTGCTCGACCAGCGCAATCTCGCCGGGATCGGCAACGTCTACATGTGTGAGCTCTGTTTCATGGCCCGTGCGACGCCATGGCTGCCGGTGGGCGAGCTCTCCCTGCCGGTCGCCGCACGTCTGGTCAGTACGGCCAAGCAACTCCTGGAAGCCAACCGCGACCGCCCGGTACGGACCACGACCAGGGCGACGGCTGCCATGTCCCGCAGGCCCACACGGGAACGTCTCTTCGTCTACGGGCGAGCCGGCCGCCCCTGCCTGCGCTGCCGCACACCCATCCGCAGGACGGTCCGCGACGACCGCCCGACCTACTGGTGTCCGCACTGCCAGTCCGGCCCCACGGACTGAGAGGTCACCGGTCCCGCCGGCCGGCATGGCGGGGACGATCCCTCCCCGTCCGCTGCGGCGCGACACAACCGGCTGGTACACCGGGTGGCCCCCGCGCGCATGCGGTGCCCCCGCGGCGCCTGCGGTATCGGTACGGCCTACGGGGGTATGTCGGACCGGCAGGGGTGGGTACCGGTGCCCTTCGCCGCCGGTTCGCCGGCGGTCCGCTCCGGTCGCACCGAGGCCGCCACGTGCACCGGCAGGAGGCTCAGCCCCCACCCCCCGGCAGCCACCGCGCCCTCGACCAGTCCGGCGTGTCCGGGCTCGAGGAGCAGCCGGAGCACCGCCCACCACCACACGCCACCGAGGACGAGCGCCGGCACCCGTCTCCGCACCATGGCTGCCTCCTCCGGCCGACGCTAGTACGGGGTGATGTCCTGACGGGAGGGCGCACCGGCGCGTCAGCGGCGCGCGGGGCGGACCGAAGCAGCGGCGCGCGCTCTCCTGGGACCGCTGCGGGGAGAAGAAGTGTGCCCCATCGGCAGTTTCCCCCGGACGGACGTCGGCTGCATCCCGCAGGGGCCGACCCCGGGCATGCCGGTGCCCCCGGGATCCGCAGGATCCGCGGGGGCACACCGGTGGGCGTCTGTCCTACCTGTCGTCGGTGAGGGAGTCCTTCACGCCCTTGGCGCGCTCGCCGGTCGCTCCCATCGCGTCCTCAGCCTTGGCCTTGGCCTGGTCCGACTTGCCTTCGGCCTCCTTGCGGCGGTCCCCGCTGACCTTGCCGGTCGCTTCCTTGGCCTTGCCCTTGAGCTTGTCCATCGCCTTCTTGTCCGTCACGGCTGTCTCCTCCTCGTTTCGGGTTCAGGCACTCGGTTCAGGCACGCTCCGCCTGGAACATCCACGCGTGCTTCTCGAGATCCGCGGTGAGCGTGATGAGGATGTCCTGGCTGATGGGGTCCGGTTCGTCGGTCGCCTCGATCCGCTCCCGCATGCGGTCGATGACCACGCGCAGGGCGTCGACGAGTACGCGCACCGCGTCCACGTCCTTGATCCAGCCGTCGGGCACGGAATCGATCGCCGTGGTCTTCGCGAGCGTCCGGGACCGGCCGTCCGGGTTGACGCCGACCGCGGAAGCCCTCTCAGCAACCGTGTCCGAGTGCTGGCGTGCCGTGTCGACGACTTCGTCGAGCTGAAGGTGCACGGAGCGGAAGCGCGGGCCGACCACGTTCCAGTGGACCTGCTTGGCCACCAGGGAGAGGTCGACCAGGTCGACCAGCGCACCTTGCAGGGCGTCTCCCACGACCTTGCGGTCACCATCGGACAGGGCGCTCTTCACGACAGACATGCACTTCTCCGTTCAGGTAGCTGTTCGACGTACCATCTGTCCACAATGTCACATATGGAGCGAAACGGTCATTCGGGTGGCTGTTCCGAAGAATGGCCACACCGGCCTCACTCCGCGCCTGCCCCGCGAACAGCTCCGCACACACCGCGACGGACGAAAGCCCCGGCCGGCCCTTGTGGGGCCGGCCGGGGCTTTCGTCACACGAAACGCGTGCGGTCAGGCGGCGACGACATCCACCGCTTCCGCGGGCGCCTTGATGGTCACCCGTCCCGTCGGCACGCCGGAGACCGACGCGACGGAGACGGAATTGAGCATCGGACGTACTGGTACAGGCACCGCATCACTGGCTGCTGCCGACTCGGCCAGCTCGGCCAGCGACAGTTCATCGCTCACTTCACGCATGAGCTCGGACATCCGTACGTCCAGCGCGTCGCAAATGGCGGAGAGCAGTTCGGAGGATGCCTCCTTCTGCCCCCGCTCCACCTCGGAGAGATAGCCGAGCGAGACTCGGGCGGACGAGGAGACTTCGCGCAGAGTACGGCCTTGGCGCTGGCGCTGCCGACGCAGCACGTCACCAAGCAGGCGACGGAGCAGAATCATCGGTGGCTCCCTCCTCGGACCGCGTAGCCGCATCCTTCACGCCCCACCGTACCGCCTCGCGCTGCGGCCGTGCGGGGAGCGATGTCGTGTTCACTCAGGGCTGCAAACATCAATTCCCCCCGATCTGTTCCGTATCCTGTGCCCTCGCATCTTCGCCGAGTTCATTGGAGAGCAGCTCGAGCAGGCTCCGTACGCTCTCCTTACGGATGTCCGCCCGCCCGCCGTTCAACCTCAGCTCGGCGACTTTCTGTACACCCCCGGGGCCCGAAACGGCCACGTAGACCGTTCCCACGGACTTCCCGTCCTGCGGGTCGGGACCCGCGACCCCGGTCGTCGAGGCCCCCCAGTCGGCGCCCAGGACCCGGCGAACGCCGAGGGCCATCGCACGGGCCACCTCCGGGTCGACCGCTCCGCGCTCGGCCAGGAGCGCGCCGTCGACGCCCAGCAGTTCCCGCTTCACGGGCGTGGCATAGGCCGTGACGGATCCGCGGAAGCACCGCGAGGCACCGGGCACCGAAGTGAGCTCGGCGGCCACCAGGCCGCCGGTGAGGGACTCGGCGACCCCGAGCGTCTCACCGCGCTCCTGAAGCCGCCGCAGCACCTGGGCCGCCGCGGTCGTCACCGCTCCGCCTCCGCGGCGCCACGACTTCCCGCCACGCGCTCGCCGACCGGCTCCCCCAGGGGCTCCACCATCGGCTCCACGACCGCCTCGGCCGTCCCGCCCACGGCGCACCGCCGTCCGGAGACGTCCGTCCCGCCCGCGGCAGCCGCGACCGCCGCCATGGCGGCGGCCCGCTCGGCCGCCAGCCCGCGGCGTCGCAGCACGACGGCCTGGCGGACGTAGTCGAGTCCGGTGACGACCGTCAGGACGACGGCGGCCATCATCACCCAGAAGCGCATCGTCGCCAGAGGGCCCGTGAGCGCCAGGACGTACATCCCCACGGCGATGCCCTGGGCCAGGGTCTTCACCTTCCCGCCACGGCTCGCCGGGATCACCGAGTGCCGGATGACCCAGAAACGCATGAGGGTGATGCCGAGCTCACGGAAGAGGATCACGCCGGTGATCCACCACGGCAGATCCCCGAGCGCGGACAGACAGATCAGCGCGGCGCCCATGATCGCCTTGTCGGCGATGGGGTCGGCGATCTTCCCGAAATCGGTGACCAGGTTGTATGTGCGTGCCAGATGACCGTCGAAGACGTCGGTGATCATCGCGACGGCGAAGGCCGCCCATGCGAACGACCGCCAGACCGGGTCGTAGCCACCGTCGTGCAGGAGCAGCATGACGAAACCCGGGACGAGCAGCAGCCGGAGCATCGTGAGGATGTTCGCGATGTTCCACAGGCCGGCCTGGTTGACAGCCGCCGCGCCCAGCTTCCCGCCGCGGGCCGCCGGCGTCGCGCCGGAACCGCCTGCCGCGGATGCCGGGGCTCCCGTCATCTGGCTGCCTCCGCAAGCTCGTGGTGTTCGGCCACGAGGTCCACTCCCTCGGTGCCCACTGCCTTCGCTTCGACCATACGGCCCGGAACAAGCCCTTCGCGTGCGGTGAAGACGACCTGGCCGTCCGTTTCCGGCGCCTGGTGGGCGGCACGGCCCACCGCCACGGGCCCGTCCTCGTCGGAGTCCACCGACTCGACGAGTACCTGGAGGGTCTCCCCGATCCGCTCCTCGGCCCGCTGCGAGGTCAGCTCCTCGGCGAGCTGCGAGATGTGCGCGAGACGCTCCGCGATGACGTCGGCGTCCAGCTTGTTCTCGTAACCGACCGCCTCGGTGCCCTCCTCGTCCGAGTAACCGAAGACCCCGATGGCGTCCAGACGCGCACCCGTGAGGAAGCGCTCGAGCTCGGCGAGGTCGGCCTCCGTCTCACCGGGGAAGCCCACGATGAAGTTCGAGCGCGCACCGGCCTGCGGCGCCTTCGACCGAATGGTGTCCAGGAGCTCGAGAAAGCGGTCCGTGTCCCCGAACCGCCGCATCGCGCGCAGGACGCCGGGGGCGGAGTGCTGGAACGAGAGGTCGAAGTACGGAGCGACCTTGGGCGTCGAGGTGAGTACGTCGATCAGCCCCGGCCGCATCTCGGCGGGCTGCAGGTAGCTGACGCGGATCCGCTCGATCCCGTCGACGTCGGCGAGCTCCGGCAGCAGGGTCTCCAGGAGCCTGATGTCCCCGAGGTCCTTCCCGTAGGAGGTGTTGTTCTCGGAGACGAGCATGACCTCCTTGACGCCCTGCTCGGCGAGCCAGCGGGTCTCCCCCAGGACGTCGGAGGGACGCCGCGAGATGAACGAGCCGCGGAAGGAGGGGATGGCGCAGAACGAGCAGCGCCGGTCGCAGCCCGAGGCGAGCTTCACCGAGGCGACCGGGCTGGTGCCCAGCCTGCGGCGCAGCGGTGCCCGCGGGCCTGAGACCGGCGCGACACCTTCCGGCAGGTCCGCGGGAGCCGGCGTGATCTCCTGGGCGTGTCCGGGCAGCGCGACGGCGGAGTCCTGCCGCTCGGCCGGGCTGATCGGCAGGAGCTTGCGCCGGTCGCGGGGGGTGTGGGAGGCGTGGATGCCTCCGTTGAGGATGGTCTGCAGGCGGTCGGAGATGTCGGCGTAGTCGTCGAATCCGAGGACGCCGTCCGCTTCGGGCAGCGCCTCGGCGAGGTCCTTGCCGTAGCGCTCGGCCATGCAGCCGACGGCCACGACGGCCTGGGTTCTGCCGTGATCCTTCAGATCGTTGGCTTCGAGCAGGGCATCGACGGAGTCCTTCTTGGCGGCCTCGACGAATCCACAGGTGTTGACGACGGCGACATCCGCGTCCGTGGCGTTCTCGACGAGCTCCCAGCCGTCCGCTGCCAAGCGGCCTGCGAGCTCCTCCGAGTCCACCTCGTTACGGGCGCAGCCAAGAGTGACAAGGGCGACGGTACGGCGTTCGGGCATGGGCTCAAGACTACTTTGTCCCGGCACCCGCCCTGCCGAGCAGGGTTCCCCGCTACACGGAGTGACCGGACAGCCGGTGGAGGGGGGTGGAGCGCGGGGACAAGGACGACGGTGAGTGTCCGGCAGGACTGCCGGGCACTCACCGTCGGACGAGCATGGTGCGGAAGGCAGGTCACCCGACCTCGGGGTCACCCTTGGTGTACGAAAGTCGTTCGACCTGACCCGCCTCGAACTGATCGTCGACCTTCTTGCCGTTGACGAAGAGGTCGATCGCTCCGGCGTCTCCGAGGACGAGGTCGACCCGCTCCTTGTCCTGGAAGGTCTTGGAGTCACCCTGGGCCAGCAGCCCGTCGAAGAGCAGCCGCCCGTTGTGGTCCTTGGCGGAGATCCAGCTCTTGCCCTCGGTGGCGCTCAGCCTGACCGTCACCTTGTCCTGCGGGGCGGCGGCGATGGCGCTTTCGGAGGGAACGGGCTTGGGATCGGCGGGCTTGGTGGCGGTGGGTTCGGGAGTGGTCCTGTCAGGTGTGGAGCCCTCGGCGACCTGAGCCGAGCCCGACCCTTCGTCCTCGCCGCTGAACAGCGTGAAGCCGACGAAGCCGACCACGACGACGATCGCGGCGACCATGGCCGCGGTCCAGTTGGGCCGACGGGGTTCGGAGCGGATCCTCTCCGCCTCGAACAGGGGCGCCGCGGGCGTGGGCGCGGGTCCACCGCCGTGCTCGGCCTCGAACTCCGCGAGCAGCGGGTCGGGGTCGAGACGGACGGCGCGGGCGAGCATACGGATGTGGCCGCGGGCGTAGACGTCGCCGCCGCAGCGGGAGAAGTCGTCCTCCTCGATCGCGTGCACGATGGGCATGCGCACCCGGGTGGAGCTGCTGACTTCCTCGACCGTCAGACCTGCGGCGATACGAGCCTGCTGAAGCGCGCGACCGATCGAAGGCCGGTCGTCTTCGGGGGAGTTGCCGATGGACACGGGGGCGCCTTTCGAGCGTGAGCCACCTGCTGGATGTTCAGTCTAGGGGTGGTGCGAAAGGGTGGGGCAACCGGGAGCGACGACTTTGTACGCCATCGGGTTCGCCGGAGAGCCCCTCGGGCAGGGCACAGGGCGGAGAGCAGGGTGGAGCATCCCGCTGTTCCTTCCTTCAACTTGACGTACGGCCGGGCGAAACGGTTGCCCGCAAAACTCCTACGAAGCGGTTTCCCCGCGGATGACGGCCAACACACCGTCGAGTTCGTCCGGCTTCACCATGACATCGCGGGCCTTGGAACCCTCGCTCGGACCCACGATGTTGCGTGACTCCATCAGATCCATCAGCCGACCGGCCTTGGCGAAGCCGACCCGGAGCTTGCGCTGCAGCATCGACGTCGAGCCGAACTGGGTGGACACGACCAGTTCGGCCGCCTGACAGAGCAGGTCGAGATCGTCGCCGATGTCCTCGTCGATCTCCTTCTTCTGCTTCGTGCCGGCCACCACGTCCTCGCGGAAGACCGGCGTCATCTGATCCTTGCAGTGCTGGACGACGGCCGCGACCTCGCCCTCCGTGACGAAGGCCCCCTGCATACGGGTCGGCTTGTTCGCCCCCATCGGCAGGAACAGACCGTCACCCTTTCCGATGAGCTTCTCGGCGCCGGGCTGGTCGAGGATGACCCGGCTGTCCGCGAGCGACGAGGTCGCGAAGGCGAGCCGCGAGGGCACGTTGGCCTTGATCAGACCGGTCACGACATCGACCGAGGGGCGCTGCGTGGCGAGCACCAGGTGGATGCCGGCGGCGCGGGCCAGCTGGGTGATCCTGACGATGGAGTCCTCGACGTCTCGCGGGGCCACCATCATCAGGTCCGCCAGCTCGTCGACGATGACCAGCAGGTAGGGGTACGGCGAGAGCTCACGCTCGCTGCCTTCGGGCGCCTTGGCCTTGCCGCTGCGTACCGCGTGGTTGAAGTCGTCGATGTGCCGGAAACCGTAGGCCGCGAGGTCGTCGTAGCGCAGATCCATCTCCCGCACCACCCACTGGAGCGCTTCCGCGGCCTTCTTCGGGTTGGTGATGATCGGCGTGATGAGGTGCGGAATGCCCTCGTAGGCGGTGAGCTCGACACGCTTCGGGTCGACGAGCACCATCCGCACGTCCTCCGGTGTCGCCCGCACCATGATCGACGTGATCAGACAGTTGATGCAGGAGGACTTGCCGGAACCGGTCGCACCGGCCACCAGGACGTGCGGCATGTTCGCCAGGTTGGCCATCTCGTAGCCGCCCTCGACGTTCTTGCCGAGCGCGACCAGCATCGGGTGGTCGTCCTCGGCCGCGTCCGCGAGGCGCAGGACGTCGCCGAGATTGACCATCTCCCGGTCGGAGTTGGGGATCTCGATGCCGACGGCGGACTTGCCCGGGATCGGGGAGATGATCCGGACGTCCGGACTGGCGACGGCGTAGGCGATGTTCTTGGTGAGGGCGGTGATCCGTTCGACCTTGACGGCCGGGCCGAGCTCCACCTCGTACCGGGTGACGGTCGGACCGCGTGTGAAGCCGGTGACCGACGCGTCGACCTTGAACTCCGTGAAGACGTTGGTCAGTGAGGCGACGACCGCGTCGTTGGCGGCGCTGCGCGTCTTCCCGGGGCCACCGCGCTCCAGCAGGTCGAGCGAGGGCAGCGCGTACGTGATGTCGCCGGCAAGCTGAAGCTGCTCGGCACGGGCGGGCAGCGGACCGGACCGCTCGGGGACGGGCTTCGTCAGATCCGGTACCCCGCCGGAGGGCGCGGCACCCCTCCCCGCGCTTCCGTCGCCGGACGGTGTCTTCTCGGCCGAACGCGCCCCGGGGACCGGCGTGCCGGTCCGTTCCCGCTCCGTGGAGACGCCCTGGGTCAGATCGGCGACGACCGGCGACGGCGGCATGCCGTTGAGCACGGCACCGTCGAGCGCGGCAGCCGCGGCGGCCGCCACGTCCACGGCGTCCATCGGCCGGTTCATCGCAGGCTGGGCGGACGGCCTGCGGGACCGGCGCCGCTTGGCCGGTACCTCGTCCTCGGCGTCATCGACGCCGTATGCCCCGTCCGGGTCCGCGCGTCGTGCCGGGGAACGCCGCGAGCGCCCGGGCAGCGCCTCGCGCCACTGCTCGTCGTACCGCTCGTCGTCGCTCCCCTCCTCCTCACCCGGCACGTACACCGGTTCGACGACGCCGAGCCTGACGCCGAGCTGCCGGAGCCGCCGGGGAATCGCGTTCACCGGGGTGGCGGTGACGACCAGAAGCCCGAAGACGGTCAGCAGCAGGAGCAGCGGGACCGCGAGGACCTCGCCCATCATGAAGACGAGGGGCTGGGAAGCGCCCCATCCGATCAGCCCGCCGGCGTCCTGCATGGCGCCCGTGCCGTCCTCGCGGCCTGGCGAGCCGCAAGCGATGTGCACCTGGCCGAGCACCCCGATGACGAGTGCGGAGAGCCCGATGACGATACGGCCGTTGGCCTCGGGCTTCTCCGGGTAGAGGATCAGCCGCACCGCGACGGCGCCCAGCAGGATCGGCACCAGCAGGTCGAGCCGGCCGAACGCCCCCGTCACGAGCATCTCGACGAGGTCGCCGACAGGGCCCTGCAGATGCGACCAGGTACCCGCCGCCACGACCAGCGCGAGGCCCAGGAGCAGCAGCGCCAGTCCGTCCTTGCGGTGCGCCGGGTCAAGTCCCTTCGCGCCGCGCCCTATGGAACGGAACACGGCTCCCACGCCGTGCGCGGTGCCGAGCCAGAGCGCACGGATGAACCTGTACACGCCCCCCGTGGGGGACGGCGCGGGCCTGGGCACGGGTTTCTTCGCCGCGGTCTTCTTGGCGGGCCCCCTCTTGGCGGGCACCGTCTTCCTCGCGGCCGCCTTCTTGGCGGGCGCGGCTTTCTTCGCCGGTCCCTGGGAACGGCCGGCACCCTTCGCGGTGCCCGCCGTACCCAGGGAACCCTTGCCGGACGTACGTGAGGCCATGTGACTGAGGTTACCGGTGCTCACGCCGGTGGACACGTGTGCCCACGGCTTCACTCTTCCGTGTCGCCCTTGTGAGGGTGCTGAACTGACGCGCCCTCAGCAGTCGCACGTCAGCCTTGCGAAGGCAGGCCGGCCGCGGAGCCGCCCGCACCGGGTTCCAGTGCGTCGAGGGCCCGGCGCAGTCCGGTGAGCTTGCGCTCGAGATGGGCGGCGGTGGCCACGGCCGCCGCGTCCGCCGATTCGTCGTCCAGCTGCTTGGACAGGGCCTCCGCCTGCTCCTCGACCGCGGCGAGCCGCGCCGAGAGCTCGGCGAGGAGACCGGCCGGCTCCTTCTCGTGGGCGCCCGGCGGGGTGCCGCCCTCGAGCTGGAGACGCAGCAGCGCCGCCTGTTCACGCAACTGGCAGTTCTTCATGTACAGCTCGACGAAGACCGAGACCTTGGCACGCAGCACCCATGGGTCGAAGGGCTTCGAGATGTAGTCCACCGCACCCGCCGCATAACCCCGGAAGGTGTGATGCGGGCCGTGGTTGATCGCGGTCAGGAAGATGATCGGGATGTCCCGGGTCCGCTCCCGCCGCTTGATGTGCGCGGCCGTCTCGAATCCGTCCATGCCGGGCATCTGTACGTCCAGCAGAATGACCGCGAAATCGTCCGTGAGCAGCGCCTTGAGCGCTTCCTCCCCTGACGATGCCCGTACCAGTGTCTGATCGAGCGCAGAGAGGATGGCCTCCAGCGCCAGCAGATTCTCCGGCCGGTCATCGACCAGGAGGATCTTGGCCTTCTGCACCATGGCCCGTCCTCCTCGCCCCGGAATCGCACCGGGTGCCGCCCCAGGGGACGACTCCCTTACGCCGTCCGTCCTTGTGCCGGTCATGGTAGCTGCACCCCGCCCGTCACCACACCCTGTCACCGCGATGTCACTGTGCACATAACGAAAACGCGGTCGAAGACCAGAAGGTTCCCCGGAATCCACTCCCTCACACCCGTCCACGCACACCGGACGGGCGGCCTCCGGAGAGCCGCCCCCGGCCCGCTCACTCCCCGCGCATCCAGTTCTCCATCACCGACAGCAGATGGTCGGAATCGACCGGCTTGGTCACGTAGTCGGAGGCCCCGCAGTCGATCGCCTTCTCGCGGTCGCCCTTCATGGCCTTGGCGGTCAGCGCGACGATCGGCAGTCCCGCGAACTGCGGCATCCGGCGGATCGCCGTCGTCGTCGCGTAGCCGTCCATCTCGGGCATCATGATGTCCATCAGAACGATCGTCACATCGTCGTGCTGCTCGAGGACTTCGATGCCCTCGCGCCCGTTCTCCGCGTACAGCACCGACAGTCCGTGCTGCTCCAGCACGCTGGTGAGGGCGAAGACGTTACGGATGTCGTCGTCGACGATCAGCACCTTCTCCCCGTGGAAGCGGAACGTCCGGCGGGGTTCCGGCTCCTCCTGCGGGCTCTGCACCCACTCCTCGGGCGCCGCGGCCTCCTCGGCCCTGCCGTTCGCCAGGGCGGGACGCTGAGCCGCCCCGCCCAGGGCCTTGCGGCGGCGCCTGAACACCCCTGCGGAGTTGGCGGGGTCGCCCAGGCGCTGCTCGGCGCCCGCGCCCTGCGAAGCCTCCAGGTGCGCGGCTCCCTCGGCGGAACCGGCGTGGATCTCGATGGGGCCCGGCCCCATCTGCGGGTAGCCCTGCGGAGGCAGCTCGCTCGGGTGCAGGGGCAGGTACAGCGTGAAGGTCGACCCCCGGCCCGGTTCACTCGCCGCGTGGATCTCGCCGCCCAGCAGACGGGCGATCTCCCGGCTGATGGAGAGGCCGAGGCCGGTCCCCCCGTACTTGCGGCTGGTCGTACCGTCCGCCTGCTTGAACGCCTCGAAGATCACCAGCATCTTGCTGGACGCGATGCCGATCCCGGTGTCGGTGACCGAGAAGGCGATCAGGTCGCCGTCGGCGTCCCGCAGTGAGCCCGCCTCCAGCAGGTGCTCCCTGATGGCGTTCGGGACGTCGGCGCCGGCCGGCCGGATCACCAGCTCGACAGCACCGCTGTCGGTGAACTTCACGGCGTTCGACAGGAGGTTGCGCAGGACCTGCAGCAGCCGCTGCTCGTCCGTGTGCAGCGTGGCGGGAAGCTCCGGGGACACCCGTACGGAGAAGTCGAGCCCCTTCTCGGCGGTGAGCGGCCGGAACGTCGCCTCCACGTAGTCGACCAGCTGCACCAGGGCGATCCTGGTCGGACTGACGTCCATCTTGCCCGCCTCGACCTTGGACAGGTCGAGGATGTCGTTGATCAGCTGGAGCAGGTCGGAACCCGCTCCGTGGATCGTCTCGGCGAACTCGACCTGCTTCGGCGAGAGGTTGCCCTCCGCGTTGTCCGCGAGCAGCTTGGCCAGGATGAGGAGGGAGTTGAGCGGCGTACGCAGCTCGTGCGACATGTTGGCCAGGAACTCGGACTTGTAGCGCATCGACACGGCGAGCTGTTCGGCGCGCTCCTCCAGTACCTGCCGCGCCTCCTCGATCTCGGTGTTCTTCACCTCGATGTCGCGGTTCTGCTGCGCGAGCAGCTCGGCCTTCTCCTCCAGTTCGGCGTTGGAGGCCTGCAGCGCCTTCTGCCGGTTCTCGAGCTCCTGCGAGCGGTCACGCAGCTGCTCGGTGAGCTCCTGTGACTGCTCGAGGAGCTTCTCCGTCTTGGTGTTGACGCTGATGGTGTTGACGCTCGTGGCGATCATCTCGGCGAGCTGGTTGAGGAAGTCACGCTGGATGTGGGTGAACGGCTGGAAGGACGCCAGCTCGATGACACCGAGCACCTGGCCCTCGAAGAGCACCGGAAGCACGATCACGTGCGCGGGCGGTGCCTCGCCGAGCCCCGAGGAGATCTTCAGGTAGCCCGGCGGCACGTTGTCCACCTGGATGGTCCGCTTCTCCTCGGCCGCCGTGCCGATGAGGGTCTCACCGGGCCGGAAGGACGTCGGCATGGATCCCGCCGAGTAGCCGTAACTGCCGCGCATGCGCAGCTCGTACGAGCCCTCCTTGCCGGCGTCCGAACCGACCTCGTCCCCGTCGCCCGTGGCCATGGCCAGGAAGAACGCGCCGTGCTGGGCGGAGACGACCGGCGTGAGCTCGCTCATGATCAGCGAGGCGACGTCGTCCAGGTCGCGACGGCCCTGCATCAGGCCGGAGATCCTGGCGAGGTTGCCCTTGAGCCAGTCCTGCTCCTTGTTGGCGAGCGTGGTGTCGCGCAGATTGGCGATCATCGTGTTGATGTTGTCCTGCAGTACCTGGATCTCGCCTGCGGCGTCCACGTCGATCTTGAGGTTGAGGTCGCCCCGGGTCACCGCGGTGGCGACGGCCGCGATGGCACGCACCTGGCGGGTCAGGTTCCCTGCCATCTCGTTCACCGACTCGGTGAGGTCGCGCCAGGTCCCGTCGACGTCGCGGACGCGTGCCTGCCCGCCCAGCTGACCCTCGGTCCCCACCTCACGCGCCACCCGGGTGACCTGCTCGGCGAACGAGGAGAGCTGGTCGACCATCGTGTTGATGGTGTTCTTCAGCTCGAGGATCTCGCCGCGCGCGTCGATGTCGATCTTCTTGGTGAGATCGCCCTTGGCGATGGCCGTGGTGACCGTGGCGATCTGGCGCACCTGTCCCGTCAGGTTGGACGCCATCGAGTTCACCGACTCGGTGAGGTCCTTCCAGGTGCCGGAGACGCCCGGGACGCGTGCCTGGCCGCCCAGCTCCCCCTCGGTGCCCACCTCGCGGGCCACCCGGGTCACCTCGTCGGCGAACGAGGACAGCGTCGTCACCATCGTGTTGACGGTGTCGGCGAGTTCGGCGACCTCACCGCGTGCCTCGACCGTGACCTTCTTCGTCAGGTCACCGTTGGCGACCGCCGAGGAGACCCGGGAGATGTTCCGCACCTGACTCGTCAGGTTGTTGGCCATCAGGTTGACGTTCTCGCTGAGGTCCTTCCAGATGCCGGTCGCACCGCGCACCCGGGCCTGTCCGCCGAGGATGCCCTCGGTGCCCACCTCGCGGGCCACCCGGGTCACCTCGTCACCGAAGTTCATCAGCTGGTCGACCATCGTGTTCACGGTCGTCACCAGCTCGAGGATCTCACCCTTGGCGTCGACGGTGATCTTCTTGGAGAGGTCGCCCTTGGCGACCGCGGTGGTGACCTCGGCGATGTTGCGCACCTGGAGCGTCAGGTTGTTCGCCATGCCGTTGACGGACTGGGTGAGGTCCTTCCACGTACCGGAGACCCCCTGCACCTCGGCCTGTCCGCCGAGGATGCCCTCCGTGCCCACCTCACGGGCCACCCGGGTGACCTGCTCCGCGAAGTTCGAGAGCTGGTCGACCATGGTGTTGAGGGTGTTCTTCAGCTCCAGGATCTCGCCCCGGGCGTCCACGTCGATCTTCTGCGACAGGTCACCCCGCGCCACCGCAGTGGCGACCTGGGCGATGTTGCGCACCTGGGCGGTGAGGTTGCCCGCCATGCCGTTCACCGAGTCGGTCAGGTCGCGCCAGACGCCTGCCACACCCGGGACCTGGGCCTGGCCGCCGAGACGGCCGTCGGTGCCGACCTCCCGGGCCACGCGTGTCACCTGGTCGGCGAAGGCGGAGAGCTGGTCGACCATCGTGTTGATGGTGTTCTTCAGCTCCAGGATCTCGCCCCGGGCGTCCACGTCGATCTTCTGCGACAGGTCACCCCGCGCCACCGCAGTGGTCACCTGGGCGATCTGGCGCACCTGGGAGGTCAGGTTTCCGGCCATGAAGTTGACGGAGTCGGTGAGCTCCTTCCACGTACCGGAGACACCGTCGACGCGGGCCTGACCGCCCAGACGGCCCTCCGTGCCGACGTCCCTGGCCATGCGCGTCACCTGGTCGGCGAAGTTGGACAGCTGAGCGACCATCGTGTTGACGGTGTTCTTCAGCTCCAGCATCTCGCCGGCTACGTCGACGGTGACCTTCTGCGACAGATCGCCGTTGGCGACGGCCGTGGTCACCTGCGCGATGTCACGTACCTGTCCCGTGAGGTTGCGGAACGCGGTGTTCACCGAGTCGGTGAGGTCCTTCCAGGTCCCCGCCGCCCCCGGTACCTCGGCCTGGCCGCCGAGCCGGCCCTCGACCCCGACCTCCCGGGCGACCCTGGTGACCTCCGAACCGAAGGCCTGGAGCTGGTCCACCATCGTGTTGACGGTGTTCTTCAGCTCCAGCATCTCCCCGGCCACGTCGACGGTGACCTTCTGCGTCATGTCACCGCTGGCCACCGCGGTGGTCACCTGCGCGATGTCACGCACCTGCGTCGTCAGGTTGCGGAAGACCGTGTTGACCGAGTCGGTGAGGTCCTTCCAGGTGCCCGCGGCACCCGGCACCTGGGCCTGGCCACCGAGCAGGCCCTCGCCTCCGACCTCGCTCGCCACGCGCGTCACCTCGTCGGCGAACGTACGCAGCGTCTCGGTCATCTGGTTGATCGTCTCGGCGAGCTGCGCGACCTCACCCCGGGCGCTCACGGTCACTTTCTGCGACAGGTCCCCGTTGGCGACGGCCGTGGTCACCTCGGCGATGCCGCGCACCTGTGACGTGAGGTTGCCGGCCATGGTGTTCACGGAGTCGGTGAGGTCCTTCCAGACCCCCGCCACCCCCGGAACCGTCGCCTGGCCGCCCAGTTCGCCCTCGGTCCCCACCTCTCGGGCGACCCGGGTCACCTCGGAGGAGAAGGACGACAGCTGGTCCACCATCGTGTTGACGGTGTTCTTCAGCTGGAGCATCTCACCGGCCACATGGACGGTGACCTTCCGTGACAGGTCCCCCTTGGCCACAGCCGTCGTCACCAGGGCGATGTCGCGCACCTGGGCGGTGAGCCGGTAGGCCATGGTGTTCACGGAGTCCGTGAGGTCCTTCCAGGACCCGGACATGCCGCGCACCTGGGCCTGACCGCCCAGTTTGCCCTCCGTGCCGACCTCGACCGCGACCCTCGTCACCTGTTCGGTGAAGGCCGACAGCTGGTCGACCAGGTTGTTGACCGTGCGGGCGACCTTCAGGAACTCGCCGCGCAGCGGACGTACGGTCTCGTCCGCCGTGTGGGTGCGCAGTTCCATGCGCTGCTCGAGGTCACCGTCCGCGACCGCGGAGAGTACCCGTCCGACTTCGGACACCGGTCGCGCCAGGTCGTCGACGAGCTCGTTGGAGGCGTCGATGGCAGCGGCCCAGGAGCCCTCGCAGGCGCCGGTCTCCAGGCGCTCGGTGAGCTTCCCCTCGCGCCCCACCACGCGACGCACACGGGCGAGCTCGCCCGTCAGGTGCAGGTTGCGGTCGGCCACTTCATTGAAGACCGCGGCGATCTCCGTGAGTACGCCGTCGCCGGAGACGGTGAGCCGCCTGCGGAAGTTTCCGTCACGCATCGCCACGAGGGCCGAGAGCAGTCTGTTCAGAGCTGCCGCGTCCACTTCGACGGTGCCATTGCGCTGCTTTTTCACGGACTGCCCGCCTTTTGTGCGCGTTTCTGAACCCCGCGCCGCCACGCCAGACTCCACCGTGTCCCTCCCGCAGGGGTTGACCGTACCGCTCGGGCCGTTATCGGAAGCTTGCCCAATTCCACTTTGGCTCACCGCCACAGCACACCGTCGACGGGTGACTATGCGGTCGTCAAATCGTTGAAACGTACCAGGCCGGAACGGGAGGACGGGGAAGGTCTCATGGTCGTCCCATTTTCCTCACCGAGGGACCCACAATTGTGCGCCCGGCGCACAACCGCCGGTCCCCCTGCGTACCCAAGTCCGCCCTCGTGTACCCGCGACACCTGGGGAGCGTCTAGCCTGGCAGGCGAATCGAAGCGGCGACATACGGGCACAGGACTCGGGGAAGCGACGAGACACCAAATGGGGAGTGCTGTGATCACCGCGCGCGCGGCTGCCACCTTCGATCCGGTCGGACGCTCGGTCGCGACCGCCCGCGCCTTCGTCCGCGACACCCTCCAGGGGTGGGGCTACACGGATGTCGTCGACGACGCCGTCGTCCTTACCAGTGAACTCGTGACCAACGCGGTCGTGCACGCGGGGACGGCCGCCGACGTGCTGTGTCTGCGCACGGAGGACGGCGTACGCGTCGAGGTCTCCGACCACTACCCCGAGCGGGAGGTACCGCTCCAGAGCTCCGGCCTGGACTTCGGCAGCCCGGACCGGGAGGGCGGCCGTGGTCTGCTGCTCTGTGCGGCTCTCGCCTCCCGCTGGGGCGTCGAGTACACCCCGACGCACAAACACGTGTGGTTCCAGCTCGACCTTCCGGAGCGCCCCGTGGGCATCCGCTCGGCGAGCCCGGTCCTGCCCACCGCTCTGCTGCCCGTCGCGGAACAGCGTGTACGGGTGGCCGTCGTCCAGACCGACGGCTCCGGCGCCATCGCGTCGTGGAACGACGACGCCTCCTTCCTCTTCGGCTACCCCGCGGAGAAGGTCGACGGCAAGCAGCTGACCGACTTCGTGGCGTGGCCGCACACACCGGGCACCAACACCGGCATCGCCGACGCGCTGCAGCTCTCCCGGTGGGAGGGCAGCTACGGGATCCGCGGCGCCGACGGCCGGGTCATCCCGGTCTACGCCTCGCACCTCCGGGTCCGCGACGCCGACGGCGAGCCCTCGACGGTCTGCCTCCTGGTGCGCGACTACGAACGCGCCGTGCTCCAGACGCCGGTGCGCGCGCCCGTCACCGACACCTCGGCCGACCACCGCAGCACGGACCCGTTCGAGATCTTCATCGGTTCCCCGGCTCCCGACGACCTGGACGGGCTGCTCCAGCGGACCGTCGAGCGGGCACGCGACATGCTGGACGCCGACGCCGCGTTCCTGCTGCTGGCCACCGATGACGAGACCGAGCTGGAGGTCCGAGCGACCACCGGGCTCCCGTCGGCCCGCCAGCGTTTCGCACGGGTCCCCGTGGAGGCCGGCACGGGCCGGTACGGCTCCGCCCGCATGCCCGCCGTCCATGAGGACCTCACCGTCGTACCGGGCGCCGTCCCGTTGCTCAGCGACACCGGGATGCGCTCGGTCGTGACGGTCCCGCTCAAGGTCGAGGGCCGTCTCACGGGCTCCCTGGGGGTCGCCGCCGAAGCGGCCGGGCGGTATTCCAACGAGGAGGCCCTGCGTCTCCAGTTCGCCGCGGACCGGATCGCCCTGGCCGTCGAGTCGGCACGGCTCGGCGAACTGGAGCGCCTGCGCCGCGGCTCACTGTCCTTCCTCGTCGAGGCGTCGGACCTGCTGGCCGGGACCCTGGACAGGGACCAGACACTGGCTCTGATGGCTCAGATGACCGTGCCCACCCTGGCCACCTGGTGCGCCGTCTACACCATCGCGGACCAGTCATCGGAGCCGTACCTCTCCTACGTGCTCCACGAGGACGAGGAGCGCATCGACGGGCTCAAGGCCCTGCTCTCCTCCATCGATCCGCCGGACCCCGTCCCGGCCCCCGGCGCCCGCCTCTGGCCGGCTCCCACGGAAGCCGGCCAACAGGCCGCCCTGCGCACGTCCAGGCGCACCCTGGGCAGGGACGCCCCCCTCAGCATGGGGGCTGCTGCCCGCACCACGCTGGCGACCGCGGCCGCCGTCGGCGGCGAGACCGTGGTCCTGCCGCTGGTGGCGAGGAACCGCGTGATCGGCATGCTCACGCTCGGCAAGCCGTCCGACGAACACTTCCGCCAGGAGATCCTGGAACTGGCCGAGGACCTGTCCCGACGGGCCGCTCTGGCCCTCGACAACGCGCGCCTGTACTCCGAGCGCATGGCCATCAGCCAGTCGCTCCAGCGCAGCCTCCTGCCACCCGGCCTCCCGGACGTGCCCAACGTCGAGATCGAGGTCATCTACCGCGCGGCGGGAGAGGGCAACGAGGTCGGCGGCGACTTCTACGACGTCTTCCCCATCCGTGACGGCGCCTACGGTTTCGCCATCGGTGACGTCTGCGGCACGGGTCCGGAGGCGGCAGCCGTCACAGGCCTCGCCCGGCACGCCCTGCGTCTGCTGGCCCGCGAGGGGTTCGGCGGACCGGCGGTCCTGGAGCGGCTCAACGCCGCCATCCTGGACGAGGGCGCGCGCAGCCGCTTCCTCACCCTGCTCTACGGGGAGCTGTGGCCGCAGGAGGACGGGAGCGCCCTCCTGAAGGTGGTCTGCGCGGGTCACCCTCTGCCTCTACGGCTGCGCCAGGACGGCTCCGTGGAGGCGGCAGCCGAGCCGCAGCCGCTCCTGGGTGTGATCGAGGACCTCGAGCTGTACGAGCAGGAGGTCACGCTGGAGCCCGGTGACGTGCTCCTGTGTGTGACCGACGGAGTCACCGAACGCCGCGAGGGGACCCGCATGCTGGGCGACGACGGACTGGCCGACGTCCTGGCCGTGTGCACGGGCCTGACGGCCGGGGCGGTCGCGGGCCGCATCCTGCGGGCCGTCGAACGCTTCGCCGCGGAGCCGGCGTCCGACGACATGGCCATCCTGGCCATGCGTGTCCCGGAGCCGCACAGCCTCTGAGTCAGGCGGCGTCATTCCGGCCGTGCCCGGCTCCGTCCGCCGGTGGCCGGGGCCGCCGCCGCCCGGGCCCACGGAACGGCAGCTGCGACCGGGCCACCGCGTGCGCCGGGCCTCTACTTGCTGTGCACGATCTGGATCAGATTGCCGCAGGTGTCGTCCAGTACCGCAGTGGTCACCGGGCCCATCTCGAGCGGCTCCTGGGTGAACCGCACGCCGAGCCCGCGCAGCCGGCTGTACTCGGCGGGTACGTCGTCCACCGCGAACGAGGCCGCCGGGATGCCGTCCTCGACGAGGGCCGTCTTGTACGGCTGCACCGCGGGGTGACGGTCGGGCTCCAGCAGCAGTTCGGTCCCCTCGGGGTCCTCGGGCGAGACCACGGTCAGCCACCGGTCCTCCCCCAGCGGAACCTCGGTCTTCTTCACGAAGCCCAGTACGTCCGTGTAGAAGCCGAGAGCCTTGTCCTGGTCATCGACGAAGACGCTGGAAAGGTGGATCTTCATGGGGTGCTCTCCGGTGGGTCGGCCCTGAGCCATCGGGTCACGATGCACTCGAGGGGCTGGGTGTTCAGGTCATGGAACTTGTAGCGGCCCTGGCGCCGCGAACGAACCAGATCCGCGCTTTCCAGAACGGCCAGGTGCTGGCTGATCGCCTGCCGGGACAGCCCCAGACCGTGTTTGGTCACCAGCCGTGCGCAGATCTCGAACAGCGTCTGCCCGTCCCGGTCCACCAGCTCGTCGAGAATGAGCCGACGGGTGGGGTCGGCCAGGGCCTTGAAGACATCCTCCGCCATGAACGGCACTATAGGCAAGCATCGACTTGCCTATCAAGGCGGTGTTGACCGCTACGGCGTACACCGCTGCGCCTGTGCTTTCGGCAGTCATGCCGTCCAGGAGCCGGCGACCGGACAACGTCCGCGCGGCCGACTGATGCCCTGAGGTAGTCCAGTGCGGCCCCGGGAGACAAGAAAGGCCCCCGCCACAGGCGGGGGCCTTTCTTCTAGCTGAGCCCCAATGCGGAATCGAACCGCAGACCTTCTCCTTACCATGGAGACGCTCTACCGACTGAGCTATTGGGGCCTGCTGCCTTGCGGCAACGAGGTAAAGCATACCCGAATCCGGGGGTGCTCAGTACCACCGGTTTCACGTTGTGCTGCGCCGATGCGGCCGAGCCTCCGCCCGACGGCCCCCGCCCGGCCGTCCCGCCTTCCAGCGCCGACGCACAGGGGTGGGGGGGAAGCGCCTGG